>JBFXEQ010000020.1:0-46603 GCA_050179935.1 Bacteroidales bacterium | reverse complement strand
TAAAGAGTGAGTGTTGCTTCGTGAATCTCAGATCCATCGAAAACACCATTGCCGGATAATACAACAGCTACTTTTTTCATAAAATTAAGTTTTTGTTGGTGTTAAAATGTATTGATTAATTGTAAATATAGATTTATTTTGCATTGAATTCAAGATCTTTACCCTATGAAACGAACATTTGTAGCTATAAAAGTGGCATTGAACGAGGAGAACAAGACATTTTTTTCTGATCTGAAATCGAAATTCAGTAACTCGCTAATCAATTGGGTAAACGCAGAGAATATGCATTTAACCCTTTTTTTTCTTGGTGATACTTCAGACAATCATATATCTGCAATAAGTAGCGAATTAACTTTATTATTAGCAGAATCTAAATCGTTTTCTATTACTTTAAAAGGTCTTGGTGTTTTTAAAAACATACATGATCCGAGAGTTATGTGGATTGGTATTGAGCGCTCAAAAATTCTTGATAATATGAAAGTGCTTGTTGATAAAGTAATGATTAATTCAGGATTTGAGATTGAAAACAAAGTATTTAAACCGCATTTAACCTTAGGTCGAATAAAAAATCTAACAAATAAAAATGCATTAATTGAATGGATAGAGAAATACAGAGATCATTTTTTTCAGGAAGTGCTTGTAAACGAAATCATTTTTTACGAAAGTATATTAACACCCAAAAGTCCTGTTTACAAAGTAATGAATACATTTAAGCTGAGATAAATATTAAATATGCTGACCTTTGAAAATGGTTTGTATGGTATAAATCATAATTTTAAAATCAACATACAGTGACATGTTTTCGATATATAAAATATCATATTTTAGTCTGTCAATCATTTGTTCAACATTTTCGGCGTAACCATATTTTACTTGTCCCCACGAGGTAATTCCGGGTTTAACCTTTTGTAGATGAAGGTAATGGGGTGCTTTCTGTATTATCAGATCGATGTAGTATTTACGTTCAGGCCTTGGGCCAACAAGCGACATGTCGCCTTTAAGAACATTAAAGAAATTAGGTAGTTCGTCGAGTTTTGATTTGCGCATAAATCGGCCAAATGAAGTAATTCGTTCATCATCTCGCGATGATAATGCCGGGCCATTTATTTCAGCATCAGTGTTCATCGACCTGAATTTATATAAAATAAATGGTTTCCCAAACCGACCAATTCTTTCGTGACTATAAATCACCGGTCCTTTAGAGGTTAATTTAATTCCAATGGCTAAAAAAAGGAAAAGTGGTAATAAAAGAACCAACGCAATTAATGAGAGTGTAAAATCAATAATCTGTTTGGTGTGTTCCTGCCATGTAGGCATTAAGCTGTGCGAAATCTGAATGAGTGGTGTTCCATAGATCTGGGCCATCTTAACTTTACCGGTAAGAATGTCGTACATGCTTGGTATAGCCTTAAGTATAACGTTGTTTGTTTGTAGATTATTAATGATTTTTTCTATTTCTTTATGTTCGTTCGATTCTAATGCGATAATTATTTCTTCAATTTTATTTTCACTAATAATTCTATTGATTTGGTTGATAGATCCAAGGTTTGGTATGTATTTTTCGAGCAGGTAATTGTCTTTATTGCTTAAATTTATAAATCCGATAAATTTATTACCAGTCGATTCAATCTGATTTTCGATGTTTTTGTAAATCTCTACTGCCTTTTTGTTATCACCAATAATGATTGTGTTAAATCCATATATTCGCTTATGTATTTTGTTACTTGTTTGGGTGGTAATAATTAAGCGTGGTAAATAGGTTGCTACAAAATGAATAATTAAAAGAGTAAAAAACAGTCGATAATAGTTTTGGTAGCTTACAATTTCATCATCAAGCAATGAGGTAAAAAATATTATAGTTACTCCGAATAGGGTGGTAAAAAGAGTTTGTCCCAGTTCCTTCAGTCTTGATTTTCGATAAATATCCTTGTAATATCCTGATAAATAATATAGTAATATCCAAAATAAAGGAATGATAATAATTCCAAAATAAAACCTTGAGGTTAATTCAACGGGTATTTTATATCCAAATTTTTGAGTTTCAATAAAAAGTTTACGGTAGCTGTAAAATGCTGTCCAGCTTAAAATAGCCGAAAGCAGGTCGAAGGCAATATATTTTAATGTATGTAAGGTTTTATTCATGAAAATTCGAAGTAATCATTTACACTTTACAACGCAAATAAATTGTAATTGTTGTTGTGGTAAAAGTAATAAAACTAATGTTAATTATTATTCAGAAATGTTGGATTTAATAACATGTAGAGCTTTTCCATAATGCTTTGAGTAACCTGGATCATATACAGTTCATTTGGCGTTTCGCTGATATTGTTGTTGTCGCTGATTACTAATTGAACGAAATGGTTTAATTCAATATCTGCCGAAGTTTTGGCTTCAGATTTAAAATCGGTTGTAATAATCTGACCATTAATTACATCGTGTTTTAATGCAAAGTGGTTAGAAAAATCTATTTTAATGAGTTGGTTTGATTGGTAAAATGTTGCAGCATTCTGTTTCTCAGTAGAGATGTTGTTATATTTTATAGTTGCTTGACAGCCATTATCAAAATCAAGGCGAATGAAAATTAAACTAAAATGATTTAAATCAAGAGGAATAGCTGTTACGAATATTTTTTTAACTCCCGAATTAGCTGCAGTAATAGCTAAGCTTACATCGTTAAAAATCTCGTAAAAATAATTTTTAGGTCTGAAAAAGAAATTCTGCTCCTGGTTAATTTCAATGAGTTGAGGCTGCGTTATTGAGTTATATGCAGCAAGATATTCGGGTGCAAATAAATAGGCATTTTTAATGTGTATTTTTATTTGTGCTTCAACAGCTAATTTGTAAATCTGTTTAATCTCATCCATGCTCAGTTCCGAAATATCCTCAATAAATAAATGACAAGATTTTTTCAGGGCATCAATGGCAAAATCGATATTTGGTTTTAGTGAGTTGGCAAAATAAATAGCATCAACGTTTTCGAAAAGCAGATGCGCCGAAGAAAACAGATCTAAATCAAATCGTTTGCTTAAAGGTAGGATTTCTTCGCGGTGATGTGAGAAAATGCCGTACAAGTTTATTCCTAATGAGCTTTTAAGCTGTTCAACTTTCGATTCCTCGTTCGATGTGTTGATTCCAATAATACCAATTTTCATTCTACATCAGAGTTGTTTGTACAAACTTAGGTTATTTAAAAAATTACAGTCCACAATAACACAGCTATTTATCAACGATTTTGTGTTAATAACCGAAATGAATTTGTGTTATGTAATTGATATTTAAAATATTAACATAATTCTATGAGTAGTAAGCCATAGTTTTGATTTATCATTCTGATTTTGATTTTTTGAAATTTGCAAATTGTTCTGTTATCTTTGTTTTTAATTTTTAAAACCCCGGAGATTTACAGATGGTTGATGATTCCTACAGACACAAAGGCTTGAGGCAGAAACTTGTTGATATAGTTAAAGAAAAGGGAATAAAAGATAGTCGAATACTCGAAGCTATTGGTAAAGTGCCTCGTCATTGTTTTATGGATAGCGGTTTTATTGAGTTTGCATATCGCGATCAGGCATTCCCTATAGCTGCAGGCCAAACCATCTCGCAACCTTATACTGTAGCATTCCAAACCGAGTTATTAGAAGTTAAAAAACACGATAAAATTTTAGAAGTAGGCACCGGATCAGGATACCAGTGTGCTATTTTGCTTGAGTTGGGCGCGAAAGTTCATACTGTCGAACGTCAGCGTGAACTATTTCTTAAGTCAAAGGTTATACTTGGTGAAATGGGTTATAAACCTTATTTTTATTATGGTGATGGGTATCTTGGAATTCCTTCGCAAACACCTTTCGACAAAATAATTATTACCGCTGGTGCGCCGGAGATTCCTCGAGAACTATTAAAACAGCTTAAGCTCGGAGGTAGGATGGTTGTTCCGGTTGGTGGTTCGGATGGGCAAGTTATGATGACGATTGACAGAATTAATGAAGATGAATACAAAGAAACAGAGCATGGCTATTTTGCATTTGTGCCTATGCTAAAGGGAAAACAATAATTTATTGAGCAATAATGATACAGATTAAAACCTTCACATTTAATCCTTTTCAGGAAAATACATACGTTCTTTACGACGAAACAAATGAATGTGTAATAATTGATGCAGGCTGCAACGATAAAAACGAACAGCTCGAATTGCTTACATTTATCGAAGAAAAGGAATTAAAAGTAAAATATATTATTAATACTCATTGTCATATAGATCATATTTTAGGTAATGCGTTTTTAGTTGAAAAGTACGCAGCGCCTTCAATTGCTCATCAGGCAGATCTGCCATTACTTCAACGTGCTAATGATATGGCTATTGCTTTTGGTCTTTCAATTCAAAAACCTCCAATGCCTGACAAATGGGTAAATCATCATGATTTAATAAGGTTCGGGAATACCGAATTACAGGTTTTGCATATTCCAGGCCACTCGCCGGGCTGTATTGCTTTTTATGGTGCAAAGGATGGTTTTGTTATGGTGGGTGATGTTCTTTTTAAAGGAAGTATAGGCAGAACAGATCTTCCTGGTGGTGATTTTGATACAATCATCAACTCAATTAATCAAAACCTATTTACCTTGCCCGAAAATACTGTGATTTATTCGGGGCATGGTGATAAAACAACAATTGGTTATGAAAAAAAGAACAATCCATTTTTTGTAAACCAATAAAAACAAGTGCTAAACAATTAATAAAGATAGTTGTTTTATAACATACCATTTTAAATAATTACAAATTAGTTGTTTTGATAATTCTTCTGTCTAATTTTTTAATTTTGAATGTTTTTTAATTAAGTAATACTAACATTTATAATATACAATTATGGCTCTTGATAATTTTATTAAACGTCACAATGGTCCACGCGATCATGAGATAGAGTTAATGTTAAAGAAAATTGGTGTAAAAACCTTCGACGAACTAATCGATAAAACTGTCCCAAAAGCAATTCGGTTGGAGAAACCACTTAATCTTCCAAAAGGGATGAGTGAATATGAGTATCAGCAAAAATTATTAAAGATAGCTGCAAAGAATAAGCTTTTCAGAACATTTATCGGATTGGGCTATAACGATACTATTATGCCAGCGGTAATACAGAGAAATATACTCGAAAACCCAAGTTGGTACACATCATATACTCCTTATCAGGCAGAGATTTCGCAGGGCCGTTTAGAAGCGTTGTTAAACTTCCAGACTGTTATTATGGAACTTACAGCGATGGAAATAGCTAATGCATCGTTACTCGATGAATCTACAGCTGCTGCTGAGGCAATGATCATGTTTTTTAATGCCCGCTCAAGAGCTCAGGTTAAAAACGAAGCCAATATTTTCTTTGTTGATGAAAATATGTTTCCTCAAACCATCGATGTTATTGAAACCAGAGCAAATCCACTAGGTATAGAAATTGTAAAAGGTAAATTCTCTGAAATATCATTTTCAGACAAAGTTTTTGGTGCTATAATCCAATACCCAACTGCTGATGGTAAAGTTATTGATTATAAAGATTTTGTTACCAAAGCACACGATAAAGAAATAGCTGTTGCTGTTGCTGCCGATATTATGAGTTTGGTTTTATTAACACCTCCCGGAGAATGGGGTGCCGATGTGGTTGTTGGATCAACTCAGCGTTTTGGAATTCCAATGGGTTACGGAGGTCCTCATGCAGGATATTTTGCTACTGTTGATAAGTTTAAACGAAGTATGCCAGGACGTATAATTGGTATTTCTAAAGATGCACAAAATAAACTCGCTCTTCGTATGGCTTTGCAAACCCGTGAGCAACATATAAAACGCGAACGTGCAACTTCTAATATTTGTACTGCTCAGGCATTATTAGCTACAATGGCTGGAATGTACTGCGTTTATCATGGTTCAGAAGGATTAAAACGCATTGCTTTGCATATCCACAATATGGCTGTTACATTAAGCGAAAAATTGCAGGCTTTAGGTTATACTCAAGAGAACAAAGATTATTTTGATACACTTAAAATAAATCTGGGCAATGTTAAAGCTGCTGATATTAGAAAAATAGCACTCGAAAAAGAAATCAACTTCAATTATATTGATGATAAAACCATTAGTATAAGTACCGATGAAACAACTCTTATCCAGGATGTAAATAATGTTATTGAGATTTTTGCAAAAGCTGTAGGAAAAAAAGCAGATAATATTTCAAGTGCATCCGAAAAAATAGCTTTTGATAAAAAATCCCAACGTAATAGCCAAATACTTAAACAAGAAGTATTTAACAAATATCGCTCAGAAACTGAGATGATGAGATATATAAAAAAGCTCGAAAGAAAAGATTTCTCATTAACTCATTCGATGATTTCACTTGGTTCTTGTACCATGAAACTGAATGCTGCAACCGAAATGTTTGCATTGAGCTGGCCACAATTTGGAGGGATGCATCCATTTGCTCCTGCTTATCAGGCCGAAGGATATCATCAGTTGTTTAATGAACTAGAAGAGGATTTAAAGGTAGTAACCGGTTTTGATGCTATTTCATTTCAGCCAAACTCAGGTGCTGCAGGCGAATATGCTGGTTTAATGGTTATTCGTCAATATCATATTGAGCACGGACAAGGTCATCGTACTGTAGTTCTTATTCCATCATCAGCGCATGGTACAAACCCTGCAAGTGCTGTAATGGCCGGAATGAAAGTGGTAGTGGTTGAATGCGATAAAAATGGGAATATCGACGTTGAGGATCTTAAGAAAAAAGCCGAACTGCATAAAGATGATTTGGCTGCTTTTATGGTTACTTATCCATCAACACATGGTGTTTTCGAAAGCCGCATTAAAGAAATGAATGAAATAATCCACAAAAATGGTGGTTTAGTATATATGGATGGTGCAAACATGAATGCACAGTTAGGACTAACAAATCCTGCAACGATTGGTGCTGATGTTTGTCACTTAAATCTGCATAAAACATTTGCTATTCCTCATGGTGGTGGTGGTCCTGGTGTTGGTCCAATTGGAGTGAATGCAAAATTAAAACCTTATCTGCCATCGCATCCAGTGGTAAAAGTGGGTGGAGAAAAAGGAGTAAAAGCTGTTGCTGCTGCTCCATGGGGTAGTGCGAGTGTGTTAACCATCTCTCATGCATTTATTAAAATGATGGGTGGCGATGGACTTACATCTGTAAGTAAAATGTCTATTCTTAATGCCAACTATCTTGCTGCATCTTTGAAAAAACAATTTGATGTTTTGTATTCGGGCGAAACCGGATTTGTTGCACACGAAATGATCTTAGAGTGCCGCAACTTTAAAGCTATGGCAAACATTACTGAAGCCGATATTGCAAAACGATTGATGGATTATGGTTTCCATGCACCAACATTATCTTTCCCTGTGCATGGTACATTAATGGTTGAACCAACCGAAAGTGAATCGTTACAAGAACTTGATCGATTTGTTGATGCAATGATTTCGATCTATAATGAAATAATTGAGATTAAAGACGGCAAAACCGATGCGGAAAATAACGTGTTAAAGAATGCACCTCATACACAAGAAGTAGTTATTGCTGATGGATGGAATCGTCCTTATGCTAGAGAAAAAGCAGCATTTCCTTTAACATGGATACGCGAAAATAAATTCTGGCCTACTGTTAGTCGTATCGACGATGGTTATGGTGATCGTAATTTAATCTGTACCTGTGCTCCAATTGATGATTACAGAGAAGGTAAATTTACTTTCGAACCAGTAAAATAGATTGTTAGCAGAATTAAAAGTAAAAGCCTCAGAATGATCTGAGGCTTTATTTTTTATTTAGTTTTTACCGTTTCTTTGTATTTTTCAATGGTTTTTAGCCATTTTTCTGCCAGTTGATATTCATCATGCATAGTTAATCCATCATGATCTGAATTAAAGAAAATAATCTTTCTATTTGTTGTTTTATCAGCAAATGTAAATTCCAAAATAAGACTTTCACTATCAGTATTATCTGTATCACGAAGGCTGGTTATCTTACAAAGAGCTACTTTACTTAACTCAATTTTCTGAAAAGGCTCATTTTTGTTCAGTTTCGACCAATAGTAAACTACGCCAGCCTGCGAATCGATGCCTATAGCATAGTTATTCCAATATTCATAATCAGTAATCTTGCCATTATTCTGAGTTGCCTGTGATTGTATTTTTGAAAGGATGCTTTGTCCTTTTCTTTTTCTTGATAAATTGAGCAAAAAGATTGGTAAAATAATAAGCACTAAACATGCTAATCCTATTATAATTGATGATGTTTCCATAATTTTTATTTCTGATAATTAAATAATTAATATGCGCTACACTTTTGTGTATCGCTAAACTCTTTGTTACATTTTGTTACAAAGCTTTGCGATTACCAGAAATAATGGAAAGGAAAGATTAACACTATCGAATCAATGCTGGGTAAAATGGTTAATGAATCAGAAATCGATTCGGTGATAGTAATTTCATTTAAAAACTCAATCAATTTCTCCTGAAATGAAAAATCAGCTAAATGTTTTTTGTAAAGTAGCGAGTAATTAATTGATATGTAGTTTGTTAGATGTTCGTTCTGGATTGGTGTGCAAATCAAGTCCAATGCTTCAGTTAACATATACTCATTTGGAATCTCTTGTATTGGACTGGATTGATTTGGAATGATCGAAAAGTTGGTACAGTTAATAAAGATAATAAATAATGAAAGTATTATTAAAGTTGATTTTTCAATATTTAGAATCGTATTTTTCATTTGACAAAATTATAAATTTCCAATGACAAAAGCCGAAATTGAAGATTGAATTTATGATTGTTGATTTGAAAATTCTATAGCAGGGTTCGGAACATTCAGTTCATTATAAAATTCAATTCTGTCAATTAATTCGCCAACTAATAATACCACAAAAATCAACCAGGTTGAATTATTTAAGTACAATAAAACAACTGCAAAAATAATAACCAATACTCTAAAAATTGTAATAATGTTAAAGTGTTGATGAGTTTTAAATTTTCGGTAACCATAAAGCAACAACCTTAAGGTTGCAATAAACAGGATGAATGGTAATGAACCTGTAATAAATGCATAAATTGTTATTGCTATAAATAAGCTTTGTGCCGAGTGAATTTTTAGAGGCCATTTCCAGGTTGCAAGCTGATAAAGCATATCAATGGAAATTAATAATAACATCCCCGCGACTGAAATAATCCATGGTGGTATTTGAAATACGAACAAATCACAAAAAATAATTACAGAGAATAATACAAAAAATGCAATTTCTTTGCTTAACCAGGAATTTTTAATGTTGATTATTGATCTCCATGCTCTTTCCTTTTTACCAAGATGCAGCATGCTTAGAATTGCTGCCAGTACTAGAGAAAGTAGAATAAAAACTTTGTTGTCAACAGAAAAGGTGGTGGTTATACCAGAAAAAAATAAACCAGCTAGCGATGCTGAGATTAAGGTAAAAACGATTAATGGCCATTCGTTATAAGCGGTTATCTTTTTTTTAGTTTTTATATTTACATGCGATGACTGTTCCGAGAATAATGACAAATCCATTTCAGGACCATCTTTTGTTCTGAGTTTAATTATTTTAATATTTGAACCTACATTTACCGGAACAGGGCTATTTATTGCTGACTCTTCTCTTGAAAAATCCTCGTTAATAAAATCTAAAGCACCCACGGGGCATAAGTTTGCACAGGCTGGTTTTAAATTTTCATTAATACGATGATTACAGAAATTACATTTTTCAATTATATTGGTTATCGGATTAAATTTAGGTGCGTCAAAGGGGCAAGCCCATGTGCAATATTTACATCCCATACATTTTTCGGGATGATGAATAATTGCTCCTGTTTTTTCATCGCGTGAGTAGGCAAGGGCAGGGCAGTTTTTTAAGCAGGGAGCATCTTCACAATGATTGCAGGCTAACGAAAGATAAAATAAAGGAAGACTAGGAAAGTGAGTTTCATTCGATTTATGGATATTTCTCCATTGCTCAGGGATCTGAAATCCATTTTCGTTCATGCAGGCTATAACACAAGCATGGCAACCCACACATTTATTCTGGTCAAACGTAAAAATATTATTTTTCATTACCTGCAATTCTTTCGTAGTCAACCATGTTGTCGTGAAAGGCTGATCCGTGCCCCATGTCTGTTTCGCGACCTTTCGATAATATATTCGGACACGATTCTTCCTGATGCCAATATCCATTAACAATAACAATATTTCCAGGTCGCAAACTTGCATCAATTCGCGCTTTAATGCTTAGCTCTCCACGATCGTTAAAAACCCTGATAATATCATTATTATTAATTCTTTTTTTCTGTGCATCATCCAAATTTATTGTTGCAAATGGCACAGGATCAATAGATTTAATACTTTCTAGGTTTCCAAATTGTGAATGAATTCTGTTTTTTGTATTGGGTGACATTAGGTTAAAAGGATATTTTGAACCAGTACTTTGTTTTCCTTCAACCATCTTTTCATATGTTGGTAGCGGATTAACGCCCCAACTTTTGTGTGCGGTTTCGCAATACAATTCAATTTTACCCGATGGTGTTATAAACTTAAAATCAGAAAATGCAATTTCTTGCAAACCAGGAGTTAATATTGGCCCTTGTTTTAATTTTTCAATAGTAAGCTCAGGAAAAGGTTTTAACTTTTCATTTAACCATTGTTCTATCGCTTCATCAGAAGGGAATGGAATATTTTTTTCAATATCTTCATTAGCAAATCCAAGCTTTTTAGCTAATAGATAATAAATCTCTGTTTCAGGTTTTACTTCACCAATTGGATCGATAACTTTTTGTCGTAACTGAACATAGGGATTCCAGTAGGAGGAAATGATATCAGACTGCTCAAACATGGTTTTTGCAGGCAAAACAATATCTGCTTCCAGCGCAGTATCGGTCATAAATTGCTCTACTACAACTCTATACTCCAGGTTTCGGAAAGCTTCTTTTACTTTATTACTGTCGGGATTCTGAGTTAGTGGATTTCCTCGTTCAACCCAAGCCATTTTTAACTCAGGATTCGATAAACGCAACATATCTTCACCCAATCGGGCCGTAGCAATTTCCCGGCGGAAAATACCATCGGGTTTTTCGGGAGGGAAATAATTAACAGGTTCTTTAATATGACTGAAAATATCACTTTGCAAATCGGCATAATGCCAGCAGGCACCAACCTTTCCTGTATTGCCTGTAATAATTGATAATGCCAGTAAACATCTGGTGGTTTGACCACCGTTTGTGTATCGTTGCATCCCATAGCCTGGGATTAATGTCATTGGCTTTGTTGTACCAATATAATTGGCTATTTTTTCGATAAAAGGAACAGAAACACCACATTCTTTGCTTGCTTCATCAATATTTATTTTTGAAACTGCATCCTTAAATTTGTCAAAACCAAGCACATACTTCTCTATAAATTGATGATCAATCAGATCCTTTTCGATTAACAATTTTGCAATGGCTAATGCTAAAATGCCATCGGTTCCTGGTACTGGTTGAATCAACAAATCACTTCTTTCTGCAGAGGCTGTTCTTCGCGGATCAATATAAATAAGTTTGGCTCCTTTTTGTTGTGCTTTTTCAATCGGAATCATTTGCTGAATATTTGATTCAGCTGGATTTTTACCCCAAACTACAATTAGTTTTGCATTCTCCAGATCCCATGTAACATTGTGTTTGTTTTCGCCCAGTGCTAATCGGGTTGCTTCTAAACCAGCCGGCCAACATAAATTGCCATAAACGGTTGTGGCTCCGCCAAACATGCGCCAAAAATTGATACTTACCGAATTTAGCAGTCCGGACATTCCACTTGCATAATAAAACAATACCGATTGTGGACTAAAGTTTAATTTGTAATAATTTAGTTTTTCTGCAATCTCATTTATAGCTTCATCCCAGGTTATTTGTACAAATTTATTATTTATCTTTTTTAAAGGATGCAATATCCGTTTGGGAGAATTTACGCGCTCTACATAGCTTAATCCTTTTAAACAAATTCCTTCAGGTGTTGATTGGTTTAAGGGTTGAGGATCGATATTGATAACTTTTCCATTATCAGTCCATACTTTAAAAGAGCAGGTACTGTAACAATTTCGGGGACAGGCTGTTGTGTAAACTCGTTTTGAACCCATTAAAATTGTTGTTGTGTTAATGAATCTTCAATAACTAAAGTAAAAATGTCTTTCATGGTTAGCCCCATTGAATTTACCTGCTTTGGGACAATGCTGGCGGCACTCATGCCCGGCACAGTATTTACTTCCATAAAATAGGGTTTGTTTTTCGAAATAATATAATCAATACGAACAATGCCGTTTAACTGAAAAATATCATAGATCTGTGACGATAGCTGCTGCACTTCGAGGGTAAGTTCTGGTGTTATCCGTGCAGGTGTAATTTCTTCGCTCAAACCATCAGTGTATTTGGCTTCGTAATCGAAAAACTCATTTTTACTAACAATTTCGGTAACAGGGAAAATTATTGTTTTGTCTTTTGTTTTCATCAACCCGCAGGTAAGTTCTGTTCCTGGAAGAAACTCTTCGATAATTACCTCATTATCTTCTTTGTACGCAAATTCGATTGCTTCAAGTAATTTTTCTTTTTCTTTTACCTTGGTTACTCCAAAGCTCGAACCACCACAATTAGGTTTTACAAAACAGGGCAATCCGGTTACCTCAATAATCTTTTCAGCATCAATAATATCGCCTTTTTTTAGTGTAATAAAGTTGGCTAGTGGAATGCTAAATGGTTTCAAATAGTTTTTGCTGAAAACTTTATTAAAAGTAATTGCCGAAGCTAAAACATTCGAAGTAGTATAAGGAATATGCAATGTGTCAAAATAACCCTGCATTTTACCATCTTCGCCCGGGGTTCCATGTATGGTAATTAATGCACAATCGAAGGTTGTTTTTTGATTGTTAAATGAAAAGCTAAAATCATCTTTATTTATTATCAGATCGCAAAACTGATCGCTTTTAACAACCCACTCAGTTCCTTTTGCTAGAATGGTATATGTATTATATTTCTCATTATCAATCCATTTAGCAATCTGATCGGCGCTTTTCAACGAGATCACATATTCTGAGGAATCACCTCCGGCAACAATCGCAATATTTTTCTTCATTTTTGCAGTAGATTTAATATCCAAAAATAAGATTAATCCTTTTATGGTTATATTATTAAAACTAAAATCTACTTAAAAAATAAAAAAACCGTCTCGCAAAATTTGTGAGACGGTTTTTTTCTCATCGTGCTAAATTAATGAGCGGTTGCTTTTATCTTTGCCCAATTTTCGCCTCTTTTTATTCTTGTAACCTGCATTTCGCTTATCGAAAATAACTTAGCAATAACATTTTGTTTAATTCCCTTCTCCAGCATTGATTTTAAACGTTCAACATCTTCGGGTTTAAGTTTTGAGTTTCGTATAATACCTTTGTTTTTAATTTTATTGATTTCCTGTAAACGAGGCATTATTCTGTCGTAAGCTGCTTCGCGGGTAACCCATTTAAGATTCGAAAAATGATTGTTCCGTTTATTCCAATCGAGATGAATAGCAATAACCTGATCTTCGTTATCTTTTTTAACAAACATCATGGCCACTAGTTTGTGAACCAGAAATGTTTTCTTTTTGCCTTCTGTCTTAAAAGTAACAGTAAAAAATCCTTTTGTTAACCCTGGTTTTAATATTTTACCTCCATTTTTACTGTAACAATAGCTTTTTACCCGGCCATAGCTACTTACTTCGTACTTTTTATCGGCAAACGGAATTTCTCTCCACTCCTCATCATCAATTTTTCTAAGATTACGTTGTGTCATATTTTGTGTTGTATTATAACGGTTATTATACTTGTTTTGATTATAATTACGGTTTGTTTAAGTTTTTGTTCTAACCTTCTGACGAACGGTCGTAATATATTGACAAGTAAATAATATAACACGACAAACGTTATTTGGGTGCTCGTTTACTTAATTAAATAGAAAGAGTAAACTGAGTCAATAAAAAGAGAGTCGAATTAATGAATGGTTTTAACTAGGAGATCGGTATTAAAATCTTGTTCTTTAAGTCGTTTAATTATTTGCTGATAAGTATTGTCATCCATTTGTGGAGTGCGTGACAAAACCCATAGGTATTTTCGGTTTGGATGTCCTACGACTGCATAGCTATAATCCTCAGCCAGATCAATAATCCAGTATTTGGCTTTTATGGGCCAGAAAAACTGAACCTTAAGTTTTGAGTTATTAGAGTTTTTCACAACAAATGCTTTTCCTTCTATACCACTATTGGCTCCGTTAGTAGAATCTTTTCTACATGAGTTTACTACTTGTACATATTCTTTTTGGGTAAGGCTGTAGTTGGCAGTTGTACAATGACACCCTTTTTGAAATCGTTGTGGGATAGTTGAAATCTCGTACCATTTTCCCATGTATTTATTTAAATCTACATTTGGAACCGTATTTAAAGGTTTGTATTTTAACTGATTACATCCGATTAAAAATGCCAGGTTAATCATAAGTAAAGATAAAAGTAAAATGGTTTTTGTTTTCATAAAATCCTCAATGTTTAATTTTACACAATTTACGAAATAGTTAGATACAAATAAATGATAACAAAACCAAAATTCTGCAACAAAATCGTAAATTATTGTTTTTATTGAAAATAAATGTATATTTACAAAAAAATTAAATATTATGTTGTTAGAATTTAAAATTGAGAATTTCTTGTCATTTAAAGATTTAAATACTTTTTCAATGGCAAGTATGAAATCTTTTAAAGAACATGAAGATACTCATTTAATAAAAGTTTCAGAAAATTTAAATTTACTAAAATCATCAGTTATATATGGGAATAATGCAAGTGGGAAAAGTAATTTTGTAAATTCATTGAGTTTTATGAAGAACTTAGTTCTTAATTCTTTTCGTGATGCACTTATGGAAAATTTCCAATTTCAAATTCCTTTAGAAAAGTTCTTATTAAATTCGAAAAATGAAATTGACCCAAGTTTTTTTGAAGTAACTTTTATAGAAAACAATAAAAAATTCAGGTACGGCTTTGAAATTAATGATAGCTTAATAATTGCTGAATGGTTATTCCATACTACAACTAAAGAAGTACCTCTCTTTAAAAGAGAAAAGCAGAAGATTTTAATAAATAAGTCATCTTTTTTAGAGGGTATTGGATTAGAATCCAAAGTTAGAGAAAATGTTTTATTTCTTACTTTAGTTGCACAGCTTAATGGTGAAATTTCAGAAAGTATAATTAAGTGGTTTAAAAACTTCAATTCAATAAGTGGAATTCATGATATGTTCTTTAAAAATTACACTATTGAGAAATTGAAAAATGATGAAGAATTTAAAAGTTGGACTAAAGAATTCATGAAATTTTTAGAAATTTCTGATATTTCAACCACAGAAGAAAAAAATGATCAAATTGATTTTGATTTATTAAGAAAGAATCCAAAAAATGAACAAATTGTAAATTTACTTTCTAGTGTTCAAGAGATTCAGAAGAAACAACCCAAAAGAGCCCAAGTTTTAACTTGGCACAAGAAATATGATGAAAACAATCTATTAATAGATACGATTCCATTCAATTTTGATAAAAGAGAATCAGAAGGTACTAAAAAATTAATTTACTTACTGGGTCCATGGTATGATACTTTAAAAAATGGAAAAAGGCTTATTGTAGATGAATTAGACTCAAGGTTACATCCCGTTTTAACAAAAAAATTAATTGATTATTTCCATTATTATAATAAAAATAATGCTCAATTAATATTTGTAGTACATGACACATCAATTTTAAATAGAGATGTATTTCGTCGTGACCAAATTTGGTTTGTTGAAAAGAATCAATTTGGAGCATCAGAAATATACTCTTTAGCAGACTTTAAAACTACTTTAGTCCGAAATAAATCTGCATTCGATAAGAACTATATTCAAGGAAAATATGGCGCTATTCCATACTTTGGTGGAGAAGAAAGACTAATTAAGTTGCTGTATGAGTAAAATAAATAAATTTAAGCCAAGAACTCAAGCATCATATGAAAGGCATTCAAGGAAGCTTAACAATATATATTCTCAGCCTGAAAGATTTGTAGTATTCAGTTTAAAAGAATTTGATAGAACCCAAGGTCAATCATTTAAAGACTGGGAAAAAAAAGAACTTCTTTCTTTGCTTTTAGATAAATTATCAAGTATCAATCAATTAACTATTAGCCAGGCAATTCAACAGCAAATTATAAAAGTTTATACAAAAGTAGCATTCCCACCAAATACAGTATTTCATCATCCCAGACACATCCCAGATGGCGTTAAATGGGCTAGTATCCACATCCAAGGGAGGGAATGTATAATAGGTTATATTGAAGACAATATTTTTTATATAGTATTCCTTGATGAAAATCATGAATTTTGGAAAACAAATAAAAAGCACACTTAACTGTGGCTATCACGACATCAAAAAAATGCAGGGTGAAGTGGTTCTCGAACATTTATACTATTTTAATATTATTAACGACTAAGAATGAAACAGCGAGAAAACCCATATTTTTTCAATGCCGAGACCGTTAAATTAAATAACTTAAATAGATCAGGATTTTTAGTTTTCCATATCTCTGCCTGAAATGTATCGTCGCCATTTTTCAATAACTTCTACCATATCAGCAGGTAACTCAGAGTCGAATTGCATAAATTTACCAGTTTCAGGATGCTTAAAGCCTAGTGTCTTTGCATGTAATGCTTGTCGTGGAAGTATATCGAAACAGTTTTTCACAAATTGCTTATATTTGGTAAAGGTGGTTCCTTTTAATATCTGATCACCACCATATTCACTGTCGTTAAACAACGGATGACCAATGTGCTGAAAGTGCACTCTTATCTGGTGAGTTCTTCCGGTTTCAAGTTTGCATTCAATTAAGGTTACATATCCCAGCTCTTCTAAAACTTTATAATGTGTAACAGCATGTTTACCTAATGATTCATCCTGAAATACCTGCATAACTTTCCGGTTACGAATATTTCGACCAATATTACCAACAATGGTTCCTCCCTTTTCTTCGAATAATCCCCAAACCAAGGCATTATAAGTTCTTTCAGATGTTTTTTCAAAGAATTGTTTTGCCAGTTTATTCAGGGCTTGTTCTGTTTTTGCTACAACGAGCAATCCTGATGTGTTTTTATCAATCCTATGAACTAGTCCTGGCCGCAACTCTCCGGTTTTAAACAAAGGAGTATCTTTTAAATGATACATCAATGCGTTAACCAGTGTTCCGGTATAATGGCCATAAGCAGGATGTACAACCATTTCGGGAGTTTTGTTTACAACTATAAGCGAATCGTCCTCGAAAACGATGTTTAAAGGAATGTTTTCTGGTATAAGCTCTATTTCTCTTGGTGGATGAGGCATTACCACCGAAATAATATCGCCGGGCTTAACTTTGTAATTCGACTTTACAGGTTTACTATTTACTAAAATACAATCAGCATCGGCAGCATTTTGTATTTTGCTACGCGAGGCATTCTCAATTCGGTTCGAAAGAAACTTGTCAATACGTAATAAGCTTTGTCCCGGATCGGCTATAAATCTAAAATGTTCAAATAACTCTTGATCATCGCTTTCCGGTAAATCATTGTCGATTATATTCTCTGTTTTCATATTTATTTAAATTACCGGATAACAATAAATTTTTTTGTACCTATTTGTCCGATTGATGTTGTTAATCTTAAAAAATAAATACCTGCGGGCAAATCGGAAATATCAATTTCAGAATTGTTATAACTATTTTCTATATACTGGCGTCCATTCATGTCGAAAACAGATATGGTGGTTTCGTTCGCATTGTCCCAGTTGAAATCTATATTTAAATAGTTTCTTGCGGGATTGGGATATACACTAAAATCAATTTTGTTTGTGTTTTCAGGATTGTCAATACCTGTAATAACGATTTTTTCACCAAACATAGGCCTAATCATAACTGTACCATTTATGACTGATTGCTCCCAGTTACCTGTAAAATTCTTAAAAAGTTTGCTTTTATTGTTTCTGTTCAGGTCGAATCCTACGTTTAAAGAGGTGGAATATACTTTCTGCCAACCAATGTAAAAATTGTTTTCAAGTACAATGGTTGTATCAAAAACATAGCTTGTAAATTTGTTCAGGCTGTCTTCGAAAACGGGTTTGATATTTTCTTTAATATAGATTATTGAGCCGGGCTTATTATTTATTTCATTCCAAACTACCAGTTTAAAGTATTTGTCGTTTACATTATCAAGAGCTCTATTGAAATAAATCTGAATTCCTCTTAAGGTGTCTTTTTTATATGTTTTAAATTGCATCGCTAACATTGCGTTTTCAGTACCATCACCACTTAAGTCATACCCATTTTCGGCAGTTCCATCGTCGTAAGCATAGTAATTATAGAATTTTTGAAGATAACGCAAGGTATCATTCCATCTGTACTGTTTTCTTATTGTAAAGGTATCAGTAACAAGATAACTTCGTATCTCAAACATAGCAGAGTCATTCGATGGATTGTAAGGGAAAATATAGTTTGTTTTTGCTTTATAGGTTTCGGTGGTAAATGGATCGATATTATCGCCTGTTCCACCAGTAAATGTGTAAGTTCCTGTTCCTCCCCACAAATCTTCTATTTCAAACTCTCTATTTCCTGTGTTTCTTATTTTATCACTGCGATTGGCATAATAAATCGTAATACTATCGTCCATTTCGAATGCATTTGCCCGCGAAAAATGCGACCAGGGAATCGATTCATAGTTATTGAGCAATGAGCCCAAGGGCTTAATAAAACACAAATCATCTATAACCGTGTCGGTCTCTGTTCTTGCAGAATCTAATCGCACAAAATCGATATGCCAGTGATCGCTATTGCCTGCAACACGAGGCGTTCCGGTTGTATTGGCTAAGCTGGCCTTGTTATGAAATCTAAACTGAAAATTGTTTTTTAGGTATTGATCTTCTCTAACAGGGATGATAACTGGTTTAAAACTTTTATTTGGCGGGATTTCTGAATTTTTTGTAATAGTGGTTGTTGAGTCAAAGTGAAAATACTCTGTAAGAGATGAATCGACTGAATTAAAGGTAATATTCCATGCAGGATACCATTTTGCCGAATCGGGCGAAAAAAAATCCACAAAAAGTTTATCTTCTGGTTCTGGACCCAATGTATCTCCTAATCCACCAGGTTGAATGAAAAAACTTAGAAATATACTCGTATTACCTGGGAAATTTAGATTAATAGGTTGTGAGGTTAATGTATCAGCACCAAAAGGTACAATTCCTGCCTCAGCGTATAAATCTCCTTCATTATTTAATGGATCGAAAGTAGCAACACCAACAGAAACAGGTTCAATGGGATATGAATTATTAATAAAAACATGATTATCTATCCATTTTTCTGAATCAGGATATCCATTTGATCGTGCAAAATCATCAATAAAAGGCAACTCGTACGATGCTTTTGGGTGTTTTTTTTCAGATTTAATAATCTGGGTTGATATTTTTTTTATTTCTGGATTGGAAATAAGGTTTGTAAGCGTTTCCTGAGCAAAAAGGACAGCCCCTATTAACCAAAAAAAACAAAAAAGGAAATATTTTTTTAGATGTTTCAACTAATTTAATGGTTTAATTTTAGCGTATCGGCTGTAATAAATTTAATTGAATCGATACTTAACCAAATATCAATGGTGGAGCCCAGGTTAAGTAATTTATTCTCTTCAAATGATGGGTATTGTCGCCAAACTCTTGCGTTTATCGAATCGGTTCCGTCAACAATAGATTGATCATAGATAACAGCTCCGGTATTAAATGCCGATTGTAAAATTCTGCTTTTTGCGTCCATCAGTTTTAGTTCAAAAAGATCAGGAATCTGGGTTCTCTGATCGCTTAATCCGCGTCCTAAAACCAAATCGATTTTTGATCCTTTGGGAACCAATTCTCCTTCAAGTATATCAGTCCCGTTAAAACGTTGTTTTAGTACATTATTAATTGCAATATCGGGTACATGGATAAGTTTGCCAATTTCGAGGCCCAGGTTTTTCAACATTGCTTCTGCTTGTCGGTGAGAAACACCAACGGTATTTGGCATTTTAACACTTTCTGGGTTTACCGCATTAAGAATAACGAATATTCTTCTTTTCTTTTTTACTTTCGATCCGGGTAATGGATTTTGCTCAATAATAGTCCCTTTCGGAAGATCGCTATTAAATACTGAGTCTGCTACCTCGATTCTGAATTGATCTTTCTTCGAAACATCTTTCGCTTCATCAACGCTTAAACCGGCTAAATCAGGAACAGGAATTGCTTGTCCGTGATGGGTATAAATTCTGAGTACGATAAAAAAGATAAGAAAAATACTAATTAACAGAGCGACTGCATATAACAGGTTTTTTAGGAACAGCTTACTTGCCAGAAATTTTAAAAAAGTCATCTTAGATCAATCTTAAATAAATACCAATTACATTAACGATAAGGCAAATATAAAATTATGTAGTGATAAACTAAAATTAATTCTTTACTAATTCGGTGTTTAGTACTCGCGAATTATATTATATAAGGTATCACGCTCAACAGGGATTTTTTGAGCATTCTTAATAAGATCAATTATTTCCGATGTTGTCATGGTTGGTTTTTTATCCTCGGCACCAGCCATAGAATAGATTTTGGTCGAATCATCAATTGTCCCGTCAATATCATCAACACCAAAAGAAAGAGCTATTTGTGAAATATCTTTACCCAACATTGGCCAGTATGCCTTTATATGATTAAAATTATCGAGATAAATTCGCGAAACAGCAAAGTTTTTAAGATCTTCGAGTGTATTAACTTCGCCAATATACGATAAGGAGTTGTTTTGTTTGCGGTATTTTAAGGGTATAAATGTATTAAAACCATGAGTTTTGTCTTGTAATTCCCGCAGTTTGTCAAGATGGTCTATTCTGTCCCTGTAGCATTCAATATGTCCATAAAGTATGGTCGCATTTGATTCTAAGCCAATTTTGTGAGCTGTTTCGTGGATCATTAACCATTGTTCTGCTGTTGATTTTTCGTGACAAACCTTTTTTCTTATTTCTGGATTAAAAATTTCGGCTCCTCCACCAGGTATGCTCCCCAATCCGTATTCCTTAAGTTTTATTAATCCTTCTTCCAGCTTTAAACCAGCTTTTTTAATCATAAAGTCAAGTTCAACAGCAGTAAAAGCTTTAATATGAACATTTGGTAAAACAGATTTTATTTGTTTTATCATCGAACCATAATAATCCAGATCGCGATGTGGATGAACACCTCCTACAATATGTATTTCGGTAATATCGCTGTTTTTGTATGGTTCAACTTTTTTAACAATATCTTCTATTGAAAACTCCCAACTGCCTTCTTCGCCAATTTTACGATGGTAAGAACAAAATTTGCAGTTATATATGCAAATGTTGGTAGGTTCTATATGAAAGTTTTTATTAAAATAAACCTTGTTTTGGTTTTTTTGATAGTTTAAATGAGAGGCAACTATTCCCAGTACTCCAAGGTCAAGATTAAATAGTTCTGTTCCTTCGGAGATGGAAAGTCGTTCATGCTTAATAGCCTTCTCAATGATCTGTTTTTGTGCAGATGAAATTGAGTTTGTCGATAGTATTTTTTGAATCAAGGTGTATGTATTTTGAAAATCCAAAAATAATAATTTTAGATGTGGTTTTACTCTAAAACGGATAAATTCGGTTAAAGTTTAAGTAGGTATAAAAACAAAAAAGTAAAGGACAATAAAAATTATCCTTTACTTTATAGTTAAAATATTGTGTATTAACCTATTTCTCTTGAGTGTACTCGTCAGATACAGTTAATTTTTTTCTTCCTTTAGCTCTTCTCGAAGCAAGTACTCTTCTTCCATTAGCAGTTGCCATTCTCTCGCGGAACCCGTGCTTATTTTTTCTCTTTCTGTTCGAAGGTTGAAATGTCCTTTTCATCTTAGAAACGTTTTATATGTTGTTATTTTATTTTTTGATTTTGGAATTGCAAAAGTAATGTTTTTTTCTTTTCTACAAAATGAATTCGAAAATTAAATTGGTAAGTAAACAATTTTTTTTGTTTCAAAGAACTCTTCGTTAAAGATATCAGCTATTCTGAATATCTTTACTTTTGTTATGAAATCCTGTAGCTCTTCGTTCAAATCGCCTCCTTTTAAATAAATTATTCCGTTTTTAAGTTCATTAAATGAATTTTTGCTGATTTTTGGTTTAACCCATTTATAAAACTCTGGGAACGAAGTTACTGCACGACTAATAATAAAATCGTAATTAGTTGTAAGTTGTTCAACTCTAGTGTGTTCTGTTGTGATATTTTTAAGATTCAGGGCTTTTGAAACTTCTTTAACTACTGTAATTTTTTTACCGATAGAATCAACCAAATGAAACCTGCAATCGGGGAACATAATTGCTAGAGGTATTCCCGGAAAACCTCCTCCTGTTCCTACATCAAGTATTGTTGTGTTTTTTTTAAAGCTAATAATTTTGGCTATCGACAAGGAATGTAAAACATGTCGCTCGTATAGTTTATCGATATCCTTGCGCGAAATAACATTTATTTTGTTATTCCAATCAGAATATAGGTTTTGTAATTGACTAAGTTGACTTTTTTGCGTATTGGAAAGATTAGAAAAGTATTTTTCTATTACTTCCATCGGATTACTTGATATTTGGATTACTATTTTTTAGAATGTTGTAAAGCAAGTCGCGTGCTCTGAAAAGTTGTGCTTTTACGGTTCCTATCGGGAGACTAAGCTCTTCGGCTATTTCTTCGTACGAATATTCTTTAAAATACCTCAATTCAATAAGATTACGGTAGCGTGGTTTTAGCTTACTTACAACATCTCGCATAAGGGCAACTCGCTGACTTTTAATCATATCTTCTTCAGGATCAGGAGTGTCTGATTGTAATGGGGTTCCAAGGTTATCCTGATCATCGGCATTCTGATCAAGTGATATAAGGTTTGCTTTTTTCTTACGTATAAAATCGATACAATTATTAGTAGCAATTTTAAATAACCAGGTGCTAAATGCGTAATTTGGAGTATATTGTTCAATACTTTTAAATGCTTTTCCAAACGCCTCAATGGTTAAATCTTCGGCATCGCTTTTATTATTTACCATTTTAAGCAGCATATAGTAAATAGCATCTTTATAACGGTCGAGTAACTCGGCATATGCTTTTTCATCACCTTTTAATGCTAAAAGTACAAGCTTGTAATCGTGCTTTCCTTTTTCAGAGAGATTCGGATTTATTTCCATTTAACCTGTTTTGTTGAGAAAATGTTTGATACATAGAATGCAATACCCAAAAACGGTAAAATAATATCATATAACAACGAAGGTAATAATAAATATTTTTCCTTCAAATGATTAATAGCAACTTTGTAAATTATTAATTGCAAAATCATTCGTAATCCAAAAACGCCTAAAATGTAAGGGTAATAATCTGTATACCAGATTAATGACAAAACAAAGAGGGTGTAAAACAAAATTCGGCTAAATGGTTCAAAAAACAACCTTATTTTAGTGCTAAATTTATAGTATTTACTAGTTGTTGTGTGTCGTTTCTTTTGCCTAAACCAACCAGAGAAACTATCTTTTGCTATTGTTCTGGTGATTGATTCGTGCGATATTTCGTAATTTGTATTTGTTTTTGTGGCTATCTCGTTAATAAAAAGATCATCATCACCCGAAATTAATTTATGATGTGTTGCAAAACCCTTATTTTTAATAAATAATGATTTTTTGTAAGCTAAATTACGACCTACACCCATGTAAGGCCGGTGAGCCATTGCAAAGGTTAAGTACTGCAATGCAATAAATAATGCATCATATCGTATCAGGTTATTCAATAATCCCTTTTTGCGAACAAAACCTCCATATCCAAGTACAATATCTGTTTTCTCAGTAAATTTTCGTTGCATTCTTTCAATCCATTTCGGACTTTCGGCAAAGCAGTCGGCATCGGTTAATAGCAGCCATTCGTTTTTTGCAGCTTTAATACCAATGGTTAATGCAAGTTTTTTACTATGAAAAAACTTTTCGTCCTGCTTTATAGTAGTTACTTTAAGATGTGCATATTGTTTTTGCATCTGATTAAGAAGAATTTCCGAATCGTCTTCTGAGCAATCATTTACAACAACCACTTCAAAATTTGGATAATCTTGGTTAAGAAAGCTGGGGAGGTTTTTCTTAAGATTCTCTTCTTCGTTACGGGCACAAATTATAATCGAAACAGGCACGTTTATGCCAGTTACCCGATGCACTTTTTTAACAAATAATATCCTTGAGTAATAAAACAAATAATAAAACAGCTGAACCAAAAACACAAGTAGAAATAATCCCGGAATTAATATATATGGATCATTTTCAATAAGTTGAATAATTTTCACTGTAGATTATAATGTATAATTGAATTAAATGGCAATTTTATTAAAGTTTTTCCGGTTATACAAGAAATGTGAATTGAAGAAATGAATTATTTATTCACATTTCCTTATCTTTGACCCGAAATTTATTTTTTATGAAATTTGAAATTTGCGCAAAGGATAATAAAACAAGGGCTAGAGCAGGGGAGATAACTACCGATCATGGTAAAATCCAAACCCCTATTTTTATGCCTGTAGGTACAGCGGGGAGTGTAAAAGGCGTAAACCAGCGTGATTTAATTGAGGATGTGGGTGCACAAATTATTCTCGGAAATACCTATCATTTATATTTACGGCCAGGAATGGAAACGATGAGCCTGGCTGGAGGATTACATAAATTTATTAATTGGGATCGTCCAATTTTAACAGATAGTGGTGGTTATCAGGTTTTTTCATTAGCCGAAAACCGAAAATTGAAAGACGAAGGTGCTCATTTCAGCTCCCATATCGATGGTTCAAAACATCTTTTTACACCCGAAAATATTGTTGACATTCAGCGGATTATTGGTGCCGATATTATTATGGCGTTTGATGAGTGCACTCCTTTTCCTTGCGAATACAACTATGCAAAAAAATCCATGGATTTAACCCATAAGTGGTTAAAACGCGGATTAAAACATTTTGATGCAACAGAACCTTTATACGGTCATTCTCAAACCTTTTTTCCTATTGTTCAGGGAAGTGTTTTTAAAGATCTTCGAATTGAATCAGCCGAAACAATTGTTTCGCATAACCGCGAAGGATATGCCATTGGTGGACTATCTGTCGGTGAGCCTGAGCAGGAAATGTACGATATGATTGAAGTGGTGAATGAAATCTTGCCAAAAGACAAACCACGCTATTTAATGGGTGTAGGAACACCTGTAAATATTCTCGAAGGTATTGCCCGTGGCATTGATATGTTCGACTGTGTTATGCCTACACGAAACGGACGAAACGGAATGTTATTTACCAGCGAGGGAATTATTAACATCAAAAACCTAAAATGGAAAAATGATTTTTCACCGATTGATGAAAATGGCTCATCTTTTGTTGATCTGCAATTCTCGAAAGCATATCTTCGTCATTTAATTATTGCAAAAGAAATTTTAGGTGCACAAATTGCCAGTTTACATAATTTAAGCTTTTATTTGTGGTTAGTTACCGAATCTCGAAAAAAAATTATCGATGGCACATTCGAGAGTTGGAAAAATAGTATGATTGAAAAACTATCTGTTAGGTTATGAGAATTGATGGGTTGAAAATAATTGATATCTATATAATTAAAAAGTTTCTTGGAGCTTATTTCTTTGCTATAGCTTTAATTATAAGTATTGCAGTAGTTTTTGATTTATCCGAAAGAATAGAGGATTTTATTGAAAAAGAAGCACCTCTAAAGGCTATAGTTTTCGATTATTACATGAATTTTATTCCTTATTTTGCAAATCTTTTTAGTTCGCTTTTTACATTTATTGCGGTAATCTTTTTTACATCAAAGATGGCTTATAATACAGAAATTATAGCCATTCTAAGTGCTGGTGTGAGCTTTCGAAGAATTATGTTGCCTTATTTTATTTCGGCATTTATAATCGCATTATTCTCTTTCGTTTTAATGGCCTATATTATTCCACCAGCAAATTCAGTCAGGCTCGATTTTACTTATAAATACATCAAAAATCCTATTCGAAATTCTGAGCATGATATCCATAGGCAGATTGAACCTGGGCTGTTTGTTTATATGCAGAGTTATAATATTGACAATGACATTGGATATAAATTCTCAATGGAACGTTTCGAAGATGGTGAGTTGAAATCTAAGTTAATGTCTGAATACATAAAATGGGACACAGCAACTACAAAATGGACTATCAAAAATTACTATGTTCGTGATATTGATAGTATTAATGAAAAAATTACCCAGGGTGTTTCTCTTGATACAACACTTAATCTGCAACCCGAAGATTTTAAACGATATGCTCAGTTTGTTGAAACAATGAGCTTGCCGCAGCTAAACAATTACATTAAGGAGCAAAAAATGCAGGGAGCCGATAATGTGGTCAGTTTATTAATCGAAAAATATAGTCGCTTTGCATATCCATTTTCTACTTTTATTCTTACTTTAATAGGTGTTTCCTTGTCATCACGAAAGGTAAAGGGAGGAATAGGAATGCATATAGGATTAGGTTTGTTGATTAGCTTTTCGTTTATTCTGTTTATGCGATTTGCAACTATGTTTGCTGTTAGTGGAAGTATGAAACCTTTATTTGCAGTATGGCTGCCGAATTTACTGTACTTGTTTATAGCTCTGTTTCTTTATCGCATAGCACCTAAATAACCTATTGGTTCGTGTCTTAATTTTTACTACTTTTACCTGTTATGTCTGAAAAAAAAGTGTTTTAATTATTGAATTGGTTTGCAATAATTTAAAACGGTTGTTTGATGAATGTTACCAATAAATTTTTATTAGTAAAATTCATTTTGTAACGTTGCAGTTAAATTTTTAAAAAAAAAGCCTTTGATAACAATAGCAAAGGTTATTACTAACTAAATGTACAAGATATGTCTTTGAAAAGAAAAATTCTTGAACTTCAAATGAAGCGAGAAAAAGCATTGCAGGGAGGTGGTGAAAAAGCCATCGAGAAGCAAGTTGCTATGGGTAAAATGACCGCTCGCGAAAGAATTATTACCTTGCTCGATGAAAATTCTTTCCATGAATACGATCTTTTTGTTGAACACGAAGCTCGTGATTTCGGAATGGATGGAAAAGTATTGCAGGGTGATGGAGTAATTACCGGAACAGGTACAATTTACGGTGCTCCTATTTGTATCTATGCACAGGACTTTACTGTTGCTGGCGGATCATTAGGTTTAATGCATGCACGTAAAATTACCAAAATAATGGATCACGCCATGAAAATGCGTGTACCGATTATTGGTATTAACGACTCAGGTGGTGCCCGTATCCAGGAAGGTGTAAACTCGTTAGCCGGTTATGGAGAGATTTTTTACCGAAACACCATGGCTTCAGGAGTTATTCCTCAAATATCAGTTATCTTGGGTCCTTGTGCCGGTGGAGCCGTTTATTCTCCAGCTCTTACCGATTTTGTTTTTGTAGTTGATAAAATTTCCAAGATGTTTATTACTGGCCCTGAGGTAATTAAATCGGTTCTTGGAGAAGAAATCTCGCAAGAAGATTTAGGTGGTGCTCGTGTTCATAGCGAAATTACAGGTAATGCACATTTTTACGCCGAAAGCGAAATTGAATGTTTTGATCAGATTAAAAAGCTTATAACCTATATTCCATGGAATAACGGTCAAAAAGCTCGTCCTTTTGAACTTAAGGAACCAATACAGAATAAGTACAAAATTGATGAGATTGTTCCAGGAAATCCAAAAGAACCTTACGATGTGCGCGATGTTATTAAGGCAATTACT
Source organism: Bacteroidales bacterium (assembly GCA_050179935.1). Classification (GTDB taxonomy): domain Bacteria; phylum Bacteroidota; class Bacteroidia; order Bacteroidales; family UBA12077; genus UBA12077. The sequence goes on along the minus strand of JBFXEQ010000020.1, from coordinate 18,706 downwards.
GATGGATCTGAGTTTTTTGAGATTATGGAACTTTGGGCACGAAATATTGTAATTGGTTTTGGTCGTATAAATGGCGAAACTATTGGTTTTGTGGCAAATCAACCATTATATCTTGCAGGGGTGCTCGATGTTGATTCATCTGATAAAGCGGCTCGATTTATCCGCTATTGCGATGCGTTCCAGATTCCAATTGTTACCTTGGTTGATCTTCCTGGTTATTTACCAGGCGTAGATCAGGAACATGCCGGTGTTATCCGTCATGGTGCTAAATTATTGTATGCTTATTCAGAAGCTAATGTTCCCAAAATGACAGTTATTTTGCGTAAAGCTTATGGTGGTGGTTATATCGCAATGAATTCAAGACACTTAAACGCTGATTTCGTATTCGCATGGCCTGGAGCCGAAATTGCAGTTATGGGACCAGAAGGTGCTGCAAATATTATTTTTCGTAAGGAAATTACAGAAGCAAAAGATCCTGAAAAAATGCGTAAGCAAAAAGTTAAAGAATACAAAGAGAAATTTGCAAATCCATATGTTGCTGCTGCTAAAGGGTATGTTGATTCTGTTATCGAACCTAAAGAAACTCGAAAATTCCTATTGCATGGTATCGAGGTTTCTAAAAATAAGGTGGATAGAAAACCGATCAAGAAGCATGGAATTCCTCCATTTTAATCAATCCCAGTATAACTAAAAATCGAAAACAATGAAAAAAGTTATAGAAGAACCGGTTGTTAAAAAAGAGGATTCCTTGAAAGAACGCTATCATACTTTGTGTATCGATGGCGATAAATACAAGACTCTTTATACCGAAAAATATAAGAAAAGAGTTAATTGGGAGAAACCTGATCCTAAAAAGTTTTATTCTGAAATTCCTGGTACCATAATTAAAATTCATGTTACCGTAGGACAGAAAGTTCAGGAAGGTGATCTCATGCTCGTTCTTGAAGCCATGAAAATGAAAAATAAACTTATTTTTCCAATCAGTGGCACTGTAAAAAAGATTTATGTTGAGGAAAATCAAAAAATTCCAAGAAACACTCTAATGATAGAACTGAAGTAAATCATAAAAATAAAAACCGGACTAAGTTCCGGTTTTTTTATAACTGCTCTTCCCAAATGAGTTGGTTGCCAAAATAGTTAGTTAGAATTGGTTTTTCGCGAAATAAACCAAAAACCGAAGATCCGCTTCCCGACATGGATGCATAAACAGCCCCTTTGGAGTACAAGGATTGTTTTATCTTTTCAATTTGTGGATAATCCTTAAAAATAACGGTTTCAAAATCATTAAAAATAGTTTCCTTCCAGTTTTCTATTGGATTTTTAATCAGCTTTTTAAGCGAATGTTTTGGTGGTACAGGATTTGATTGTGAATAAGCTTTTGCTGTATTTATATGTATCCCGGGGTTTACAAGTACCAAGAACAATCCCTTTAAATTAATAGTTAACGATTCAAAAATATTTCCAGTGCCACAAGCAAATACCGGTTTGTTTTCAATGAAAAACGGACAATCACTTCCTAGTTTCCCTGCATATTCCATTAATTTCGAATTATCAAGATTTAGGTTTTGTAAGTTGTTTATAGCTTTTAAGGTAAACGATGCATCCGAAGAGCCACCTCCTAAACCTGCTCCCGAAGGGATTAATTTATGCAAATGAATATTCACAAAGTTTATCGAGTGATTTTTTTTAAGCAAGTCATAAGCTTTGTAGCTCAAATTGGTTGAATAATCACCCTTATCGATCATTAATCCTGTATTGGCGAAAGAAAACTCTTTATCAGAATTATTTATCTCTAAAATATCAGAAAAACCAATGGGGTAAAAAATAGTCTCGATATTATGAAAACCATCAGATCGTTTTTCGACGATGTTTAATCCAATATTTATTTTAGCATTTGGGAATTCAATCATAAATCAAACTTTAGTAATCAAAAGTAATGATTTTTACCGAAAAACTTATTAAAATGTCAGTATTTTAGGATGCTTCCGCAAAATCTAAATAATTAACAATTGTTAATAACTGACGTTAAAAAAAACGCCAAAATTAGATTTCAAAAAAAGCTTTTTTTGAATTGTGTTATATTACCTTTGATTCCCTTAAAATAAATAGATGATGGTAGCCAATACAAAAAACTCGAAAAAGATAGCACCGAAGGTGATTCCGAATAGCGAATATGGTAAATTGCCTCCCCAGGCACTAGATTTGGAAGAAGCTGTACTTGGAGCTATTATGCTCGAAAAAGATGCAATAATTTCTGTTATGGATATTATTCGTTCTGAAAGTTTTTATAAGGATGCTCATCAGAAAATTTTTAGCGCTGTTCTTGATCTATCGCAAAACCTTCAACCAATTGATATTTTAACGGTTACCGAAGAACTCCGAAGAAGAGAGCAGTTGGATGAAGTAGGTGGTCCGTTTTATATAACTACACTAACCAGTAAAGTTGCATCAGCTGCTCATATCGAGTATCATGCACGAATTATCGCACAAAAATACATCCAGCGAGAGCTTATCAGAGTTTCGTCAGAGATACAAACCAAAGCATACGACGATAGCCTGGATGTTAACGATCTGATTGATTTTTCTGAGTCAGAATTGTTTAAAGTAGCAGAGGGAAACATTAAAAAAGAAACAACAAAAATAAATATACTCATTCAGGAAGCTATTAGCCAGATTGAAGAAGCTTCAAAACGAGAAGACGGCTTAAGTGGGGTACCATCAGGGTTTACAAAACTCGATCGTGTAACTTCGGGTTGGCAAAAATCTGACCTGGTAATCATAGCTGCTCGTCCATCAATGGGTAAAACAGCCTTTGTTTTATCTATGGCCAAAAATATGGCTGTTGATCATAACCGAAGTGTTGCATTTTTTTCACTTGAGATGTCATCGGTTCAGTTGGTAAATCGTTTAATAGTAAGCGAAACAGAGCTGCCATCTGATAAAATCCGAAACGGCCGACTCGAGCCTTTTGAGTGGGAACAATTGGAGTATAGAATTAAAAAATTGGTGGAGGCTCCAATCTATATTGATGATACTCCAGCCATCTCGGTATTTGAACTTCGTGCAAAGTGCCGTCGGTTAATGAGTCAGCAAAAAATAGATATCATTATAATCGATTACCTTCAGTTAATGACTGGTACTAATGATAATAAAGGAAATCGTGAGCAGGAAGTAAGTATGATTTCAAGATCACTTAAAGGTATTGCTAAAGAATTAAATGTACCAATACTTGCTCTTTCTCAGCTTAACAGGTCTGTAGAGCTTCGTTCAGGTACAAAACGTCCACAATTGTCAGATTTACGCGAATCCGGAGCTATTGAGCAAGATGCTGATATGGTTGTGTTTATTCACAGACCTGAGAAATATGGCCTTACCGAAGATGAAGATGGAAATTCGCTTATTGGATTAGCAGAAATTATTCTGGCAAAACACCGTAATGGAGCTTTAGCCGATGTTAAGCTTAAGTTCAGAAATGAGTTAGCCAAATTCGAAGATCTCGATGATGAATACACCGGAGTTATTGCCGACGAAAGTTTAAAGAATGGCGGAGCATTGACTTTTGGCTCTAAAATGAACAAAGACAAGGATTCTAAAGAAAAAGATATTTTTGGAATAGGGCAGAACAGTAATTTCGATAACGAAGCTCCTTTTTAGCTAAACTAGAGCAACTCACACAGCTCTAAAAGCGAATTTATTTCATAGGTTATATTTTCGCTATGCTTTGTTTGATCAGTATTTAAGAAAACCTGATCAATACCTGTGTTTTTTGCACCTAGTATATCAGTTTCTAGATCGTCACCAATCATTAGGCATTCATTGTTCTGAGCATTAGCAATTCGTAAAGCATGCTCAAATATGATCGGACTCGGTTTTTGCGCACCCGCATCTTCTGATGTAATAAGTCCTGCAAAGTATTGATCTAAATTACAGTTTTTTAGTTTGTCTGCTTGAATTTCACTAAACCCATTTGTGATGATATAAAGCTTGTAGTTATTTTTTAAATACGACAGCGTTTCGTGAACATATGGAAGCAGTTGTTTTTTAGTAGGACTGATGTTAACATAATCATCACCAATTAGTTCGGCAAGGTGATTGTTAGTTACACCAAATTCTTCGAGCGTTAAAGCAAACCGTTTCCAACGCAGAACAGATTTTTCGATATTTCCTTCGCGATATTTTTTCCATAAAATATCGTTATACTTATTATAGGTAGAGTAAAATGCTTCAAATGAACCGAAGATCGAATCAAGATTACGGTTTTCGTAAATCTCAAGAAAAGTTTCCTTGGCATTACTATCAAAATCCCAAAGCGTACGGTCAAGATCAAAATAAATATGTTTGTACTTTTCTTGTTTCATTTTATATCCCCAACAGGTTGACAAAAATATGCTTTTTGATTTTACATTTGATTTTTTTATTGATGTTTTAAAATAGTATTAAATTGTAGCTTCAATTTAAGATGATGTTTTATGAAAAAAATACTTTTTGGAACACTGGTAATTAGCTTGATTTTTAGCTGTAATCATAACAAAGTTGAATTTAACAGAGAGCTTGCTATTATTGAGCTTAATGCAGTTATGGATAATTGGCATCTGGCTGCAGCAATTGCCGACGAAAAAACTTTTTTTAATACCATGGATAAAAATGCAGTTTACCTTGGTACTGATCCTGCAGAAAGATGGTTTAAGCATGAATTCGAAGACTGGGCTATGCCCTTTTTTAATAGAGATACGGCATGGGCTTTTAAATCGTATAACCGATACTGGGAATTTTCCAAAAGTGGCGAAATTGCATGGTTCGACGAATTGCTGGAAACTCACATGGGCATTTGCAGAGGTTCAGGAGTATTACAGAAATTTGATGATGGGTGGAAAATAAAACAATACAATCTTGCACTTACTCTCGAAAATGAAAAGATGAACGAATTCAGGGTGCTGCAAGGTTTGAGATAGAGTTGATTTGATAGACTTAAAACTTTAGTTTTCAAAAAAAAATCTGTACTTTTATTAACTGTTAAATTAATAATTGTATCACATGAGAAAATTATATTTACCTTCGGCAATAATAGTTTTGGTGGTACTTGTGGGTTTATTTGGATGCAAGGACGAATCCAATAAACGTACTTATTTCCGTAAACTGGAACGCAGCAGAGAAACAATGGCTGTTGGAATCTATAAAACAATAAATCCAAACCCGGTTAATATTGCTAATATTATCGAAGCACTAAAAATTGATGCTGATATTGTTGCTGTTACGCTTACCGAAGAAGATATTCTCAGATCAGAACTCGAAAATATTGATGTTCTATTGTTCCCCGGCCTCGATTTAGAAGAGTTAAATGATTCGGCTAACGCTAAAGTAGTAGAGGTTATACGTAATTTTGCCATTGAGCGTGGTAAAGGAATTATTGGTATTTGTGGCGGTAATAATATTTTTTCCAAACTCGATAACGATTGCGAAACCCTTAATATGTTGGGTATAAAAAATATCCAGATGAGAAAAAGTAATCGTACACCTGGAATAATTAAAATCGATTTAAGCAATTATGGATTAAATATCTTTCCCGAAATGAATGACTCCGCAGGCGCTTTTATCGATTATCATGGTGATTTGGTATTTGTTGTAGATACAAATTCAAATTTCGATTTAAAAAACATTGTTTATCATGTTTACGAAGAAAATGCTCAACCATTATTTGTTACATTAAATATGGGTAAAGGCAAGGTGTTTCTAGCAGCAAGTCATCCCGAATCTACACCGGGCATGCGATGGATGCTGCCACGAATGGTTAGATGGGTTATGAGCCGCGAACTGGTTGAATATAACAATTTGGTTACACAGCCTGAATATTTTAAAAACGAGATTCTGTACAATAAAGAATACACGAATAGATTCGAATATCTTATAAATCAACTTGATGAACGAAGAAAGAAAGATCGTTTGTTGGCTTTAGATGAGTTACAAGCTAAATATCCATGGTTTGCAGCCGAAAAAGTAAGACAAATGCTTACTGATAATAGTGCCGAAGTTCGATTACGTGCAGCAAAATATTTAACAGAAATAGGCTACACGATTGCTATTGATGATTTGGATAATGCAATTCATAAAGAAAGAAATAGAAAAAATAAAGTTAAACTTAAAGAATACTTAAATAACCTGGAACAAATGATTGAGCAGGATTCTGGAATATAATTAAACACATGAATAATATTGTACTTATATTTATAGCTGCTGCTGCTGGTTTCGCAGCAGCTTGGCTTATTAGCCGATTGGTTTTTAACAAAAATATGGGTTTGTCGAAAGAGCAATCTGAGATTTTACAGCAGGATTTAATTAACGCAACCACTGAAATTAAGGTTAAAGAAGAAAGAATTAGCCTGATAACTGAAAATTTGCAAACGCTTAAAACAGATAATGAAAATAAAGACTCGCAACTTGTTGGTCTTCAAAAGATGGTTGTAAGTAAAGAGTCTGATTTAAAGCATATTACCGAACGACTTGCCGAACAAAAAAAAGAAGTGGAAGAGTTGCAGCAACGCTTTACCAAAGAGTTCGAAAACCTTGCAAATAGAATACTCGAAGAGAAAACAGGTAAATTCACAGAACAAAACAAAACAAACCTCGATGCGATTTTAAAACCTTTGCAAGAGAAGATTAAGGATTTCGAAAAAAAGGTTGAAGAAACTCATAAAAAAGATATTGAAGATAGAGCGTCTATTCAGGAACGAATACGTAACCTTATTGAGTCGAGCAATAAAATTAGCGAAGAAGCGAATAACCTTACCAAAGCACTTAAGGGCGAATCGAAGACTCAAGGAAATTGGGGAGAGCTTATTCTGGAAAATATTCTTGAAAAATCGGGTTTGGTAAAAGATCGTGAGTATTTTGTGCAGCAGTCTTTGCGTGATGATTCCGGAAATCGGTTTCAACCCGATGTGATCGTTAAATATCCTGGCGATAGAAGTGTTGTTATTGATTCGAAAGTTTCGTTGGTGGCTTACGAACGATTTGTTTCGGCAACAGATGAAAAAGTACGAGAGAAGGCTTTAGCAGAGCATTTGTTGTCAATTAAAACTCATGTAAAAGGGTTGAGCGAAAAAAGCTATTCAGACTTGTATCAACTAAAAACACTCGACTTTGTGATGCTTTTTATGCCAATTGAACCAGCTTATCTAATTGCAATACAAAATGAACCAGAATTGTGGAATTTTGCATACGATAAGCGGATTCTACTAATTAGTCCAACAAATTTAATTGCAGCCCTAAAAATGATTGCCAGTTTATGGCGACAAGAATATCAAAGCCAGAATGTAATGGAAATAGCTATACAAAGCGGAGCTTTATATGATAAATTTGTTGGACTGGTGGACGATTTGCAGGATATTGGCAGTAAACTCGAATCTACTCGCAAAGCCCACGATAACGCCATGAATAAACTTTCGACAGGGAAAGGAAATTTACTTAGCCGGGTCGAAAATATTAAAAAACTGGGAGCACAAACTAAAAAGGATCTTCCTAAAGGATTAATGGAAGAGTAAAATAAAATGCTATGGCTGTAAAAGAAATACTGTTATTAGGTAATCCAATTCTAAGGGAAAAATCAGAGCAAGTAAAGGTGTTTGATGATAAGTTGAACGATATTATAAATGATTTACGCGATACATTAATTGATTTTCAGCTTCGAATGAAAACCGGACGAGGGATTGCTGCACCACAAATTGGAGTTTTGAAAAAAATCGTTTATGTTAATCTGCCAAACAGATCATTTGCCTTGATTAATCCTGAAATTGTTAGTCACAGCAGCGAAACCTTTAAAGTGTGGGATAGCTGCTTTAGTTTTGATGTTGCATTTTATATTCTTGTCGAAAGATTTAAATCTATTACTATAAAATACCAAACACCTAAAGGTGAATTTGTTACAGAAACTTTTATTAATGATATGTCTGAGCTTCTTCAGCATGAAATCGATCATTTGCATGGAATTCTGGCTACCGATTACCTGAAAGAAAAAGACCAGATAATTATGCGAGAAGAATGGGAAAGAAAATTTAAATCCTAATTTTAATGGTATTCAGGTTGAAAATTACTGTGTGATTGATTAATTTGCATTACAAATAGAGATTGACCATGAATAAACAAACCCTTAAACTAATATTTGCAGTACTTTCTCCTGTTGTAATCTTTAGCCAATGTACACTCTCCTACAAAGTTAAAAGAAATCCGGATAATTTTGTTCATGGATATGTAGCACCTGGTTTTGAGGAAGTAAAAAGTGAATTTATCCACAATTTTACTGATCGGGGTGATAATGGAGCTGCTTTTGCAGTTTACTACAAAGGAGAAAAGATAGTTGATCTTTGGGGTGGATATAAAGATGCATTGACAAAAAAGCCTTGGGAAGAAAATACCAAAGTGCTTGTTTTTTCAACAACAAAAGGAATAGCTGCAATGTGCCTTGCTATGGCACACTCAAACGGGTGGCTCGACTACGACGAAAAAGTAGCTACCTATTGGCCCGAATTTGCCCAAAACGGTAAAGAAAATATAACTGTTCGACAACTATTGGCTCACGAAGCGGGATTATGTTTAGTTGATGAGATTTTTACCATCGATTCGCTGGCAAACTTTGATTATATAGCCGAAGTTATGGCTCGTCAGAAACCATTGTGGGAGCCTGGCACTCAGCATGGATATCATTTGTCAACCATGGGAATGTACATGAATGAGCTTATGCGGCGCGTTGATCCTGCACATCGGAGCATTGGGGTATTTTTTGCTCAGGAAATTGCAAAACCTTTAAATCTTGATTTTTATATTGGTTTGCCCGATAGCGTGTCGAAAGATCAAATTGCAAAAGTAGTTATGCCTTCTATCGGCCAATTTATTCTAAATATCAATAAAATGCCAAAGAAAATGCGAAAAGGGCTAAGTAACCGAAAATCAATATTGGCACAGTCTTTTAGTATTCCCGAAAAGTTTCATCCAAACGATGAAACAACTCATCGTGTTGAAATGCCATCGGGGAATGGAATTGGGGATGCACGATCAATTGCTAAAGCATATGGTGTTTTTGCCTCAGGAGCTAAGGAATTAAATTTAAGTACCAATACATTTAATGAGTTAACTAAAAAAGCTACGATTCCTCTATCTGGCGCTTTTGATGTGGTAATGGGTATCGATACTTATTTTTCGTGTGGATTTATTAAACCGGGACCAAATTTTGAATATGGTTCAGATTATAGCTCATTCGGAACACCAGGCGCTGGAGGTTCTTTCGGTTTTGCCGATCCAATCAAACAAATCGGGTATGCATATATAATGACCAAAATGGGAGTTTATTTAACAAACGATCCACGCGAAGTAGCCCTTCGAAATGCATTGTACAAATGCCTTGAGCGATTAGAAAAGTAAATAATTTCTGAAGTAAAAACAAAGTAGGTTTTATGGTTTGTTAAACCGAAATGCTTAATATTGAAATCCAAAAAAATGTTGACATGAGAAATGGTTGTTTACTGGTTTTACTATTTATTGGATTAAGTACTTCGGCACAGAAGCTAAATAAATATGGTAAAATTGTGCTTGATGAAATTCCAAAAGCTCCTGATTTTTACAGAATTAAGAATGATGATAATAATAAAATTCTTTATAAAGATTCACTTACGTTCGAAGGAAATGAGTTTTATAAACTGCCAAATGCCTTTATTGCAAATGATGAAACAGCAGATAACAAGCCAGATAAAATAAATTATTATAATTCAGAAGGGAAATTAGTTTTTTCGATTCTTACACCGCGTATTATTAATTTTAAAACATCCATAAATGGTAATTATGCGGCATTTTATAATCAGTCCGCTATTTTGCTGGTAAACCTAAATACTATTTATATTGATACTTTATTCGGATCTCATTCATTTGCTTTTACAAACAAGGAAGAGTTTATCTATTTTGATTCTGAAGAAAGACTGATTGCCTATAAAGATCAGATTTACTCTTGCGAAGAATTTCCTAGTATGTTTTTGGATTTTAACTCTAATATATTGGTTTTTACTTCGTCAAAAATGATGCAGTTGTCAGGATATGATTTTATTAACGTACGTGAGTTTGAGGGAGTATTTCACGATGCCCGCATTATAGATGACACTCTTTATTTGGTCGAAAAACTAGTAAAACGAAAGAATGTGATATACACTCTCTATAAGACGAAAGATCTGTTAAATTTCGAAATTATTGAAAAGTCGGATTATAAATAATCAGTAGTTAGAATCGCAAAGATAAACAACTTAGTCCGCCATCCATTTTCTGAAATTCAGACATATCTAGTTCAATAATTTTATATCCTAATTTTTCAACATTCGATTTTGTTTTTGGAAATCCTTTTGGTACTAATACAAAATCATTTATACGGAGACAATTGGCAGCATATAATTCATCGTCAGTAACAATTATCTGGTTAAAACTGCTTAACTCATTCATACTACAAATACCTTCCTGAATGAGCAAATTGTTTTCACCAAGATAATTTATACCCGTTTTAAAGTGCAAAATATTACAAACAGGAATTATAAATGTTTGATAGTTATATTCATCGAGTATTTCTATTAATTGTCTCGATCCGGTAAGGTTTGTTCGATTTGATAATCCAATAAAAAAACGATTGTCGGCATGCATTATGTCTCCACCATCAAGTGTTCCTGGTTCTGTGATGGAATATAACCGAAGCATTTTTTCAAGTACTTTTTTTATCTCTACTTCTTCTCCTTGTCGTTTTTTTGTACCCGGACGTGCAATAACTCCAAAATCCTTGGTTATCACTGCTGTATCTTCAACAAAACATGAATCGGGAAATTCTGGCATTGGTTCTAAAACAATCAATTCTAATCCACATCTCTTGAGTGCTTCGCAATATGCCTCGTGCTGTTTTTGAGCAAGATAATAATCAGGGTTTCCAAGATTAGCCTCGGTAATTCCATTGGCAAAGGTATGGGCAGGTTTTCGTACAATTGCTTTGGTAAACATAATTGGTTTTATTAATAATTGAGCACTAAGTTAACTTTTTTATCGAAAGGATTTAATTACAAGTTTTGTTTTTCATGTTTCGTTTAAATACTCTTGCGATTAGTGAACCTGCAATAATTAAAACAAACCAATCTATGGTGATGATTACTATTTCAAAAATATATTCTCTTTTTATACCCAGGGTATAGCATACTATTAATAAAGAAATTACAGATAACAAAAAACCTGTAATAAAAACCCATCGCACTGCTTTTTCAGCTTTGCTTGTTTTGGCAAATGCAAATGCAATAAATAAAAATGAAATTGCCATTAAAATATATCCCAACTCTTCGAGCACAATAAATAATCCATGCGGGTTATACTGGGTCAAAATCGAAATTCCGTCAGTTTCACCATTTATAAGGCTTGGCTGAATAACCGAAATCTGGATAAAATAATCCGTGATCAGGATCAGACCTGAGAAAGACGCAAAAATTAAGGCAATAAGGCTGAAAAGTTTTCTTTTTTCTTCGGCAAAATAATGAATGCATGCAAAGAAAATAATATAAACCAAAGTTAAAATCATCGCCGGAAACATCCAAATGTAATCCCGTGGCCATCGTGATGTAATGTCGAGATAAGGATATTCAAAACAATTTCCTTGGCAAAATGGTCCCGATAATGGGGGTGTAAGAAATGCAACGATAAATGTTCCAAGTGTTAATACAGATAGCAAAATTGAAATATAAAAACCAAATTTATTTATAATTTGAGGGGTAGATTTTTCTTCTATCATTTAAGTTTCAGTTTAGTTTTTATAAAAAATCTATAACAATATATAAAATTAGTTTTCTTTATCCTTACTTGTAACTAACAAATAAAGATTTTTATCTTCGAGAAATAAATAGCCTTGCTCGTAACAGAAGTGATAATTATAACCTTTCTGGGTTTTATAGGTGTGAGTATTATATGTAAAATTAAAACCATTCGATAATAATGTATCTTTAGTGACCATTGTTTTTCCCGATTGCTTGTTAAGGTCCTGCAATACTCGTCGGTTTTTTCTTAAGATATTGTTTATATTCCGAACAGTATTACTTGTATCACTGTTTAATCGGTTATTGTATGAGTTTCGGCATTGATCGGAGCAAAATTTCTTGTCAGCACGGCCAATTAATTTTTCACCACATTCGGGACAGGTTCTAACTGAATTATCTTTCATATTTTTTCTCTGATTAATCTTCTTGAAAATCAAAAATAAAAATATTTTCAATCAATTACAAACGACAACAAACGAATGTTAACCGACTATACCTATTTAACAACCGAATCGACTAGCCGACGAGACGTTACTTTGTATCAATAAATTTTTGTTTAACTAAATAAAACGTAAAAACATGGAAGCAACAATTAACAAAGTAGAATTACAAGGATTTCTTGGTCGCGATGCAGAAGTAAAAACATTCGAAAGCGGACGCATACTCGTAAGCATGAGTGTAGCCACAAGTGAGAGTTATAAAAATAACAAAGGTGAGTGGGTGAATAATACAACCTGGCACAATGTATCGTATTGGAAAATTAAGAAAGATGAAGATCTGGAATTTCTTAAAAAAGGTGAATTGGTTTTGTTAACTGGCCGCCTTAACACACGCAAATATACCGATAAGAGCGGACAGGACAAGTACATTACCGAAGTGGTGGCGCAAAAGATTGAGCCTGTTAAGGTTGAACTGTAGAGGAAATGCCATCTCTGTTATTAACCTGAATGTAGACGCCCGAAGAAATTCGGGCGTTTTTTAATATTAGAAAAGGCTTAAAATTTAAAGCTGATTTCTACCAGAACAGGGTAATGATCCGAAATACAAAGATTGTCGTTCTTCTTGTCATCAATATGAGTGCATGAAGCAATTGTAAACTGAGAAATAAAAATAAAATCAATACAGTCGGTGGTTGAGTTCGCGGAATTAAAGTTATTAAATGTTCCTACAGGTCCATAAAATGGTTTTTGAGAAACCGTTGAAGCTTCTGTCAATTGAGTTTTTAATATATTAATTGGTTCGCTATTGGGTATTGCATTAAAATCACCCATTAAAACTAAAGGTAGATTTTCAGAATTTAACTCAATTATTTTTCTTAAGATAAGTTGAGCCGACATTTTTCTTGCTACTTGACCAATATGGTCAAAATGGGTATTAAAAACCCAAATATTCTTTCCTGATTCTATATGTTGAAATAATCCAGCTGTGCAGATTCTTTCTAATGCGGCATCCCAGCCAACAGAAATGGTTTCAGGATTTTCGGATAACCAAAAGGTTGTACTTTGAATTAGATAATACTCGGTTGTGTCATAGTAGATAGCACAATATTCACCCTTTTGTTTTCCATCTTCTCTGCCAACACCAATATATTTATATGAATTAAGCTCTTTTTCAAGATACTGAACCTGATTATGCAATCCTTCCTGTATGCCTAATATTCCGGGAGAATAATGATTGATCATCTTAACTACCGATTCTTTTCTAAATTCCCAACTGTTTTTCTCATCCCATGTATTATCGTAATGGATGTTGAATGTCATGGTTGTAATTTTCTGAGCAATTGCGATTTTAAATGTGAAAAATGCAACTACTATAAGGGTTGAAATTTTAAGATATTTCATATATGCAGTTTTATACATCATTCCCCTAATCTTCCAATATGCAATTCTTTTTGGGCTTTCGATAGATAATCGAATATTTTGAGTTCTCGCAATTTATCTACTTCTTTTATTTTATTCACATTAACGATAACCAAGTCGCCTTTTATTTTACCAAATTCCCCTTTAATGTCGTAGTAAGCTGCAATGATTGTCAGTTTTCCGGAGATTATCAGATCTTTGTATTTTTTAAAGGCAATATTTACCTGATAATCCAGGTTCTTTTCAATAACATGCGAATGCAGTTTTTCAAAGTCGTTAATATCACCTACTCCTTTAATAAGTGGCTGTAAAAAGTCGAGTTCGTGCTTTATTCCATCTGTCTCTGTTTCGAAACCTTCAATATACGATTTAATTGCTCCACAGTCGGAATGTCCTAGAAAAATCAATAAAGGTGTTTTTAGGTTATGAATGCCATAATCAACTGAGCCTTCTGTTGATAATATTTGGTTTCCGATATTGTGTATTGAAAAGACTTTGTTTGCAGTATCAGGCATAAGAGCATTGAGTGGGATGTGCGAATCAGAACATGTTACTAGTGTAATATAGGGTTTCTGTTCAATACTAAAACTTTCGAAATATTCTTTGGGATGGGTTTGTGTAAAATAGTTATTTCCTAAAATTATTTGAGCAATTATGTCTTGAGTCTGGAGGTTTTTTGGTTTTTCCGGGGCTTTCTTTATATCTGGTTCTATTTCGCCAATTGCAGCAATTACATCATCATGCAGATTGTCTCTTCTGCTAATATGTCCAAACAGATTTTCAATCCCCTCATCTCTTAAAATATCTCTTACTCCAGATCGTGCTTCGGTTAATTGTAATGCAATTCCTCTATCTTTAAGATTTACAAACAGCTTTTTAATAAGCTTTGCTCCACTCGAATCGATAGTTGCTGAAGTGCTTAAATCAAATATTACAGTTTTTAGTTCAGTTCCCATTTCTTTAATTTTTGCCCATACAGTATTGTAAACAAAGGCTACATTAAAATACACAAGTGGAGACTCAACCCTGAAAATAATAATGCCCGGAATTAGCTCATTATCTGGATGACGTTTAATATCTGAATACCTGTTAGTACCAGGAATTCGGCCTAGAAATGCAACATTAGGAGCCGAAACATTGCGAATTATTAAAATCAAAGAAAATAATGCACCAATTAAAACTCCTTGTAAAATACCAAATAAAATTACATTGGTTAATGCAACCATCGCAATTACAAAATCGAACCGGTTTACTTTAAATAACCTAATCATCTCCTTATAATTAAACAAACCTCTAATTGCAACAAGTACTATGGATGCTAAAATTACGGTAGGAAGATTTTCAAGAAGCCCGGTTAAAAACAAGAGGCAAAGTGCTATACTTAAAGATGCAATAATTAGTGATAATGGAGTTTTGGCCCCTGCTTTTTCATTTACAGCCGATTGGGATAAACCACCGCTTACCGGATATCCTTGCCCCAATGAAGCCGCAAAATTTGTTATTCCTAGTGCGAGTAATTCCTGGCGTGCATCAATTTCGTATCCATTATCCTGCGCTAGTGTTTTTGCTGCCGAAACACTTTCGATATAGGCCAACAGAAAACATGCAAAAGCCAACGGAATAACATGTGCCAGATCATCAATATTTAAACTTGGAAAATGAAGTTTTGGCAGTCCGCTTGGTATAATTCCTACAGTTTTAAAGCCCATTGACCCCAGTGGAGTAAAAGATATTACAAGGATGGAAATAATTACTATGACTATAGCTGTTGGTTTTCCTGGTAAAAATTTTTCGCCTGCAAGTAATAATCCAATAGCGATAATCCCAAATAGCAATACGGCAATATTTGTTTCGGGCAATTGATCAAGGAGTGCACCAGCTCTACTGAAAAAATTAATTCCTCCACCGCCTACTCCAAAAAGCTTTGGAAGCTGGGTAAGGCCAATGGCTATTGCAGCGCCTGCTTTAAATCCAACTAAAACGGTTTCGCTAATAAAATTAATAATACTACTTAATCGCAATAAATAAGCTAAAATGCTCATAAAAGAAAATACAAGAGCTGTAAGCGATGCTAAATCAACCCAGCGTTGAATATCTCCATTCGAAAAGTTAGCCAGCGTTACACCAATCAACATCGATATTGCAGATGTAGGACCTACTGCAAGCTGTCTGCCAGTGCCGGTCATGGCATAAAATATTCCGCCAATTAAATATCCATAAACACCATACTGAGGCGGTAAACCTGCCAGTGTTGCATAAGCCAGCGAAACAGGAATGGCATAAGCGGCCAAAGTTAATCCTGCTATTGTATCTTTACTTAAATAATTAATAGAATAATCAGATAACCATTGCACCGAAGGAATATACTGTTGTATGATTTCCTTAAACGATTTGCGGTTTGTTAGTGATTTTTCCATAGAATATCGAAATAAACTCTTTACTAAGTTAAAATTATTCAATGGATTCTGCAATATTCATTCATCTATTAAATCAATATCAGCGGATTTGAAATTGAATTAAGATATCCAAAAATTCAAACCAAATAAATACTAGATTAAAATTTAGATTGGTGATTTTAACTTCAATCTTCGAAAAAAACGAAACATATCTCAGTTTAGCTTTTTTTAGTAGCCGGTAAATCTAAAGTAATTATTGTGCCTTTTCCCAGGTTACTTTCAATATAGATTTTTCCACCATTTTTTTCAACAAACTCTTTACAAATAATTAATCCTAATCCTGTTCCACCTTCTTGTTGAGTTCCTTTAGTAGTAAAATTTTCTTCAATCTTAAAAATCTTTTCAAGGTCATTTGGATTGATTCCAACTCCGC
Organism: Bacteroidales bacterium; assembly: GCA_050179935.1. Lineage (GTDB taxonomy): Bacteria > Bacteroidota > Bacteroidia > Bacteroidales > UBA12077 > UBA12077. The sequence continues at coordinate 2,205 of JBFXEQ010000020.1, read as the reverse complement.
TATCAGTAATTCGAATAGTCGAAAATCCGTTTTGAACCGACGCATTGATAATAAGAGATCCATTAATACCTGTAAATTTAATTGCATTCGATACCAGATTTCTGATTACTGTTGCAATACTATCGTAATCGACAAAAATGGTTATGTCTTCGGGAATGCTGTTTTTAATCTCAATTTTTTTTGCATCAGCCTGGGTTTGCATTATGTTAAGTACTTCGTTGACCAATGTTTTTGCAGAAAGTAGTTTAGGAACAAGTTTAAGCTTGCCCATTTGACTTCTCGACCAATGAAGTAAATTATCAATCAGGTTTAATAATTTCTGTGATGAATCGTTTATTAGAAAAGCATACTTTGATACTTCTTCTGGTTTGAATTTTAATGCTTTCTTTTCAAGTATAGAGGTTAGTCCTACCATAGCAACAAATGGCCCTCTTAAATCGTGTGCAATAATTGAAAATAGTTTGTCTTTGGTTTTAATTAATTTTTTAAGATTTGCTTCTGAATGGGCTAGTTTTTCATTTGCTTCGTTTAACTTTTTATTTTTCTGTTCAATGCTGTTGCGCTGGTTTAAGATCTCCTGATTTTGTTTTTCGAGTAGGTTTGATCTTTTTTTACCAAGTCGCCATAAAAAAAGTACTCCTATAAAAATAATTGCAAGCATTCCTAAAACTACAGATAAAGCAGTATTAAAAACTTTGATGCGTTTAACCTCGAGCTCTTTAATTGCATAATCCTTGTTTAATAATTCTATTTTACTCTCGCGTAATTGCTTTTCAAGTTGATATTCAACAGAAAATATCTTCTCCGATAACTTTTGATTAAAAAGTGTATCATTATATTCAATAATCTTTTGCAAATAGGCTGATGCAGCTTTAAAATTATTTGTTTTAAGTGAAATAGTAGCTAAAATTTGTAGTGCATCCCGGGCTACCAGTTTTGCACCAATCTGATTTGCCATATTTAAACCCTGGTTAGCCAGTTCAAATGCTTGTTTTAATTTGTTTTCATTAACAAGTATTGTCGATTTTTTTATAAGGATTTCAGCATACAGGTTTATGTTTATTATTTTATCAAATTTCCCAACTGATTTATCGTAATTTTCAATGGCTAATGAAAACTCTCCTTTTTCAAAATAAACATCACCTATATGTTTATAGCAAGCTGCCTCTCCAGGAATATTTTGGGTTTCCTTTCTTGATTCAAGTGCTTTACGATAAAACTCCAAGGCTTTGTTAAATTCCTTAGTAGATTGAAGAACACTTCCATAATAAACATAAACATAAGCAAGCATTTCTTTGTTACCTATTTTTTTTGCAATTACTTCAGCTTTTTTAATGTTTTCGTTTGCGATAGAATAGTGTTCCTGATATATATGAAGATTTGCCAAATTGAGATAGGCAAATCCTTCTTGCTCTGCTACACCATATTGTTTTGCAATTTCAAGGCCTTTATAGTAATAATCAATAGATTTTGAATAATTACCAAGTACTCTATAAGCCACACCAATAAAACTATGTGCCTTGGCCAAATTTTCATAATCTTTAAACTGAGTTGCCAAATCAATTACTTGCAAACCATATTCGATAGACTGCTCAGGTATAGAGTTTCGTAATTCCCAACTACGTGATAAAAGCACAGGTATTTGAGTCGAATCACTTTCGATTTTTGTTTGTTGAGAAAGGCTGTCAGAATTTACCTGATGATCTTCAGTAAAAGCTAAAAAGCTCAAAGAAAGGAACAAAAGAAACCCTGTTGCTTTGATAAATTGCATATACACTAATAAGTTTTATAAAACAGCCTAAACAAACAGAATTTTAAATATAAAACTTATTTTAACCTGATAAAAGTTTTGCAGAAGTTATTTTTGTAATAGACGAATTAGTTACTTAAGCAAGTAGTTGATAAAAATTTTATTTGATAGTTTCTCCTTCAATAACAGTAAAAACGCTGTCGATAAGTTCTCTAGTTTTTTTGGTTGCACATACGGTTTCGGCTTAGAAAAGTGCGGGTTTTCGCCCTACATTTCAGTCCGCCGTTAATAATGTTTAAAAATAGTAAAAATGTTCGAAAACCACTTCGCCCCGCATTTTTTTTGAAGCGCTGTTGTGTGTAGGCGGTGTGTCCTGAGTTACCACAGGGTACAAAGATATAAAAGTTCTTTGAAATGGTAACAAAACTTTGACAGAGATGATAGGCTTTAAAGTC
>JBFXEQ010000019.1:0-47778 GCA_050179935.1 Bacteroidales bacterium | reverse complement strand
TGGTGGTGGTTATGGCGTCAGCCGTATTTATTTGCGTGGTTTCGACTCAAACTATATTGGTGTATTGATTAATGGGGTTCCTGTTAATGGACAAGAAAACGGTAAAGTATATTGGTCAACTTGGGCTGGTTTATCAGATGTTACTCAAACCATGCAGGTACAACGTGGATTGGGTGCTTCAAAACTAGCGATATCTTCTGTTGGTGGTACAATTAATATTTTAACCAAAACAACAGATGTTAAAGCTGGTGGAAGTATTTTCTATGGTATCGGAAACGATGGATATACCAAACAGTCATTTACTGCTTCAACAGGATTACTTGAAAATGGCTGGGCAATTACTCTTTCAGGTGCGCATACCTTTGGTGATGGATATGTAAAAGGTACAAATTTCGAAGGTTGGTCTTATTTCTTAAATGTTTCTAAAAGAATAAACGACAATCAGAGTTTGTCATTTACCGCTTTTGGTGCTCCTCAGTGGCATAATCAGCGTAACCTGATGCATAAAATCGATGAATATAGAAACCATCCAGATGGTATAAAATTTAACTCAGATTACGGATATCGAAATGGCGAGATTTATAGTACTGCTTATGCGTATAACTATTATCACAAACCACAAATTTCGTTAAACCATTATTGGAATATTAATGAAAAATCTAGTTTGTCAACAGCTGCTTATGCTTCCATATCTAAGGGTGGTGGTCGAAGAACACACGGAAACTCAAGCCTTGTTTCAAAAAATTTTGATACAGGACTTCCTTATGCTACAACCCTTATGACTCCGGAAGGTTATATTGACTGGGATGCTGCAATTGAGAGAAACGCTAGCAGAGTGAATGGTTCTGAGGTTATTATTGCAAATGGTATTAACGAACACGACTGGTACGGAGTTGTATCAACTCTTAATACCGAATTATTTGGAGTTGAAGTAACCGGAGGCCTCGATGGAAGATGGTACAGAGGATATCATGCCTATCAAATCGATGATTTATTAGGTGGCGAATATTATATTAATAATAATGATCAAAACAGACCTGCTGGTATTCCTTTATATAAAGGAGATTATATTTATTATAATTATTTAAGCGATTTAGCCTGGCTAGGTGCTTTCTTACAAGGTGAATACAAAACTGAAAAGTATTCAGCATTTATTTCTGGTTCGTTATCAGATCAGATGTATCGCAGAACAGATTATTTCTTATTACCTGATGATCAAACAACAGAATGGTTAACCTTTATTGATTGGTCAGTTAAAGGCGGTGCAAATTATAATGTAAATAAAAACCACAATGTATTTGTTAATGGTGGTTATTTTACCCGTGCTCCTTATTTCGAATCTGTATTTATGGGTAGATCAAATGATTTCAATGACGAAGCGGTTCATGAAAAAATTCTATCAACAGAAGTTGGTTATGGTTACAGGTCAACCAAGTTTAATACTGACTTAACCTTGTATCGCACTGTTTGGAAGGATAAAACATTACAACGATCAATGGGTAATAATATAACTGCAAATTTATCTGGATTGGATGCTACCCACATGGGTATTGAACTAACAGCAAATGCTCAGCCAGTTAAAAAACTGGATATTAGAGGTATGTTATCTATTGGCGACTGGAAATGGAATGCAGAGGTTGACGCTAGGGTAATCGATGAAGAATTTGGACTAGATTCTACAATTATTATTAGTCTTAAAGATGTTCACGTAGGTAACTCCGCTCAAACAACTGCCGCTATTGGTATCGATTACGAAGTGTTACCTAAAGTAAAGATTGGAGTTGATTATAATTACTACGACAATCTTTTTGCTGATTTTGATATTGCCAGCAGAGATGAAAGTGTTGATGCCTGGGAAATGCCTAACTACAGTTTAATTGATATCAATGCTAAGTACAGCTTTAAAATAGGTAATGTTAATGCAACATTAATAGGTAATGTTAACAACCTGCTTGATACAGAATATATAGCTGACGCTAAAGATGGTACAACCCATGATGCAACTACGGCTTTGGTATATTATGGTTTTGGCCGCACCTATTCATTAAGCTTAAAAATTCATTTTTAATCATCAATTAGAAAATTTAGATTATGAAAAAGTTATTATATTTATTTGTATTCATAGCGCTTATCTTTTCAGCATGTAATCCCAACGAGGATATCTATGATGAGTTAGATAAGGTTGCTGAGCCATATAACAGTAAAATTAATTATACTTTATTGGCAGCCGATTATTCCAAAGCAGCGGGTTATGCAAGAGCATACGCCGAAAATAAAGCCGATTCTACAATGGCTGGTTATATTTCTACATTCCAGGCTTTTAATCAACAATATACAGGGCAGTTATTTATACCAAGTATTCTACCTGGATTATTTCCCGCTTATGGTAAGAACTCTGCAGCTTTAATTACTTATAATTACTTCGCCGATATGCCCGAAGAGTATTCAATATATTCTGATGCGGCAATAATTGACTTTGAAGAAGATGATTATAAAACAGTTGATTCATTAGTAGGATGGGCTGGTTATTTTTATCCAGAATTTAACCCAGACGTTTATTTGCCTTTAGTATTAACGGATGTATACCCTGAAGCTACCAGTGGTGATTTATATGCAGTAAAGTATTTGTTATCCGATAAAACCCCAATTTTCCCAGACGAAGCAACAACTTACTGGCTTCGAGAGGGATTTGATACTGGACTTGGTCAATTTGACACTGTAAGCATAATTGGAACCCAGGGATGGTATAAAACTACCTTTGGTGCAGATACTTATGCAAAAATGGCCGGATTTACTGGCGGTACTGCCTATGTAAATGAAGATTGGTTGATATCTAAGCCTATCGAATTAGGTGATTATGACAATATCGTATTTAACTTTACACATGCAATTCGTTACTTAAACGATCATTGGGAGCAACTTTCTGTTGCCATATCAACTGATTATGATGGAGATCCTTTAGCAGCAACATGGGATGTGATTGATTGGGGTGATATAGCTGATACAGCAAAACTTGGTTTTAGCTATGACAAATATTCTTCTGGGGATATCGACATTGCCGCTTATAAAAACCAAACCATTTATATTGCCTTTAAATATACTTCGGATCTTGAAAATCAACCAACCTGGCAGATTTATGATGTTACTGTTTTTGCAGGTAGTAAAATTCTAGGAGGAACCCCAATCTTAAGAACTGATTATTATAAGCTTGAAGAAACAAATTGGGTTAAACAAGAAAACGTTCATTACTTGACTAGCTTAGAATATGACGCAATGGGAGAACCTGGTGCAAACGATAATTTCTCAACTACGGTTAAACCAATGGATTATTTACCTAAATACTTAGATGCAAAGCATCCACTGGCCGGAGAAGGATTTTCTGCTTATGTAATATATAATTATTATATTAATACCGCAATTGGAACCAAAACAATTGCCGATAAATTAACATATACTTCAGGCGAATGGGTATCCTCCTATAGCTTTATAAAAACTACAACAGAACAGTTTTTACATAATGGCGATTATTGGGAGTTTGATCCAACAGTTACATTTGCGATGAGTACAGCTGATTACCAAATGCTAGTTGAATACGTTAAGGCAAACATAGATAGTAAATTTGTGGATTCATATGGTACTCAGGAGTATTATTATGGAGCAGGTTCTTATAAATCAAATTTTGATTTAAGAATAGCTCCTAGAAAGACTTATAAAATTCCTGGTTTTGAAGGGCTATCTGATGCCGATGCACTTGATAAAATATGGGAAAGTGTAACCGACGGCCTTAAAAAGCTGCTATCCTTAAAATACCCAAATGCAGTTACGGAAGTTGCAGGAGTTGAAGTTCATTATTATATTACTATTTATACTTATGAAAATGATTTGACAAGACATCATTATACATATCATTTTCAATGTACAAAGTCAGGACCTGATCCTGAGTTTACACAGATTGGTGAAAAAGTAAAAATTGATTAATTCTGCGTATATGATTTAAAAAGGGGCATTTTGCCCCTTTTTTTAAATTTAAAAATTGATTTAAACAAATAAAATATTTAAGTGTTTTATAGAATTAGTAAAGAAAACAAGATAATGAAAAAAATAAAATTGGTTCTTGTTGGAATATTTGTACTCACATTTCTATATGGGGATTTAACTTACGCACAAACAAATGAAGAAGATAAGCCATATGTTGTAATTCTTTCAATGGATGGTTTTCGGTGGGATTATCCTGAAAAAGCCAATACACCCAACCTTGATCTGATTGCTGCAAAAGGAGTTAAAGCACAGGCTTTTATTCCTTCGTTTCCAACAAAAACATTTTCGAATCACTTCGGTATGGCTACAGGACTTTATACCGAAAGCCATGGTATTGTTTTAAATAAATTTTTTGCTAACGATCTGGGCAAAAAGTACAATATTACTAGTTCGGAGTTTTATACAGGAGAACCCATCTGGGCTACTGCAGAGAGGCAAGGTGTAAAAAGTGCATCTTATTTTTGGCTTGGTTCCGAAGCTCCTATTGAAAAAGCATTACCAACTTATTATCTCGAATATAATGAAGCTATTCCATTCGAAAACCGAGCCGATAGCGTTATAAGCTGGTTGCAGTTGCCCGAAAATGAACGCCCACATTTAATTATGTGGTACATACACGAACCTGATGCAATGGGAAATAAATATGGCCCAAACTCGAAAGAATTAGTTACTACTGTTGAATATCTAGATAAATTAGTAGGAGACTTTTATAATCGTATTCAAAAACTTCCAATTGCTGAGGAGATTAATCTTATTTTTCTTTCTGATCATGGAATGGCCGAAATTCATAAGGACAAAGCCGTTTTTTTGAATGAGTATGTAAAGCCCGAGTGGTTAGAACATCAGGATGGCACCAATCCTATTTTTCTTTTAGATGCTAAAAATGAATACTATGATTCAGTGTATATAGCTTTAAAGAAAATTCAGCATGTTAACGCTTGGAAAAGAGAAGATGTTCCTGCACGAATGCATTTTAGTAATAATATTCGTATAAAAGACTTTGTTGTATTAGCCGATAGTAGCTGGAGTATTTGGCCTAGCAGAGAAAAACAAGTAATCGAAGAAGGTGCTCATGGATATGATAATGCAAACTCCGATATGCATGCTATATTTTACGCAATAGGTCCGGCTTTTAAAAATGGGTATGTTAATCCTCCAATTAATAATGTTGATTTGTACCCGCTAGTTTGTAAAATATTGAATCTTAAATCCTCACCAAACGAAGGTTCCTTAGAAAATGTTTTACCTATGCTTAAAGAGTAAATCAATAATCTATAAGTTGATTTAAATTCTTATTTTCCCCAATACAGACATTTTATTGCCTTACCAAAACGATTTTGCAGAATTGTTTTCTGAAATACTTAAGTGTTATTAACAATCGGTGTGAAAATATATATTGATTAATTATTTAATAATTGAAAAAATTTAGTTATGAAGCTAAGAAACTTTAAATTCAAGGCTTACAGATAATTAACTAGCTTCGTTAATAACTCCGATTAAATGTTAAAAAATACAAACTTAAAATTATTGTCAGAACTTTTAAGTTAAATTAACTTAGCAATACTCTTTGAAAAAATCAAAAAACAAAAAAACTAATTGGTAACCCCTTATAAATAGGAAAAAAATGTACGTAAAAGGAATGGCAACTGATGAAAAATTAAGCGAGTTATCGCAGGAAAAGACATCCCGAAAGCTTTCGGGACAGAAAACGTATACCTTCGATGAGGCGTTAAAAAGCTCAAAGGAATACTTTAATGGAGATGAACTAGCTGCAAGAGTTTGGGCGAATAAATATGCATTAAAAGATTCATTTGGCAACTTGTTTGAAAAAAATCCGGATGAAATGCATTGGAGATTGGCAAAAGAAATTGCCAGAATAGAAAAAAGATATCCAAATCCAATGTCTGAGGAACAGATTTACGAATTGTTTAAGGAATTTAAATATATCATTCCGCAAGGTGGCCCTATGACAGGTATTGGTAATAAATACCAGATAGCATCGCTTTCAAATTGTTTTGTTATTGGTCATAAAAACCCAGCCGACTCATATGGCGGTATAATGAAAATAGATCAGGAACAGGTTCAATTAATGAAACGCCGTGGTGGTGTTGGTCACGATTTATCACATATACGTCCACAGGGAAGCCCTGTATTAAACAGTGCTCTTACATCTACGGGTGTTGTTCCTTTTATGGAACGATATTCAAATTCAACACGCGAAGTAGCCCAGGATGGTCGCCGTGGTGCATTGATGTTAAGTATATCTATTAAACATCCAGATGCCGAAAAATTTATTGATGCTAAACTTGAAGCAGGAAAAGTTACCGGTGCAAATGTTTCTGTTCGTATCGATGATGAGTTTATGCGATGTGTAGTTGCCGATAAACCATATGTACAGCAATATCCCGTTGATGCAGACGAACCTGCCTACAAACAAACTATCGATGCACGAAAACTCTGGAAAAAAATAGTTTTCAATGCATGGAAATCAGCAGAACCAGGTATTTTATTCTGGGATACAATTATTCGCGAATCAGTGCCTGATAGCTATGCAGACTTAGGTTACAGAACAGTTTCTACAAATCCATGTGGCGAAATTCCTCTTTGTCCTTACGATAGTTGCAGACTTATTGCAATCAACTTATTTAGTTATGTAAAAAATCCATTTACTTCAACTGCCCGATTTGATTTTGATTTGTTTAAACAGCATGTTGGGTTTGCACAACGTATTATGGATGATATAATTGATCTTGAAATTGAAAAAATCGACGGAATACTTCAAAAAATTGAAGCCGATCCCGAAGATTTCGAGATAAAAATGACTGAAGATAAACTTTGGAGAAATATTCGTAAAAAAGCAATTGAAGGTCGTCGTACAGGTGTTGGTATTACTGCCGAAGGCGATATGCTTGCAGCATTAGGTCTCAGATATGGAAGCGATGTAGCAGTTGATTTCTCAGAAGAAGTTCATAAAGCTACCGCGCTTGCCGCTTATAGGTCTTCTGTTGATCTTGCTCGCGAAAGAGGTCCATTTGAAATTTATAATGCACAAAAAGAAAAGAATAATCCATTTATACTACGTTTAAAAGAACAAGATGAGCAACTATATGCCGATATGGTTCAATATGGTCGTAGAAATATTGCCCTATTAACTATTGCTCCAACTGGTTCTACAAGTCTTATGAGTCAAACAACATCTGGTATTGAGCCTGTTTTTTTACCAATGTATAAACGTCGAAGAAAGGTAAATCCAAATGATCCCGATGTTAAGGTTTCATTTATCGATGAAGTTGGTGATTCGTGGGAAGAATATGCGGTTTTTCATCATAAATTTGTAGATTGGTTAAAAGCCAACGAATATGAACCAGAAACATTGCAAACCATGTCGGATGATCAGGTAAATGCAATATTAGAAAAATCTCCCTACTGGAAAGCTACTTCAAACGATGTGGATTGGGTGAGTAAGGTTAAAATGCAAGGCCGAATACAGAAATGGGTTGATCATTCAATTAGTGTTACTATAAATTTACCCGAAAATGCTACAGAGGAATTAGTAGGACAATTATATATAACTTCATGGGAGAGTGGCTGCAAAGGAGTAACTGTTTATCGCGATGGATCGAGATCTGGTGTCCTTATTTCAAATAAAAAGGAATCAAAATCAGATAATAACGAACAATCTTTAAATTTTAAACGACCAAAAAGTTTAGAGGCAGAAATAATTCGCTTTAACAATAACGATGAAAAATGGATTGCTTTTGTTGGATTACTTAATGGACGACCATACGAAATATTTACCGGATTAGCTGATGAGGAGATGTTTCCAATACCAAAGTCAATAAAAAAAGGACATATACTCAAAGTAAAAGATAAAAATGAAAAGAGCCGTTACGATTTTCAATATATCGATAAATATGGATACGAGAATACTATGGGTGGTTTATCTCATATGTTTAACTCCGAATATTGGAATTATGCTAAATTAATCTCAGGTGTTCTGCGCTATGGTATGCCTATTCCTGATGTTGTGCAATTGGTTACATCGCTACGGCTCGATACAGAAACAATTAACACATGGAAAAATGGCGTTGAAAGAGCTTTGAAAAAATATATTCCTGATGGTACAAAACCTAAAGCAGGAACAAAATGCAGCGAATGCAATTCTGAGAATGTAGTTTATTCAGAAGGCTGCCTGATTTGTAAAGATTGTGGCCATTCAAAATGTGGATAGTTTTTAAAAAGTTTGTTTTAAAAAAGCCTGGGTTAACCCAGGCTTTTTGCTATTTATTGAGCTTTTTGCGAATATTTTCGATCATAACCTTGGTCATATTGGTAAGGTCGTATTCGTGTTTCCAGCCCCAATCTTTTTGTGCCTGTTCATCGTTAATACTTCTGGGCCACGATTCTGCAATTGCTTGACGAAAATCGGGTTTGTAAGTTATTTTTAGCTCCGGAATATATTTTTGAATCTCCTTTGCAATTTCTTTGGGAGTAAAACTTATTCCCCCAAGGTTATAACTTGAACGGACTTTTATTTTATCCAAAGAGCTTTCCATAAGCATAATGGTAGCTCGCACAGCATCATCCATATACATCATAGGTAAAGCTATGTCTTCAGAAAGAAAACATTCGTAACGGGTATACTTAATGGCTTCATAAAAAATTTCGACAGCATAATCTGTTGTGCCGCCACCAGCTTCTGTTTTCCAGCTGATTAATCCGGGGTAACGCAAACTCCTTATGTCTAATCCAAATTTATTGTGATAGTATTCGCACCATCTTTCTCCCGATTGTTTGCTAATTCCATATACAGTTGAGGGTTCCATGATCGTAAACTGGGGTGTATTAAGTGCTGGAGTGGTTGGGCCAAAAGCACCCATTGAACTTGGCCAGAATATCTTATTAATTTTCTTCTCCCGGCTTATATCTAGAACATTAAATAAACTATTCATATTTATATCCCAGGCAAGCTTAGGATTTTTTTCTGCATTGCCAGATAATATAGCCGCCAAATGATAAACCTCAGTGATCTGATGTTTATCAATTGCTGATGATAATTGAGAAGTATTCATAACATCTAGAATCTCAAATGGACCACCAAGCATTATTTCTTCGTTAGCATCTTTAATGTCAGTGGCAATAACATTCGAAGTACCAAATGATTTTCGAAGCTCAATAGTTAAGTCTGAACCAATTTGACCTGAAGCGCCAATTATTAGTATTTTCTTCATTATTTGTAATGTTGTTAGTTTATTTTTTTGGAAATTTACTAAAGAATGAAAAGTAAAAGAAATAATAAGAAATTTTATTTTTATAGATGAGCCGTTTAAAAGAACTGTTGTAAAAGATTGTTTTGTGTTTCGTTAAAATAAAGCAATAAACTAATTTTGTAAAAACTTAAAATTTATAAATTATGTCAGATAATAAAATGAAAGCTCTGGTAAAACGAAAACCCGAAAAGGGGTTGTGGATGGAATATGTTGATATTCCAAAAGTTGGGGTAAACGATATATTAATTAAAGTAAAAAAAACAGCTATTTGTGGAACCGATTTACATATTTATCGATGGGATGAATGGTCGCAAAATACCATTAAATTAGGAATGACCATTGGACACGAATATGTTGGTACTGTGGCAGATATGGGTGCAGGAGTTACTGGTTTCAAAGTGGGCGATCGTGTTACAGGCGAAGGACATATTGCTTGTGGACAATGCAGAAACTGCCGAAGAGGTCGTCAGCATATTTGTGAAAATACTATTGGTATTGGTGTTACCAGAAATGGTTCTTTTGCCGAATATGTGGTTGTTCCGGCTACTAATGTTATGCGAATGAATCCGGCTATTCCAGACGAGATGTTGGCAATAATGGACCCATTTGGTAATGCTACTCATACAGCTTTATCATGGTCGTTAATTGGTGAAGATGTTTTAATTACTGGTGCCGGACTTATTGGAAGCATGTGTGTTGCAATTGCTAAATTTGCAGGAGCACGCTATGTTGTTGCAACTGAAACAAATCAGTATCGAATTGATCTTGCAAAAAAAATGGGTGCAACAAGAGTAGTTAATCCTTTAAAAGAAAAAGTAAGCGATGTAGTAAAAGAGCTTGGTATGATTGGTTTTGATATTGGTTTGGAGTGTTCAGGATCATCCATCGCATTTAACGATATGCTTGATAATATGTATAATTCGGGTAAAATATCTTTGCTTGGTATTCTTCCTCCAAAAACCGGAATTAATTGGGATAAAGTGATTTTTAAAGGATTAACACTTAAAGGAATTTACGGTCGAGAGATGTTTGAAACATGGTATCAGATGGAACAAATGTTACATTCCGGTCTTGATTTAAGCCCAATAATTACTCATCGATTCCCGATAAATGAATTCGAAAAAGGATTCAAAATAATGGACGAAGGGAATTGTGGTAAGGTAATTTTAAACTGGGAGTAAGAAATTAATTTTGATGCCGACTTTGTTCCGGCATTTTTAATCAGATTTTTGTAACTTTCGAAAAAATATAGATATGGAGAAAAAGAAGGTAAGAGTGAGATTTGCACCAAGCCCAACAGGCCCATTGCATATTGGCGGAGTGCGTACTGCTTTGTTTAATTATTTGTTTGCAAAAAAACATAGCGGAACGTTTATATTACGCATTGAAGATACAGATCAAACACGATTCGTTCAAGGTGCTGAAGAGTATATTATTGAATCATTAAAATGGTGCGGAATAAAGATCGATGAGGGTATCGAAGAGGGAGGTCCTTATGGTCCTTATCGCCAATCTGATAGAAAAGAACTATATAAAGAGTTTTCACAACGATTAATAGATTCTGGTTATGCATATTATGCTTTCGATACTCCTGATGAATTAGAGAAAATGAGAGATCAGTTAAAAGAACAAAAAAACTCTGTTCAGCAGTACAATGCAATTACTCGCGGAGAAATGAAAAACTCGCTTACTTTGTCCGAAACCGAAACAGAGAGTCTTATAAAATCAGGAGCTCCTTATGTTGTGCGTTTTAAGATGCCCGAAGATCAAAATGTTATTGTACAAGACATTGTAAGAGGCACGGTTACAGTGAATACTAATCAGCTCGATGATAAGGTTTTGTTTAAATCAGACGGCATGCCTACGTATCATTTGGCAAATATTGTTGATGATCATTTAATGAAAATTTCACATGTAATTCGTGGTGAAGAATGGTTGCCCTCTTTACCATTGCATGTTTTATTGTATAAGGCATTTGGTTGGGAAGATACAATGCCCGAATTTGCTCATCTTCCGTTATTGTTAAAACCAAACGGACAGGGAAAATTAAGCAAACGTGATGGAGATGCAATGGGATTCCCTGTATTCCCTTTAAAATGGACAGACCCAAGCACTGGTGATGTGTCTAGAGGTTACAGAGAAGATGGATATTTTCCAGAAGCTTTTGTAAATATGTTGGCTTTTTTGGGATGGAATCCAGGAACTGAAGAAGAAATCATGTCGTTAAATGAAATGGCTTTCAGCTTCGACCTGAATAAAGTACATAAGGCTGGAGCTAAATTTGATCCAGAAAAAGCCAAATGGCTCAACCATAAATATTTAATAAAAAAGACTTCTGCTAAATTAGCTAATCTTTATCAGGAGATTTTAAGAAGTAAGGGTATTAATGCTTCTGACGAAATGGTTAATAAAATCGTTTGCTTAATTAAAGACAGGGCAAATTTCGTTTCTGATTTTTGGGATCAGTCTTATTTCTTTTTCAAAGCACCTGATAATTACGATCAAGAGGTTGTTAAAAAGCGATGGAAAGAAGAAACTCCAAAGCTCTTATCAGAATTAAAAAAGCAATTTGAAAAGGTCGAGGAATTTGATTTGGCAAGCCTTGAGAAAGTGGTACAGGATTTTGTTGAGAAAAAGGGAATTGGATTAGGACAGCTAATGAATCCCCTACGTTTAACTTTAGTTGGTGCAGGAATTGGACCCGGAGTTTTAGAAATAGCAGAACTAATTGGTAAGGAAGAAACATTAAAAAGAATAAAGGCGGGTATTGAAAACATTAAGTAAAAATTTAAAAGTATTTAATTATGGCTGATTTTTTTGTCTGGAATGAAGAATATAGCGTTCATGTTAAAGAAATAGATGATCAACATAAAGTTTTAATAAAATTACTAAATAAACTTTATAATGCATTTATGAAAAAAGAGCATAGTTTGATTATTGGAGAAATAATTCAAAACTTATTCGATTATGCATCCAATCATTTCCAAATAGAAGAAAAATATTTTAAAAGATTTAATTATAGAGAATCTGTCCAACATATATCAGAACATCAGAAGTTTATAGAAAAAATTAATCAGTTTAAGATAGATTTTGAAAAAAATAATGGAGCATTAACATTTACTATTATTAATTTTCTTCGTAATTGGTTAATTAGTCATATAAGGATTTCAGACAAGAAATATATGGATTGTTTTGCCCAAAATGGTTTAAAGTAGATGCTGAATAGTAAGTATCAATGCTCAAATGCTACAAACAGAAAATATCTATGTAAATTTTCATGCTCATCAGCATAAACCTGGTGCCGATGAAATAGTTATTCAGAGTTTGTTTTTACAAGAAAATCTTATCGTTAATCTAAACGATAAGATTTTTTTTACTTCGGGCCTGCATCCCTGGCATGCTGATCAATTAATTACATCCGAAATAGAAAAGCGATTAGAAAACCTTATCAGCAAAAAACAAATTATTGCTATTGGTGAAACGGGGCTTGATAAAATTCGTGGTGCAGATTGGAAAACACAAATTGATGTTTTTAAGACGCATATTATAATTGCAGAAAAACATAATCTCCCATTGATTATTCATTCAGTAAAATCGCATAATGAAGTTTTAAAGCTAAAAATTGATCTGAATTCAAAATTACCTTGGGTAATTCATAATTTTACCGGAAGTGAGCAAATAGCAAAGGATCTTATTCATCATGGATTCTATTTGTCTCTTTGTCATCACATTCAAAACAGCAACTCTAGAATAAGTGAATATTTTCAAACCTTACCTATTGATAGAATATTTTTTGAAACCGATGATTTTAATGTCGGTATTAAAGGCTTGTATCATACGGCTGCTATTAAATTCGGAATAAGTATCGAAGAATTAAAAAAGCAAATAAGCAAAAATATTGAGTCGTTATTTAAAAGAGAAAGCTAAAGAAAAAAATTAGGGAGATACAATAAATTTGCCGTTGACTTTAGTCAACGGCAAAAGAAAGAGAGTAACTAAGGGCTTTAGCCCATTCTAAATTATTAAAAATGTCATATACAAAAATTTGGATCCATTGTGTCTGGTCAACAAAGAACAGAATCCCAAGCCTAAAAAATGGTATAAGAGATATTGTTTTTACTCACATAAAAGAAAATGCTTTAGAAAAAGACATTTATATTGATTGTATTAATGGATACGAAGAACATGTTCATTGCTTGATCTGTTTAAAAAGAGAACAAAGTATTGCAGACTGCTTACAACTAATCAAAGGAGAATCCTCCTATTGGATTAATAAGAATAAGGTAATTGATCAAAAATTTGAGTGGCAGGATGATTATT
Organism: Bacteroidales bacterium; assembly: GCA_050179935.1. GTDB lineage: Bacteria > Bacteroidota > Bacteroidia > Bacteroidales > UBA12077 > UBA12077. Next base: position 34,150 of record JBFXEQ010000019.1, on the reverse strand, counting down.
TTGCTGTTTCTGTTAGCGAATCACAAATTCAAATTTTACGCAATTATATTAAAAATCAGTAAGAGCATCATAAGAAGAAGTCTTTTACTGAAGAATATGATGAGTTTATTAAAAATTATGGCTTTAATTTGAATAGAAATGGCTAAAGCCATGTTTGTATCTTGGCTTTTTACCGTCCGCTAAAGCAGACGGTAAAAATATAAAGAAGAGATAATAAGCTTGCCCTTGACCTTAGTCGGCATTGGTAAGGGTTATTAAATATTTTGGCAATTAAAATCGGGATAAGGATTGTAGGGTTAGAAAAGAAAATAGGGAAGAATTTTGAGTCAATATTTAAATGAAGGCTACAGAAATTTTTTTTTTAAGGAGATCAAATAAACTAGCCGTTGACTTTAGTCAACGGCAAAAGAATGAGAACAAATTTGGGCTTTAGCCCATTCTTTAATGATATATGATATTATGAGTAAGGAAAACTGGCAGGAACGCACAGAATTATTAATTGGAAAAGAAAGCATTGAAAAACTTAAAAATGCTCATGTATTGGTTGTTGGATTAGGAGGTGTTGGTGCCTATGCAGCAGAAAGTCTTTGTCGTGCCGGAATTGGCGAATTAACTATTGTTGATGGTGATACGCTGCATCCATCAAATAAAAACAGACAATTAGCTGCATTGGAAAGTACAATGGGAAAACCTAAAGCTGAGGTTCTGGGTGCCAGATTGAAAGATATTAATCCGGAACTAAAACTGAATATCATTCAGGAGTATATTAAAGATGACCGAATGATTGAAATTCTTGACAAGCCTTATGATTACGTAGTAGACGCTATTGATACATTATCTCCCAAGGTGTATCTTATTTATCATAGTTTACAGAGAAAATTAAAAATAGTAAGTTCTTTAGGTTCTGGGGCAAGATTAGATCCGACAAAAGTCAGAATTACTGATTTGTCAAAATCATTTAATTGTCGATTGGGATTTATTTTGCGAAAACGATTGCGAAAACTAGGCGTTCATAAAGGATTTAAGGTGGTTTTTTCGGAGGAGAAAGCAGATGATGAGGCTATTATTGTTGATGAACCTGGAGAAAACAAAAAATCAACTGTCGGAACAATATCTTATATGCCTCCAATTTATGGTTGCATGTGTGCTTCGGTTGTAATCAGGGATATTATTGAACCTTCTTCTTAAACAATGTTACAAAAAGAAATGCTATTCCAACTCCAAATATTAGACCTGAAAAAAACTCAATTAATTCAATTTTAAGCTTTGTATTTATAGGTTCTATTAATAATTGAATCACTATAGCTGATATAATTAAAAGGATAGAAGCAATAATTGCATTTCTTTTTGACATATTAATGTAATATTAAATTTAATTTATTCTTTATTCTGCATTTTACTCCACGAATCTTTTAATGGTACTGTTCTGTTAAATACCAGCGCTCCGGGTTTTGAATCTTTCTTATCAACACAGAAATAACCTATTCTCTGGAACTGATATTTTGATTCGGGTGCTGCTTCTTTTAAACTTGGTTCCAGTTTGCAATTTTTAAGCACTTTTAAAGAATCAGGATTAATAAAATCTTTGTAATCTTTGTCTTTATGTCCATCTGGAGCTTCGTCGTTAAACAAACGATCGTACAAACGAATTTCTGCATTGATTGCGTGTTTTGCCGAAACCCAATGCAATGTTCCTTTTACCTTACGCTGACTGGCTTCTGTTCCACTTCCGCTTCGTGAGTCTGGATCATAAGTACAATGCAATTCTGTTATATTTCCTGATGAATTTTTAATTACTTTTTCGCATCTAATAATATAGGCACTTTTTAATCGTACTTCGGAACCTACAGTTAAACGGAAGAATTTCTTAGGAGCATCTTCCATAAAATCATCTTTCTCAATAAAAATTTCTCTAGAGAAAGGCATTTCGCGTGTTCCCATGGTTGGATCTTCGGGATTATTTTCGGTGGTAACTACTTCTTCTTTATCCTCAGGATAATTGGTAATTACAATTTTTAATGGATCGAGCACAGCCATAACACGGGGAGCAATTTTATTCAAATCTTCACGCACATTAAATTCCAATAAGGCAACATCAATCACATTGTCACGTTTTGCAACACCAATGGTATCAGCAAATTGACGAATAGCCGCTGCCGTATAACCTCTTCTGCGCATTCCCGAAATAGTGGGCATTCGTGGATCATCCCAACCATTTACAATGTTTTGTTGAACCAGTTCGAGTAACTTACGTTTGCTCATTATGGTGTAACTTAAGTTTAATCGGGCAAATTCAATTTGTCGGGGCTTAATTCTTCCTTCGGTATAAACATGATCCAAAAACCACTCATATAAAGGTCTATGTACTTCAAATTCAAGTGTGCAAATGGAGTGTGTAATTCCTTCTAAATAATCCGATTGCCCGTGTGCAAAGTCATACATAGGATAAATACACCAATTATTTCCCGTACGGTGATGTTCGCGTTTTAAAATACGGTACATAATTGGATCACGCATGTGCATATTGGGTGAGGCCATATTAATTTTAGCACGAAGCACTCTTTCGCCTTCTTTAAACTCACCTTTTTTCATGCGTGTAAACAAATCGAGGTTTTCCTCTACAGAACGATTTCGGAAAGGACTTTCGATGCCCGGTTGGGTTGGTGTACCTTTTTGTTGACTAATGATTTCAGCTGATTGATCATCAACATAAGCAAATCCATCTTTAATAATTTTAACAGCCCAATCGTATAATTGCTGAAAATAGTCAGAGGCATAGCGTGCTTCACCTTCCCAGTTAAATCCTAACCAACGAACATCTTCCATTATAGAATCAACATATTCAATTTCCTCTTTTTCAGGATTGGTATCATCGAATCGCAGATTGGTTTTTCCATTGTAACGCTGTGCTAAACCGAAGTTTAAACAAATAGATTTTGCATGACCAATATGCAAATATCCATTTGGCTCGGGAGGAAAACGAGTTAAAACCACACTGTTGTTTTTATTGTTTTTTAAATCCTCCTCAACAATACTCTCAATAAAATTGAGTGATCGTTTTACTTCGGGTTCTGTGTTTTCGGTTTTCATTTGAAAAATATATTTAATATTCTGATATTCTTATAGAAGATTACAAAAGTAAAAGATTTTCTCCAATGCAACTAAAAGTTAACCAAAAAGAAAAGAATAAATTCAGGCTCATTATCCCTTTTTATTAGTTATCAGAAAAAACCAGTAACCAGCTTGCCCGCCGACTTGACCGCCGCAGGAGGTAGGAGGGCAACCAGTAACCAGAATGAATTTAAATTTATACCTTTACACTTTATTAAAACCAATTTCCTATGGGACTTATCGAGATCGAAAATATGGAGTTTTATGCTTACCATGGTTGTTTTAAAGAAGAACAAATAGTTGGTAATCGCTTTCTTGTCGATTTGGCAATTGAAACAGATATGAGTGTTCCATCAAAAACCGATAGCATAAACGATGCTTTAAACTATCAAACTGCTTATGAATTAGTAAAACACGAAATGCAGAAAAAATCGCATTTGCTCGAGCACATTGCAGGTCGAATTCTGGATGCTCTTTATGCAAAATTTCATACGATAAAAAAAGCAACGGTAAAAGTGTCAAAAATGAATCCTCCAATGGGAGGTAAAATGGAGCGGGTAAGTGTAACAATGAGCCGTTAGTTTTACTGGATGAACACGACAATTTCCAATACAGAAAAAATAAAAATGAAAGCCCTGGAATTGGGGTTTTCTGCTACTGGAATTTCAAAAGCAGATTATCTTGAAAAGGAATCGAAACAACTAAAGGAATGGTTGGAAAATGGTTTTCATGGTGAGATGACATACATGGAAAATCATTTTGAAAAAAGGACCGATCCGCGCAAGCTTGTTGAAAACGCAAAAACAGTAATATCTGTATTGCAAAATTATTATCCCGAAACAAAACAACCTGAAAACACTTATAAGATATCGAAATATGCATATGGTCGCGATTACCACGTAGTAGTTAAAGAAAAACTTTATCAACTTTTCGATTATATTAAAACGCTCGAACCCGAAGCAAAAGCACGAATTTTTGTTGATTCAGCTCCTGTTATGGAAAAAGCCTGGGCTGCAAAATCAGGGTTGGGTTGGATTGGTAAAAACACCAACCTGATTTCGAAAGATCATGGGTCGTTTTTATTTATTGGCGAAATTATTATAGACATTGAACTGGTTGCGGATTCACCGATAAAAGATTATTGTGGCAATTGTACAAAATGCATTGATGCTTGTCCTACAAAAGCATTAAGCCCTTATAAACTTGATGCCCGAAAATGTATTTCTTATTTGACTATCGAAAAAAAGGGGGCGATACCTGAGAAATTTAAAAACCAATGGAATGATTGGATATTTGGTTGCGATATTTGCCAGGATGTTTGTCCATGGAATTCAAAGGCAAAATCACACTCCGAAACAGAGTTTAATCCAAAACCAGAAATTCCTACTTATATAAAAACGGATTGGAAAAAACTGAGTAAAGATGAATTTAAACGAATTTTTAAAGACTCTCCGCTTGAAAGGACTAAGTTTGATGGAATAATAAGAAATATTGAGTTTTTAAAATCCCAAAATCATTAAAACACTATTTTCTGGCTGTTTTCTCAATAACAATTGAATTAAATTTTTCTACTTCTTCCATTAAAGGGCTATGCGCTGAGTTTTCGAATGTAAAAAATTCTTTTTCAGGAGCTTTTAACTGATCAAAAAACTCCTTTGCAACTGAATACGGTGTTTGATAATCGAATTTTCCCTGAAAAATATAAACAGGTATTTGCATACTATCGATTTCTATATTCAGGTTTTTATTTATTACTTCAGGCCAAAGGTACTTAAGCGAAAATAAACTTGCTGGCATATAAGTCATTTTTTCTTTAAATGTGTATTCGTTTATATTAAGTATCATTTTAACCATAGGCCACATACCTGTCATTTCGCGGGTTACACCACCTCCAAACTGAGAAATATAGTTTCTTTCGACCATTAAAAAGTCCTGCCATTTATCAATACTTGCCAATGAATCGGGAAAACTTATTTTGTTTAAGGCCTGTAAAGCTTTTTTATTATTCTGATTTAGTGCTTGTTTTTTAACCCACTCATAAGAAATGTATTCTCCTTTATACTGATAACATACCTGACCAATCCCAAAATAAGCATGATATAACTCTGGATATTGATTTGCTGTTAATATTCCTAAAAATGAGCCCCACGAATGACCCATTAAATATATTTTTTCTTTGTTAAATTGCTTTGCAAGATATTTGCTTAACTCTCGGGTGTCAGAAATAAATTGTTCGAGGTTAATGCTTTCTGCCGGGATATTTTTTGAGTAAGATTTTCCTGCACCTCGTTGTTCCCAATAAACCATAACAAAATCATTTTCTATTGCTTGGTTTGTCGATTTCATGAAGGCAAATTCCGGACTTCCGGGTCCACCATGAAGAAACAGCATCACTGGTTTGGTTTTGTCTTTACCACGAATAATTAGATATTGTTCTTGTCCTCCAAGTACAATTTTCTCTATTGTTGAAATGCTCCCGGAAATTTCTTTACCATTTGAATCAATAATTGGATCTGGTGTTCCGGGACTTTTAACTCTAAATGTTATAGCAAGAGCTATTAACACAATAATTATGATGACCAAAAAATAAAGTGAATATTTTAATAAAGTTTTCATTTGAATTTTGGTTGATTTAAGGTATAGAAATCAAATATAGCAATTAATGAGTGTTTTACAATTCATAATTTTATAGAAATTGTTGATTTTAATATATCAATTATTTTTACAGGTATCTTTTTATGATTTTTCAATGGATTTTTAAAATCAATTAAAAACATATTAAAATATTTTATTAATAAATTGTATATTGCACTACATATTTATAAAAAGTAAGGTTTAAAAAATTAATTCGATTAAAACGTCAAATCAAAATAATTAAAAAATGAATATAATTGACCATACCCTTAATCTTTATAAAGAAAATAAAAGTGCTGCATCTTATAAAAAACTATTGCTGAAAATGCAAATAATCGAACTTTTTTATAAGGATGGACAAAAGGCGATTAGTGATTTATGCGAAGTTACTAATAATAGTATTCCTACTCTAACAGCTGTTTTAAATGAACTTGCAGAATCGGGATGGATAAAAAATTATGGAGTTGGTGAATCGAAAGGAGGCCGGAGACCAACTATGTACGGATTAAATTCAGATGCGGGTTACATTGTTGGAATTGAGTTAAGCCGCGATTTTACACGAATGTGTGTATTTAATCTTGCAAACGAATGCTTACATATTCCTGTTGAGATTTCTGAGGGTCTTGATACAATCAAAGATATTTTACCATTATTGAAATATGAAACAGCAAAACTTCTAGAACAAACAGGGATTTTAAATGAGCAAGTTATGGGTTATGGAATAACGATACCTGGTTTAATTGATATAAGACAAGGCATTAGCTATAGTTATCCGCAGCTTGGTTCAGATAATTTAAATACTATTTTTTCTAATCTCTTAGAACGACCATCATTTGTAGAGCACGATACAAAGTCAATGGTTTTAGGCGAAGCTTGGTTTGGACAAGCAAAAAAAATGGCAAATGTTTTATTTCTGAATATTGGTTCGTGTATCGGAATGGGTATAATTATTAACGGTAAACTTTATCATGGTCATTCAGGTTTTTCGGGTGAGTTCGGGCATATACAAATGATTCCAAAAGGTGAGTTATGTTATTGTGGCCGAATAGGTTGCCTCGAAACAGTTGCCTCTGGGAATGCCTTGGTTAAAAAAGCGATTACCCAAATAAAACAAGGCAAGCATTCATTATTAACAAAAATAGTGAATGGCAATTACGAAGAAATTAAGCTGTCAACTATTATTAAGGCTATGCAACATGGCGATCAGTTCTCGCTCGAGCTTCTAGAAGAGGCGGGGGATTACATTGCACGCGGAATATCTACTTTGTTGCATCTGTTTAATCCTGAGGCAATAATTATTGGTGGCGATATGGCGGAAGCAGGAGATCTTTTGCTTAATATCCTTCAGCAAAAATTAAATAAATACGTAATGGTTCAAATAAAGAAAGATTCAAAGTTGATATTATCTGATCTCCATCAAACTGCCGGTTTACTTGGGGCTATTCCTGTAGTAATGTCGAACAGGTTTTTAAACTATCAAGAAATGTTGTAAATAATTTAACCATTTAACAAATGAATCATTTGCTTGGATTCATTCAATCAAAATTTATAGAGATTTTCAAACTTGTAGTTATTAAAAAAAATTAATAACTTTCCATTCTTTTACGCAACTTGTTTAATTATATTTATTTCATGATTGATACTGTTATTAAAAACTTTTTTCCTAAGGATCAGAATTACAGTGTAAAACCATATGGCAAGGGACATATAAATGATACTTATATTGTAGCGTTTCCTGAAAGTGATATAGAATACATTTTACAACGAATTAATACCTCTGTATTTGTTGAACCCAAAATACTTATTAATAATCATTTAAAAATTCAGCCCGAGCTTATAAATTCTGGTTCTTCAATACAAATTGCAGAGCTCATACCCGACATTACAAACGAATTTTTATTTATAGATAAATTAGGTGGAGCCTGGCGGATGACATCTTTTATTAAAGATTCATATTCAATTGATTTTATTGATAATGAATGTCAGGCTTATCAGTCAGGACTGGCATTTGGCTGGTTTGTTTATGCATCAAAAAATATTCAGCCGACCGATTTAAAGGAGCCAATCAAAGATTTTCATCGATTATCATTTCGCTTAAGGCAATTAAATAAAGCAATTAAAGATAACAAAGCCGATAGATTAAATGAGGTAATACCTATTATTCGTTTTTTTAAAGAAAGGGAAAAATCACTCAATAAGATAGAAGCTCTGATTGATATAGGATACATTCCATTACGTGTTGTGCATAATGATACTAAAATCAACAATATACTTTTTCGGGATAAAAAAGTAGTTGCAGTTATTGATCTTGATACTGTTGGCCCGGGAAGCATATTATATGATTATGGCGATGCTTTAAGAACAACAGCCAATACTGCTGCCGAAGACGAGAAAATACTCGAAAAAGTAATGTTCAATATAAATGCCTTTAAAGCTTTTAATAAGGGATATCTTTCCGAAATTAAAAGTATTCTATCAGATTCTGAAAAGAGGTTTTTGTTTATGGCGCCCATTTTAATGACTTATATTATGGGAATCAGATTTTTAACCGATTACCTTAATGGAGACATTTATTATAAAACGAATTATCCTGATCATAATCTTGATCGATGTCTGGTTCAGAAAAAGTTAATTGAAAGCATTGAGGCGAATGAATTAATAATCAGAAATATAATTCATGAAGAACTTATATAAATAAATTGAGGCTATTCTCCATATAAAACATAAAAATTTGAAATATGATTACTAAGGATAAATTTTTCTTATTGTGGTTCCTATTTATTATTACTGCTATAGGGTTATGTTTTTCAGGATGTAAAAGGACAACCGATAAAAAGCTTTTTACTGCAGTTGAGGTGTTTAAAGCTCCCGAAAAGTCTGCAGTACAAAATCATGTACTTGAGCTAAGGGCTGAGCCAATTGATACCGTTAGGATTGCGATTATAGGACTCGGAATGCGCGGCCAAGATGCCGTTTATCGTTTAAGCTACATTGAAGGAACAAAAATTGTTGCATTGGCAGATGTTGTTCCCGCTAATGTTGAAAAAGCCCAAAATACGCTTCAAGAACTTAATAAACCAGAAGCTATTGGTTATACCGAAACGGAAGATTGGAAAACAATTTGCGAACGCAATGATATAGACCTTGTTTATGTTTGTACTCACTGGGATTTGCATACTCCTATTGCTGTTTATGCAATGGAACATGGAAAACATGCCGCCATCGAAGTACCTGCAGCTCTTACAATCGATGAAGCTTGGCAACTGGTTAATACAGCCGAAAAAACACGCCGACATATGATTATGCTGGAAAATTGCAATTACGATTTTTTCGAAATGGCCACTCTTAATATGGCTCAGAAAGGTTTATTCGGGGAAATTGTTCATGCCGAAGGAGCTTATATTCACGATTTAAGATGGCTTTTATTTGATGATAAAACAGGTTACTGGGATATGTGGAGGCTGAAACATAATCAGAAGGAAGATGGATGCTTATATCCAACTCACGGATTAGGACCTATTGCACATGCATTAAATATTCACCGTGGCGATAAAATGGATTACCTTGTTTCTGTTTCAAGCAATCAATTTGGATTGACCGAGTATGCAAAAGATAAATTTGGAAATGAATCAGATTATGCAAAAGCTGAATACATGAAAGGCGATATGAGTACCACGATAATTAAAACTCATAAAGGAAAAACCATGATGATTCAGCACAATACAACAAATCCTCGTCCATACAGCCGTATACATATGCTTAGTGGAACCAAAGGGTTTGCACAAAAATGGCCCCGCACAGGAATATCGCTTGAGCCAGATGGACATAGATACCTTTCGGACAAAGCCCTTGATTCTCTACTAAAAGTTTACGAACATCCAATTATTACAGAAGTTGGAGAAAAAGCAAAAGCTGTTGGTGGCCATGGCGGAATGGACTTTATTATGGATTATAGACTAATATATTGTTTGAGAAATGGACTTCCTCTTGATATGGATGTATATGATGCTGCCGAATGGTCAGCAATTATTGAGCTCTCACGTGTATCAACCGAAAACCAGGGAATGCCCGTTCAAATTCCTGATTTTACTCGTGGTGCATGGAAAGAACTTAACACAATAACTTATTTTACTAAGAATTAGTGGATATATTTTATAATGTATTAAGCTAGGTTACGTTTCGCGAGTTGAAATATTTGGGGAATAAAAAGCAGTATAGCGAATTGATTGTGATTTTGTTGTTTTGGTTCTATAATCTTTCTTAATTACACCGTATTAACTTATTATTTTCATTTCCAGAACCCCATAGAATTATGGGGTTTTAGGTTTATTTTTTTAATTTTTAGGAAAGATACCATTCAGAATTTAATAAAGTTTTATAACTTCAAGAAATTATCTTTATTCAATTTTTATTAACCCAAAAACACCTATCTCATGAAAAAGCAATTATTTGCAGTTATTGTTATTTTATTAATTATGAGCTTGGCTTGTAAAAAGCAAAAACCAACAGAGATAACTTACTCTGAAGAAATGGCCAAGGTTGTAAGTCAGGTTACCAATGGAGATATACAAGCTTCTGATAGAATACAAGTGAGGTTTGTAAACCCAATGATTTCAAAAGATGATATTAATAAACCTTTTGAAAAAGATGTATTTAAATTTTCACCAAGGATAAAAGGAAAAACATATTGGAGTGATTTAAAAACCTTAGTTTTTGAACCCAACGAACAGTTGCAATACAGAAAAACATATAAAGGAGAAATTGATTTAGGGAAGCTTTCAGAGGATCTCAAAGAGAAAAAATTGGAAGTACTAAAATTTAATTTTACTATTCGTGGACAGCAAATATCAAGCTTTACAGGCGAATTGGTTCTAAAAAACAGAAACAATCCTAAGCTTTTAAACTATCGAGGAAAATTATCTTTTACCGAAAAAATTGATCTTGATTTGCTTAAAGAAGTTGTAACCTTAAATAGGGGATCAAAAAAAATTGATTTAAGCTGGATTTCAGAGAAAGATGGATTCACTTTTTCATTCATCAGCGAAGATCTAACACGCGATAACTCAACCCAGAATTTTACATTTATTATTGATCGCGGCAAGTTAAATCTTGCTGAAGATTTTGAAAAAAGCTTTCAAGTTACACCTATCGAGCAAATGAAAGTTGTTAAAGTCAATAAGCAAGAGGAAGGTCGTATTCCCAAAATTTTTGTTGAGTTTTCCGATGAGTTTGATCCTGAACAAAATCTAAACGGATTAATTTCGGTTGATCCAAAATGTGAGCTTAAAATTCAGCGATTAGGAAATACGGTAATTCTTGATGGTGATTTTAGTTTTGGATCCGAATATGATGTTGTTGTTGAATCAGGAGTTAAGAGCCGATGGGGTACAGAAACAGAAGATCGATTTAAGGAAAAAATCCGTTTTTCAGATATTAAACCTCAGGTTGAATTTGCTTCAGATGGGATTATCCTTCCAAGTGAAAATAAAAACAAAGTTCAGTTTTATACCAGTAATCTTAAAAGAGTTCATATCGAAGTAAAAAAGGTTTATGAACAAAGCCTTGCGGAGTTTTTACAATCAGAGCAGCTAAGTAGCTTAAAGGATCGCAAAACAAATTTTAACGAATCCTATAATAACAGGCTAGGAGTTATTATTCATAACGAAACATTTGAAATTGGTGATCGAAAAAATAACTGGTTGCTTAGCGAAATTGATCTTTCTGGTGTGATTAAAAGGGGTGATAAAGCATTGTATCTTATCCGTTTAAATTTTAATCCAAGAGATGTTTTAGTTGAATTAAACGAAGACAAGGATAAATACATTGAAGAATTCGGACAGATTTACAAACCTGTTTTCTTGAGCAATATTGGTTTAACATGCAAAAGAGCCGGTGATTATTATAATATCTATGTTACAGATATTAATACAGCTAAACCGATGAGAGGGGTTGATGTAAGACTTAAAAGAATGTATAATGATGACGATCCTACAATTGCATCAGGAGTAACCGATGGAGATGGAAAGATACAATTCTTCAGCGATCGTTATTATTATAGTACCTACATCGAAGCGGAGAAAGATGGACAACGAAGTGTGATTAAGTTCAATGAAATGGAATGGAATATTTCTGGTTTCGATATTGGCGGTGTTGATGAGTATGATATGGGAACGAAGGCTTATATTTATACAGAGCGTGGTGTTTACCGTCCGGGTGATGAAATTAATATTTCAGTTATTGCCAGAAACCAGAACAATACCTTCCCTGATAATCATCCCTTAACAATGGATTTATACAATCCCGAAGGGAAAAAAGTGTACGAAATCACAAACAGAGAAAATAAGGAAGGCTTTTATAATTTTACTTTCCAAACCAAAGAATCTGATCAGACCGGAAACTGGAATGCAAGTTTTAATATTGGGAATTCACATTTTAGTCATACCGTAAAAATAGAGACCATTGTTCCCTATCGCTTAAAGGTTAAAATTGAATCCGAAAACAAAGTGGTTTCATATTCTGATAAGGCACTTAGCTTGGATGTTATAAGCACCTATCTTTTTGGAAATCCTGCATCAAACATGCCTGTTGGCATTGAAGCAGAGATTATAACTATAAACAAGAAATTTCCAAAATATGAAAAATTTATTTTTAGTAATCCATGTATTGATTTTACAACTATTCAAAAGAATTTATTTGAGGGGAGCCTAGATGAAAGTGGAATAAAACACATTGATTGGGAACTACCTTCATTTGTCGGAGCTCCTTCTGCATTAAACATTAAAGTTACAGCCAAGGTCATCGAAAAAGGAGGACGTCCTAATATTAACTGGATTAATATTCCGGTTGAGCCATATTCTCATTATGTTGGTCTTCAACCATTAAAATACTATTATGTTGCAACAGGAACCGATACTGAAATACCGGTAATTTTAGTTGATACTGAAGGGAATTCAGTTGAAGGGAAATCATTAAAATATCGAATTTTTAGAAACTCAGAGTACTGGTGGTATCAATATGATAATAATAGAAATTTAAGATACAAAACCGATCAAAATACTGTTCTGGTAAAAGAAGGAACTATAATAAGTACCAAAATACATAACAAAGTTAAATTTCTTCCTATCGAAAAAGGGAATTACTTTATTGAGGTTACTGATGAAAATGGAACAGGTCATTCGTCGGGTATTTTTATCAATGCATATCCATATGGCGGCGTTGCATCAGGAGATAAAAATGCAGGAACGCTAGCATTAAGCACCGATAAAGAAAAATATTATGTGGGAGATGTTGCCGAAATTCAATTTCCAGCACCGAAAGAAGGGAGTATTCTGGTTACCGTTGAGAGAAAGAATAAAGTGTTGGATCAAAAGTGGTATTTCTGTGACAATGAAAATGAAAAAACAATCAGGATACCAATAACAAAAGAAATGGTTCCGAATGCCTATGTTTCCATTTCGTTAATTCAGCCACATGCTCAAACGGTTAATGACAGGCCAATACGTATGTTTGGAATTATTCCTATAATGGTTGAAGATCCAAATACAAAACACGAAATTGAGATTATTACTACTGAACAATTCAGACCCAAAGAGCCTTTTGAGATAACCCTGCAAGCCAAAGATCAGAAACAAACCCAATTTACTATTGCTGTTGTTGACGAAGGATTGCTGGATATTACACAGTTTAAGACACCTGATCCATGGAAACATTTCTTTAAAAAGACAAGACTAGGTGTGCTGACGTATGATATTTTCTCACATGTTATGGCAGCTTTACAGGGTGATGTTTTTAAAACATTTTCCATTGGTGGCGATATGGATTATCGCGAATCACAACAAGCACCCGAAAAAGGTAAAAAGCGATTTAAACCGGTAAGCTTATTTAAGGGGCCTATAAAAACAGATGCAAACGGAAGAGCCGTAGTTCAATTTGATATGCCAAATTATGTAGGATCTGTTCGTATTATGGTTATTGGATCTCATGGAAATTCGTATGCACGCGCAGAAAAAACTGTACCAGTAAAATCAGAATTAATGATTCTTGGAACATTGCCAAGAGTTATTGGCCCGGGTGAGAAATTTACTATTCCTGTTAGTGTATTTGCAATGATAGATAAAATTGGCAAGGTGAATGTAAATATCGTTACCGAAGGTCCATTATCTGTTGAGGGTGCTAAAACACAAACATTAAATTTCGAAAGCGCAACAGATAAGGATTGTTACTTTACAATCATGGTAAAACCGGAAACAGGACAATCGAAAGTTGTGATAACCGCTAATTCAGATCAATATAATGCAAGCTATGAAGTCGATTTAATGGTGCGTCCAACTTCACCAAGAATCTATGGATTAAGCGAAGGAACTGTTGAACCGGGGAAAATTGTGAGTATTACTATTCCTGAAATTGGTATAAAAGGAACGAATAATGCTACGCTTACCATTTCGAATTTCCCAAGTATCAATTTCTCACATCGTTTACGTTGGTTGATAAATTACCCATACGGATGCATCGAGCAAACAACATCAGCAGTTATGCCACAATTGTATCTGAAAAAGTTCATGGAATATCCAGAAGCATTTTCGCAGGATATTGATCAGCAAATAAATTATGGATTGGAACGATTACGTCGATTCCAGCAATACTCTGGCGGATTTTCTTACTGGCCTTATGGAAACGATGTATCTGAATGGGGAACTTTGTATGCAGGCCATTTTATGGTCGAAGCAAAGAAACTCGGTTATCATGTGGTTGATGATCTTTACGAAAACTGGTTAAACTATTGCAAACAGCAAGCTCGACAAAACTCGGGAGATTTAATGTATCGTGTTTACCGGGTTTATATTTTGGCATTATCAGGTAATTCAGTTATGAATGAGATGAACCAGTTAAAGGAAAGCAAACTGAAAGAAATGAATAATACTCAAAAATGGATGTTAGCTGCATCCTATAAATTGGCTGGCTTACCGGAAAAAGTTGATGAGATAATTAAAAATACAACCATCGAAACGAAAGATTATGTTGAGTTTTCAGGCACTTATGGTTCTGGACTGAGAGACAAGGGGATGATTTTGGATGCATTGGTAATCCTCGAAAAACTTGAACTGGCAGACGAACTGTCGAGAGATATTTCAAAACATCTTTCAGCAACGTCATGGTATTCTACTCAAACTATTGGATATGCTTTGTTGGGTATGGGTAAATACATAAATGTTTTAAATAGTAAATCAGAAAACCTAAAATTAAAAGGCGAAGTGATATTACCAAATGGAGAAAAAGTTCAGTTCGACAGTAAGAAATCGTTCAATCTTGAGCTTAAAGAAGGATTTGGAAAATCTATTCAAGTATTTCTAAATAGTGAAAGCAGCGTAACCAAAGCATTTACTACGCTGGCTTGGAATGGTGTTCCGCTCGAAAGTAATATTCAGGATAAGTCAGAAAATCTAAGTGTTAAAGTGGCTTGGTACGATGATAAAGGAAACGAAATGGATATTACAGAAATAAAGCAGGGAACAACTTTCTGGGGACATTTTAATGTAAAAAACGAAAGCAGTCTCGCACAAGTTGACGAAATTGCATTGGTTCAAATTCTACCTTCAGGATGGGAGATTGAAAATACCCGATTGTTGGAAGAATCAACTCCATTATGGGCTCGCGAACTAAAAATTAATCACGAAGATTATCTTGATATTCGCGATGATAGAATTATGTGGTTTTTTGATGTTCATAGATATGAACCACTTTACAACGAAATGGATTTTATGGTGAAATTAAATGCGGTAACCATCGGTGAGTTTGAATTACCCGGTACATTGGTTGAAGCGATGTATAATGGTAGTTTTAAAGCAACTAGAGCTGGTAAAAAAGTTCGTGTAATTAAGCCTTAATAGTTTTATGAAGAAGGCTTTTAAATGGTTGGGCCTGGGAATAATAGCGAGTTTAATAATATATTTTATTATTCCTTTGCCCAATCCTTTTTTTAATTCTGATTATAGTTTAGTCATTAAAGATGAGAAGGGAATTGCACTCCGCGTTTTCTTAAATGAAGACGAGCAGTGGTTTTTGCCTCCCGAAGATTCTATTACAATTCCCGAAAAGCTTAAAAAAGCAGTTATTACCTATGAGGATCAATATTTTTATTGGCATCCGGGTGTAAATCCTGTTTCATTAGCTAGGGCGATATATCAGAATATTTCTGAAAGAAGAATTGTAAGCGGCGCAAGTACCATTAGCATGCAGGTTGCCAGAATAAGGAATGGAAAAGAAAGATCATATGGGCAAAAAATAAGAGAAATGCTTCAAGCCCTGAAAATCAATCTTTACTATTCAAAAGACGAGATACTAAATCTTTATCTTAATCATGCTCCATATGGAGGAAATATTATTGGTTACCGAACTGCCTCCAAAAGGTATTTTGATAAAGAACCTCGCGAACTTAGCTGGGGCGAAGCAACAACTCTGGCTGTCCTTCCTAATGCTCCAGGAATGGTTTCCCCATCTGCTAATAAAAAGCTATTACAAGTAAAACGGAATCAATTATTAAAAAAGCTTTTAATTAAAAATGTAATTGATCTTGAAACCTATAACCTTGCTATTATTGAGCCTCTGCCCGAAAAAGAATATAGATTCAAAGTAGTTGCTCCGCATCTGGCACAACAAATTAAAAATAACTTTCCCAGCGAAAAAATAATTACTACTACGATTGATTTCAAGGTGCAAGAATATCTTGAGCAGGTTGTAAAACAATACGTGGCTTTTCAACGTCGGGTAGGAGTTAAAAACGGAGCTGTTCTGGTTGTCGAAACAAAAACTGGAAAGGTAAAAGCATATATTGGCTCGCAAGGTTTTTTTGATTTCGATGGCCTTGGACAGGTTGATGGTGTTTTGGCTTCAAGATCATCAGGCTCATTGTTAAAACCATTTTTGTATGCACTTTCAATGGACGAAGGAATAATTATTCCACAAACCTTACTAAAGGATGTACCATCGTATTTTGATGCTTTTTCGCCGAATAATGCGGATGAAAAGTTTAATGGAATTGTTACAGCAAAAGAAGCACTTATTCGTTCTTTAAATGTTCCTGCTGTTCGTCTGTTGAATACTTACGGTGTTTATCAGTTTTATTCTTTTTTACAGAACGCCGGAATATCAACCTTATTTAGATCAGCCGAAGATTATGGTTTGCCTTTAATTATTGGTGGAGCCGAAATAAATGCATGGGATATTAGTATGCTTTTCAGAGGATTGGCAAACCGCGGAACATTTTCTCCTAATTATTACCTGTTATCCGATTCAATTAAAATAAATGAAAATACACCTCAGTTAATTAGTCCGGGTGCTTGTTATTTAACACTTGAAATGCTAAATGAACTAAAACGACCAGGCGCCGAATACTACTGGGATCAATATCAAAATCAAAGACCAATTGCATGGAAAACAGGAACCAGTTATGGACATAAAGATGCCTGGGCTGTTGGTGTTTCACCACAATGGACAATAGTTGTTTGGATAGGGAATTTTGATGGCGAAGGAAACAAAAATCTTTCAGGTCCCGGAAGTGCAGGGCCATTGCTTTTTGATATTTTCAATTTGTTGCCGATTGATCCAAATCAAAAATGGTTCGAAAAGGTAGAAATGGATTTTAAAGAAGTAACAATTTGTAAAGAAACAGGTTTTCTGGCAGGCGATTATTGTGATGAAAAGGAGCTGGTTGAAGTACCAATTTATATGAACCCATTGCGCTTGTGTCCTTTTCATCAAAATATTTTTTTAGATGAAAATGAAAATTATGCAGTCTGCTCATATTGCTGGAAATCTGGATATCACGAAAAACATTTTATAGTTTATCCGGCAGATGTAGCTTATTATTTAAGACAACGAGGACAAATTATAGAAAAAATACCTGAGCACAATCCGTTATGCAATAAGCGATCGGGAATAAATCCGCTGGAATTTCTTTATCCAACCGATTCAGCATTAATTCAAATTCCTCGTGATTTTGACGGACAATACCAAAAGATCATTTCAAAAATTGCCCATCAGTCACCAGAGAAAAATGTGTTTTGGTATCTCGATGATTTTTACCTGGGAAGTACAAAAGAGAACCATTCTAAAGCTATTGAGTTAAGAAAAGGTTGGCACGAGATAATGGTAATTGATGAAGATGGATATAAAGACAAGGTAAAGATATTTGTTAGAAAATAATAAAGCTGGTTTCATATTGAACCAGCTTTTGTTGAGGTCGGTGGCGGATTCGAACCGCCGTACACGGTTTTGCAGACCGCTGCCTAGCCACTCGGCCAACTGACCTTATTGGACTGCAAAAATAGAAAAAAACTTCAAATAATTACTATACTTTCTAAAATTTCAATTACTGAACTTTTTCAAGTACTTATAATACCTGCTTTTGTGTCTTTTTTTTAAATAGATATTCTATTCTGAGCATCAGTAATAAAAGCAACCCAACGCAAATTATTGCTCTTACTGAGTAAACTGTTGCTAAAATTCCTTTACTCGAAAGTAATGCAAAAACAGGAGCAAGTATCATTGCAAACCATACAGAGAAGGGTTCTGTATTCTCTTTCGAAATTATAAGTCTTCGAACCACAGGAAAATAAGCAATTACGATTATCGATTGAATTAACAGATTGGCTATAAGATGGTTCTTTGTAATAAACCAGAATAATATAATAAGAAGTACTGCAAACAAACAACCAATATCAAATTTGTTAAATTTTGAACTGTGATCCCCAAAAAAGAATATAAAAATGGTTATTGTACCTGTTGATAATATATCTGCAGTATTTAAAATATTATCCCAAATACTGAAATTTTCATCCCCAAGGTAGGTTTTTAAACTCATGATTACTGCTATTGAGAAAAATGCCCACATAGCTAAAGAGGGTTTAATCTCTCTCCTGTAAATTAAAATACAATATTTAATTCCTATAAAAAGATTTATTAGGGTAACAGCAATTATCGATAACTCTTTCATAACAATTTTTTAAAAAGAGTGCAATTTAATTATTTCAAATCAAATAATTGTTTTCTTAATTGCAAAATAAAAGAGTTCCAGAAATTTCTGGAACTCTTAAGTTGGGTTAATAAATTAAAGCAAATAAACTAGAGTGTTTTTTTACAGAAAACTATTGCTTTATAAACTTCTTAACAAGGGTTTCTTTTTCATCTTCAACCGAAATAATATAAGCACCTTTAGCTAAGTCAGAAATATTAATATCTCTTTCTTCACCGTTGATATCAAGAACTTTAACTAGTTCACCACCCATATTATAAATAGAAATAATTCCAACACGTGTACCTGTGCTTACTTTAATATTTATATAGTCGCTTGCAGGATTTGGATAAAGCAATATACTGGTTGGCATTTCATCTGCTAAATCTTCACCAATAGTTTCTGTTCTTACAAAAGTATTACCTGTTACGTTAACAGTATAATCTTCAACTTCACCATAACTGAATGTTTCGCAAGCAGTTGGTGCAGCATTGTACTTCATTGTAACTCTCATTCGTGTAGCTCCTATTAAAGCTGTTGTAGGAACAGTAAAGGTTGATGATAGAGTAGTGGCTAGCGATGATGTTTTACTTGCAACCAACTCAGTAGTTTCGAAAGTACCATTCTGGTTCCAGTCAATCCATACACTCCAGTATTCAGTATATTTAGTACTCTTGAATCCAGCACTATAGCTTATTGTTGTGCTTGCACCAAGAGCTACAGTAGCAATTTTAGTAGCAGTAAAGTTACCATAACCTGCATTTGCTGCAGTAGTATTTGTCATACCACCCATTGCAACATAATCAATCCACTCATAATAAACATTACTTCCTTTTGATGCACAATAAGTTACTGTAGTTGATAAAGTTGTAACGCTTTTTGCAGTACTTGCAGCAGAAACATTTCCAGCGGCATCTTTAGCTTTTACAGTAAACGAATAAGTAGTTGCAGCAGTTAAACCAGTAACATTGTAACTAGTAGTAGTTGATGTACCTTTTAATGTACCATTTTGATAGATTTCATAACCTGTAACACCAACATTATCAGTAGAAGCTGTCCAGCTAAGAGTAAACGATGTTTGTGTAATATTAGCTGAAGTTAAGTTTGTTGGAACGGTTGGTGCCTGAGTATCAGTTACAACAGCTAAGGTTGTAACGCTTTTTGCAGTACTTGCAGCAGAAATATTACCAGCAGCATCTTTAGCTTTTACAGTATACGAGTATGTTGTTGCAGCAGTTAATCCAGTTACATTGTAACTTGTTGTAGTTGAAGTGCCTTTTAATGTTCCGTTCTGATAAATTTCATATCCGGTAACACCAACATTGTCAGTAGAAGCTGTCCAACTCAATGTAAACGATGTTTGCGTAATGTTAGCTGAAGCTAAGTTGCTTGGTGCTGTTGGGGCTTGAGTATCTGCAGTTGACGAAGTAATTACTACGGTGTAATCTTCAACTTCACCATAACTAAATGTTTCGCAAGCAGATGTTTGTGCAGCATTGTACTTCATAGAAACTCTCATGCGGGTTGTTTTTGCAGTGGTGCCAGAAGGAATAGTAGCTGTTCCTGTTTCTACTGTATTTGTTAATGCAGCACCATCAAAAATTTGTTCACCAGTATCAACAAAATCTCCATCAGCATTTAAGTCAACCCAAATCTTCCAATATTCATTGTAAGCTGTACTTGCAAATCCTGGCGTTAATGTTACAGCATAACCTGTACCAGCTGCCATTGTAATGGTTTTACTTGTAAAATCAGTATAACCAGCTGCGGTTGAGGTGTTAGTAAAAGTACCAACTTTAACACCAGCTATCCATTCATAACTGTAGTTACTACCTAAAGAAGTACAGTATGTTAAAGGAGGAGTTCCAGTTGTTGTAAAGCTGGTTTCAGTTCCATAACTTGTTCCTTTTGAGTTAGTTGCATATGCGCGAACATAATATTTTGTTCCTGCAGTTAAACCACTCATTGTTAAACTATAAGATCCAGTTGTAGTTACAGGAGATGTAGAAACAACAGTTCCAGATGTTAATGTTGGAGCAGTAGTTTTAGCATAAACTAACCCGCTAGCAGTTATAGTTGCACCACCATTTGAAGTAATATTTCCACCACAAACTGCAGAATTATTAAGTATTGAAGAAACAGCATTTGTTGTAACAGTAGGAACAGTTGTTCCATCACTTACATAAGTCATATAACATACAGAACAAGCAACGCGAGCCGAAGTAGCATCTATTCTCATATAACCACTTTCTCCCCATGAGCTGCCCCAAGAGTTTCTTAAAATCCAATAATCTCCATATGTTGCATCATATCCCCAACCAACTAATGATATAGCATGGTTTGTAGGAGTATTGTAACAAGGGCTGGTTGAACAAGCTGTGCTAGCATCAGAGAATATACCTCCTGAATAATTTGAGAAATCGGTGGTAACATAAACAGCAGCATCAACAACACCGTAAGTCATAATTGCTGTTTTAATTGCATCTATATCAGAACAAGCAACTCTGTTCCAACTTGCAAATTTTGTTTTTGGTGCATTTGTTGCTGCCGATGGGCATGACTGATTGTCTGCGTCTGTATAAGGGAAATAAGACTCGTCGATTATACCAACATCAACTAATGCTTGTAATTCTGAATATGTGTAATCAGCACCATCACAACCACTAAAATGACTGCTATATGCTGACATTGCGCTTAAGCACCAAGCGATATATGATTCTGAAAAATTAGCAGCGTTACTATCGTATTTGCCTGTAGCAAAATTATAAGTTCCTTCTGCAGCTGCTGCTGCACCAAACGAATAACATGAACCGCAACCACCTTGATCGCGAGGTGTACCTATATATGCATGACCATTATAGTTTCTCCAGTCAAATGATGTTGGAAGAGCTTTTGATGCAGTAAAGTTTGGATCAACTTCTGCATCAGTATGAAAATCGGTTAAATTTCTGTTTTCGTTGGTAATCAATGGTTCGCCAACCATGTCCATAAATTCGGTTAAAGGAATTCGTTCATTAATGCCTTTGTTTGTGCGAACACAAACAGCACGTTCGGTAACAAATCCGTTTTCTTTAACCACTTCGGTTTCGATATCATAACCATACTTTGCAGGGAAAGAAAATTCCTGAGCAACTTTTCCTTTGAAGAAATCCCATGCATTTTCAATTCTGCCGTCTGGTAAATGAACCAAACCAACTTCTCCGGCTCCTTTTACAGAGCTAATCTCATAGCGGTAACCCAATATTTCGCAATATTTTGCGGCAGGGTTAACGTATCCCTTCTGGGCAAATACTGTAATAGCCAAGAAAAGGGAAAAAACAAAAGTCAAAAGAGTAAATTTTTTCATGTGTAAATAGTTTAAGGTTATTGAGTAAATTTTGCAAAAATTACAACCTAAAATTGGAATTAAGACACACCATCGGCAGACGACAAAAATCGACCCCCAAAAATCATATTGCGATGAATTATTTAGTTTTGGTAAAGATGATTAAAAAGACTGATAGTTGAGTTTTTTGAAAATTATTTGCTAAATTGCTGCAGGATTTGTAAAACAACACAGACTTAAAAGCCTAACATTAAGGATCTTATGAAATTGAAATGTGTTATTGTTGATGATGAACCATTGGCATTAGCAATATTAGAAGGGTATCTGAAAAAAATACCTTTTATTGAGATTTTAGCAAAATTTGAGAGTGCAATACCTGTTTATGAGTTTCTTAAACAAGCTGAGGTAGATTTACTTTTTCTTGATATTGAGATGCCTAATCTTACAGGAGTTGATTTTATTAAGACTTTACCGTCACATCCATCAGTTATATTTACTACAGCAAATAAAAATTACGCCATTGAAGGATTTAACTTAAATGTTGATGATTATTTGCTTAAACCATTAACTTTTGAGCGGTTACTGGTAGCTGTAAACCGAATTGCTGAAAAAAAATCAGCCAAGGAAAAAACAGAAATTGCTGAAGATCATAACGATTACTTGTACTTAAAAGAAAATAAAAAAATGGTTAAGGTAAATCTTAACGATGTTTTGTTTTTTGAGAGTAATAAAGATTATGTTAGAGTTGTAACATCTTGTAAAACAGTTGTTACCAAGCAGCATCTTAGTTTTTTCGAAGATAAATTGAATACAAAAGATTTTTTACGTATCCATCGGTCTTTTATTATCGCTCTAAACAAAATTGATGCTTACAGTCACTCCTCCATCGAAATAGGTAAATCCGAACTTCCTATCGGTAGATTGTACAAAGATTCTGTTTTTGAAGTGTTAAGTAAAATCAGTAAACAAGATAATCTTGAACTATAAAAATGGACTTACCACGAAGGCATTATATAATCTTTTTAGTTCTGGCTTCATTCTTATTCTCTTCTGAGATATGTGCACAAGAGAGAGGTCTTTTATTATCGAAATACTATTCACCAAAGGATTATAAACAAGGAGTACAGAACTGGTCTGTTACACAAGATAAAAGAGGAGTCTTATATTTTGGTAATGCTTATGGTGTTATGGAATACGATGGTGTAAACTGGCGTTTAATAAAGGTTGCTAATAATTCAGCTGCAAGGTGTTTATCTATTAATGAAAATAACGTTTTATTTGTTGGTGCTTTTGGTGAGTTAGGATGTCTTTTACCAAACGAGAAAGGAGAGCTCCTTTATAACTCACTTATGCCTCTGTTAGACAATGAGCATGCTGATTTTGGCGAAATTTGGGATATTAACTGCTTTTCTGACAGTGTATTCTTTTTAAGCGACAAGTATTTGTTTCTATATAATAACAATAAATTTGATTACTGGGAGAGTAAAAAAGAAAGATTCTATCTCTCCTATAATGTTAATAATGATTTATATATTCAGGAAATGGGGAAGGGCTTATTAAAATTCGAAAAGGGATCTTTAAATCTTATCGAAAAAGGAGAGTTTTTTACTGATATCAGAATACATTCCATATTTCCATTGGAAGATAAATTGCTCATTTGTACCCGATCGGATGGGTTTTTTATCTACGAAAAAAAGGATGGGAAGGTATCGATAAAATCATTGGGCGAAATTTCTACGCAAACAAAGAAGATAAATGAATATTTTATTAAACATTCATTTTATCATGGTGTTAAAATTCATAATAATCAACTAGCCCTTGCAAGTATTACAGATAATATAATTATTGTTGATCCAAACTGGAATGTTACAGATGTAATTGATAGCAAGTCTATAGGCATAAAGGGATCGTCGTTTTATCTTTATTATCGAAATAATCAATCGTTATGGCTGGCCCTTGATAATGGAGTTTGTCATGTTGATGTTTTGTCTCCCTTCAGATATTGGAACGAAGAAGCAGGTATTCATGGAACATTATCAGATGTTGCAATACAAAACAACTATCATTATGCAGCAACCGGATCTGGTGTTTATTGGACTCCAATTAAATCAACAGATATTTTTAGCAATAGTAACTTTTATCCGATTGATGAAATCTTTGAACAAGTTTGGGGTTTCTTATATTTTCAGCCATTTCCCGAAAGCCAGCAATTACCGAGTATGGCAAACTACAACTCAAATAGTAATACAATACTTTTACTTGCATCTAATCGTGGGTTATTTCAAATTAAAGGAGCAGAAGCAATTAAACTAGTAGATAAATACGCATACCGACTTTATCAATATAAAAAAAATCCTACAAAACTATTCTTCAGCTCGAATACAGGAATTTCGATGCTAACCTATAAAAAGGGGCAATGGGAAAATAATGGATCCATGTTCGGAATTAAAGATTTAGTTAGGGATATTAGAGAAGATAGTTTGGGTAATTTATGGCTTATATCTCCATTTAAAGGATTGTTTCATATTGAAAATCCATTAAGTCTAAATAATCAGTCGTTTACAAAACATTTATACGATACTTCAGATGGATTTTCTTCTGTTCAAGATGTTTATATTTACGAAAGTGATTCAGGTTTTATTTTTATTTCAGATAAACAATTATATAGATTTAGAAGCAATACCAGACGTTTCGAGAAGATCGACTATAATCCTACAGAAATAAGTGGCGACACTCTTTCTGAATACAGGGTTAAGGGAGAGGTAATTTCAGATGTTTATCAAACAACCTACGAAGATCCTACTTTATGGTTTGGAACAACTAAGGGAGTTTTTAAATTCGACACAACCAATTTTAGGAACTATTTTGATGTTTTTCCTGCAATAATCAGACAGGTTGCTGTTGGAGATTCAATTATTTATTACGGAACTAATTATAAACCATACAAATCAGCATCAAAAGCTAAATTTCCAAATTTATTATTAAACCCTGATCCTGTTGTTTCGAATGGAGTAATTCTATCCTATAAAGATAATTCATTAACCTTTAGTTTTGCAAATCCTTCGTTCGATGATGAGTCTAAAAACCTCTATAGTTGCTTGTTAGATGATTATGATAAGGACTGGTCATCGTGGAATTCCGAAGCAAAAAGAGTTTATACCAATCTACCTGAGGGCAAATATGTTTTTAAGGTAAAATCAAAAAATCTTTACCAGGTTGAAAGTGCTGTAGCAAGTTTCGAATTTGAAATTCTACCACCATGGTACAGAACAATATGGGCTTATCTGGGATATGTATTGGTTTCTATTTTATTCATAATAGGCATTGTTAAAATTTATACTTACAGGTTAATTAAAGAAAAAGAAAACCTTGAGCGAATTGTAAAAGAAAGAACTCAGGAGATTTTAATGCAAAATGAAGAGATAATGGTTCAGGCCGAGCATTTAAAAGATGCAAATGATTGGATAAGTGCTAAAAACATTGAGCTCGAAAACCAAAAAGAAGAAATTGAGAAAAAGAAAGATCAGCTCGAAATTAGTAATGCAACAAAAAATAAATTTTTCAGAATTATTGCTCACGATCTACGAAATCCTATAAGTACATTACTTAATTCAACAGCTTATGTATTAACCGATATTGAAGATTATAGCAAAGAAAAAACAAAAACATTTATTTCAGAGTTAAATAAGCTTTCGCAAACTACTTACAATTTACTTGAGAACTTGTTAGATTGGTCCACATCGCAAATGGGCGAAATAAAATTTAATCCCAAAACAATTAATATTGTTGGAGTTATAAAAGAAAATATTGAGCTTATAAAAAACAAACTCGATTCAAAAAAGATTACACTAACTCTTGATTTACCCCAAAAGGCAGATGTTTTTGTTGATGAAAACATGATAAACACAGTTATTCGAAACCTAATCTCGAATGCAGCAAAGTTTACAAACGAAAACGGAGAAATAAAAATAAGCTGTAAAACAGAGAATAATATCTGCATCATTAGTATTTCTGATAATGGAATTGGTATTTCGAAGGAGAATTTTGACAAGCTTTTCAGAATCGATCAACATCATACTACACTTGGAACACAAAACGAAAAAGGTTCGGGACTTGGATTGATTTTATGTAAAGAGTTTATTGAGCAAAACGGAGGAACAATTTCAGTTACAAGTGAACCCGGGAAAGGCAGTACTTTTAATTTTACTCTTAATCTGGCATAGTTTTATCTGAAAACTACCCATCCACGGTCTTTTGAAATTGCACTAATTGCAGATGTTATTAGCATATATTCCTTTTGGATTGTATTTATTTCTTCAGACGATAGGGTTTTATCCTGTACTTCTTTTAGTTTTTCTGATACATCCTGTTGAGCTATTTCCAAAATTTTCCTTTTATAAGCAACAATCGTTTCCGGAACAATTTGTTTTAACTTCATATCCTCAGTTTCGATCAAAACACCACCTTTTTTAAATATCTTACTTAAGGTATAACTAGGGCTTAATATATCTGCAGCCAACTTGCTTATTTGTGGATCGGTGTGATAAATAAACTGTTTGTTCTCGGGCAATTCTTTTTTTGCCATTCCTTCGAGAAACTCTTGAAAAATCTGCTTATAAACCAGGTTTTTAAACTCAAGATCATCGTTTAAAATTTCGCTAATAATGTATTCGGCAACTTTCACATTACGCGGTTCATCATATTTATCTTCCTGATAGGTGTACAAAATCAAATCACCATAATGTAGTAACAGCCTTATAATCTCTCTTTCCTGATGTTCTGCATAAAATCCTTCGATAAAAGATGGCACTGAAGGAGAGGCTGTTTTATAAACCTCATCAGGGGATATTGTTTTTGCTTCTGTTTCGCCCGATTTTTTGCGAATCTTATTGCTCTCAGCATACAATATTTTCTCATCAATTTCCAAAATCCGACTACATTCCTTAATATAAACAGTACGGGTTATTGCATCCGGAATTACAGAGATTGATCTTACGATATCTGTTATTAATGAGGCTCTTTTTACCGGATCATTTTTGGCTTCTTTTGAAAGTAATCGTGTTTTAAATTTAATAAAGTCTTCTTCGTTTTTATTAATAAAATCTATTAACTCAGAAGCACTGTGTGATTTAGCAAACGAATCAGGATCTTCACCGTTGGGTAATAATAAAACCCTAACATTAAGGCCTTGCTCCAGAACAAGATCAATCCCGCGCAACGATGCTTTGATCCCTGCTGCATCTCCATCGTAAATGATCGTAACATTTGGTGTAAATCGTTTTATAAGTCTTATCTGATCAACAGTTAAAGAAGTTCCTGAGGAGGCCACAACATTCTCAATGCCAGATTGGTGCATGGAGATAACATCGGTATAACCTTCAACAAGGTAACATTTATCTGTTTGAGTAATGGATGTTTTTGCCTGAAACATACCATACAATACCTTGCTTTTATGATAAATCTCAGACTCTGGCGAATTAAGATACTTAGCCGTTTTTTCGTCTTTCTTAAGCACACGACCACCAAACCCAATTACGTTTCCTGATAAGCCATGGATTGGAAACATTACCCGGCCCCGAAACCTGTCGAACTTTTCATTATCTTCTTTTACAATTGTAAAGCCTGCTTTTTCAAGAAATTCAAGTTTATATCCATTTTCTAATGCAGCTTTGGTAAAGGCATCGCGAATATCCAAACTAAAGCCTAATTCA
This sequence comes from Bacteroidales bacterium, assembly GCA_050179935.1. Classification (GTDB taxonomy): domain Bacteria; phylum Bacteroidota; class Bacteroidia; order Bacteroidales; family UBA12077; genus UBA12077. Next base: position 6,360 of record JBFXEQ010000019.1, on the reverse strand, counting down.
AATTTCTGAATGATTTCGTCTCTAAAGCCTCTTTCTTTAAAATAGCTTATCCCAATGGCTCTGCCATCGGTATGTTTATGTAGTTTTTCTTGAAAATAGCTGTTAGCAAATTTGGTAACAACTAATAAACTATCGCGTTCATTTTGCTGCTGAATTTCTTCAGCAGTAAGCTCTTTCTCAACAATCTCAATATGATATTTTCTAGCAAGATATTTTAGCGCTTCTGGATAACCCAAATGCTCGTGCTCCATAATAAAGTTAACGGCATTTCCTCCTTTACCGCAACCAAAACATTTATATATTCCTTTGGCTGCCGAAACAGTAAATGATGGAGTTTTTTCGTTATGAAAGGGGCATAATCCGAGATAGTTTACTCCACGCTTTTTAAGACTTACAAAATCCGATACCACATCTACAATTTCAGCAGTGTCAATTATCCGTTGTATGGTATTATGGTCGATCATTTTGTTTAATTGTCAGAAAATCTGATGGTTATTGTTTTAAAGCGCAAGGGCTAAAATACTAAAAATAAAGGTAAATTTGAATAAATTTGAATTATAAGAAAAAGTGAGTAATGAATAAAATGGTTGTTTTAACAGGATCAGGTATTAGCGCCGAGAGTGGAATTCCAACTTTTCGCGATATGGGTGGTTTGTGGGAACAGTATAATTTTGTTGATGTTGCTAGTCCCGAAGCTTGGAAAAACAACCCTGAACTGGTTCTGAGATTTTATAACGAACGAAGAAAAAAGGTGATCGAAAGTAAACCTAATGCAGGGCATTATGGATTGGTTGAGCTCGAGAAATATTTTGATATACATATTATTACACAGAATGTTGATGATTTGCATGAACGAGCCGGAAGCAAGAAGGTTTTGCATTTACATGGAGAGATTAGAAAAGCACGAAGTACGAGTAATCCTGAATTAATTTATCCAATAAATGGTTGGGAACTTAGTCTTGATGATAAGTGCGAGCTTGGATCACAACTTAGGCCACACATTGTTTGGTTTGGAGAACCTGTAACAGAAATATCAACTGCTATAGAAATTTGTCACCATGCAGCTGTTTTTGTGGTTATTGGCACATCACTGAATGTTTATCCTGCTGCTGGATTAATAGATTATATTTCAGCAGATTGTCCTATTTATCTGATCGACCCAAGAGATGAATTTGCAACCTATAATAATTTGGTATTGCATATAAAAGAAAAGGCAACTACGGGAGTGCCTTTACTTATTAATGAGTTAAAAAACAAATCTCTTATTTAGCGGTTGATTATAATTTTTTTGGTAAGAACCCTATTATCATCAACTATTAATGAGCAGAAATACAATCCTTTTTCAAGATCGGTTACATAAACTTTTTCGATACCTTGTTTATCATTTAGTTCTTTCGATATAACTACTTTTCCAAGGGTATTGTAAACTTGTAGCTTTATATTGGTCGAAGAAGAAGTGCTGTAATCAAAATAAAAATAATCGTTTACCGGATTTGGATAAACTTTTAGCTCCTGTGATGATTGTAATTTAGTAACAAGAGAATCAGCGGATTGGTTTTTTTGAGAATCTTCTTGCCCAAAAACTACTGCAGTAGTTAATACGAATAATATAAGGAGTAAATATTTGTGCATTCAGATTGAACTTTTATCAAATATAACAAAATTTATACCTAAATGTACGAAATGTTTTTGTTAAGGTTTGTGAATAACAGTTAAATACTACTAATTAATGCTGTTTTTTAATCAACACATCGGTTTTTTTTAAGATCAGTTATGTTAATTTTAGTACCTTTAAGCCTAAATAATTGATTTATGAAAAAGATTTTACTATTTGTATTAATTGGATTAATTTCTGAATTTGCGTTTGCTCAAACTTTCGGTGGCGGGTTTTTAGCAGGTTTATCCATGTCACAGCTCGATGGCGATTCATTTGGTGGTTTTAATAAGGCAGGATTTGCCGGTGGAATTTATACAAATACCCAAATTAATAAAAAACTTGATCTTCAATTGGAGTTACGATATGTTCAAAAAGGAAGCCACTCTGCGGACAAAGATCTCAATTTTTATAGTTCTAAACTAAATTATATTGAAATCCCTTTGTTTTTAAGGTACAAGATATATTCAAAATTATATGCTGATCTTGGCCTTGCCATAGGATATCTTCAAAAATCTACCGAAGATAAAGATGGATATGGCGATTTACCTGCCGATCCTCCGTTTAATGAGACCGAATTTTCTGCTTTAGTAGGAATAGAATATAATTTTATTAAACGATTTTCGGTTAATGTACGATATAATTATTCGATATTGCCAGTACGAGATCATCCCGGAGAACAAACCTGGTACTTGAACAAAGGACAGTATAACAGTGTTTTAACAATATGCATTTATTACCAGTTAGCCGATTTTAGAAAATAATGAAAAAGCAAAAACTTGTTGTTGCCGTTACAGGAGCCAGTGGTTCGTTTTATGCCAAATTACTGCTCGATAAATTAGTGCATATAAAGGATCAACTGCATGAGGTAGGAATCGTTATGTCGAAAAACGCAGAGGAAATTTGGGAGTATGAAATTGGCAATAAGTCGTTTCGTGATTACCCATTTACCTATTATGCAAAAAACGACTTTTATGCTCCATTTGCTTCAGGTTCGGCACAGTATGATGCTATGATTATCTGTCCATGCTCAATGGGAACAATGGGTAGAATTGCCAGCGGCACATCTGACGATTTAATTACACGCGCGGCAGATGTAATGCTTAAAGAACGAAAAAAATTAATCTTAGTTCCTCGTGAATTGCCATATAATCTTATTCATATCAATAATATGAAATTAATTACCGAAGCAGGAGGAATTATTTGCCCGGCAACTCCATCGTTTTATACTAAACCAGAGTCTATTGAAGAACTTGTAAATACGGTAGTTAATCGAATTCTTGATCTAGCAGGATTTGAAATTGATTCGAAAAGGTGGGGAGATTCTAAAAAGTAAAAAGGTATAAGGAATAGGTTAAAAGGTATATGTTATAACAGAATATCAATGAGATACACGTTGAAGATTATTTAGTGATATAATTTTTCTATTAAAACCTTTGTGAAATCGTTGTGTTTTTGTGCCTTGGTGGCAATATTTAACTGATTTTTATTTAAGCCACAGCCAGTGCAGCTATGCTTACTTTCGTATTTTTAATTTCGAGCAGTACATTTGCACAGGCTTCGAAAGTTGAGCCAGTTGTTACCACATCATCAACCAGTAAAATGTGTTTATTTTCGAATTCATCAGGATTTTTAATACTAAAAATGTTCTCAACATTTTGCCATCGTGCAAATCTCGATTTTCTTGTTTGAGTTGATGTTGCAACTGTTCGGTAAAGATTTTTAGTATCAACGGATTTTTCTAACGAATAAGCTAATCCGTTTGCAATAAGGTCGCTTTGATTGTAACCTCTTTTTTTCAATTTTTTTGGATGTAAAGGTACAGGTACAATTATATCAATATCTTTAAATGGACTATCTTTAAGTTGTAACCCAAAATCTTTTCCCAACACAAAACCTATTTCTTTTTTACCATGATACTTAAAATGATGCATCATTTCCTGATAATTGGTTCCTTTATTAAAGTAAAAATAGGCCGAAGCGTTTTCAATTTTTGCTCTTCCCCAAAAAAGTTGTGCAACAGGATTTTCGGGATCATGATGAAAATTCGTTTTAGGAATATTATATTGACATTTAGTGCACAACAGTTTTTCCTGATTTAGTAGATGGGTATTACATGCGACACATAATTCGGGAAAAAACAATCCAAAAAAATCAACAATAAATCTCAAAAATAATTTCATTTTAAATTAATTTTAGTAGGATAATTTGAAGAACTAAAGTCCTTCATTAACTTACACATTTTATAACCCCAGCCTTAAGGCTGGGGTTATAAAAATACTCAAATTGATTGGGCTTTAGCCCATTATTGATTATAATTTTAGGAATATGTTTTGTCATTCAATACCTTCCCATTCACTGTAAAACTTTTCAAGATAGCGTTGCATAAACTCATGCCGCGAATCTGCCAATTCTTTTGCCGTTTTGGTGTTCATCCTGTCTTTTAATAACAGGAGCTTTTCGTAAAAATGATTTATTGTTGTGCCATTTGTTTTTTTATACTCCTCAAAGGTCATATTTGCCAATGGTTTTAAATTTGGGTTATGCATTTCGTTTCCTTTATATCCTCCAAAAGCAAATGTACGTGCAATACCAATTGCTCCAATAGCATCGAGCCGATCAGCATCTTGTACAATTTTTCCCTCAATGGTTTTCATTTCATAAATCTCTCCCTCACCTTTATATGAAATATGCTCAATAATGTATAAAACCGAGTTAATTACCTCTGAATTAACGTGTTGTGTTTCGAGCCAATCTGAAACTATTTTAAGTCCGGAATTTTCGTTCGAATAGAATTTCCAGTCTGCTACATCATGCAACAGGGCTGCGAGTTCAATAATAAACAAATCACCACCTTCGGTTTTATGTAATCTTCTCGCAAGAGTTAATACTCTGTAAATATGCCACCAATCGTGACCCGAGCTATCATTTTTAAGCTTGTCCTTTACAAACTCAGTACTTTGTATAATGATGGTGTTTTTATCCATAATAGAAATAAAAAAAACCCGCAAACGCAGGTTATAAATATATGTATAAAATCGTTATTCTCTTAGTTTCTCTTCTCTAACCCAAACTACTTCTCTTCCAATAACAGCAATGCCGATAAATCCTTTAACCAATAAGGTGTTTTCATCACCCTCTTTAAATCTTATAAAGCATTTATATGTTTTACCATTCTTTGGATCGTAGATTGTTCCATCTACCCATTCTTTATCTTTAGCATCGTACTTAAATCCTTTTAAAATCTGTAAACCCAGAACCGTTCTTTTTTTCAGTTTCTCATCAGAATTATTCTTATCGAGTTTTGGCGTTCCATCTGGTTCGTTTGGAGTTTTTAACCATTTAATATCGCCATAATATTTGCCATCTTTGGCTTTAAAAATTTTTACCTGCGAATCACCATCTTGAGTTAGCCAGTAACCTAGAAATTTATCAGCATCTTGTGCCTGTAAATTTGGCGAAATGAATAATGCAACTAGAAATACAAGCGAAAAAAAAGTTGTTTTCATACGATTATTTTTATTGATGAATAAGACGCAAGATATTAAATTTAATTAAAAACATATCCAAAAACCTTTTGAATAATCGAACTAGCCCATTGGTATGGATCTTTACGTATTTTTTTCTCCTCTACACCAACTCTGTAAAACAATTCGTCGAGAGCTACCTGAGTTGAGAATTCTCCTAAATTTGAATTTATTGAGGATGGTAATCCCAACTCGCTGATTGTTGAGCTGCTTAACATACCAAGCAAAGAGTTGTAGGTAGTAGTTAAGTTTGCCCAAATTTCGTTTGCTGATTTGCCCGAAACAAGATCTTTGTCGAGAGATGCATTAATTTTGGGAGCATACAAACTGGTTAAGCTGTTAAAAGTTTGGATTTTTAAATATTGAGTTGCAGCAGTAGAATCGAATTCAGTAACCGATGATTTTGAAATGTTACCAACAGGTACAACACCATTTAAAATATCAAATCCATCGGCGATAGTTAAATTTAAAATAGCATCTTTAAAAATAGGAGCAACGTCTTTAGCTGCATCTTCGGCAGCACGGTTAACAGCTAAAATTACCTCATCAAATTTGTCATCTAAACCCAGCGTTTCACTTGCGAGGCTGGCTAAAAAATTACTGTTAATCTTCGTTCTTATGGTAGCTATTTCATCAGGCAATTGAATTAAGGCCAGCGATGGACTCCCTTTATAATATCCATTAATTACCGACATCTCTGTAGAAGCCGTATCGGTTCCAACTTCCAACGCTTCTTTTAATCCTTGAACAATTTCTGAGTTGCTTAACGAGTTATTAGTTTCTTCAAGAAGATCTTCCAGTAGCTCGCAACTACTAAAAGTAAAAAGCGCTAACAAAATTATAACTAACTGTTTCATGATGATATATTTTTAATTTCTACGATAATAATTTTGGAAAAACAATAATTATGCAAATATTATACGAAGTTCTGCATAAAATGTTGTTTATAAAACCAAATCGATTGCTTTTGCATATTTAGATAGTTTTTATATTCTGCAAAGCAACCCAAAAGGGTAATTTTGCATCTTGTATTGTAAAACTCTATTTTGTTATGATACCTTAAATCCGCAAATTACATAAAAAGTTAAATAATCAAATTTTTTATGCTATGATTGATGAGAAAATATGTCTTTTTTAGCTTGATTTTGATCAATTTCACTTCTTTTAAGATCAATTTAT
>JBFXEQ010000018.1:0-48679 GCA_050179935.1 Bacteroidales bacterium | reverse complement strand
CAATAAATTGATCTTAAAAGAAGTGAAATTGATCAAAATCAAGCTAAAAAAGACATATTTTCTCATCAATCATAGCATAAAAAATTTGATTATTTAACTTTTTATGTAATTTGCGGATTTAAGGTAAGCTAACCCCAAAAACCAAATAAACTCTATTTGCTAAAGGATTTGTAATTATTGAGGTTTTCAAATCAATCTTCGATTTTTTAAATACATTTATTTTGCCATTTGCTTTTATTCCGGCATTTATCAATGCAGGTTTATCTCCATAATAGCTTTCGTAAGCATTAAAACCCATAAAATATTCCAAATAGATATTTTTTATGTTCGAGAAAATGGCAAGTTCAAAATAGGTTGAATAAAAGTTTTTATTAGTTATTTTGTTAATATCATCACCATAAATCATTGTAGCAATCATGAATCTCACTGGAAATAAGCTTCCCCCCTGATATTCGGCATACAAATCAAGTGTGTGATTGGTTGTGGTTTGTTTGTAATTAAAAAGAGATTGCTGTGAGTAAATTGATGGTGGGCAATAATAATCATAAAGACCTAACGAAAAACCTGAATAGGTTGCTTTTAGATAAGTATCTATTTCAAAATAATCTCCATCGACACTCAAGGCTCCCCAAATACCTCCTGTAAAATATTTGGTTGATAATTCGGCTGTAGGTTCAATAGTAGGCAAAGTAGACATTGCATAACCCCTCCAAGCGTGCTGACTCATAAAATCGACCTTAAAGGTCAACAACTGAGTTTTGGCAGAATCTATATCTGTAGTTTCGAATCCGAAAATGCTATTTGATAAAAAAAATAATAAAATGAAAACCTTCGCCCGCATTACCCTCTGTTTTGGAGGGCAAAAATAAGTAAATATAAACTGCTTAAAAAAGCTTTATTTAAGTTTTACAACACAAATTACAGGCTGATGATCGGAATATTTAAAATCCCGATCAATCACATTGCAAGCAATTTTCTCGATATTTGGAGACAGAAGAAAAAAATCAATGGTTACTTTTGTGCTTTTTTCTTTATTATAAGGCTTATCAAGATATCTGTTTGAAGGCACATCTGAATCAAAAGCCCATGTCCAGTCAGATGGAAGATAATCACTGGCAATTGGATTTAGTACAAATCTTTTAACAGTAGCCTTTTTGGCCATTATTTTCTGATCCATCTCAGGCGGATTTTGGTTCCAGTCGCCTCCAACAATAATATAGTTTCCTTTCGCGTATTCGTCCAACAAAAATGTCTTCAAATAATCCATTTCTTGTTTTTTAAGAGATCCATCATCGTAAGCAGAATTGTGGGTATTAATTACTAAAAGTTCCTTGCCATTCGCTATCGGGAATCGCATTACAAGAAAGCATCTGTCGAGGTTAAAAATATTAACTGGCCAATCAAAACTACCTGGAAAAGAGAATCTTGTAACTGATAATGGATTAATAGCTGAATAACTATTTAATCCTGATTTTACTCTTCCTAATGGACTTTTAGGAGGAATTGGCACAAACATTACATCATAGTTTTTTGCAAAAAAATGATGATGGCTGGTTAATCTTTTTCTTATGCTATCAACCTGATTGCAGTAATAACTTCGTTTTGAGTATTGATCAACCTCCTGAAAAAGAATAAAATCTAGCGAATCATTCTCCTGAATGAATGCAAGGTTATGAGTTAGGTTATTTAAAACATTGTCTTTTGTTGTTCTAACCATGGTTCCTCCATCGTAAAAAAAATCCATGTCGGCACTTAGTCCACAATAACCTATATTCCAGCTCATCAGGTTAAATAAAGTCCCTTTTATTATCGAATCAGGATTTGATGATTCATAGATTAGTTCTTCTTTTGCAGGTTTGTAATCTGCCAAGGTTGCAAAGACCAAAAAAGCAATAAAAAGTACAGCCAACACTAAAATTATCTTTACTGTAAACTTTAGAAATTTCATAATGATTATGGATATTGTTTAGGCTTACTAAGTTAGCAAATAATTACGGTTATAATAAACTCAAATTTTATATTTTGTTTGAATAATTATATATCTTTGAAAGGTAAAAATCAGTTATTCAAGAGGCTATATCTCTTTTTATCAGAATGATACAATTAACCTAAAGACTTATTTTTAATGAAATTCGGAGTAGTAGTTTTCCCCGGTTCTAATTGCGATCAGGACATGATTTATGTGTTGCGCAATATTTTGGAGCAAGAAGTAGTTGAGTTATGGCACAAAGATACTGAACTAAAGGGCGTTGATGCCATTATATTACCAGGTGGTTTTTCTTATGGCGATTATTTACGATCGGGTGCTATTGCCCGTTATTCGCCAATTATGGAAAAAGTAATTGAGTTTGCTCATCGCGGTGGATTTGTTTTTGGTGTTTGCAATGGATTTCAGATTTTATGCGAATCGGGGTTGCTACCAGGAGCATTATTACACAATGACAAACAAAAATTTGTTTGCAAAAATATTCAGATAATACCCGACAACAACTCTACTCCATTAACTAAAATGCTGAATAAACAAAAACCGCTAATTATACCTATTGCTCATGGCGAAGGTAGATATTATGCCAACGAAGAAACCTTGGTGGAAATGCGGCTAAACGGACAGATTTTATTCCGTTATTGTAATCAGCATGGCGAAGTTACCGAAGAAGCAAATCCAAATGGATCAATCGAAAATATAGCAGGTGTTTGTAACGAGAAAAAAAATGTTTTTGGCATGATGCCTCATCCCGAAAGAGCTTCGGATGATGAGTTGGGTAATACCGATGGCAGAACAATTTTTGAATCAATGATTACACATTTAATACATCACAAATAAAAACCAACAATTTTTTTGTAAAAACGGATTCTTTTGAGAATCCGTTTTTTTATAAACAAACCTTAAATAAATATTGTTATGGTTAAATATTTTCCGTTTATTGTTAAACGGATATCATAACATAAAATAAAAAAATGGAACTTAAACATGCTATTGAAAACAGAACAAGTATCAGAACCTTTTTAAATGATCCGATTCCGGCAACTGATTTAAAAGAACTGATTCGAAGGGCAGGCTTGGCTCCCAGTGTTAATAACTATCAACCATGGATGTTCTATGCTATAACGAATAAGAACATAATTAATAAGATGGCTGAAAAGGTTGCCGAAAAAATAAAAGAAATACCTATAAATAAATCCATTGCAGCCAAAAATGTGTTGTCGCAAGTTGAATGGTTTGCTACCTTTTTCGAAAATGCTCCGGCAGTAATAGCTGTTACCATGGAGGATTATGAAACAGTTCTTGAAAAAGGGGTTACCATGACTCATGAGGAAATTAATAAAACACGTAACTATCCTAACTTACAAAGTGCTGGTGCTGCCATTCAGAATATACTGCTTTCATCTGTTGAAATGGGCTATGGAGCATGCTGGTTAAGTGCTCCAATGATTGCAAAATCGGAGCTTGAAAAAATTATAGGAATAAAACCACCATTTAATTTAATAGCATTTATAGCTATAGGCAAACCAGCAAAAAATACTCAGATAAAAGCAAAAAAGAATTTAGATGAAATTTTTAAACTGATCGAATAACCATGAACCTTAAGATTTATCATAATGCCAAATGTCAGAAAAGCAGAAAGGGCTTGCAGTATTTAAAAGATCATAATACAGACTTCGAGGTAATAGATTATTTAAAAACACAACCCTTTTCAGAATCCAGCTTAAAAGATCTTTTGTACAAATTGAAGATTAAGCCCTTTGAACTTATTAGAACACAAGAATCGGAATACAAACGAAATTATAAAGGCAAAGATCTTACTGATGATCAATGGTTACAAATACTAGTTCAAAATCCAAAATTAATCCGAAGACCTATTATTGTAAAAGGAGATAAAGCTGTTTTAGGAGATATTTTAGAACATATTGATACCTTATTATAATTTTTGTATCTTTTGATTTCTTTAAAATTGATTACACATAAAATAGAAATCATATGTCAACACCAGAATTTAATTACCAAAACCCATTTCCGATTGAAAAAGATGATGCTGAATATTATCTACTAACAAAGGATTATGTATCCGTTTCTACTTTTGAGGGAAACCAGATTATAAAAGTTAACCCCGAAGCATTAACTCTAATTGCCCGTGCAGCATTGCATGACACTTCGTTTTTTCTTCGCACCGAGCATATAAAGCAAGTATCCGCTATACTTAATGATAGTGAAGCCAGCGAAAACGATAAGTTCGTTGCATTAACACTTTTACGTAATGCTGAAATATCGGCAAAAGGGGAATTGCCATTTTGCCAGGATACAGGAACAGCAACCATTGTTGCAAAAAAAGGACAACAAATCTGGACTGGCGGAAATGATGAGGAAGCTATTTCCAAAGGGGTGTATAAAGTTTATACCGAAGAAAATTTGCGATACTCGCAAACTATTCCTCTGGATATGTATAAAGAAAAGAACTCAGGAACAAATCTGCCAGCACAGATCGATATTTATGCAACTGACGGAGATGAATACAAATTTTTATTTGTTGCCAAAGGTGGAGGATCTGCAAATAAAGCTGCATTATTTCAGGAAACAAAAGCATTACTTGCACCTGATAAGCTTGAGAAATATCTGATTGAAAAAATGAAATCGCTTGGAACAGCCGCATGTCCACCTTACCATATTGCATTTGTAATTGGAGGCACATCAGCTGAAACCGTTCTTAAAACAGTTAAGCTTGCATCAGCCAAGTATCTCGACAACCTACCAACTCAAGGAAACGATGGCGGACAAGCATTTCGAGACATTGAACTGGAAAAGAAAATTCTTGATGCATCCTATAAATTAGGAATTGGAGCTCAGTTTGGTGGTAAATATTTTGCGTTGGATATTCGTATTATACGTCTTCCACGCCATGGAGCATCATGCCCTGTTGGCATGGGAGTTTCTTGCGCTGCAGATAGAAACATTAAGGCTAAAATAAACAAAGATGGAATTTGGATTGAAAAAATGGAAACCAATCCTGGTAGATTTATTCCTGAGAAATATAGAAAAGCAGATGAGTCGGGCGGTATTAAGATAGATTTAAATCAGCCAATGAAAAATATCTTGGCAGAATTATCCAAGCATAATGTAGGTACACGCTTATCTCTCAACGGAACCATAATTGTTGGCCGCGATATAGCGCATGCAAAGCTTAAAGAGAGAATAGACAAAGGCGAAGGCTTACCACAATACATAAAAGATCACCCGATTTATTATGCAGGTCCGGCAAAAACTCCCAAAGGAATGCCAGCGGGATCTTTCGGACCAACAACTGCAGGTCGAATGGACTCCTATGTTGATCAATTCCAAAGTCTTGGTGGTAGCATGATTATGATTGCCAAAGGAAATCGAAGCCAGGCCGTTACTGATGCGTGTAAAAAATATGGTGGATTCTATTTGGGAAGTATTGGAGGACCAGCTGCAGTGCTTGCAAAAGAAAATATAACTAAAGTTGAATTGCTCGAATATCCTGAGTTAGGAATGGAGGCCATTTACAAAATCGAAGTAAAAGATTTTCCTGCATTTATTCTTGTTGATGATAAAGGGAATGATTTTTACAGGATGATGGGATAATCAGAAACTAATCTGAAAATTAATTATATGGTTTGATTGGTATACGCATGCTTTTCAAACCATATTGTTTTAGGAGTCATTAAAAATTCAAAAAGATCCCTTCTTTATTATCCAATAACCGCCTTTAGCAGGGCCAACTCTCTTAATTATGCCTTCAGCTTTTAATTTTTCTAAATGATATTTAATTCCATCTTCGGTTATATCACCTATAATCTCAGCAATTTCTTTTCTGCTGGCTTTTGGATTTTCTTTTATTATTTCCAATATTTTCTGGGTAGTTTTCTGGGTAGTTTTCTGGGTAGTATCAGGGTAGTTTTTCTCCACTGTTTCATTTGCTTTTGTTCTTTTAAAAGTAATAGAGAAAAATTCCGAGAATTCAAATACTGGCTCGGGCAATTCGGCTTCTTTCATGGCATTTTTTATTCGGTTAATGCCTGTGCCTAATTTTTCAATAAATTTTGCCCTATGGTAAAGACTTGCAATAATAGGATTACGTGCAACACTTTTTTTACCAAAGTTTTCGGGAGTAAGGCCTTTAGGCAATCCACCAGGATTAGAAATTTCTACTCTGTCATCGAAAATCTCAATCATTACATTTGCTCCATCTTCAAAATAATTTCGGTGAGTTACAGCATTTACAACAGCTTCGCGCAAAGCAATTTCGGGTATTTCAAGAATATCTTGCCGTTGTATACTCTCAATCTTATAACTTACATTAAGGTGTTTAGTTAAAAATATAATGGCTTCGTTTATGGTGCTTATAAAATCGGTGTTAATGTCTTTTCTGTCAAGTATATGAATTTTCTCTATTCCTTTATACAAAACACAGGTAACAATACACTGGTTAATGTAACCACCCGGTTTTTCAGTAAAAAATAATATCCCGGCATTATTAAAATAAAGATTGTCCTTATTTAACACATTCAAATTTCTTAAGACATCTTCATCTTCCATAATTTGCGGAATATTGGCAATCTTTAGAAAGGTTTTTAATAATTCGGGGTTGAAAATCTTTTTATAATCTGTTTTAACTTTTGTTTGTTCGTCGAATTTAATTCTACCTTCTTGTTGTACAAAATTGACAATTTGCTCGGTATCCATCTTTTGAGTATTCGCACCACTACGAATATAGAAACCTTTGTTGCAACGATAGGGTTTTTCAGTTCCTTCGGAAACATGAATAATCAGAATATTTTGAAAGGATTCAAGTTTTATATCTACATGTGGGTCGCAATCATTTGCAATTGTTTGAATGCGTGACTTTAATTCATTATTTATGGAAACACCTTTAAGCTTGCAGTCATCATCAATTCCAATTAGAATTCTACCGCCAGAAGAATTAGCAAAAGCGACCATTTCCTTTGACAGATCAGAATTTACATTTTCTTTGAATTCTAATTGGTATCCTTCGCCTTCCTGCAATATGGTTTCTAATTCTGCTTGTGTCATCTGGACAGTATTTTGAATAATTGAAACTCAAAGATATTTTAAACTTTTTTAATCGACAATTATAATCATGCAAATACAAATTTTTCAAACCTAATTCAAGTAAATTTGTTTTAATTACAAATCAATCTTAATATTATGTACAGAACAGAATACGACACCATGGGTTCGGTTGAAGTTCCTGCCGACAAATACTGGGGTGCTCAAACACAAAGGTCCATACAAAACTTTAAAATTGGCAATTTAAAAATGCCAATAGAAATTATATATGCATTTGCTATTTTGAAAAAAGCAGCTGCTAAAGCAAATCATAGGCAAGGGCTTTTATCTCAGGTAAAAAAAGAACTTATTTGCAGTGTTTGTGATGAAATAACTGAAGGTAAACTAGATGATCAGTTTCCTTTGGTTGTATGGCAAACAGGCTCAGGAACCCAAACCAACATGAATGTAAACGAAGTTATTTCTAACCGGGCACATGTACTTTCGGGGAATAAATTAGGCGAAGGGAAATGTTTGATTCACCCAAATGATGATGTGAATAAATCGCAATCGTCGAATGATACATTTCCAACTGCCATGCATATTGCTGCCTATAAAATTTTGACAGATAATACAATACCATCAGTTGAGAAATTAAAAGATGCTTTAAAAATAAAAAGCAAAGCCTGGAAAAATATTGTAAAAACAGGCCGTACCCATTTAATGGATGCTACACCTTTAACTCTCGGTCAGGAATTTTCGGGATATGTTTCACAACTTGATCATGGATTAAAAGCTTTAAAAAATTCCCTTCCTCACCTATCCGAACTAGCATTGGGAGGAACCGCTGTTGGAACAGGATTAAATGCTCCAAGAGGATTCGATATTGAGGTGGCAAAAGAAATTGCACATTTAACTGGATTTCCATTTATTACTGCAGAAAATAAATTTGAAGCATTAGCATCGCATGACGCATTGGTTGAATCGCATGGAGCATTAAAAACACTCGCTGCAAGTTTGATGAAAATAGCCAACGATATCCGTTTACTTGGTTCTGGACCAAGATGCGGAATTGGTGAACTTAATCTTCCCGAAAATGAACCCGGATCATCCATAATGCCGGGAAAAGTGAATCCAACACAATCTGAAGCACTTAGCATGGTTTGCACTCAAGTTTTCGGCAATGATGTAACAATTAATATTGGAGGGATGAATGGGCATTTTGAACTTAATGTTTTCAAACCCGTTATCATTAAAAATTTTATAGAATCAGCCACACTACTTGGTGATGCATGCCGTTCATTTGCCGATAATTGTGTGATTGGTATTGAACCCAACCTTTCAAATATTTCAAAACATCTTCAAAACTCATTAATGTTGGTAACATCATTAAATCCTCATATTGGCTATGAGAAAGCTGCAGAGATAGCAAAAAAAGCGCACCACGAAGGAAAAACATTAAAGCAAGCTGCATTAGAGCTTGGATTTGTTTCTGAATCGGATTTTGATACGTGGGTTGATCCACAAAAAATGACCAGAATTGATTAAATGGAACGTTGAAAGATTCGGAGCTAAAAAAAATGAAACTCTTTTAACATGTTATCTAAGAAATAAAATAAAAAGCTACTTTTGCAAAGATAATTTAAAAACACACGAATTATGGACGAAGGCCCTTATCCGAGTAAAAACAATTTACTAACGAACCTGTAGGGGGCCATTCTATAACTCCTTGCAGGCATTTATACGAGGAGAAAAAATCATGATTAAAATCTTTAAAACTTTTGGAGGGTACATCGAAATTCCAAAAGTAGAAAACGGCTGTTGGATTAATGTTATTCAACCCACCCAGGATGAAATTCAACGATTAATTAATGAGTTTCGATTGCCTACCGATACTATTAACGACATTCTTGATACCGACGAAAGACCGCGTGTTGAGTTTGATGATGACTGGTCGTTAGTCATTATGCGAATACCTGTTGAAAGTTCAAATAATGGAGTTCCTTTTCATACCATCCCACTTGGCATTTATTTAGAAAAGAATTTCACCCTTACCCTATGTTCACAAGATAATGAAGTATTACCAACATCACAACCTCATGCAATAAGAGAACAATACAAACAAATAACAGATGAGGTAAATTTCATTTTACGTTTATTCATGCGTTCTGGTAGTATTTATCTAAAATACCTTAAGCATATTAACCAGATGACATCACAGATTGAGCAAGATCTGGAAAAATCAATTAAAAACAGAGAATTAAATAAGTTGTTGAAAATGGAAAAATGCCTTGTTTACTTTATTACATCGATAAAAGCAAACGAAATTGTTCTTGCCAAGCTCCGAAACGCCAAAAAAATTACCACCGAAATCAACGAAGATCTGTTCGAAGATGCTGTAATTGAAAATAAACAGGCTCTTGAAATGGCACAAATCTATTCTGATATCCAAAGCGGAATGATGGATGCTTTTGCCTCAGTCATATCAAATAATTTGAACGTAGTGATGAAGCAATTAACTCTTATTTCAATCCTTTTGATGATTCCTACGTTGATTGCAAGTATTTTTGGAATGAATGTACCTAACTTTATGGAAGATTCATATTTAGCAATGCCTATAATCATTTTAATTTCATTAGGGCTATCTGTTTTTGGAGTTTTGTTATTCAGAAAGAAACAGTGGTTCTAAATAAAAAAGGCTGCCCCCGAAAGTTAACTATGAAAGCACTCACTGTTTATTTGGATTTTAACAAAAATCTGACCCTGATTACCCACGCAATCTATATTCGTTAAAACATTACGTGCACAATGCAAGGCATTTATTAATTTAGATGCCTTTTTGCATTTAGAGCTAAATTGTTAAACACATCATTTTATGTTTAAAATCATTTGTATTAATACTAAATGAGTTAATTTTGCACAAAATTTAACTTTAACAATTTGTTATGGCAGACAAAACAAAAAAGATAAAATTGTTCGAAGAATTTCCTCCCATTACAACACAACAATGGGAAGAGCAGATCAATAAAGATCTGAAAGGTGCCGATTATGAGAAAAAACTGGTATGGAGCACTATCGAAGGATTCAGCGTACGACCCTACTATCGTGCTGAACATATCGAAAATTTGAAGCATGTGAAATATCTTCCAGGTGAATTTCCTTATGTTCGCGGAAATAAATCGAATTGCAACTGCTGGTATGTTCGTCAGAATATTGATGCTACCGATGTTGCTGCAGCTAACAAAAAAGCACTCGATGTATTAATGAAAGGTGTTGATTCGATTGGATTTGATATTACATGTAAAGAAAATATTTCGGATAAGGAATTTGAAGTCTTGTTAAAGGATATTCACCTTCAAAGTATTGAACTCAATATTATGGGTGCTGCATCTGCACATCCCTTTGTTGATTTTTTAAATACCAAAATTCAATCTGAAAAAATCAGTAAAAACGTAATAAAAGGATCGGTTTGTTTTGATCCACTTGCCCACTTATCAATAAATGGAAATTTCTGCAAATCTCAGGATGAGGTTTTTGAAGCAGCCAAAAAACTTATAGAAAAAGCCAATGATTTTCCAAACTTCAGAGTAATTGGCGTTAATGGAGAGATGTTCTGCAATGCAGGAGCAACCATTGTTCAGGAACTTGCATTTGCATTGTCGATAGGAAATCAGTATTTAACTTTATTAACTGAAAAAGGGTTGGATATTGATACTGTTGCACAAAATATAAAATTCAATTTTGGGGTTAGCTCCAATTACTTTATGGAGATTGCCAAATTCAGAGCCGCACGAATGCTTTGGGCCAAGATTGTTGATGCTTATCAACCCAAAAACAAAGAAGCTGCAAAAATGATAATTCATGCTACTACATCAAAATGGAATCAAACTGTTTATGATCCTTATGTAAATATGCTTCGCGGAACAACCGAATCGATGTCGGCAACTATAGCTGGAATTGATTCTTTAACAGTTACCCCGTTTAACAATGCATTCGAAAAAGCTTCTGATTTTTCAGATCGTATTGCACGAAATACACAAATTCTTTTAAAGGAAGAATCTTATTTTGATAAGATTGTTGATCCAGCCGGAGGATCATATTACATCGAAACATTAACCAATTCGATTGCTGAACATGCATGGAAGTTATTCCAGGAAATAGAATCAAAAGGAGGATATATTGAAGCATTCAAAGCTGGTTTTATACAAGGAAAAGTTAATGAAACTGCCAATAAACGAAATTTAAATATCGCATCACGACGTGAGATTTTATTAGGAACAAATCAGTACCCAAATGCTTTGGAAAAAGCTGATGCAAAAATTACAGCTGATGCAATTACTTCAAAAACTAGCAAAAAAGCCGACGTAATTGCTGAACCGATAAAACCTTACCGTGGTGCAGAGCAAATAGAATTGTTACGTTTAAAAACTGAT
The DNA here is from genome assembly GCA_050179935.1 of Bacteroidales bacterium. Classification (GTDB taxonomy): domain Bacteria; phylum Bacteroidota; class Bacteroidia; order Bacteroidales; family UBA12077; genus UBA12077. Next base: position 37,222 of record JBFXEQ010000018.1, on the reverse strand, counting down.
AAAGTAAAGGAAACACCAAAAGTATTTCTTTTAACCATTGGTGATTTAACCATGCGTAAAGCTAGAGCAGGTTTTGCATCAGGATTTTTTGCCTGTGCCGGATTTAAAATCATTGACAACCTGGGTTTTGGCTCAGTTGAAGAAGGAGTAAAAGCAGCACTTGATCAAAAAGCAAGCATTGTTGTAATTTGCAGTTCTGATGATGAATATCCAGTTGTAGCAACGGCAGTTTTCGAAAAACTTAACGGAAAAGCAATTACCGTAGTTGCAGGATATCCTGCAAGTGTTGAAGAATTAAAAGTAAAAGGAATTAAGCATTTCATTCATATGAAATCGAATTTGATTGAAACGCTTCAAGGATTTCAGAAAGAACTAGGGATTAACTAAACAGATTTGAGTAGCAAGATTTGAGTATCAAGACAAAGAAAATGCATAATTTTAAAGAATTAATCGTTTGGCAAAAAGCAAGAAAATTAGTTAAGAATATATATATTATTCTTAAAGATTTTCCTGATCATGAAAAGTTTGGAATTATTTCGCAAATCAGAAGGGCAAGTATTTCAATCCCTGCAAATATTGCTGAAGGTGCTGGAAGGAATACTGACAATGATTTTGGCAGATTTCTTGACATTGCAAATGGTTCTAGTTTTGAGCTCGAAACTTTACTAATTCTTTCTGTTGATCTTGACTATTTATCAGAATCAAGCTATTTAATAATACTTAACGAAATCGAAGAAATTCAAAAAATGATTTATGGTTTGAGAAACAAAATGAAAGTATCTTGATACTCACATCTCAAATCTCACATCTAAAATAAGAAATATGAAACCGAATTTTAACATTATACCATTAGATTTACCCAAGTCGGCTTATAGTTCTGCTAAAAACTGGGAAAAAGAAAAAGGCATAGAAGCCAGCTGGAATACGCCTGAGCAGATAAAAGTTAAGAATGCTTATACCAAAGAAGATTTGGAAGATATGGAGCATTTGCACTATGCTGCAGGATTAGCACCCTTTTTACATGGTCCTTATTCTAGTATGTATGTTATGCAGCCATGGACTGTACGTCAATATGCGGGTTTTTCGACAGCCGAAGAATCAAATGCATTTTATCGCAGAAATTTAGCTGCCGGACAAAAAGGATTGTCGATAGCTTTCGACCTTGCCACTCACCGCGGATACGACTCAGATCACGAGCGTGTTGTTGGAGATGTTGGTAAAGCAGGTGTTGCTGTTGATTCAATTCTGGATATGAAAATCCTGTTTGATCAGATACCATTAGATAAAATGTCGGTATCAATGACCATGAACGGAGCTGTGCTTCCTGTACTTGCATTTTATATAGTTGCAGGATTAGAGCAAGGAGTTCGTTTGGATCAATTAAGCGGAACTATTCAAAATGACATTCTAAAGGAGTTCATGGTGCGAAATACCTATATCTATCCACCCGAATTCTCAATGAAAATTATTGCTGATATTTTCGAATATACTTCGAAAAATATGCCCAAATTCAACTCGATTAGTATTTCTGGTTATCATATGCAAGAAGCTGGAGCAACCGCTGATATTGAACTTGCATATACATTAGCAGACGGACTGGAATACCTTAGAACGGGTGTAAATGCAGGAATGGATATCGACACATTCGCTCCACGCTTATCGTTTTTCTGGGCAGTGGGAATGAATCATTTTATGGAAATAGCCAAGATGCGCGCTGCTCGAATGCTTTGGGCAAAACTGGTAAAACAGTTTAATCCAAAAAACCCAAAATCGATGGCATTGCGCACACATTCGCAAACATCGGGATGGAGTTTAACAGAGCAGGATCCGTTTAATAATGTTGCCAGAACATGTATCGAAGCTATGGCAGCTGCATTAGGTCATACACAATCGCTGCATACCAATGCACTTGATGAGGCGATTGCTCTGCCAACTGATTTCTCAGCTCGAATTGCACGAAATACACAAATCTATATACAGGAAGAAACCCAAATTTGCCGAGCTGTTGATCCTTGGGCCGGTTCGTATTATGTAGAGAAATTAACCGAAGAAATAGCTTCCAAAGCATGGGCCTTGATCGAAGAAGTTGAAAAACTTGGTGGAATGGCTAAAGCTATTGAAACCGGAATTCCAAAAATGCGTATCGAAGAAGCTGCCGCGCGTAAACAAGCACGTATTGATACTAAAAAAGATACAATTGTAGGTATCAACAAATACAGATTAGAAAAAGAAGATCCAATTGATATTTTAGATGTTGACAATACAGCTGTTCGCGAAGCACAATTAAAACGTTTGGCTAAACTAAAAGCTGAAAGAAATAATACTGAAGTTCAAGCTGCACTTAAAGCAATTGAAGAATGTGCAAAAAGCGGAAAAGGCAACCTTTTGGAATTAGCCGTTATTGCAGCACAGAAAAGAGCTACACTAGGTGAAATTTCTGATGCATGCGAAAAACATGCCGGAAGATATAAAGCAGTTATAAGATCAATATCAGGAGTATATATGTCAGAATCAAAAGACGATGCAAATTATAATAAAGCGAAAACACTGGTTGAAAAATTCGCCAAGAAAGAAGGCCGCCAGCCACGAATTATGATTGCAAAAATGGGACAAGATGGCCACGATCGTGGAGCAAAAGTAGTTTCGACTGGATATGCCGATCTAGGTTTCGATGTGGATATTGGTCCATTATTCCAAACTCCTGCAGAAGCTGCTAAACAAGCAGTCGAAAACGATGTTCACATTATGGGTGTATCATCTTTAGCTGCTGGTCATAAAACATTAGTTCCGCAAGTAATTGCAGAACTTAAAAAACTTGGTCGCGAAGATATTATGGTTATCGTAGGTGGTGTTATTCCAACACAAGATTATCAATTCTTATACGATGCAGGTGTTGCAGGCGTTTTTGGCCCGGGAACTTCAATTCCGGTGGCTGCAATAAAAATGCTGGAAATAATGCTAGAAGATTAATTCTATAATCAATATATATAGTTAGACTCAGCCAATGGCTGAGTCTTTTCATTTTGGATTTTTTAAAAACTAAAAAAAGTTGTACTTTTAAATGACTTTAAAAGCAAAAAAAATCATGAAAAAAACTCTTCTTATTCTATTCAGTTTATTTTTTCTGCTTGAAAATTCTTTCTCTCAACAAAAAACAGAACCTATTTTAATAGAGCGAATGAGCTGGGGAAAGGATTTAAAAATCTATTTAGAGCTTTCAAATGATTCGAATTACATCCTTGATATTAAAGAATTACCACATAGCCAAATAGAAGACGACTCTACAAGTAATGATTTTACCTATTATCCGGTAAGGTTAAGCAACGATTTTATTGACAAATTAAAACAAAAAGAGTATAGTTCGGATTATGATACAAGTTTTTATAAGATTCAAAATACAAACAAAACTTTATGGAGTGCCTTGCATAATTCGATAGGTGGTGGATGGATTCATTTTGTAAATTGCTTACTCTTTGCCTTAGAAACCGATAACCTAAGCATTACAGCCCCTCTGATGAAACGGCCAGAAAGCAAATGGAAACCAAGTCCTGTAACCGAATCATATAAAAGAACCCGAAAATGGGATTATTATGTCCCGACAAATCAAAATGAAGCAATAAAAGAGTATAAGCTTAAAAAATCAGATAAAAGCTTAGGGCATATTAATGATTTGCCAACCGATTTTGTGGATATTTTCCTTAAAACTACCGAAAAGGAATATCAAAAGATGAAACAATTCGGTAATAAAAGAGATGTTGCTAAAATTGATATGATAAGAATTCTGGTTGGCTCGAATTACCTGGGCGAAGTACAGATTAAGTACATCAAAAGCATGGTACAAAAAGCGGTTACTAAATATGCCGAAAACCAGCTTCCGTCAGTTGTAATATTTGATAATTTTAATGCGGCTGTTGCTCTAATTCTGAACGAAAATGGATATCATATCGAAAAAATAGTATTTGCTAAAGAAAAAGATCTTTCTCCACTGGAAATTGAAAACAGGATAATAATTATTACTGATATTATTAGAAAGATTAACGAGACCAATAAAGAACTTTTCCAACAGAAACTAAAGAGTTACTATAACTAGTTTCTATTAAAAGGGATCTGGTAATAAATAAAATAATTTGCTCCCAGATTTATTGCCTTTGTTGCATTTCCATAACCCGGAATGTCGTATGGTTGAAAATTATCATCTTTACCTCCGCTTAACTTAACCTTTAGTATTGCAGACCATCCCATGTAAATATTTTTAAAAATTTCGCCCTTTATTCCAAAGGAAGCTTCAAACCAAATTGCCTGATTTGCTTCTGATTGTTGCTCAAAAGAATAGTTTCCAAAATGAGTGCTTGTAAAACTTATATTGTTTGCTGAATGATTGAGCGAGCTATACCCAATGCGCAAACCTGCACCCAAAAAATCAGTGGGTACTTTTTTTAACATATTATAATCGAACCCGACCTTATAAAACATACCGCTCGACTGATAGGTATAATTTTCTCTTTCGAGATTTATTTCTGAATATCCTATTTCGCCAACAAAATACTGTTTATTATTAAACCCAACATCTATAGAGCCTGCATATGACGTTTGTTCTGGTTTAAATAGATACGATGAAAAACGGCCAACATCCAATCCTGCTTTAATTCCGGTAATTTCCCAGGAGTCTTTCTTTTCTTCTACTTTTTGGGCAAAAAGCTGGAAAGAAAATACCAGAACAAAAATAAAACTAGAAATATATCTTAAAATGACCATCAATTTGTGCTGTAAGATTTTTATTAATCAACTCCAAAGAATCAATATTATTTGTTGAATACCAGACACTGTCTATTACAAAATTATTTACAAATCCACACTCTTGTGACAATAAAACCAGCTGCCTTTCAGATAATACCCAGACTGTATCTAAAAATCCCTGACTTGTAAAAACAAATGCTGTAGTATCTGAAAAAGGAGATAATTCTAATAAATAACCAGAAGAATTATAATGCACACTATCAAGCCAGTCAGGGGAAAAAACAGATAGTTCTTCAATAAATTTGCTATTAATTAATATTGTATCTTTTATAATTACTTCCGCTTTAAGGTTCACGTCTACTGATTGATTGCATTTATTATCGCTACAATTATAAATAACAAAGGAAGTAAAAATCAATAAAGCCAACCCTAAAATTTTCTTCATAAATTACTTTTTAAAGTTTTTAAGAACCATTTCATTGCCATCAAATACGGCAAATGTAAAATGACTTAACCAATCGCCGAGATTAATATACCGACAATTTTTTGTAAGCTCCAAATCCATAGGAATATGGCGGTGTCCATAAACCATATAATTAAAATCCTGCTGTTTAAGGAGTTCTCGTGAATAAAGAATTAACCATTCCTTGTGCTCTCCTTCAAAAGGTTTTGTCTCTCTGGAATATCTGTTATGCGACGACCATGCATTGGCAATAAACAATCCAAAATTTGGATGAAATCGGGCAAAAAGCCATTGCGAAAATTTACTTGCAAAAATACTTTTTAATAATTTGTACGAATAATCACCTGGTCCGAGTCCATCGCCATGTGCAATATAGAATCGCTTACCTGAGTACTCTTTAGTTATTGGTTCTTTATGAATGATAACACCTGTTTCTTTGGGCAAATAATCAAATATCCACATATCGTGGTTACCAGTAAAAAAATGAACAGGAATACCCGAGTCGGTTATTTCGCAAATTTTACCTAAAAAACGTGTAAACCCTTTTGGAATTGCTCGTTTATACTCAAACCAAAAATCAAAAATATCACCTAATAAATATATTTCAGATGCATCTGCTTTTACCTCATCTAACCATTTAACAAAAAGCCTCTCGCGCTCAAGGCTTTTCTCATAATTAGGTAATCCTAAATGAATATCGGAAGCAAAATATATTTTCGTTGACTTGTTCAATTTTATTAATTAAAAGCGTAATCAAGAGTATTACTAATTTCCTGAATACCTGGGTTAACAGATATTATATCATCATCACTATTAATTAAATAGCTGGTTGGAAGAGTTCTTACGTTATAAACCTTTGCAACATATGAGTTTCGTCCATTTAAATCAATTACATTTATCCAGGGTAATTGATCAAACTGAATTGCTTTTTTCCAGGCATCTTCTTTCGTATCGAGCGAAACCATATAAATCTCAAATCCTTTATTATTGTATTTCTTATACAAATCTATTAATTGTAAGTTTTGCTGAATACTCTCCTGGCTCCAGGTAGCCCAAAAGCAAAGTAGTTTATATCGGGTAGTAAGAGATGTTAAAGAAATTGAATCTCCTTTAATATCAGGCAGTGTAATATCAGGAATACCGGAAACTTTTTTTGTTTTTGCAAGTTCTTCAACTTTTTTCTGAGTTAAAACCTGATTATATTTTTTAAACAGATTCTCTCTATCGGCAACAAGGGCTTTAACATGTGGTGATTCGGGGTATTTTTTCTCCAAAGCTTCCGAAACTAATTTGATATACTGCAAATCGCGATTTTTATAAAGTACAAAATTCTCTTCATCAATTTTTTGATATAAAACCATGATAGATGCCATGTTGTCGAGATTACTTAAGATAAAAGCTATTGACGAATCTCTTAAATTATCTACTGTTTCAGAATACTCTTGATTTAATTTAGTAATGTTTTTTTCATAAATATCAGCGTTACTAAACTTTACATATTCAGTAGTCAGCGAGTCGAGCGTTTTTTTTGTAGTATTTAACCTGTTGGTTAGCATTTGCAATTGTTGCGATTGCTTTGATCCTTTTATTTGTGCATTTTTAAGATCTGTTGCATTAGCCTTAATCTCAATCTTGTCGCCTGGGTTTAGCAGTAAGGTAATAAAATTATCAGGTGAAAGAACAAGATAATAAAACCTTGGAATATCTGATTCTGCTTTGAGTTTAAATGTTCCCTTTTTGGTAAGTTTAATCTTTTCAATATCCTTTGTTCCATCAACAAGAAGCTCCTTAAAAGAAACTTCTGATCCTTCGCCATTAGTAATTGTTCCTTTAATTTCAATCTTGCTATTATTGCATGATATGAAAGAAAGTATAATTATTGGAATAAGTAGAGCTGTTTTTTTCATTTATTCAAATTTAAATCAAACACTTAAGTACAATCGAACTCAAAACTTTTATAATTAGAAATACTAAGTTACTTAAATAATTCTGAAAGTTTTGCTTCGAGAGCATCACCACGTAAATTTTTTGCAATTATACGACCATTTTTGTCAAGTAAAAAATTTGCTGGTATCGATTGAACATAATATACTTTAGCTGGAGCTGAGTTCCAGAATTGCAAGTCGCTTACATGCGTCCAGTTTAAGCTATCGATAATTATTGCTGATTTCCAGGCTGATCTGCTCTTATCTAATGAAACCTGAAAAATCTCAAATCCTTTTTCGTGATATTTTGCATAGTTCTTAACTAATATCGGATTTTCTATTCGACATGGTTTACACCACGAAGCCCAAAAATCTACTAACACAATTTTCCCTTTTAGCGAAGATAAAACAATGGTATCTCCATCCTGATTTGGTAATGCAATTTCAGGTGCTACTACTCCTATTCCAACCCGGCTGTTAATTTCAAATTCGGAGTTTAGCTGTCTTTTTATCTCCAACACTTGAGCATGCAAGGCTTTTACTGCATCTGACTTTGGTAACGAGCGGGACAAGGCAGAATCAACCATCTCAAAATATGCAATATCAGCTTTGGGATCAAGTACATACTGACGCATACCGATCTGCTGATATAAAGCCATTAATCCTGCGAGTGAATTTTTGTTTTGAACAACAAACTGCTTTGTGTAATCTTTATGATCATTTATTACTTGAAAAGATTTTTTCGAAAGTGAATCTTTCATTTTGTTAAATTCTGGTTTTCCAATATATGAACTAAAATCAGATCCAATTTCATCAAGTATGCGAGAACTTTCTGTTAACCGGTTTCTTAAAATCCTTATTTTATTCGATTCATCCGAACCTTGAACTGTATATGTTGAACTAAGATTCTTTGCGTTGCCTTTAATAATTATCTGATCAAATGGATTAATAATTAATGTAATGTAATTGTTAGGAGTTGTTCTAATAGCATAAAATTTAGGTTCCTGAGTTGTACCTTTAAAACTAAAATTTCCATCATTTTCCAGAATAACAGAATCGAGTATTGCTATCTTATTGGTTTGTAATTCAGAAAAATAGAGTTTTTCGCCTGCTCCATTATTTAGAGTACCCGATACGGTAAAATAATCGGGTTGCGATTTGCACGAGAACATTATTAAACCAATAAAAACTCCTATTATTGTTTTTTTCATCCGACTTATATTTGATTTCTAGCTGCAATTTTACAAATTTTTACCCTAATGGTAGAATATTTAGAAATGTTTTATTTTTTATATTTTTACAATCTAAACCAAGAAACTTGTGATAATTCATAACTCACTTAAAAACCTTTCAATAAAAAATCCAATACTTACAATTGGAGTATTTGATGGTGTGCACCTTGGCCATTTAAGCATTTTAAACCGGCTAAATCTGCTGGCAAAAGAAAAGAACGGTGAATCAATTGTACTTACGCTATGGCCACATCCCAGAATTGTACTTAATAAAGATATTGAGAATTTAAGGCTACTAAATAACATTGAGGAAAAACAACTTTTGCTCGCGCAAACAGGAATAGATCATTTAATCATTATTCCTTTCACACGGGAGTTTTCACAATTAACTGCATGCGAATTTATCGAACAATATCTGGTTAATAAAATCCATGTAAAACAACTTGTAGTTGGATATAATCATCAATTTGGGAAAGACAGAAAAAGTGGTTATGAGTTTTTAAAACAATGCTCTGCAACCTTTGGTTTTGAAATCGAAAAACTTGATGCTAAACTAATCGAAAAGGAATCAATTAGTTCTACAAAAATTAGAGATTTTTTAGTTAATGGCGACCTTGAAAATGCTAAAAAATATCTGGGTTATGAATATTTCGTAAGCGGAAACGTTATCGAAGGCAACAAGATTGGTCGAACTATAGGTTTTCCAACCGCAAACATAAAACTCCCTGAGCCCTGGAAATTAATTCCCAAAGATGGTGTTTATGCTGTACGAGTGAAACTAAATAATAAAAACTTTGTTGGAATGCTTAATATTGGCACCCGACCGACCATTGAACCAGAGATGAAGCTAAAAAACATGGAGGTTCATATATTTGATTTTAATGACAAGATTTACAACCAAACAGTAACTGTTTCTTTTGTGAAAAGAATCAGAGACGAGAAAAAATTCAATAACCTAGATGAATTAACTATACAATTAAAGAAGGATAAAGAGCATATTCAGAAGATTTTTTCACATTAAATTACAACATTATATACTAATAAACTGTTTAGTTTTTATTTGATTCACAAATTTTTAACCTATTTTTGCTGTCCATTTCAAATTTAAACAAATAACATAAATATAATTAACATGAAAATAGAAGGAACCATGATTGACGTTATGCCTTACAAGGTAAAAGATATGAATCTTGCTGAGTGGGGAAGAAAAGAAATTGAAATTGCCGAAAAAGAGATGCCCGGCTTAATGTCGTTGAGAACCAAATATGGTAAGCTTAAACCATTAAAAGGAGCTCGTATAACAGGATCTCTTCACATGACCATTCAAACAGCAGTATTAATTGAAACACTTGTTGAACTTGGTGCTGATGTTCGTTGGGCAAGTTGTAATATATTTTCGACCCAGGATCATGCTGCTGCAGCTATTGCAAAAGCAGGAATTCCTGTATTTGCATGGAAAGAAGAAACACTTGAAGAATATTGGTGGTGTACCAACCAGGCATTAACATTTCCCGAAGGCAAAGGCCCAACTTTAATTGTTGATGATGGTGGCGATGCTACCATGATGGTACATATGGGTGTGAAAGCTGAAAAAGATTCTTCATTCTTAAATAGCAATCCTTCAGCAATTGATGAAAAAGAATTATACAAGAATTTATTAAAAACCCTTGAGCAGGATCCAACAAAATGGACCCGCATGGCTAAAGAAATTAAAGGCGTTTCTGAAGAAACTACAACTGGCGTTCACCGATTGTACCAAATGATGGAACGTAAAGAACTTCTTTTCCCTGCTATTAATGTTAACGACTCTGTTACTAAATCAAAATTTGATAACCTTTACGGATGCCGAGAATCATTGGCTGATGGAATTAAAAGAGCAACCGATGTAATGTTAGCAGGAAAAGTAGTTGTTGTTTGTGGTTATGGTGATGTTGGTAAAGGATCAGCAAAATCAATGCGTTCGTATGGTGCTCGCGTTATTGTTACCGAAATTGATCCAATCTGTGCATTGCAAGGTGCAATGGAAGGATTCGAAGTTAAAACCGTTGAAGATGCATTAGCAGAAGGAAATATATATGTTACAACTACTGGTAATAAGGATGTTATTACTGTTGAGCATATGGCGAAAATGAAAGATCAGTCAATAGTTTGTAATATTGGTCACTTTGATAATGAAATTCAGGTTGATAAACTTGAGAAAGTTACAGGCATTAAGAAAATAACCATTAAACCTCAGGTTGATAAATATATTTTCCCTGATGGTCATGCGATCTTTATGCTAGCCGAAGGACGATTGGTAAACCTAGGGTGTGCAACAGGACATCCATCATTTGTAATGAGCAACTCATTTACTAACCAAACATTAGCTCAATTAGAGCTTTGGAAAAACAATTACAAAGTTGATGTTTACAGACTTCCAAAACAATTAGACGAGGAAGTTGCACGTTTACACTTAGAACAAATAGGCGTTAAACTAACAAAACTTACCAACGAACAAGCTAAATATCTAGGCGTTCCAATTGAAGGACCATATAAAGCTGATCACTACAGATATTAGAAAATTTATAGACCGGTTATTCCGGTCTTTTTTTTATCTTTATTCCCCAAATATATGATTAAAGATGAAAATAGTAATCCTTGAACCAATAGGTCTTTCGAATAATGAAATTAAGTTGCTCGAAAATGAGTTCTCATCCAATAACCATGAGTTTTTATTTTACAATACCAAACCCGATGATGACACTGAAATAGTAAAAAGAATTTCTAACGCCGAAGTAATAGTTTTAAGCAATCTTCCTCTTTCTGAAAAAATCATTGAATCATGCACCCATCTTAAACTAATTTCAGTTGCATTTGCCGGAACCGATCATATTCCTACTGAAATCTGCAGAAAAAGAAATATTATGGTTTGCAACGCAGCAAACTATTCAACACACGCAGTTGCTGAACTTACCATTGGAATGACCATAAATCTTTTGAGAAAGATGGTTTGGGGAAATAATCAAACTATTTCGGGCAAATCTCGCGAAGGATTTTTAGGATCTGAGCTACATGGAAAAACATTTGGAATTATTGGTTATGGAAAAATTGGAGCTGAGGTTGCAAGACTTGCAAATGCTTTCGGATGCAATGTGATGGCATTTAATCGATCTGAAAAACATGCAAATTATACCACTTTTGTTGATTTGGAAACTCTTTTAAAAGAAAGTGATATTGTTTCGCTTCATCTTCCACTAACTGCTGAAACAAAAAATTTAATTGGTGAAAAAGAACTTAATCTACTAAAACCAACAGCAATATTAATAAATACAGCAAGAGCTCTAATTGTTGATTATAATGCTTTATATCAAAAATTAAAGAACAATAAAATTGCAGGAGCAGCACTTGATATTTATGAAAAAGAACCTCCTCTGCAAAAAGATTATCCGTTTTTCGAATTGCCCAATGTTTTATTAATGCCTCATATTGGATATGCCACACATGAAGCCATCGAATACAGAAGTGAAATTGTATTTGAAAATATCCGGAAATGGATGCAAGGGAACCCTCAAAATATTGTAAACTAAATTTTAGTTTATGGATGCCTTGGAACAATTAAGAATAGAAGTGACTAACTGCACCCGTTGTATCTTGAGCCAAAAAAGAACACATGTGGTTTTTGGTGAAGGAAACCAATTTGCAAAAATTATGTGTATTGGCGAAGGTCCCGGATATTATGAAGATCAAATAGGACGTCCGTTTGTTGGAAAATCGGGTGAGTTGCTCGATAAAATTTTAGGTGTTTGTGGTTTTTCCCGTAATGAACATATTTATATCGCAAATATTGTAAAATGTCGACCACCAGGAAATAGAGATCCTCTACCCGAAGAACGATCAGCATGCTTACCCTATCTGCTAAAACAGATTGATATTATACAACCTAAAATAATTGTTCTGCTCGGTGCAACTGCATTAAAAGGATTAATTGATCCGAATGCAAAAATCACTCAGGTAAGAGGAACCTGGCTTGAATGGAATGGTATTATGGTTATGCCAACTTTTCATCCATCGGCATTGCTGCGAAATGAACAATTGAAAAGACCTGCATGGGAAGATTTTAAAAAAGTAGTTGCCAAATACCGCGAATTAGTTAATCCCAATCACTTTTCAGCACACTGCTAAAAAAAAGGATCGGTAAACCGATCCTTTCACTATTTGAAATTATTTTTATATAATCAGCATTGCATCACCATAGGTTCCAAAATTATATTTTTCTTTTATGGCAACTTTGTAAGCATTCAATACTGGATCAAATCCTCCAAAAGCACAAACCATCATTAATAATGTTGATAATGGCAAGTGAAAATTAGAAATTAGCATATTTGGAACCTGAACTTCGTATGGCGGAAAAATAAATTTATTTGTCCAGCCATCGTATGGTTTAAGAAGTCCTGATGTTGAAACCGATGATTCAAGTGTTCTTAAAACAGTTGTACCAACAGCTATCACATTTTTCTTGTTAGCTTTAGCTTCGTTCACTTTTTTAACTGCTTCTTCGGATATGAATATTTTTTCCGAATCCATTTTATGCTTTGTTAAGTCTTCAACATCAACAGTTCTGAAATTTCCCAATCCGACATGCAATGTAATCTCGGCAAAACTAAGACCTTTAATTTCGAGTCGTTTAAGTAATTCGCGGCTAAAATGAAGTCCAGCAGTGGGAGCTGCCACAGCCCCTTCATGTTTAGCATAAATTTTCTGATATCGATCTTTATCTTACGGAGGAACCTCGCGATTAATAAATCGGGGTAGTGGTGTTTCACCTAATTCATATAATGTTTTCTTAAATTCTTCGTATGAACCATCAAATAAAAAACGTAATGTTCTACCTCTTGAAGTAGTATTATCAATAACTTCAGCAACTAAACTATCGTCTGCACCAAAATATAATTTATTGCCAATCCTAATCTTTCGGGCAGGATCGACTAAAACGTCCCACAGTCTTTGCTCACGGTTAAGCTCGCGTAAAAGAAATACCTCAATCTTAGCTCCGGTTTTTTCCTTATTTCCATAAAGACGTGCTGGAAATACTTTGGTGTTATTAAATACCATAACATCCTGATCGTTAAAGTATTCAACAACATCTTTAAAAATACGATGTTCTATTTCACCGGTTTTTCTATTAACCACCAATAGCCTTGATTCGTCACGATTTTCGGCAGGATATTTAGCGATAAGTTCTTTGGGTAAATTAAACTTAAACTGAGATAATTTCATTGATTATAAAGGTTTTATATATTTAACATCGGCGCCCTGCTTATACGGAGCACTTTCTAATAAGTTACAAAGTTGTTAAAATTTTTTCAAATTCATTAATTGTAATAGAATTATCGAGATGATAGTCACCAATTTTTGTTCTGATGAGGTTTGTAAGATGTCCTCCACTGTTAAGGGCCTTACCAATATCGCTAGCAAGAGTTCTGATGTAAGTTCCTTTACTGCAAACAATGCGGATATCAATTGTCGGCAAATGAAATCTCACTAATTCGATTTCTGATATTGTGATTACATGTGGTTTCATTTCAACCTCAACACCTTTTCTTGCAAATTCGTATGCTCTTTTACCATTAATATTTTTTGCAGAATAAACGGGTGGGATTTGTTCCTGTTCTCCGATAAATCCTGATAAGGTATTTTTAACAAACTCTTCAGTAATATGATCAATCGGATATTCCTGGTCATAAAATGTTTCCAGATCATATGATGGGGTTGTTTTTCCTAGTTCAATTGTAGCAATATATTCTTTGGGTGCATCCTGTAACTCTTGTATTCGCTTTGTAGCTTTTCCTGTACAAAGAATAATTAATCCCTGAGCCAGAGGATCAAGTGTTCCGGCATGACCAACCTTTAGTTTTCTGGTATTTTCGCCTGGCTGGTTTTTAAACTTATTGAGGATTAGATTTTTTACCTTTCTCACTGCATCAAATGATGTCCAGTCATAGGGTTTGTTAATTGGAATTACCAATCCTTCCTTAAATTCATTTAAATTATTTACCCGAAACTTCATCGATTCCAATTTAGAAAGAAAATAATATGGCTAATGACCCAATAATCAAGCAATAAATAGCAAAATAAATCAACTTACCACGTTTAACAATGTTTATCATCCAATTACATGCTAATAAGCCTGTAACAAAAGCGGCAATAAACCCAACCAGCAATGGAAGAGTGCCAGCAGAACCTTGAAAGGAGAAATCAGCATCGAGCAAATCTTTTAAGTTTGCACCTATAATTGGTATTAGAACCATTAAGAACGAAAATTTAGCTACCAGTTCTTTTTTGTTTCCCAGGTACAACCCTGTGGCAATAGTAGCTCCTGATCTTGACAAACCTGGGAGTACTGCAATTGCCTGCGCAATTCCAATAATTAAAGAATCTTTAAATGTAATATCTTTCTGCCGTTCTTTGGCATAATACGTAAAGGCTAACAAAGCTGCAGTTAACAATAACATGATGCCAACAAACAATATATTGCCATTAAACAAACTTTCAACCTGATCTTTAAAAAACAAACCGATAATAAGCACAGGGATCATTGATATAAAAATTTTAACGATATATTTTGTTGAATCGTTCCACTTAAATGTAAAAAGCTCACGAAAAAGTTCTAATATAGTTTTCCAAAATACAACAATAGTGCTCAAAACAGTTGCTCCATGCACCACAACTGTAAATGTGAGGTTTTCTGTAGTTTCAACACCTAAAATATGTTTCCCTAACTCAAGGTGCCCACTGCTGCTTACAGGTAAAAACTCTGTTAATCCTTGAATTATACCAAGGATTAGTGCTTCGATCCAATTCATAAAAACTTTAGGTTATTATTCTTTATTATCTTCTTTTGGCTTTTTCATAATGGCGTAAATTTCAAAAATAAAGCCGAAAAGCACTACTATCGGAGCAAGAGTGATTCTTCTAAAACTGAAGATCTCTTCATTAAATTCGTTCGGATTTTCGGCTTTACCTCCAATCATTAAAAGAAAACCGACAACAATTATTGCAAATCCGATGATTAATAAGATGTAATTTTCTCTCCCAAGAGCGAAATCCAATTTTTTTTCTTCTGTTTTAACTTTTTTTGACATGCGGAAACTTATTAATTTAGTAATATAATTTGTCTGTATTTATTCGAAGATACTTTGAAACAGCAAAGAAAGTAGAAATCCAGTTAATTAAGATTCCAATTAATAATACACCCAAAAATAGGCTGCCTACTATTTCAACATCCTGAAAACTGATTATTTCCTTAAACTCTTTTTGAGCAACATACAAAACCCCGACAAGCAATGCAATAGCAATTAATGCAGCCAATATTCCGTGCATTGCACTTCGATATAAGAAGGGCCGACGAATAAAACCTCTTGTGGCTCCTACTAATTGCATGGTATTAATTATAAACCGTTTTGAATAAACTGATAATCGAATGGTATTGTTGATTAATGCGATCGCAATAAGAAAAAGCAATCCACTAAAACCTAAAATAATAATACTTATTCTTTTTACATTCTCGTTTACAAGGTCGACCAGTGATTTTTGATAAAAAACCTCTTTTATCTGGTCGTATTGTTGTAGCTTATTTTCAATTACCCTTATGCTATCAGGGTTTGCATAATCTGAAACCAGATGGATTTCAATTGATGCCAGCAACGGATTAAAACCAAGAAACTCAATAAAATCTTCGCCAAGTTCTTTTTGTAATTCATAGGCCGCTTCTTCTTTAGTAATGTATTTGGTTGATTTTACAAAAACAGATGCATCCAGGTTTTTCTGTAATAAACGAACATCCACTTCTTTTACATTCTCTTTGAGGATAATTGAAAAACCTATGTTCTCCTTAACATACTCTGAAAGCTTTTGTGCATTAAGAACAAGCATTCCTAATAAACCAAGCATAAACAGCACTAATGAAATACTTATAATAGAAGTAAAATACGAACTTCTTAAGCGCCATTTAGTTACTGCTGTTTCTTTTTTTGCCATTACTTCCTAAAATAATCGTGCTAAGATAACTATAAATTCTGCGAAATTAAACCCAAACTACCTAGTTTCTATTCTTAAATTTAAAAATATAATTTAGAATATATTTAATGGTTTCGTTTAAATCCTCTGAGACCTTTGTCAAATAAATTAACGTAATAAACACCAGTGTAATTATGCCACTTCTATATATTATATCAAATATATAATTTTCGTTTACAGGCAAAAAATTATTAATAAAATAAACAAATAAACCTATGCCTACTATAATTAGGTGTTTATAATTGAATGGAAATAATTTGTATTTTTTTTGCAAGGTTGCTACAAACAAGCTATTTGTAACTATTTTTGAAACAAATGTGGCCAATGCTGCACCAATTAAACCCCAAAGAGGAATAAAAACAATATTTAAAAAAACAGTAACTATAACTAATACAATAACAATATACGTTACAAACTTATAAAATCTGGAATTAACTAATATATTGGCGCTTGTTCCTATCATCATATCTGAAAGGTAGGCAAATCCAATAATTAGAATCACCCATTTCCCTTCGTAATACTCTGGTGGAAGAATTTTGAATATATTATGAATATTACACCAAATACCGATTAAGAGTAATAATCCGATAATAAACTGATTAATTGAACTTTTTACATAAATCTTTCTAATTAACTCAAGGTCTTTCTTCCGCCATGCTTCAGAAATATAGGCAGACGATATTTTAATTAATGGCCTCGATGGCATTACAATGAGAACTCCAAAAAAGAAAGCGATGGTATACACGCCAACATTATTAAGGCCCATCAATCTTTCGATCATAATTTTATCAATATTTGTATTGATAATTCCGGCAAATGATGAAATAATTCCAAATAAACCCATGCTGATCATTGAGTTCCTTAATTTTTTTGATAAATAGCCTGTCTGCGGTATAATTGAAAATTCTTTCTTATAGATTAGTGATATAATCATTACAAATAGAGGAACTGCAAATGCCAATAAATAGATATTAAAAAAATTATCAAAGCTTACTAATGAAAACGAAAATAAAATGGCTCCTAATAAAATGATAATTCGCTGTAAAACCTCTTTTGAAAATGATCCTATGGTTATGTTGTGCAGAAATTTGTAGTAATTGTCGAACACATCGAAAAAAAGAATTACAAACAGAAATGGGATTACATAAATAATATAATTTGTCAGCAGATATTCTTCTCCAGATTTTTTAATAAAAAAATTCTGAATCAATGGGTAAAATAATGATATAAGAATAAATCCAATTAGTGGAACAAGAATAATTATAAAAAAAAATCCATTATGATTTTTTTCTTTGTTTTTAAAATACGGAAAGAAACGGCCTATTACCTGATGTATCCCCAGACTGGAAAATGTACTTAAAACAGTTGCATAAGAAACAATTATAGTTAGCAATCCAATTTGCTCAGAAGCAAATATCCTGGGAAATAAAATACCTGTAGTAATAAAACCCAGGATAGCTCCAAGATAGGTTATTATTGTACCCCAAACAGATTGTTTTCTTATTACACCCATAATCAATATTTCATTACAAAGATATTCAAAACATTAGTTTATAAATCACAATTTTACGGTTAAATTGAAACCGATAAAGATTTCGCAATACGTTACTTTAAGGGTTTTTTATTGTATTTATTTACAAAGATATAACAACTACGTTGCTATTATGAATTCTGCGTAACACCTGCCTGCTTTAGATTGCCTCTGCTGGCGAAGACATGATGTCTGTTTAGAACTTTTGGCAAACTGAGGATAAATTAATATACAAATAAAAATGTTTGTTCTTTATTTTGATATAGTTTAGATAGCATGATTGTGCTAGCTGATAGGCCCCGACAATTAACCTGTCGGCACCAGTTGGATACTAATAAATCAATGGTTTAATGATTAGAACAACATTAAACTGCATAACAATTTAAATAGACTAAGTTCCAAAAAATATGTAGAAATTTTCTCAATGGGTTTAATCACATTAAGAAAAAAGAAGTACCTTTGAAAAAGGCTATATTTAATAATGTCCTAAAATTGAGAAGCTAACAATACTATAATTATTAACCTTTTTTTATGAATTTTTTCTTTGAAATTTATTTAGAATTATTTGGAAGAGCTTCTTTTCGACGATTAAACTACTTTTTCCTAAAACTAGGAATGAAAGGATTAGGCTTTCAAAATTATCAAAATTTTAAAATAAGTGGAGAAAAATCCTTTTTAACTAGATCACTAAGAAAATTTAAAGTTGATACTATTTTTGATGTAGGAGCAAATCTTGGAAATTACACCCTTTTGCTTAGTGAGAATTTTAAGAAATCAAAAATTTATTGTTTTGAACCACACCCCAATAATTTTGATAAATTAAACAAGAACCTTAGTAATACTCAAAACGTTAGTACCTATAATATTGGTTTTTCTGACAGCAATATGGAAACTGTATTGTTCGATTATGCCAATAAAGGAGGTTCTTCACATGCGACTCTGTACGAAGCTACAATAACTGAGATTATCCAAAGCCGTGCTGAAGCTATTAGTGTTAAAATGCAAACAATTGATAATTTCCTAGCCTCTCATCCAGAAATAGAAAATATTTCATTTTTAAAGATCGACACAGAAGGCAATGAATATAAAATACTGCTTGGAGCTAAGGATGCTTTACATAACAATAAAATTAATATTATTCAGTTTGAAATAGGTGTAAATAATATCATAAGTAAAGTTCACTTCAAAGATTTTATTGATATTTTAAATAATTACAACCTTTATAGATTATTACCAAAAGATTTATTAAAAATAACCTATAATTTAAAACATGTCGATGAGATCTTAGCATTTCAGAATATAATTGCTATAAGAAAAGATCTTGACCTAAAAGAATAGACTAAAAAAAATCAAATTATGTTTTATTTTTTAAAAACCCTATATCAGTTCATTTGCTTGTTATTGATAAAACCGATTCTCAATAAAGAAAAAAAAATCAATTCAAACCTTCAAATTAATGAAAGACCAATAGAATATTCTTATTCTTTAAAATACTTAAGTGAAATTTCTCCTAAAAGCATCTTAGATATTGGTTCTGGACAATCATCTTGGCCTCATCTTCTTTCGATGTGTGGTTATAACGTTGACTCTATTGATAAAATTGAAGGATATTGGAAAGGCAATTTTTTTAATAGACATTTTCCTGTAAAAAAAACAGATATACTTAAACCCCAAATTAACCGGAAGTATCAATTTATAACTTGTTTAAGCGTCTTAGAGCATATCCCTAATCATAAACTGGCCTTTAAAAATATGATTGATTTGCTTGAAAAAGAAGGGTATTTGCTTTTAACTTTCCCTTATAATGAACACTATTATTATAGTAATATTTATGACCATCTTGGTTTAAATTGTGCAAATAAGTTAAGATTTATAACCCAAATATATTCTAGACAAGAAATCAATTCGTGGTTAGAAGAATCTCCTTGCACAATTATTAACCAATCTTATTTTAAAGTTTTTGATGGAGAATTATGGGCTATGGGGAATAGAATCTCGCCCACTTTGTCAGTTTCTAAAAACGACATACACCACTTAACCTGTATTTTAATAAAAAAAGAGTAATATTAAAAAATATAAAATTTTTATAATTAAATTATATTGTTTCTAATACTTTATTAAATGCTTTAATATACTTCTCTGAAACAGTATTAATATTTATTTTCCCCTTAATAATTCCTTCTGAGTTTTTACCCATCTCTTTAATGAGTGTTAAATCAGAAAATATATACAATATTTTTTTTATTAAGCTTTCTGCATCTCCATTTTTAAAATAAAATCCATTTACCCCATCTATAACTAAATCTTTTTCAGTACCATCGCAGACTGAACAAATAATTGGTTTTCCAAATGCCATCGCTTCATTAATAGATAAACCTCCCATACCGGCTAAAACATAAATCCCAGAACTTAACAGGTGTTTTCCTAAGTTCTCATAATCGTATACTCCTCCTAAAAACTTTACGCAATATCCTAAGTTTAATTTATTAACTTGTTGTTTTAATAATTCTTCTTCAGGCCCATTACCAACAATTATTAATTCGGTTTGAGGAAACTTTTTAATTAATTCTGGAAGTATATCAATAATTAAATCGACTCTTTTCCATTTTACTAATCTACCTATATGTATAATTCTATAGGGATTGTAATCTAATTCCAGATTAAGGCTTTCTATCTGATTTTTAACAAAAAAGATTTTATCTGTTTCGGGAGAATTATAGGTAATAAATACATTTTCAGGAGAAATCCCATATGATGGAAGAATATCATTAGCAATAGACGAATAACATAATGTAGCATCAACTCTTTTATAGATTCTCGTTCGCAAAAATAAAAGAATAATTATCCATAAATAATACTTAATCCCTGTAGGCGTTTCGTTTTCAAGATTTTCATTGACTATTGGGTGTTGTTTATAATAAGAAAATATTTTGTTTTTTGGTGAAATCATAAATGGTATTTCCTTATAAAAAAGTTTTATCTTTTTCTTTTTAAAATACCTTAGAAGCTTGAAATCAAAAATTAAATTTGCAATATAAGGCCAGCCAACAACAACTATCTTGGGGTTCTCTTTTCTTATTAAACTATAAAGGTTTTTAAAATAATATTTCCCTAATATACTTTTATATTCTTGCGCTTTTAATACACTAAATTTCTGATTAGAATTTACTTGTTTAACTCCCTTGCCTATTGTTTTACTTCCACTTTCAGGTAAAATTACTGTTATATCTATACCTTTTTCAACTATTTTATTTAAAAGTGAAACAAGGTAATGTGGCATACCGCCAAAAATAAATACTACTTTCATTTATTCTATTTTATTTTTAAAGCAAATATATTATAAATTTACATTCTAATCTTTGTTCCCTTTAGCAATCAGATAATAGAAATAAATAGGATTATAAGATCATAAAAAAATAAATATAATTAAGATCATCATTAGAATCTTACACTCGAGGATCAAAAATATATTTTAGAGAATTACGAATATTAGACCATTGTTATTAAGTTTGAAAATTCAAATCTACATTAGAAAAAATTAATTAAATACGGGTTGCAAAAATGAATGTACCTGATTTCATAGTTTTCCTTTCGAGAATTAGAAAAACAATTCTGAAAAAGGATTTTTTCTCAAAAAAAACTATAAAAATAAAAAATAAAATTACACTCGGAAATAAAGGAGCTTCATGGACTATATGTACTGAATCTGTTGACTCAAATTCAATTATATATTCATTTGGAGTTGGAACCGATATTAGCTTCGATGTTCAGATGATAAATAGATTCGGAATAAAAATTTATGCATTCGATCCAACACCCAAATCAATAAATTGGATCAAAGAACAAAATTTACCCAAAGAATTTATTTTTGAACCATATGGTTTAGCTGGAGAATCGGGAGAAATTGAATTTACACTACCCGAAAACAGCAATTATGTATCTGGATCAATACATAATGTATTGGGATCGAAAGGCAGCACCATTCGTGTTCCTGTTAAAAATCTCGAAGAAATAATGAAATCGTTCTCTCACACTCAAATTGATATTTTAAAAATGGATATTGAGGGAGCCGAATATGATGTTATTGATTACATTATTGATAAAAAGATTGATATAAAACAGCTATTAGTTGAATTTCACCATCGTTTTCCAGCAATTGGTATTGCTAAAAGTAAAAAAGCAATTAATAAACTTAAATTAGCAGGATATAAAATTTTTCATATTTCTAATAATGGGGAAGAATATTCATTTATAAAATAAAACCTGTATGATAGGATTGAGTGAGGCTCTTAAAATAAAATACGACAATTACTACACTGATAAAACAGAAAGCTGGCGTAAATTGGGTGCATTACAAAAAGCTCAAAACATTATTGACATTACAGAAGGTCTCAGCTTTAAAAATGTTATTGAAGTTGGTGCTGGTGATGGAAATATTATTTATTACCTTAATCAGAAAAAATACTGTAATAACTATACTGCTGTTGAAATATCCTCAAGTGCTATTGAACAAATAAAAAAAAAGAATATTGCTGAAATAACCGAGATTAGGCAATTTAATGGTTATGATTTACCTTATAATAATAATCAATTTGATTTATGCATTTGTAGTCATGTAATTGAACATGTTGAATATCCACGGAAATT
Source organism: Bacteroidales bacterium (assembly GCA_050179935.1). Lineage (GTDB taxonomy): Bacteria > Bacteroidota > Bacteroidia > Bacteroidales > UBA12077 > UBA12077. The sequence goes on along the minus strand of JBFXEQ010000018.1, from coordinate 14,632 downwards.
ATTAAAAGAAATTAAAAGAATTTCAAGTAATCAAGTATTTGAAGTACCGATTGATTTTTCTTTAAATGTTGATAAAAAATTTGAACATTATAATTCATATGGGCACATTAATATTTATAGTCCGTCATTATTTAATTTTCTGCTTAAAAGTGTTGGATTTGAAATACGAAGAAGCAAATCATCATTGTATAGTAATAAAATTCTTTTTCATAAGATAAAATTTCCATCTTTAAAATATATCAAAATATTGGCAAAAATAGTATTATGGAAAGCATTTCCGGTTTTAATAAATATAAAGCCTAACTCTTATACTGTTTTAACTAAATAATATATTTTTTAATTAATGCGAATAGTTTTAATTAACACATCAGACATTAATGGAGGCGCAGCAATTGCAGCACGAAGACTTTTGCATGCATTGATTAACGAAAAGATTGATGCCCGTTTATTAGTACAAGAAAAAAGAAGTGCCGACAATCAGGTTTATTCAACCACACATTCGAGTATTAAGAGGATTTTCAATTTTTATCGTTTTGCATTTGAGCGGTTTTTGTTTTTTTTGAGAGAAAAAGATAAATCTGTCCGTTTTTCATTTTCCATCGCAAATACCGGTGAAGATATTTCCAAAAATCCACTGGTTAAAGAAGCCGATATTATTCATCTACATTGGATAAATGGTGGATTTCTTTCATTAACATCTTTAAAAAAACTCCTTAAATTAAACAAACCAATTGTTTGGACATTTCACGATATGTGGGCATTTACAGGAGGTTGCCATTATGCTGGTAGTTGTGAAAATTTTAAAACTCAATGTTTCAATTGTCCTTATCTTAAAAATCCACACAAAAAGGATTTGTCATTTAGAATTTGGAGCAGAAAACAAAAAATCTTCGAAAACAAAGATATACATATTGTTACATGCAGTAATTGGTTGCAACGTGTTACTTTGCAAAGCATGTTACTAAAAGAAAATAAGATTATTTCAATTCAAAATCCAATAGACACAAACATCTTTAAACCTATTAATAAAACTGACTCCAGAAAAAATTTGGGAATTGTTACTGATAAGAAACTCATTCTTTTTGGAGCAATGAATGTAAATGATAAAAGAAAAGGATCTGTCTATCTGCTTGATGCGCTAAATTATATTTCTAAAAATAATCCTGAGCTTAAAGATAAAATTGCGTTGGTTGTTTTTGGAAAAAACAAAACCCCTCTCGAAACTGATTTTGAAATGATTAATTTAAAATTCATTAATAACGAAGCGGATATTGTTAATATTTACAATGCCTGCGATGTTTTCGTTACCCCATCAATTGAGGACAATCTGCCCAATACAATTGTTGAATCTCACGCTTGTGGTGTACCTGTTGTTGCTTTCAATACCACGGGAATGACAGAAATGATCTCGCACCAGGTTAATGGCTATCTGGCTTCTAATAAATCGCCCGAGGATTTGGCCAATGGAATTATCTGGATTTTATTTAATTCAGATTACAAATCCTTATGCGAACAGGCACGAAAAAAGGCTGTTGATTATTATTCACCAGAATTATCAGCCGAAAAGTATATTAATCTTTATAAATCATTACTAAATACAAGTGAATAATATCCCAAAAATATCGATCATAACCGTTGTTTTCAATAGTGAGAAATTTATTGAGGCAACCATAAAAAGTATCCTGAACCAAACGTTTAAGAACGTTGAATATATTATTATTGATGGTAATTCAAAAGATAAAACAGTTGATATTATTAAAGCTTACGAAGATAAGATCTCAAATTGGATAAGTGAGCCCGATAAAGGCTTGTATGATGCAATGAACAAAGGAGTTTTGAGAGCAAAAGGTGAGTATATTTTATTTATAAATTCCGGTGATAAATTATTTAATGATACGACACTTGAAGATATTTTCAATTTGCCCGAAGCCGATGTTTACTATGGTGATACATTAATTATAAATACTGAAGATAAGGAACTTGGCGTAAGAAGATTAAGGCCACCAGAAAAACTAAACTTTAAAAGCTTTAGAAAAGGAATGTTGGTTTGCCATCAATCATTTATTGCAAAAAAAAGTCTTGTGCCTTCATTTGATCTCAAATATAAGTACGCCTCTGATTATGATTGGACAATTGAAATCTTAAGAAAATCTGATACAATAATTAATACGCATCTCACTATTTCAAGATTTTTAGAAGGGGGACAAACATCAAAGAAAGTTTATAAAGGATTAGCAGAACGATTTTTGATAATGAAAAAGCATTACGGACTTTTTTCAGCCATAATGCTTAATCTTATATTAATACCCAGATTTATTGGATACTTATTTACAAAACGAATTTAATTTATTTGAATGTCCGTTTTATGTCATAAATATTATGTAAATAAATTGAAAATCAATTTGTTTGCCCCAAACCCCTAAAGGGTGCAAATTGATTTTCTTCACACCCTTCAGGGACGGGGCAAATGAAGAAAATCATTAACAACAATTATGAATAAAAGCGGACAATCGTTTTAATTTAAATCTTCCTTTTTCTTTCTCAATAATACAATCAATCCTGATAATATTAAAATTACAACAACGGCTGAACTGGCAAAGGAAATCTTTTTACCTATTTCGTGCGATTTTGGTTTAAAAACAAACTCAACAGTATGTTTTCCTTCAGGAATAACCATTGCTCTTAATAAATAATTTGCTCTGAAATACTCTGACTCCTTCCCATCAATTAATGCAAGCCAGCCTTTGGGGTAGTATATTTCAGAAAAAACGGCAAGTCCTTTTTCAGCAGCATCAACATCGTAAATAAGATGATTGGGTTTATATGATTTTAATTGTATTTTGTTTACAACCGAGTCCTTAGAATTAAACTGATCACCAACAAGGTTTTTAAATTCGTTATGAATTATTGCTGATTTTTTTAAATCAGTTTCTCCAATAGCCTTCAGTTCATCATCATTACTCGAAACATACACTAGTTTCTTAACAAACCAGGCATTGCCAAAGGCACTCTTATTCGTAAGTACAAAGTTGTCTGATAAAATAATGTACTTGGTATTTAACATATTAAGAACATTCTGTGATGAAAGAAAACCATCAACCAGATTTATTCCACCACCTGAATTTAAGACCTGAACTAGGTTTTGTAATCCCGGATTTAAATGATAATCAATAACATCCTGATACCTTCTGAGTTTTGCTCCGTGATATCCACCAATAGATTGGTGATAAAAAGGAGTATAAGCATCATTAAACGGACTTTTAGTTAGGTTTAGTACTCTGTTATTTAGGCCTGTATCCTTTAAAATCTGCTCGTCGGCACTTGTAAGGGCAAATTGGGATTTTTCTTCTCTGGCTGAAATAAAAGCATCGTTATTTAAATATCTTTTATCAACGCCCCATAGATCAACTAAAATTAATATTCCGATAATTGCCAAAACATATTCGGCCTTTACTTTTTTATTAATTAAGAGATATAATGCACCTGCTGATAGAAGAATAAAAATCAACGATCTAATTGCATCAGAACGGAGCATCTGCAATCTATCTTGCTGAACACCTTCTCTGTATATATTGATAATATTCTCGGGCCAATTATTGGCTTTTAATTGATTTATTAAATTAAGATCGCTTGCGGCCTCGAAACTAAATAATGATCCACCAAACAGAATAAAAAACAACAATAATCCACCAGTTATTTCAAGGGAGTAAAGTATTGATTTTTTTAGTTTAGTTTTTTCAATATTGTTCTGATAAATTTCTTTTAGTGCTAAAAACGCAGTTAAAACCATAGTTACATTTGCAATAACCAGGATCATTGAAACGGTTCTGAATTTATTAAACAGAGGAAAGTAATCGAAGAAGAAGTGAGTAACAATTTCAAAATTTCCACCCCATGATAAAACAATAGATAAAACAGTTGAAATAAGTAACCACCATTTATGAGACCCTTTTAAAATGAACAATCCCAACACAAATAAAAAAACAATTATACTTCCAAAATATACCGGGGCCGAAGTAAATGGCTGGTCTCCCCAATATGCAGAAGTGCTTCTTGCAATAGATTCAGCAGTTTGCTGTTGAACCCCATTTTTAGTTAAATTACGGTATGTTTCCGAATCATTGGTTAATGGCTCTGATGCACCACCATAAAAATCGGGAATTAACAGCGTAAAGGTTTCCAATTTTCCATAGCTCCATGCAAATGCATAATCTTTCTCCAAGCCATTCTTGTCCGAAGTCTTTTTTGATTCCAACACATGATCGCCCCTGATACTGTAGTTTGTATACTCATAGGTTGTCCATAGGTTTTGTGTTGCAGGAACAACAGCCAAAGCACCACAAAAAATAATTATGATGATTGATAATCCAACATGTTTTAGTTCTTTTTCCCTAATTGCTCCGAATAATTCAACTAAAATAATTATACCAACTACCAAACCAGTATAATAATTAATCTGTATATGGCCAGTATAAATCTGAAGGCCTGAAAATAATAAAGTTATAATGCCTCCGAGTATATATTTTTTTCTGAAAATAAGAAAAACTCCTCCAATAATTGGAGCCATATATGCTATTGCATAAGCTTTGGTAATATGGCCAACCGCAATTATAATGATATTGTACGAAGCAAATGCAAATGCAACTGAGCCAACTGCGCTAATCCATTTATTAACTTTAAAACATAACAATGAAATATAAAAGCCCAGTAAATAACTAAACATAATAGCCACAGTAGAATAGGGTAGCGAAAACCTTATAAAACGAGAAACATATGAAAATATATTATACGATTTTGCTCCTTTAATTTGGTAAGAGGGCATTCCTCCAAACATGGAATTTGTCCAAAGCGATGATTCTCCTGGATTGTTCTTTTCAAATTCCACCAGTTCCTGAGCCATACCCTTGGTGTGAATATAATCCATTTGTGGTAGAATTTTCCCTTCAATAACAGGCGAAAAGTAAATAAAGCTAATTATGATAAATCCTATTAGAATTCCCAGATGTGGAATTAGTTTTTTGAAATGACTTTTATATTCCATGTTGTGTTTTTTTAGAAAATCTTTTTTAACAATTTTCGCATACTTACTTTTTCTTCCAGAATTTTAGCAAGATCAGATATCAATACTCTTTCCTGTATCATTGTATCGCGATCGCGGATGGTAACCATATTATCCTTAAGTGTATCATGATCAATGGTTATACAATAAGGAGTACCAATTGCATCCTGACGTCTGTAACGACGACCAATCGAATCTTTTTCGTCGTACTGGCAAGTAAAGTCGAACTTAAGTTCATCGATAATTTTGCGAGCTTTTTCGGGTAATCCATCTTTTTTTATTAATGGGAATACGGCCAACTTAATTGGAGCTAATGCAGGTGGAATCCTTAATACAACACGCATATCAGATTCGCCATTTTCTTTCTTTATTTCTTCTTCGTAATATGCCCCTGACAGAATTGATAAGAATGTCCTATCAAGTCCAACCGATGTTTCCACTACATAAGGAATAAAGCTTTCGCCACTTTCAGGGTCAAAGAATTGTAGTTTCTTCCCTGAAAATTCCTGATGTTGCTTTAAATCAAAATCAGTACGTGAGTGAATACCTTCTAATTCTTTAAATCCAAACGGAAACTCAAATTCGATATCAAAAGCTGCATTGGCATAATGTGCCAGCTTATCGTGTTTGTGAAAACGGTATTTCTCTTCGGGCAATCCCATTGCTTTATGCCATTTTATTCGCAAATCTTTCCAATGTTCAAACCATTCGAGTTCCGTTCCTGGTTTTACAAAAAACTGCATTTCCATTTGTTCGAACTCACGCATACGGAAAATAAACTGTCGGGCAACAATCTCATTTCGGAAAGCTTTACCAATCTGTGCAATACCAAACGGAATTTTCATTCTCCCTGATTTCTGAACATTCAGATAATTAACAAAAATACCTTGGGCTGTCTCTGGCCTTAAATAAATTTTGCTAGCACCATCGGTAGTTGATCCAAGCTGGGTTTCGAACATCAGGTTAAACTGGCGAACATCGGTCCAGTTTTTTGAACCGGTTATCGGATCAGCAATTTCGCAGTCTAATATGATTTGCTTTAGTTCTACCAAATTATCTTCAGTTAAAGCTTTTGATAAGCGACCGCTTATTTCGTTAATTTTTTCTTGATTTCTCAGTACATTTGGATTTGTAGCCAAAAATTGCTCTTTATTGAATGCATCGCCAAATTTATTCAGACCTTTTTCAACTTCCTTATCAATCTTAGCCTGATATTTTACAATATGTTCTTCAACTAAATCATCAGCTCTGTATCTTTTTTTCGAATCTTTATTATCAATTAACGGGTCGTTAAAAGCACCTAAATGCCCAGAAGCCTTCCAGATATCAGGATGCATAAATATGGCAGAATCAAGACCGACAATATTTTCATTCATTTTAACCATCGCTTCCCACCAAAACTGCTTAATGTTGTTTTTTAATTCAACACCATATTGTCCATAATCATAAACAGCACTTAATCCATCATAAATTTCGCTTGAAGGGAAGATGTATCCATATTCCTTGGTATGAGCAATTAGCTTCTTAAACAAATCATCCTGAGCCATATAAATTATTTTAATTTTTTTTAATTATCCCGACAAAAATAGTTGAAAATGTTATTATATCAAACAATAAAATCATTGGTAATTTCAATATATCAAATCTTTTTGGAATCATTTTCCCAAACAATTCCTATATTTGTAAAAATTCAGATTTTATATCTCAGTCATGATCAAGGAAACAGACTTTTTGGTTATTGGAAGCGGAATCGCAGGTCTTAGCTTTGCCTTGAAAGTTGCAGACTTTGGAAAAGTAATCATCATAAGTAAAACATCTCTCGACGAATCGAATACAAAATACGCACAAGGAGGCATAGCTGCGGTTACCAGCAAACTGGACAGTTTCGACAAGCATATACAAGATACCCTGATTGCCGGAGATGGTTTGTGTAACCAAGAAGTAGTTGAGATGGTTGTTAAAGAAGCCCCTGCTCAAATTAAACAGCTTATTGACTGGGGTGTTCAGTTTGATAAAAATGAATTGGGAAAATATGATATGGGTCGGGAAGGAGGCCATTCTGAATATCGTATTCTACATCATAAAGACAATACCGGACAGGAAATTGAAAACGCACTTGTTAAACGAGTTCGTGAACATAAAAATATAGAAATCTACGAATATCATTTTGCTGTTGAAGTGATTACACAGCATCATTTAGGTAAATTGGTAAAAAGAGGTTTTCCTGATATCGAATGCTATGGTGCTTATGTTCTTGATTTAAATACCGATCAGGTTCATACCTTTCTTTCAAAAGTAACATTGATGGCTACAGGTGGCACAGGTAATATTTACGATACAACCACAAATCCGCCGATTGCTACAGGAGACGGAATAGCTATGGTTTATAGGGCAAAAGGAACTATCGAAAACCTGGAGTTTATTCAGTTTCACCCTACATCGTTTTATAATCCTGGTGAAAGACCCTCGTTTTTAATTACAGAAGCATTACGTGGATTTGGGGCTATTTTAAAAACTGCCGACAAAATGGAATTCATGGAAAAATATGATCGCCGTGGATGTCTAGCTCCTCGCGATATTGTTGCGCGAGCAATTGATCATGAAATGAAAATACGTGGTGATGATTTTGTTTACCTTGATGCAACTCACCTCGATTCAGAAAAACTTAAAGAACATTTCCCCAATATTTACGAAAAGTGCCTTAAACATGGTACTGATATTACAAAAAACCCAATACCCGTAGTACCTGCGGCGCATTACATGTGCGGAGGAATAAAGGTAGATATGAATGGACAAAGTTCTATTCATCATTTGTATGCAGCAGGCGAAGTTTCGTCAACAGGATTGCATGGAGCCAATAGACTTGCTTCCAATTCACTGCTCGAAGCCATTGTTTATGCTGATAAAGCAGCAAAAGATGCCCTACTTAACTTTAAAACTATTGAGATTAATAAATCTGTTCCTGAATGGGATGCTGGTGGCACATCATATCCCGAAGAAATGGTTATGATTACCCAGAATTACAAAGAGATGCAGCAAATAATGAATAATTATGTCGGTATAGTGCGTTCAAACCTTCGGTTAGAAAGAGCTCAGAAACGACTTGAAATTATTTTTACCGAAACAGAAGAGTTATTTAAAAAATCAATCCTCTCGCAGAAACTTTGCGAGTTACGTAATCTTATAAAAGTTGGATACCTGATAATAAAAATGGCGCAAAATCTACATGAGAGCCGTGGATTACATTATACCATAGATTATCCCAAAAAGGGAAATGTAAGTGAGTTTTAACCTATTACCAATTCAAGCCAACTCCTAAGGATTTTCATATCTTCTAATAAATCATTATTCCTTGTACCTGTTTTTTATTACATGAGTTTGAAAATTAGTTGTAAATTATAAAATTCAAATTTTATGATACTTACTGCTTTCAATAATGATTTTCCGATTTTTTCTTAATGAATAACTGACAGGATATTTAATATCATGATAATATGAAATGGACTTTCCATTTTATCAATTATGAAGCTTGAGCAGGATTTATAAAATAACTTAATTAACGCTTAACACCCATTCAACAACTGGATCAATTCCTTTCAAATAATCATCGGAGGACATTTCAATAACAAAGTTAGGATGAATTGTGTTTTCATCTAATTCATTTCTCTTAAAATGCTTAGTAGAATAATAAACTCGAATTCCTGAATTTGGTAAAACAAAAAACCTAACCTCGCCAAAATGATTTGGTTTCCCACTTGTTTGTTCACCTGCAATAATTGCATTTGTTTTCTCTTTAAAATCCATTGTATTAATTATTGCCGATGAAAATGTTCTCCTGCCCACTAATACAAAAAGCTTTCCCTTTTGATTTATTTTTTCAACCTGTGCCAACTCATTAACCAACTCTGTGCCTTGAGGCGATGATCCCCCTGAGTTAAACCGCATATCAAAAACCAATCTCTCAATTTCAGGTTGCTTTAACTGTTTTAACAACTCCTTTTTAAACTTTTCGAATGATGGCAAATTTTTAGCTGCCTTTTTATTCCCATGTTTTGACTCTGATTCTTTACTTTTGCATTGATTATATTGAACATATAGCGTTTTTCCATCATCCAGCTTTTTACTCCAAAAAAAGGATTTCTGATCCTTCCAGCCCAACGGAAGATCATCCGATTTGAAATGAACATAATTCTGGTTTTTATTACTAACATCAATAGGCTTAATCCACATGTCTATTTTATTATCTGGGCTCTTTTCGAAGGAGCACAAAACAGAATCAGAATCAGCGATTTTAAAATATTTGAGAACCCCTGTCAGATTAATTATACCTGGTGTACGATACTTTATAATTGCCTCATTTGTTTGGGTTAGCAAAGTCGATGTTTTGGTAACAACAGAATCGATGGGATGTCCATTTATTGCTGTGAGTTTATATCCCAATATCCTTTTATATTCGGGAATGGTTGCTGTAATTAAAAACCCATCAGAAAAACAATAAGTATAAAGAGGTAAGTGGCCTTTTTCTAATGCTTTCTTATAAAAATCAATTGAGGTATGATCATCACCCATTTTGGCAACAACAATTTGCAATGCGATTGCAAGTTCTGTGTCATCTTTTTCATCGATCAATTTTGTTATTGAATCTAAGTGATGGTTATAAAAATCTTTGCTTTCTGAAAAGAACAAATTTTTGTGTTGTATTGCAAGCTCTGTTTTTAGATATTCAATATCCTTTATCCAAATTTCTTTTCTTGTTTGACTTATTATTGAAGGAGAAAAGGCTAATGCAAAGATGAATAACAAAATTGTTCTCATAATTTTTTTTTATCTTGAATTACTAAAAAATCATTTTTAAAAATCAATATCTAAAATATGAATAGTCGTTCGCCTGTTGCGAATCATCAATATCACCATATCTTTCGGCAATCTCATCTAATGTATTTAAAATTTCCAATGTATCGAGTAAGGTAACCAGTTTAATACGATACTCTTTAAAGTTTGGCAATCCTTTAAAATAGTTGGATAAATGCCTGCGAATTTCAAGTATTCCGCGAGGCTCGTTCTTCCATTCAATGGATTTATTTAAATGCAACTTAGCAAGCTCAACTTTTTCTTTAATTGTTAATGGCTTCATCATTTGCCCAGTTTGCAGATAATCTTTGATTTCTTTGAAAATCCATGGTCGGCCAACTGCAGCACGTCCTATCATAATGGCATCTACGCAATATTTATCGAAGGCATTTTTTGCTGATTCAGGTCCTGTAATATCGCCATTCCCAATAATTGGAATCTTCATTCTGGGATTATTCTTTACGTCGCCAATTAATCTCCAATCGGCTTCGCCCTTGTACATTTGTTCGCGCGTTCGACCGTGAATAGCTAATGCGTGAATACCAGTATCCTGGAGTTTTTCGGCAAGATCAACAATGATTTTACTGTTGTTATCCCACCCAAGTCGGGTTTTTACTGTCACCGGTGTTTTAACTGCTTTAACGATGGCTTCAGTCATTTCGAGCATTAAAGGAATATTTCGCAATAATCCTGCTCCTGCTCCGCGAGTAGCGATTTTTTTTACCGGGCAACCAAAATTCAAATCAATAAAATCGGGCTTAGCCTCTTCAGCTAATTTTGCGGCCTCAACCATCGATTCAATTTGATGTCCGTATAGTTGAATAGCCGCGGGTTTTTCAAAATCAAACAACTCAAGTTTTTTAACACTTTTTTTACAATCTCGAATTAATCCTTCGGATGCAACAAACTCAGTATAAACCACATCGGCACCAAAATGCTTGCATAAATACCTAAAAGGCGGATCAGTAACATCCTCCATGGGTGCTAAAAAAAGTGGTTTTTCTCCTAAATCTATATTGCCTATTTTCACCGGATTGTAAATTTGTCTAAATTTGGCCACAAAAGTATTAAAAAAAATGTTATGAGAAACTCACTGGCCAACTCCCATCCTTTTTCGAAACTTATATTTTCACTCTTTATAATTCTATTGAGTTTTCTCGTTTTCATTCTATTAGGCATTGTTATTGCAATTCCAATATTTAATCTGAATATATTCGAGATTCAGAATGCTACAACTGATTTTACCAATCCCACAAATCTAAATTTTCTAAAATACCTGCAAACTTTACAAGCTGTTGGATTATTTATCATTCCTGCATTTATAATCGGATATTTTCTTAACGAAAACAGTTTTGCCTATTTATCATTTACAAAAAAGATCAAATTCCAAACTCTTTTTGCCGTATTGGTTATTATGCTTTGTTCTCTACCTCTGATAAACATGCTGGCCAAAGTCAACTCTGAAATGCAGTTTCCGGAATTTTTGCATCAATTAGAGAATTGGATGAAAGAGAAAGAATCTACAGCCCAGGAACTTACAGAAGCATTCCTGAAAATGGATTCTTTATCGATGCTTGCCTTTAACATTTTTATGATAGGCATTTTGCCTGCAATAGGCGAAGAACTTATTTTCAGAGGTGTTTTTCAACGTATTTTTACCGAATGGACTAAAAATATTCATTGGGGAATTCTGATCGCAGCCATTTTATTTAGTGGAATGCATATGCAGTTTTATGGATTCGTTCCCAGGCTTATTTTAGGTGTTTTATTTGGGTATATATTTTATTGGAGTGGATCAATATGGATTCCTATAACCGCCCATTTTGTAAATAATACAGCTGCTGTAATAGTCTATTATTTCTATCCAGATTCTAAATCAGAAGAAATTGAAAATTTTGGTGCAACACAAGGAACCTATGTTTTTCTTTTCATTAGCGCAATTATAGTTGGCTATTTATTATGGAGATTTTACCGGGTTGAGAAAAAAATAACCAGAAAAGGTTCTGGTTACGATCGTTAAAAATTAATTTATTTCTATATCTGCGTTGCGAAACAAACTAATTCGGCCAATCTCATTTTTACGATAAACATATACCAGTCCATATTCCTGAGCTTTTTCTCGCTTTATATCTTCTGGTAGATCTTTATAAAAATCCTCTACTTCATTCCAAATAGTTAAAATAATATCGTCGGCCTCATTTCTAAGTTCAGATAGGTTTGCCAATGCTCTTGAATGATTCTTCTGAAGCATTTTCTGAAATTTCTGCGCTTCCACAAAATTATCGTAATGCACCTTAACCAATGCAATGGTTGGATTTGTAATTGGCGTTAATCCCTGCATTTTACGGGCTGTTTCGCCATCAATAATTTTTTTACCCCATTCTAGTAACTCTGACTCTGTATTTAAAATTGGCAGCCTTGTAAAATCCTCATCGAGACTATAAAATCCACGAACCGAAGGTTGCAACTCACCACGTACAATTGCCATATTTACAACTTGTATAAAATGAGACACATATAACTTCGCCTTTTTTAATTTCCTAAGATATTCTTTATTGTTCTTAACTTGTATATCATACGTAGTTTTATGTTCTGTAATTACCTTTTCAAGCTTTGGTAAAAATGATAAAACACGTTGAAAAGTTCCTTGTTTAAATGCAAGATCCATTGGTATAATGGCTTTCCCTTTTGCATAAGCAATTTTAATCGCTTTCAAACGAGAACTGTCGGTATTAGGTAATCGTCGGTAGGGCATAAAATTAATCTTAGGTTTGTTAATAAGGTGTTGATAAACTGCGAATATATTAAATTATTATAAAAAAACAAGTCTATTCGCAATTAATTTTTAAGAAAAACCTATTTGAATATAAATGAGTTAATGTTCATAACCCATAAACGTATTATTTTGAAAGGATTTTAACTAGTTTTGGTTTTAAAAATAATCTTTTAAACATCAAACCTTTTTTGAAACAGCTTGTCAAAATCAAATTAGATCATTTTTGCTAATTAAATTTTTTTGCCTTTGATTTTTGAAAAATGGATTGTAATTTAGACTTCCATTTTAATATAGATTATTCATTAAAAAAAATCATTATATGTTTAGAAAAGATGTTTATATCGATCGTCGTAATCGATTGAAAAATAAAATTAACAACGGACTCGTGCTTTTTTTAGGAAATAAGGAGTCTGCATTTAATTATCCTGATAATACCTACCATTTCAGGCAAGATAGTTCCTTCCTCTATTATTTTGGTTTAGATATGCCAAATCTTGCTGGTTTAATCGATCTTGAATCTGGCAAAGAATATTTATTTGGCAACGATTTTACTATTGATGATATCATCTGGATGGGAACCCAACCCAAAATTAAAGAGCTTGCCGCTCAGGTTGGCGTTGAAAATACAGAACCGATAAATCATTTAGGCAACTATTTACGAAATGCAAATAATCAGGAACGTATTATTCATGTTTTACCTTTTTATCGGGGAGATACAATCATTCAGTTTAGCAATTTACTTGAGATCAGTCACTCAGAAGCCGAAAATTATGTTTCTGTTGATTTAATAAAGGCTGTTATTGAAATGCGCTCGATAAAAGACAAACACGAAATTGAAGAGTTAATAAAAGCAGCAGCCATAGGATACAAAATGCATACAACCTCAATGAAAATGGCTAAACCCGGAATTTTTGAGCAAGAGATTGCTGGTACAATTGAGGGAATTGCTTTGTCTTATGGATCAGCACTTTCGTTTCCAATTATTCTATCGCAAAACGGAGAAACCTTGCACAATCATTATCACGGTAATATTTTGGAAGAAGGGAGATTGCTTTTAACCGATACCGGAGCAGAAACCAATTTGCATTATGCCAGCGATAATACAAGAACATGTCCTGTTGGAGGTAAGTTCTCTCAAAAACAAAAAGATATATACAATATTGTTTTAAGTGGGATTAATCACGGAATTTCGTTAACAAAACCTGGAGTTACATACCTAAGTGTTCATTTAGAGGTAGCCAAAGTTTTGGCCAAAGGGTTAATTGAACTTGGTTTGATGAAAGGAAATGCTGAAGATGCCGTTCGAGAAGGTGCACATGCTATGTTTATGCCACATGGATTAGGTCATATGATGGGTCTCGATGTTCACGATTTGGAAAACCTCGGAGAAGATTATGTGGGCTACGATCAGGAAATCAGAAGAGCAACCCAGTTTGGATTGCGTGGTTTACGACTTGGCCGAAGATTACAACCCGGATTTGTATTAACTAACGAACCTGGAATTTATTTTATTCCTGATTTAGTTAAAAAGTGGAAAGCAGAAAAAATAAATGCTAGCTTTATAAATTACGATAAGGTTTTGAATGACTATGCTGGCTTTGGTGGTATTCGCTTAGAAGACGATCTTTTAGTTACCGATACAGGTCATCAATTAATTGGCAAACGAATTCCAATAACTGTTGAGGAGGTGGAAGAAACAATGAGATCGTAAGAAATCATTTGAAAAGAGGTTATCAAAAACATTATTTTAGGTCATTGCGAACGAAGTGAAGCAATCTTAAGTTGCTGAATATCTATAGATTGCTTCGCTCATTCTTCACTCGCAATGAACTGTGCTAAAAAACAAATTTTTTAACATAATTCTGCATTATAATAGGCCATATTATCAATGCAACCAAAAGCCTGTCGTATTAATTTGTTTGCAACAGCAATTAATGCAACCTTTT
>JBFXEQ010000017.1:0-49748 GCA_050179935.1 Bacteroidales bacterium | reverse complement strand
CTTGTTTTTTTGTTATACATCATAAAAATAAGTGATAAAACTTTATTTACAAAGCACTGTTTAAAATAATATTAAACAGTGCTTTAACTTATTTTTTTAATTAATTGTTTGCGGATTTAAGGTATAAAAATAAAGTAGTAGATGGAGAGACAGCTTCAACCTGGTATTTTTATACAAACCTAACTCTTGAGCCAAGATTTTATTATTTGCCAAATATTCGATTTAAGGATCTTAATGGAAATTATCATTTTTTAAAAAGTTATCTTGGATTTCAAGGAACCATTGGAATTAATTATTCATATTTTTCTGGAGGACCTTTAATTGGACTTTATGAAGAGTTTGACAAGAGAGGATTTTGGAATATTGGGATTGGAATAAGTTACCAGAAGTTAAATAAGGAAACAGCATTTGCACCAATTTATGAAATTGGAATAGGTATCTTATTAAATACAAAAAAATAGATTTTAACTTTGTATCATATAATTTATGGTTAGTTAATATCACACTCACTTAAAGCACAAACTTTTCTTATCAGTTTAATTATGAGTGCGAGCCTTGGTGTATTAATAAAAATAGTATCTTTGGCTTCCTAGATATTGAGTTATTAAAATAGAAATCTTGTTCAATTAATTATTGATAACAATCAGAACTGCAAACTATATAACTCAAGAATCTTTGGTATAATTCAAAACATAATGTTGATGACAGAATTTAGTAAAGAAAAAAAGTACATCGATATTGCTAAAATAATTGACGAAAGCAATTCGAAATTATTAAAGAAACTGCCTCTATTTTCAATAAAATGGATTGCTAAAATTGTCAAACAAGACGAGATGAATCGCATTCTTAATAAGTATTCAGATTGCAGCGGAGTAGAATTTCTTACTAAAATGATCGATGAATTTAATTTAAAAGTTGAGATTGATGGAAAAGAAAACCTCCCAGAAAATGGCAAATGTTTTTTTGCTTCAAACCACCCATTAGGTGTAATTGATGGATTGATATTGACACATACTATATCAGAAAAATATGGCTCAGTAAAAGCAATTGCTAATGATGCTTTTATGTTAATTCCTCAACTGCGACCATTGATTGCAGCAGTAAATGTTTTTGAGCATTCATCAAAAGAGTATATAAAAGCATTAGATGAAGTTTATATAATGGAAATTCCGATAACACATTTCCCAGCTGGAGAAGTATCAAGACTTTACAAAAGAAAAGTGCAAGATTCAGCCTGGCATAAGAGTTTTATTACTAAAGCTATTTCAAGCAAAAGAAATATAGTACCGTTTTATTTTTATGATCGAAACTCAACCTTATTTTATGCAATATTTGTACTACGACAAATGCTGGGTATTAAAATTAATTTGGAGTTATTGTTATTACCTCGGGAAATGTTTAGAAAGAGGAATAAAACCATTAGGGTAAAAATCGGGAAACCCATACCCTATCAATTGTTTGATGAATCATTATCGCATTGGAACTGGGCACAAAAAATACGCTCACAAGTATATGAGTTGGGTAACAATAAATAAATAATTCTATAACCATGAAGTTTAATTTACGCGAAAAAATTTTCAGAATTTGGTATTGGTATGTAAATAAGATTGATAAAAATGCTGAAATACTATTTATGAACTTTGGATACCACGAAAAAGCTCAACAGATTTCAATGAATGAAAAAAATGAACCTAACCGATATTCTGTACAGTTATATCACCAGTTGACAAGCACTGCTGAGATAAAAAACAAAGATATTGTAGAAATTGGTTGTGGCAGAGGTGGTGGATTATCCTATATCACTGAGAATTTTTCACCTGCATCAGCCATTGGGATTGATTTGGATAAACAAGCTGTTTCGTTTTGTAACGAACACTATACTTCAGATGGTTTATCTTTTTTACAAGAGGATGCCCAAAAACTATGCCTGGCAGATAATTGCTGCGATTTAGTTTTTAATGTTGAATCTTCACACCGTTATCCTGATATAAAAGCATTTCTAGGTGAAGTATCACGTATTTTGCGCCCCGAAGGATCTTTTCTATTTACAGATTTTAGATATGATTATGAAATAGAAGATCTGAAGAAAGAATTGGAATTGAGCGGAATGACAGTTCTAAAAGAAAGATTTATTAATAAAGAAGTTGTTGCTGCGCTTGAGTTAGACGATGAACGCAAACGTAAACTTGTAAAAAAGCTAGCCCCAAGATTTCTACATAAAATAGCCCTTAACTTTGCAGGAACAATTGGTTCTGAAACTTACAACCAGTTTGCGTCAGGTAAGTATGTCTATTTCAGCTATGTGCTAAAAAAACAATAAAATTTAACTCATTTCAATTGTTTCTGGAAAAGGATAGATTCAATATTTGTATTTTACCAGAGTGTCAGTTATTGTTTTAAAAAACACCCAGATTGTTTAAACAAACTATACCTTTAGTTGTTTGGATTGTAATTATATTATTAACTAATTTTTTTACAATATGAAAAAGAACATGGGTACTGTGGATAAAGCGATCCGCATTATTATTGCATTAATTATTGCAATTTTATTTTTTACAAAAGTCATTACAGGAACATTAGGAATAGTATTGCTAATTGTTGCCGGAGTATTTCTAATTACCAGTTTTATCAGTTTCTGTCCACTTTATACACTTATTGGATGTAACACCTGTAAGGTAAAAGAATAAATTATCGATTAAATAGAATAAAAAAACCTTGAAAAATTTTTCAAGGTTTTTTTTCTTGTAATAATACAATTAGAAAGACATTTCACTTCCATCATCCATGTCGTCCTGCATATTATTATTATTTCTTTTACGGTCTTGTTTATAATTATTCAACCTGTAAGTTAAAGTTAAGCTAACCATTGGTGAATAGGGCTCGAAGCTGCTATATGAATAAAAATCTGGACCTTCTGATTTAAACGAATGACCAGCAGTATTAAATATATCGCGAGCTTGTAAAGTAAGCGACAATTTATTTTTAAAGAAATCCTGCTTATATGCAAGAGTTGTAACAATAAAACCTTCTCTTACGCCTTGTGCCGATGCCGACGGACTGTTATACATATTATTTAACTGAATACGAGCCGATTTACCTACCTTAAAGGTTGCATTTATACGTGTGTTCCAATTAAAACTTTCTTCAGAAAAATCGATTCCATATAGCTCACCTTCGACTTTATAAAAGTATAGGTTACCCATTAAATCGAGTCTCCACCATTTAAACAAATCAAGTCCGAACATTAACTCTGTACCTAATGAGTTATCGAATCCAACATTGTCTGAAGTTTGTAAAATAACATTTTCGGCGCCTTCCCATGATTTTTTAACTCGTTCTATTTTGTTATTTGTTTTACGATCGTACATATCTATTGAGAAAGTATTCTTCCCAATCATTACTTGGTAGCTTAGCTCGTATGAATCGATGTATTCGTTTTTAAGAGCAGGATTACCCTGTTGAACATTATAAGCATCGCGCCAGGTAAGGAATGGTTCAAGATCCCAACCTCTGGGTCGTTGAATACGGCGTGTATAACTTACCATTACCTGTTGATCTTTTGGCAACTGATACGATAAATGTAAAGTTGGGAACAAATCCCACTGATCAAGTGAAAATTTCTGATTTTCACCTAGAAGTTCAATTACACGATAAGTATATTCGCCTCGCAAACCAGCCTGATAGCCAAAGTTACCAAGCGAACCCGAATAAGTTGTATATAACGAATGAATATCATCGATATTATTAACGTTATGCGTAAGTGTATCGATTAAATTATAAATGCCTGAAATAGTATCGTAGCTAAACATATTATTTAAATCATCACTATTACTCATACGCAATTGATACCCAGCTTCAAACTTATCTTTTACTCCTAGAGGTAAAGTATAATCAATCTTACCACGGTAACTAATTCCTGGTCCATCTTCGGTATTTTTTTGTCCAAAGGTGATAAAATTGTCCATATCTCTAAGCTGATTTTCAGACGATTCTACAAAATCTCGATAATCAGTATTTAACTGAAAAACCACTTCGTGACCTTTTCTAGCAAATTTTTTGGTATAATCGAGTGTTACTGAATAGAAATCGCCACCTCTTTCGGATGAACCAATACTTGTGTATGAATTATTGTAAGTTAATGGATCGTTACTAACATTAAAATCTGCTTCTGACGAATTATTCATGTTTCTATTTCCATATCGTACACCTAAACTTACGGTATTCATTGCATTAATTGTAAAATCTAATCCTCCACGCACTCCATAAGACAAGCCTCCACGCTGAAACATACCGTCTGAATATACCCGAGTTGAAGTATCTTTACGTGTAGTAATATTTTCATTCGTACTTTCACCAAACATCATTCGATTATTAACATCAGCACCGAGGTAAAAATTAAATCGTTCTTTGCGAAGATTAAAAAGAAAATCGCCACCAAACTGATCGAAATAACCTGCAGAAAGATTAATAAGGCCGGTAACTCCCTGCAATGAGTTTTTCTTTGTAATAATGTTGATGATACCCGAAGAACCATCAGGATCAAATTTAGCCGATGGATTAGTAATAATCTCTATATTCTGAATTGAGCTGGCAGGAATCTGATTAAGCGCTTCGCTTGATTCCAATACGGTTGGTTTGCCATCAATTAATACGGTAAAGCTTGAGCTTCCACGTAAAGCCACATTACCTTCAATATCGACAGTAACCGAAGGAACCGTTTCTAAAAGCTGCGCTGCTGTGCCCGAAGCTGATGTATGTTGCTGACTAACATTAATTACTTTTTTATCAATTCTATAAGATACAGTTGGTCTGTCAGAAACCACTACAACCTCATCGAGGTTTTGTGAGGCTGATTTGATGCTAACTTGACCAAGATCAACGAAATTACTTTTATCTGTGATTTCAAATTCTGGTAATACCTTAGTTTCGTAACCAATAAATGTAACTTCAATACTATATTTACCATAATCCAAGCCGGTAATCCTAAAAAAACCTGTCTGATCAGATATGGTGCCATCGAGTTTATTTGTAGCTTTATTTTTAATTGCAATAGTTGCGTATTCTAACGGAACCTTAGTATCTGCATCGAATACAAATCCTTTAACACCGCCTTTTTTTAATTCTACTTCACTTCCGAATAATAGCACCGAAAAGAACATTGCTAATCCTACTAAAAAAATCTTTTTCATTTTAAATTAATTATTAATTATTTCAATTTTATGATTGCTTTGACAATTATTTGCTCGATTTGTTTAATTGACTTATTTTTTTTATGAGTAAGACACACTAATTCGTTTATTATTACACGCAATGGTAAATAAATCTTTTTTCTTTTGAAATGCGTTTAACTATTGCATTTTCAAATTGAGAAAAATGTGGGTTGATTTAAGTAAACGAGATTAGTTAAATTTTTATTCAGCCTCTTTCATGGTAAGCTGAATTCTTTTTCGAGGTATATCAATTTCGAGCACTTTAACTTTTACATGCTGATGTAATTTTACTACTTCGTTTGGGTCTTTAACAAATCGATTAGCCAATTGGGAAATGTGCACTAACCCATCTTGTTTAACACCAATATCGACAAAAGCTCCAAAATTTGTAATATTAGTAACAATTCCGGGCAGCACCATACCAACTTTTACATCTTCCATTTTATGAATTCCTTCGGCAAACTCAAAAACTTTAATCCCTTGTCGCGGATCACGACCAGGCTTGGCTAGTTCATTAATTATATCTTTAAGCGTTGGAAGACCTATTTCTTTGTTGATATAGTTATCAATTTTTATTTGTTTTCGCAGATCTTCGTTTTTTATTAAATCAACAACATTACAGTTTAAATCAGAAGCCATTTTTTCAACTACAAAGTAGCTTTCAGGATGAACAGCGCTATTATCCAATGGATTTTGAGAATCGGTAATTCTTAAGAATCCTGCCGATTGCTGGAAAGCCTTATCGCCCATTCGCTTAACGCTCATTAATTCTTTTCTTGATTTAAAAGCACCTTTTTCTTTTCGGTAATCAACAATGTTTTGAGCTAATTGTGGGCCTAATCCCGAAATATAAGTAAGTAAATGTTTGCTGGCTGTATTAAGATTTACACCAACCATATTTACGCAGTTCTCAACCACTTGATCAAGCTTGCTTTTAAGTTTATTCTGATCCACATCATGCTGGTATTGGCCAACACCAATTGATTTAGGATCAATTTTCACAAGTTCGGCCAACGGGTCCATTAATCGGCGACCTATCGAAACCGAGCCACGAACAGTAACATCGTATTCGGGAAACTCTTCGCGCGCAATCGGTGAAGCTGAATAAACCGATGCACCATCCTCACTTACAACGAATACCTTTATATCTCTTGAAAATTTTATATGTTTAATCAATGATTCTGTTTCGCGGCTGGCTGTTCCATTGCCAATAGCAATTGCATCAATTTTATACGAATCGATAAGTGTATCAATCTTTTTTATTGATTTCGCTGTTTCGTTCTGTGGCTGATGCGGGTAAATGGTTTCGTTATGGAGTAAATTACCTTGCGAGTCGAGGCAAACAATCTTGCAACCAGTTCGATAGCCAGGATCGATAGCAAGTACATTTTTTTGACCTAATGGTGGAGCTAACAACAATTGTCTCAGGTTTTCGGCAAAAACTTTTATCGCTTCCAAATCGGCTGTTTCTTTTGCTGCATTTTTAAACTCTGTTTCCATTGAGGGAGCTAAAAGTCTTTTATAGCTATCTTTTACAGCCATCCTCACTTGTTCTGATACATCGTAAACGCCCCGCACAAATTGCTCTTCGAGAATTTCAATTGCTTTATCAGAATCAGGCTCGATGGATAATCTTAGAAATCCTTCGTTTTCTCCGCGGTACATGGCAAGCAACCGATGCGACGGACAACGTTTTAAGAGCTCATCCCATTCGAAATAATCGCGGTATTTTATTCCTTCTTCATCTTTTCCTTTAATTACCTTAGCCTGAATAACTGCTTCGTACTGAAATAGTCTTCTTATTGAATTCCTGGCACGTTCGTTCTCGTTAATCCATTCAGCAATAATATCACGTGCACCCTGAAGAGCATCTTCAACTGAGGGTACATCGTTGGTAATAAACTGCTCTGCTTTGGCTATAATATTCAGCTCTTGTTGCTTAAAAATAAGCTTAGCCAAAGGCTCCAATCCTTTTTCTTTAGCTTTTGTAGCTCGTGTTTTCTTTTTTGGTTTGTATGGCAGATAAATATCTTCGAGCTCGGTTAGGGTGTGTGAATTTTCTATTTTAGATTTTAATTCGTCAGTTAATAATCCTTGTTCTTCAATTGATTTAATAATGGTATCGCGGCGATTATCAATTTCTTTAAGCTTAGCAACATGATCTTTTATAGCTTCAATCTGTACTTCGTCCAAGCTGCCTGTAACTTCTTTCCGGTATCGACTAATAAATGGAATAGTAGCGCCTTCGTTAAGTAATTTTATTGTATTTTCTACTTGCCACTCATTAACAGCAATAATACCAGCTATTTTTTTTATATACTTTTCGTTCATCTTAAAACCAGTTATAAAGGGGAGCTAAATTAAATAATAAAACTAACGGCCGGAAAAAAAATCGCAGATTTTATAAACAAAAACTGTGCGACTCAGATTACTGCTATTGACTCTTTTTAATTATAAACTTATTGATTTTTTCCAATAATTCTGATTTGCTTATTGGTTTTGCCACATAATCGTCGCAACCAGCCTCTTTAATAATTCTCTGATCGTCAATCATTGCATTAGCGGTTTGTGCAATAATAGGTAACGATGGTTTTACTTTCTTTATGAGCCGCGTGGCTTCCAAACCATCCATAACAGGCAACTGAATATCCATCAAAACAATATCGATACGATCATTTTCAATGCAAATTTTTACAGCCAACTCCCCATCAACAGCGTGTAAAATTTTTACTTTAGTATTTTCGAGAAATTTAACCAATAACTCATACGATATTCGGGCATCCTCAACAATTAAAATAGTATATTTTTCCCAGTTGTACTCCGCGCTTAATTTTTTTTGCAAGATATCGGAGTTACTTTTCTGCTTTGGAATCAAATAAGGAATCGAGAAATAAAACGTTGATCCATGACTTTTTTCTGATTCGACCCAAATTTTGCCCTGCATTGTTTCAACAACACCTTTAGATATCGATAATCCTAATCCTGAACCGCCATACCGACGTGTTGAGGAATCATCAATCTGCCTAAATCGTTCGAATATAATATCGCATTCGTATTTACTAAGCCCAATACCAGTATCTTTTACAAAGAAAACAATCTGAGACTGATCGATATAATAGCCAAATTCAATAGAACCTTGCTGTGTAAATTTCAAAGCATTACTTAATAAATTATAAAGTACCTGTCGAATCCGGTTTCCATCACTATAAATTGTAAAATTTGGATCATCAGAACCATTCGAAACGATGAATTGGATTTGGTTTTTCTCTGTATTTTCACGTTCAGATATAAATACGCTATATAACTCTTCCATAATCTCGTTAATTCGACAATTTGAGTAATGTATTCTTAATTGTTTTGCCTCAATCTTCGACAAATCAATAATATCATTTATAAGATTTAACAGTATATAGCCGCTTTTATTTACGATATTTAAAAACTTCTGTCTTGATTCGATAGATGTATCTGGATTATCGTGCAATAATTTCGAAAACCCAATAATTCCGTTCATTGGTGTGCGTAATTCATGCGACATATTTGCAAGAAAAGCTGTTTTTAATCGGTTTGCTTCTTCTGCCTTTTCTATAGCCTGTTTAAGCTGCTGGTTTGTTTTTTCAAGATCTAAATGATATTTCTTTTCGCTCATTAATTTTTTTCGGCGGTAAATCAAGTATCCCCAAAGTAGAATAATAATAAAAACTAACAAACTAACTATAATACTAAAAAAGATAAACTGACTTTTATTTTCCTTTATATACGAAAATGGTGAATTTAAGATAATTGCACCATCAGGCAATTGATTCCGTTTTATTCCATGTTTTTTTAATTCTTTATAATCAAAAAAATAATAGGTTGGCGCAAAATATGGTTTAATTGAATTAATTGGTTCTCCTGACAGTATTCTAACGCCCATTTTAGCTACTGAGGTACCTTGTAAATATCCACCAACGGCACTTCCTCCTACAAAACCATATTCTGAATAAAAATCCCATGCACCATAGAAAGGTAGATTAGAGTTACCTCTGATTTTGGTTATTGAATTCTCATAGGAAAGATAAGTATTTTTATTGTCTTTAGTATAAATGGTAAAAAACACAACTGCATTCTCATCTAATTGAGCAATAAAATCGTGCATTTCGTCGTAGCTAAGATTTCGTAAAAACGTAAGTTTGTTGTTTTGAATATACGAATTCAATATCCTGTAAGCACTTTGATAAATAATATTACCGGTTTGTGTATCATCAACAACAAAATATATTTTTGAGTAGTTCGGATGTAATTGCTCAATCAACCCAATTTTTCCTTCGTAATCAATCTCTTCGAAAATACCTGTAACTCCATCAGGGCATTTCTGAAAATTATTTACTCCGCAAAAAACCAGCGGTACATTTCGAAATAAGCTATCTCTATTATCTTTTAAAAAGTCAAAAGCATAATCATCAGTAGCAATTATAAGATCAACTTTTAGATCATGATATTTTGTAAAAAGATAATTAAGCAGTTCTTTTTCGAAATTAAAACTAATAAACCGCTTACTATCTAAGTGCTCAATAAATAACTCAGCTGAAGGTTTAGATGTGTTCAGTTCGTCAATGATACCTTTTGTAATTTGGTCTGTCCAGCTTAATCCTTCGTGATAGGAGTTAATTATAACTACGTTTGTATTTTGAGCAAAAACACTAAAAACCAGACTATAAAAAGTAATTAATGTAAAAGGAATTGCTTTGTTTATCATAAACCTTTAATGATTGTACCAAGATATGAAAAAACATGTAAAATATTAATTAAAAAAATAAAAAAAGCAACCAATCGGTTGCTTTCTATATCAAATGCGTTTGTTTTAAACTATTCCGGCAAAACCCATAAATGCAAGAGCAAGGATTCCTGCTGTAATAAGCGAAATTGGAACACCTTTCATTCCTTTGGGTATATTTACCAGCTCGAGTTGTTCGCGAATACCTGCTAAGATTATAAGAGCCAAACCAAATCCTATTGCAGTTGCAGCTCCAAAAACAACCCCTTGTAGTAGGTTGTAATTCTTTTGAATCACAAGGATTGCTACCCCAAGTACGGCGCAATTAGTAGTGATTAAAGGAAGAAAAATTCCTAAAGCCTGATATAACGGAGGACTAATTTTTTTAAGAATGATCTCAACCATTTGAACCAAAGCTGCAATAACCAGAATAAATGTTATGGTTTGCATAAATGCTATACCAAGAGGATTTAAAACATAAATTTGAATAAGGTAGGTAACCATTGTTGCTAGTACAATAACAAATGTAACAGCTCCGGCCATACCTAATGCAGTATTAATTTTATTAGATACTCCTAAGAATGGACAAATACCTAAAAACTGTGCTAATACAACATTATTTACAAATATTGCTGATATAATAATTAAAATATATTCCATAGTAAATCCTCCCTAGTTTGCTTTTCTGATTTTATTAATAAGCGCAATTAAATATCCTAAGGCAATAAATGCACCAGGAGCCAAAATAAATACAAGGATACCATCTCCGGCAATAAACTTGTACCCAAATACTGAGCCATTACCTAATAATTCTCTTATAGAACCCAAAATCCCAAGAGCCATGGCAAAGCCAAGCCCCATACCTAATCCATCAACCAGTGACGATAACACAGAATTTTTACAGGCAAAAGCCTCAGCGCGACCTAGTACTATACAGTTAACAACTATTAAGGGAATAAATATTCCAAGTTTGTCATATAATGAAGGGACATAGGCTTGCATCAATAAATCGATAACAGTAACAAAAGAAGCTATAACTACAACGAAAGCAGGAATACGAACTTTATCTGGAATTATATTTGCAAGTAACGAAATTACCACATTTGATCCGACCAACACAAATGTTGTTGCTAATCCCATTCCAATACCATTAATGGCAGATGATGTTGTTGCCAAAGTTGGACATGTTCCTAATACAAGTACCAATATTGGGTTTTCTTTAAAAAACCCTTTTGTAAAATTTTGTAGCTGGTTCATTGTAAACCTCCTTTCTGAAGTGTATTATATGCTCTTTGTATGGCATCGCAAAATGCTCTCGAACTAATTGTTGCTGCTGTGATAGCGTCAACCTGACCTCCATCTTTTTTAACTACCATCTGAAAGTCATTTGGATTTTTTCCATTAAACTGATCTTTAAACTGAGGTTCGGCCATTTTTGTACCCAAGCCGGGTGTTTCTTTTTGTTCGAGCACTACAATATTAATTATGCTGCCATCGAGTTTAAATCCGGCTATTAATCCAATATATCCGCTAAACCCTTTATTAGTATATGTTTTTACAGCATATCCAACTATTTCATTGTTATTTTTAGCAGGATAAATTTCAAGACTGTCACCCTCGCCCGTTGGAAGCATTATCATATCGGCGGTTGGGTCATTTGTAAATTCGGGTACAACTTGCTTAATAGCATTAAGTTTCTTATTCAGTTTAGTTTGTTCAATAGGAGTTTTTGTTACCTGATATATAAAACCTAAAGCAGTAGCAGCAACAAAACAAATGCTGAACAGAACCAAAAACATATTCTTAAAATTTGATTCAGTTTTAGCCATGATTTACCTCCTCTCCAAATCGTTTAGGTTTAATATAATTATTTATTAGTGGCACAAAGGCATTCATAATTAATATAGCAAATGAAACACCTTCTGGGTAAGCACCAAAAACTCTGATAAGCACCGTAAGAACGCCTATTCCAATACCAAATATCCACATTCCTTTTGTTGTCATCGGGGATGTAACATAATCGGTTGCCATAAAAACGGCTCCAAGCATAACGCCACCGGTTAGAAGGTGAAAAAGAGGATCTGCATTTTTTGAAGGATCAATCAACCATAAAATACCTGTAAATAATGTAATTGTTACAAATATGGATATTGGAATATGCCAGGTAATTACTTTTCTAATTAATAAATATGCAAATCCCAATAAAATAGCCACAGCTGCAATTTCGCCCATTGAACCACCCATGCGGCCATAAAACATTTCCATATGACTAGGTATTTGAGCCATTAAATCAGTAAGGTTATCACCTTTGCTCAATCCTTCTTTAACAACTCCAAGTGGGGTTGCACCAGTAACGGCATCAGCATAACTAGTTTTAAAACCAGATGGAACGGGCCAACTGGTCATCTGAACAGGAAATGAAATGAGTAAAAATACACGACCTGCAAGGGCTGGGTTAAATGGATTATTGCCTAATCCTCCGAACGACATTTTTGCAACTCCAATAGCAAATAAACTTCCTAATATTATGATAAATATTGGCAAATTCGAAGGAACATTGAATGCCAGCAAAATACCGGTAACAATTGCTGAACCATCCGAAATGGTAGGTTCTTTCTTTAAAATATATTTCTGAATTAACCACTCGAAGGCCAGGCAGGAAACAACGGCAACCAGGGTTACAATAATTGCTCCGATTCCGAAAAAATAAATCGAAAATGCCAATGCAGGTAGTAAAGCAATTACTACATCGAACATTAATCGTTTCACGGTAGTGTCCTCGTATACGTGAGGAGACGGTGATATTGTTATTAATTTGTTCATTATTGTTTTCTTGATCTGATAATTTTACTTACTCTTGATTTTCCCAAACGAATATAATCGAGTAATGGTAAGCCGGCAGGACATGTAAAACTACATGATCCACATTCGATACAATCCATTACACCATTCTGCTCCAGTTCATCATTCTTCTCTAACTGGGTTTGCTTTATTAAAAGAAACGGCTGTAATCCTTGTGGACAAACGGAAACACACTTAGCACATCGCACACAAGTTGATTCTTTTTTTCGTTTTGCATTATCTTTCGATATAATTAAAATACCTGATGTACCTTTTGTTACCGGAACATCAATTGAGCTAACAGCTTTACCCATCATCGGACCACCATTAATAATTTTGCCGGTATCTTCTGGCAATCCACCCGCAGCTTCGATTAATTGTGAAATTGGAGTTCCAATGCGAACTATAAAATTAGATGGTTTACTTATAAGCTGACCTGTAACTGTAACAATGCGTTCAAATAAGGGCTTATTTTTCTGAACAGCCTCATACACAGCAAATGCAGTTCCTACATTATGCACAACTGCTCCAACATCAAGAGGTAAACCACCAGAAGGAACTTCGCGATTAATTAATGCTTTTATAAGTTGCTTTTCTCCTCCTTGCGGATATTTAACCTTTAATGGCTGAACCTCTATTCCGGGATAATTCTTTACTAAATTTGAAAGATGAGCAATAGCGTCGGGTTTATTATTTTCGATACCTATTATGGCTCTATTTACACTTAATGCTTTCATCAAAACCTGTATCCCAACAAGCATCTCATCGGCTTTCTCAATCATTAAACGATGATCGGATGTTAAATAAGGCTCACATTCTACTCCGTTTATAATAAGTACGTTAATTTTTTTGCCATCAGGAATCGATAACTTAACATGCGAAGGGAATGTTGCACCCCCCAAACCCACTATGCCTGAAGAATTTATTTTGGCTATTATTTCTTTATCGGTTAAACTGATTTCCTTTTTAAGTTCGGCAGAACGATCAATTGTTTCGTTCCATTCGTCGCCCTCCACATCGATTATAATACAGGGACGTTTATATCCTGTAGAATCGAGAATATCGTCAATTTTATTAACCGTTCCCGATACTGATGAGTGAATATTTGCAGAAACAAAGCCTGTGCTTTCGGCTATTTTATCGCCAACTTTTACTTTGTCGCCTTTTGCAACAATAACTTTTGATGGAGCTCCAATATGCTGTGCAATTGGAATGCTTACTATTTTAGGGAGCGGCAGACTTACAATAGCACTATCCTCAGAGTATTTACATTCTGCAGGATGAACGCCGCCTTTCGTAAATGTTTTTAACACTTTAACCCTCCTGTTTATATTAATTTATTATTCTATATTGCTTGATTTTACTGGTTCTGTATTTTCGCCAGTTTCAGTTTTTGTTTTTCGAAGTGGAAAATTAATTTCCAGAATGGCATTTGTTGGACATACTTCGACACATTTGCGACATAGTTTACATTTATTTGGATCGATATATGCCAGATAATTCTCCAATGTTATTGCATCATGCGGACATACTTTTACACATTTTCCACAACCAATGCAAGCTACCTCGCACGATTTTTTTGCAATACCACCCTTATCTTTATTAACACACGAAACAAAAATCTTTCTGTCTTTTGCTGATTTTTTACGTAATTCGATAATTTTATTTGGACATGCTTTAACACAAGCTCCACAGGCAGTACATTTATCATCCAAAACAACTGGTAATCCTGTTTCTTCATCCATATATATTGCATCGAATTTACAAACAGCAACACAATCGCCTAAGCCAAGGCAACCATATTGGCAACCTGTTTCGCCTGAATATAAACTTGAAGAAATTGCACATGTTGCAGCTCCATCATATTCGTTCAATCGTGGACGATTGGCAAAAGACCCCGAACAGCGAACTACTGCCACCAGCGGATCTTTAGTGGTAACCTCTTTACCTAAAATTTTAGCCACTGTTGCCATAACTTCATTACCACCAACAGGGCAATAAAACGTTGAAATATCATCAGCTTTAACCATTGCTTCGGCCATACCTCTGCAGCCTGGGTAACCACAACCACCACAATTTGCTGCTGGCAAAGCTTCTGTTACTTGATCAATCCTTGGATCTTCGAATATTTTAAATTTTTGAGCAACAAAATAAAGGATTATTGCAGATACTGCACCTATTGCACTTAGTGAAATAATTGTAAATAAAATAGTTGTATTCATATATGTTAAATTATTCTATTTCTTTATAAAAAATGAAAATGTCTTTTTTAATCTGTTTTTGAATAAAAATAAAATCAGATAATAAGGAATTAATATTGCAATTGCTCCTAACCCCGAAATTGCTTCGCTATTAGTTATTTGTGAAAGAATAATAAGTGCAGTAATAACTAAAATAAACGGAAGGATATATCCTAACCAAACAGCCTTTAACCCAAGTGATTGCTTTAACACGACGGTAACTTCGTCTCCAACCTTATACAGGTTAGAAAAATCATATACTTCAACTGATTTTTCTTTCATTTCGGAAGTGGAGCAATATCCCTTTGCATGACATGATGCACAACCTGAAAGTGCAATAAAACTTACACTAATCTTATTGCCATTTATTGAATCTATTATTCCTTTGTGCTCAATTGACTCTGAAACTGACATCCTTACGTACTATCAATTTTAAAAATTGTCTACAAAATTAATCGTATTTCGAAATAACATATTGCTTTTTATCAGTTTTTGATTTGCAGGTACTTATTTAGTTTGATTTTAAATAAGCGAAAATTGTATAAACTTATTAAGTTTAAATCTTAGTATTTATCAATCAGGGAGTTTAATGGATATTTTAATCCTTCAAAGTTTACGAGCCTGGCTTTAACAGTTCCAACAATAATAGGACTTTCGATCCATACTGGTATTTTATTCTGATCATCAGTAACCCATATAGTTAAATCCTCTCCTCCTTTAAAAACATCACCAGCAATGAGAGATCCAGTAAATTTTATACAATTAAATTTACCAACACCCCTCACTTTTTTAACTTCTTTCCCTTTATAACGAATATAAACGTTATGTAACTCGTTATCGAGCAATATTTTAAAAGGAACTTGTTCGTTCTTTTTTATCTTTGAGAAATCGATGTTTCGTGCCTGATAAATAACCGAAACTACATCAAAAGTGCATTTGGGTATTGGAATAGTATCATGCCATAAAGGCTTATTTGTTTTAAACGATTCGGAGTAAGCTACCATTTTTTCATAATCAAAATTGTACTTAATGTTAATAATATAGCCGCCTTCATTTACGTCGCGATGATAAAATAATGGGAAT
This sequence comes from Bacteroidales bacterium, assembly GCA_050179935.1. Taxonomy (GTDB): domain Bacteria; phylum Bacteroidota; class Bacteroidia; order Bacteroidales; family UBA12077; genus UBA12077. Next base: position 33,621 of record JBFXEQ010000017.1, on the reverse strand, counting down.
AAGGTTTTTGAATCAACCCACGAAGTGTAAATATCACGAACAGGAAAAAACCAATCGTAAAATGGATACGAAATCCCAATTCCACGTAACATTAAAACATCTTTATTGTTCTTTTTAACATTTTTGGTTTCAAAGTTTACTGCTCCCACATCAGTCCAAACCAAAAGCCAGTTGTAGGTAATAACATACTGCAGTTTTTCACCCGATTTAAATGCAACAGATTCAGCCTTGCATGATGAATTGTTTTGCGCAATTACTAAGCCATTAAAAACTAAAAAGAGTAGTAGAAATATATATTTAACCATTAATTACTTTTAACTTTTAACTTTTAACTTTTAACTTTTAACTTTTAACTTTTAACTTTTAACTTTTAACCTTCAACTTTTAACCTTCAACTTTTAACATTAACTTATAACACTAAAATCAACCTTTTTATTCGACATCTTTTTCAAGTGTTTCTGCAATATACTATTTTCGGGTTTTTCGAGTAATGGATCATTATCTAAAATCTCTTCAGCCACATTTCTAACATATTGAATTAATTGTCCATCGTGGGCAAGATTTGATATTTTAAGATCAAAAGCAACACCACTTTGCTGGGTTCCTTCGATATCGCCTGGTCCGCGAAGTTTAAGGTCGGCATCTGCAATTTCGAAGCCATCATTCGTTTTGGTCATGATATCGATTCGCTTTCGGGCTTCATTTGATAATTTATATGAACTCATTAAGATGCAATACGACTGATCAGCTCCCCTGCCAACTCTGCCGCGTAACTGATGTAACTGCGATAATCCAAATCGCTCGGCACTTTCGATTACCATTACCGATGCATTTGCAACATTAACACCCACTTCTATTACTGTAGTTGCAACCATAATATGTGTTTGTCCTCGAACAAAAAGACTCATTGCTGCCTCTTTTTCTTCGGGTTTCATTTGCCCATGAACAATGCTAACAGCATATTTTGGAGGAGGAAATGCACGACTAATACTTTCGTACCCATCTTCCAAATCCTTGTAGTCCATTTTTTCAGATTCTTTAATCAACGGATATACAATATATACCTGCCTTCCCTCTTCAATCTGTTGACGCAAAAATCCGAACATTCGTAATCTTTTTGAATCGAACAAATGTATGGTTTGAATTGGTTTACGACCTGGCGGCAACTCATCAATTACCGAAACATCCAGATCGCCATAAACAGTCATGGCCAATGTTCGAGGAATCGGTGTGGCTGTCATTACCAGTATATGTGGTGGATGAATATTTTTTTTCCATAATTTAGCTCGCTGAGCAACTCCAAACTTATGTTGCTCGTCGATAACAACAAAACCCAAATTTTTAAATTTAACGGCATCTTCGATAAGTGCATGGGTACCAATTAAAATCTGCAAATCTCCTTCAATCAACTCTTTGTGTATTTCTTTTCGTGCCGATACTTTGGTTGAACCTGTAAGCAAACTTACTTTCACCGGTAAATCTTTCAGAAATTCATTAATAGTAATATAGTGCTGATTAGCGAGTATTTCTGTAGGAGCCATAATACAAGCCTGGTAACCATTATCGAGTGCAATTAACATGCTCATTAAGGCCACTAATGTTTTTCCACTGCCTACATCTCCCTGAAGTAATCGATTCATCTGTTTGCCCGAACCAAAATCTTTACGGATTTCTTTTATTACTCTTTTTTGAGCTTTGGTTAATTCAAAAGGTAAATTATTTTTATAAAAAAGATTCAGGTAATCTCCAACCTTCGAAAAAACCAGTCCATTCGATTTGTGGGTTCTAACACTTTTACGTTTTAGAATATTAAGTTGTATATAAAATAGCTCTTCGAATTTTAACCTATAGGTTGCTTTTTTAAGCAAATCGGCGCTTTGAGGAAAATGGATATTAAACAAAGCCTCTCCTAGTGAACAAAGTTTATATTTTTTGATTATCTCATCGGGCAATGTTTCTTCAATTTTACCAATCAAAGAAACTAGTAGGTTATTTATAAGCTTTGAAATAGCCCTTGAGGTAAGAAAACTATTTTTTAGTTTTTCGGATGTATTATAATGAGCCTGTAAACTTGCCTGAATAGTATTTTCGCTTTTTAAAACACTCTCAACCTCAGGATGGATAATGCTAAACTTACCACTAAAATTACCTGGCTTACCAAATACAATATATTCGTGATTAAGTTCGAGACTTTTCTGAATATAACTCAATCCCTTGAACCATATCAACTCCATTCGGCCCGAATTGTCGGTAAAAGTGGCTACTAAACGCTTTTTATTTCCACCTCCAACAGTCTGAAATCCAATTATTTTACCACGCACTTGAATATAAGGCATTTCGGAGTTTAACTCGCTAATAGAATAAAACTTCGACCTATCGATATATTTATATGGGAAATAATACAATAGATCTTCGAAAGTAAATAGTTGCAACTCCTTATTAAGCAGCTCGGCTCTTTTTGGTCCTACTCCAGTTAAAAATTTAATTTCCTGTTTTAAAAGATCCGACATAAAAAAAGTGACTAAATTGACTAAAGTTTAAAGTGACTAAAGTTATCTTTGTTTCACAATATTAAGTTTTTTTTGAAATTTAAATTTATGATTTTGCAAATTATTTACGCCTTAAAAAATATAAACTACCTTTTGTTAGCTGGTCATAAAAATGGCCATGGCATACATTCTCCTTTTATCTTTAACCTGATAAAAGAGGTTTTTAATAAAAAAACGATACATCCCGATTTAAAAGATGTTTTGCATTTATATAGCAAAATTAAATCATCAAAAGAGCCAATTGAGAGTACATATTATGGTGCTGGCTCTGTATATTCAGAATCAAAAGAAATGCCATTGCGATTAATTGCAAAACGATCAGGTTTGCCAACAAAATATGGTAAACTACTTTTTAATTTAATCCAATTTGCAGCTCCACAAACAATTCTCGAATTAGGCACTTCGGTTGGCATTAGTTCTTTATTTATTGCATCAGCAGCAAAAAAAGCAGATTTTTTTACTATCGAAGGTTCTTTGCCGAAACTAACAAAAGCAAAAGAATTGGCTGATAATTTAGGTTTAAAAAACATCCACTTTATAAATGGCAACTTTGATCATGTGCTTGAACCTGTTTTGGCCGAAATACCCAAACTCGATTTTGTCTTTATTGATGGAAACCATAAAAAGAACCCTACGCTGAAATATTTTGAGCTGTGTTTAAATAAATCGCATCCCAATTCCGTTTTTATTTTTGATGACATACATTGGTCTGATGAAATGGAAAATGCTTGGGAAGAAATTAAACGAAATCCAAAAGTTAGAGTCAGTATAGATATATTTAGGATGGGGATTGTATTTTTCAGGGCTGAATTATCTTATCAACACTATGTTCTTAAGTTTTAAGTAAAAAAGGAGCAAAAACTTTTAAAATTGATTAATTTCGTAATTCTTAAAAAAATATAACTACTTTAAAATGAATAAAGTAATTGAAATAAACCAACTCATAAAATATTATTATGTTGGAGCAGAAACAATCAGAGCACTTAGATCTGTATCGTTAACTATCGAAAGAAATGAATATGTAGCTATTATGGGACCTTCAGGATCGGGCAAATCAACTTTAATGAACATTATCGGTTGCCTCGATACACCTACAGGTGGACAATATATTCTGAATAACAATGATGTTAGTAATCTCGACGATGATCAACTTGCCGAAATTCGTAATAAAGAGATCGGATTTGTTTTTCAGACATTTAATTTATTGCCCCGATATACTGCACTCGAAAATGTTACCTTGCCATTAATTTATGCCGGAGTTGAAAAAACAGACCGGGTTAAAAAAGCAGAAGAAGTGCTTTCGAGCGTCGGATTAGCCGATCGTATGACTCATAAACCAAACGAATTATCTGGCGGTCAGCGGCAACGTGTTGCTGTAGCTCGTGCTATGGTTAATAAACCTTCGATTATTCTGGCCGATGAACCCACGGGTAACCTCGATTCAAAAACATCATTAGATATTTTAAATTTGTTCGATGAAATTCATAAAAAAGGGAATACCATTATTATTGTTACACACGAAGAAGATATTGCCATGCACGCACATCGGATTATACGATTAAAAGATGGTATGATTGAATCGGATGTAATAAATCCAAATCCTATAAAAGTTACCCCTTTGAATTAAAACAATTTTCATTGTATCGTGTTGTATGGATAAAAAGCAAAGAATGGAAATGAAGATCTACACCAAAACAGGTGACAAAGGCGAAACTTCTCTTATCGGAGGAACGCGCGTACCAAAATACCACGATCGCATCGAAGCATACGGCACAATTGATGAGTTAATTTCATACGTTGGATTGATAAGAGATCAGGAAATAGAAGAACACTATAAAAACGTTTTAATCCAGATTCAGGATAGATTAATGACCTGTGCATCAATTATTGCAACAGATTGCGAAAACTGCAAAGTAAAAATACCAGAGTTATATAGCGCTGATATAGAGACACTCGAAAAAGAGATTGATGCAATGGAATCAGAGCTTACTCCATTAACATCATTTATTTTACCAGGAGGGCATTCAGTTGTTTCATTTTGCCATGTTGCACGTAATGTATGTCGTCGAGCCGAAAGAAATTCGTTAAAAGTAAAAGATCAGTTTAAAAACAGCGAAAAAGTAATTCAGTATTTGAATAGGTTATCAGATTTTTTATTTGTACTGTCGCGCAAGCTATCAGTAGATTTGGGAGCAAAGGAAACACCTTGGAAACCACGAATATGAAAAAATAATTTGGTTTTTTAATATTATTTCTATATTTGCAAAATTTTAAGGGTAGAATTAAAAATAATTACATATATGTATTGGACACTAGAATTAGCATCAAAACTTGAAGATGCCCCATGGCCGGCATCAAAAGAGGAACTTATCGATTTTGCAATTCGATCGGGAGCCCCAATGGAAGTAATTGAAAACCTTCAGGAAATTGAAGACGAAGGTGAAATTTATGAAAGCATCGAAGATATTTGGCCAGATTATCCAAGTAAAGATGATTTCTTTTTTAACGAAGAAGAATATTAATAACAAGGGGACTTTTTTAAGTCCCCTAATTATTTTCCACTAATTCATGCAGAAAAATATCTTCCATCTTTTTAGGTCTTAAATTCTCGAGCCATTGAAATCCTTTTAGTTTTGTTTCGGTAAGCTCTTCGAGTGGGTAAAGTGTTCCGGCGGGTTGTTTTATCATATTTATTCTCGAAACCTGACTATTTTTAAGATAAATAATCAAATCACTACTTTCAGCCTGATTAACACCAACAATCTCCTCTTTATCTTTTGTAAAATAAATTGTTTGGCCGTTACCAAAAACATCAACCTTATAAAGCTTGTTGTTTAAAATATAACCTGTCATATTTTTTCCACGTATCTGATTAAAACGAATAGTATCTTCCTGCGAAACAATAAAAGCTTCCTCATTCAAATTAAACTTATCCATCTTTCTATTGCGGGTTTGTATTTCGACATAATTAGCAGTAAGCTGGCTACCTTCAGACCAAATAATAGGTTCTCTATACATACGAATTACAGAATCTTTAAACGAATAAGCCATAGAATCGCAGCGACCCTGAAAATCATCTCTAAAGATTTTTACTTTATAATATGCCTTTAATATTCGGTAAATACCAGCAGAATCGTACTCTGATCTTAAGGTATCGGCATGTAAAAACAAAGAGTCTATTTTATCTGTTACCTGAATAAGTAAAGCTTTATCGGTGATTAAAAAATTCTCGGGCACTTTTTGATAATAGGCATAATTCCCTTTAAGAATCATGTTTTCAGTAGTATCGATAAAGCTGATGTTCTGAAACGCTTTGCCAATACCTTGCATATCATTGTAATAAAGACTATCGCCCATTAATATTTTTTCCTTGTTCTGATAAACTGCGTTTTTATTAAACTGGAAAATTTTTGCGTTTGTATTGTACCAGCCATTTTCGGCATACAAATGCTCTTCTGTATTATAAATATTTGTTGGACCAACAAAAAAAGCAGTTTCAGATCGGGTGTTGTATTTTAATGTATCCGTTTCGATTGTATATTCGGGAGATTTACCAATTACACTATCTTTAAAAAAGAACATTCCTTCTTTAAAATAGTAATAACCACGAATACTTGTTAACTCATTGTCGGCATTTATAATTCTGCCACCATTAAAATACCAGGCTACATCAGTTGTATTGTTAAAATCAAGTGAATCGGTAAAAAGAGTTGTTTCGTCGTCTTTAAGGGTTACATTGTTTCTTATTTTACCAATTGTTGTGTTTCCATCGTATCGCAGAAAATCGCCATATAAATGAACTGTATCTCCTCTGCTAACATGCACGTTATGATAGGCTAGAAAAACATTTTCTTTTGAAAACAAATAGGCACTATCGCAATAAATAGTGGCATTGCTATGCTTAAAAATAACATTACCAATAAATCTTCTTATTCCTTCGGATTGTTTTCCTCCGGCCAGATACTCGGAGTTAATGATTTGTATCTGCTCTTTTTGTTGAGCAATCAAACCTGAAGAAAGGAAAAAGCTTATTACAAAGAGAAAACAAATTATGCCTTTTCTGTTTTGCATAAATAAATTAAAATTATTTTATCCAGCCTTTTTTTAAGAATTCGCAATCAATAAAAGATTCATCGATATGAATATAGGTTTTCTTTTTATGTTCCTCGAGCCATTTATTTATCAGTTCCTGCTGTTTTATCGACAAAGCCAACATCTCGATATTTTCGTAATCATCTTTAAGATCAGCCTTATGTGCGTCTATTTTTCGTTTTATTCTGATGATTTTATATACAATATCTCCTTTTTCGTCAACTGACTCGAATGGCTCAGAAAGTTCTCCAATTTTTAATTTCTGAACAATATTATACATTTCCTGAGGCAATTCGTCGAGCTCAAATTTTATTGAAGAGTTATTTTGATTAACCATAATACCTTCGTTAAATTTCGATTGTTCATCTTCAGAAAATTTTAAAGCAGCATTTTTAAAGTTTAAACTATCGAGTCGTAATAAATTTGAAATACTATCGAGTTTACTCATTGCTCTAACTTTAACTTCAATATCAACTTTGGGTTTAATAAGTATATGACGTACGTTTGCCTGATTGCCTTCTTTTGCAATAAGCTGAATAAGATGAAACCCGAAAGATGATTCTACGATTCTTGATACGGCATCATCTTTTAAAGAAAAAGCTGTCTTTGCAAATTCAGGGTCAAGTTCTTCGCGGGTTCTGAATCCAAGCTCACCTCCTTTACGGGCCGATCCGGGATCTTCGGAATATAACACTGCTAATGTTGAAAAGCGCTCGCCATCTTGTATTCGTTGTCGTAAACCTAACAATCTTTCGCGTGCTTCAGCTCTGGAAATTTCGCTGGCGATAGGAACAATAACGATCTGCTGAATTTCGTATTGAGTATTTACCATTGGAATACTATCAGGATCGAGATTTTTGTAAAACCGATTAACCTCTTTAGGCGAAATCTCTAGCCCCGAAACGATTTCTCTTTGCATGCTTTGGGTAAGCAATTGGTCGTGAATAAGCGGTCTGAAATCTTCTTTAATTTCCAGAATTGATTTATTATAGTACTCTTCGAGCTTTTTTTCTGACCCAATTTGTCGGATAAAGTAATTTAATCTGCGTTCAAGCTCCGATTCTATCTGGTTTGCACCAACAACCAAACTATCCAGTTCGGCCTGAGTTAAAAGTAATCGCTGTGCCAACAACTCTTCGAGCACTTCGCATTTTAAACTGCCACTCTGAGGTTTGTAACCTTGATTCATGAACTGAAGAACCTGGTTTTCAACATCACTCTGTAGCACAACCTTATCGCCAACCACAGCTACTACCTGATCTATCATCAGTTTTTCCTGACTATAAACCTGTACAACTGAAATAAAACTAAAAAGTATAAAAATGGTAATCTTAATCTTTTGAATCATTTTAAATTGGTATTAATAAATTACAAACTCGTTTCTATCAAGGGCGTCATTATAAATATTGTTCTCAATCTCCTCCAAAAAAGTAAATTTTCTTTTATTAAGGATGATGCTTTTTATTTTAAGCTCAGCAAAATCAATCGGCTGCACTGTACTTTTTAGCGCAGAATCATTAATTTTTACAAAATAATAGAATGCAGAATCACTTATTTCGATAAACTTATGGTATTTAAGTATTTGATCTTCGTTTGATACATCAAGCGGAACTTCTTTAACTAAATCATTGAAATTAATCCACTCATCGTTAAACGAATGATATTTTGTTGCATATTGATAACAATATTCGTCAAGTTGGAGCTTACTGTCAGGATCATCGGACTTAAACCATTGGCGAACTTTCTGCAAATCAGTTATTTGGTTTGAAATTTTAATGATCGTAGCTTTTAAAATATTCTGGTTAAGGATAAAATTTCCCGAAAACTGGGTATAATAATTTCTAACTTCACTGTCGGTAACTATGGTATCGATTTTTTGCTTTATAAGCTCCTGCTTATACCTAAAAATTAATAGTGATGATTTATAATCTTCTATTTCTTTCTGAATATTTTTACTTTCGTCAGAGAGGTTTATTTCAGCTTTATGAACCATCAATTGTTTTTTAATCCAGTTATTGATATAATTACGCACAATAATAATACTATCATCTTTTGATATCTGAGTAGGAAGAAGGCCTTCCAGATCGCTCATGTACAAATAATTATTGTACACCTTTGCCACAGGACGATCCGAATCTGATATATTTTGCTTTGTGCAGGAAATAAACAGAAAGATGATTAAAAAATATATCGGGTGAAGGTATTTCATGCTACTTCTTTATTTCGGATAAAACCTTTTCGTTAATAGTAACAACATATTTATTCTTAAGCTCCTCTGTCCAGCTTTTTTCTAAAAAACTTTGGTAATCTGATATAATCTGTCCTTTAATCTCGCTAAATGATTTAGTGTATTTTGGTTGCAGCTTTCCTTTTACTATTGCATTACTATAATCAGTAGGTTTAGTCATTTTCCATATATAATAATCAACATATTCGTTTTCTCCTTTATTAAAAACGCTGCTAATTATTTTTAATTGCTGATTATCGGAAGTATTATACTTCTTCAATAAATCGTTATTAGTTATTTTTTTACCAAAACTACTTTTATTGATGGTTTTTGAAACTTTTTTTAGAATTTTTGCATTTTCAGAGTAATAAACAGCGCCATCAAACTTTTCGTCCCAAACATAATTGTGTTTGTTTTCTTCGTAATACTTTAATTGACCGATAGAGTCGTTCTGAGCTTTCGACCATACTCTCTGATCAGTAATTTCGAAGTACAAAATTCCATCGTGATATTCTTTAATCGTGTTCTTAAACTCAGGATACTTTTTCTCTAACGATTTATCTTCTGTTTCGAGAATTATACTCTCAACAAAGTAATTAAAGTACTTCTTAAGTTTCTCTGGATCAAGATTATTCGACCCATTAATATTATTTAAATAATTACTAAACTCTTTTTCGCGGGTTACTTTTCCGGCATAAACAAACAAGGTATCGTTTCTTTTTAATTTTTGATCGAGATATTTTGTGTTTGCCATTAAACGACTTTCGGTTGAGTCGTAATAGCATGGATTATTTGATTCCTTTATTCTAAAACCATTCTGCGATTTAAGTTTATTAATCAGTGCTGTTCGAGCAATATCAATTCTCTGATCTTTACCTACTTTATATTTTAATTCAGATTCCAGTTCTGCAAAAGTTCCTACTTCTTTTTTATCAATTCGCTTAATGATATGCCATCCGAAACTTGTTTTTACAGGTTGAGAAATACTCCCATTCGATAAAAGACCAAAAGCTGCTTTTTCAAATTCAGGAATCATTTTACCTGTGCCAAACCAAGGCAATTCGCCTCCATTATTCACCGATCCGCGATCTTCGGAATACTGTTTGGCCAATTCGGCAAAATCCTCACCATTTTTTGTGCGATGATAAAGTTCGTTGATAAGAGTTTTTTTGCTCTGCTCTTCGGCTGCAGGAATACCTTGAGGTGTTAACAGCATGATATGGGCTACTTTAATCTGTCCGATTGATTTTCGTACATCAGTTTTTTGTATGATATGATATCCATACTGAGTTCGCACAGGCATTGATATTTCACCAACTTTCATCGTATATACAGCATTTTCAAACGGATAAACCATATCAAAAACTGAGAAATAGCCCAAATCTCCACCGTTATATTTTACTGATTTATCGTCAGAAGCACCTTTAGCAACATATTCGAATGGTTCACCATTTATAACCCGTAAACGCAAAGCCAGAGCTTTTTCGTAAGCCAATAAAGTATCTTCAGGAGTGGCTTCAGGACTAACCTCTACATGTATATGACTCGCTCTTACCTCAGACTGCATCCTTTTATAAGCCTCTTTAACTAATTTCTCATTTGTAATATTATCAATCAGATATGGCCTTGCCAACTGATCTCTGTATCCTTTTAACTCATTTTTAAATGCAGGCAGCGTATCAAAACCGCTTTTTTCTGCCTCTCGCACTTTTAGTTGAAAATAAATAAACAACTGAAAATATTCATCAACAGACATTACCTCACCCGCAGTAATATTTGTTTTGTTTTTATTGTATTGATTTAAAAATTCATTCTTGCCAATCTTCTTGCCATCAACAGTTAACAAGGTTTCATCAGCCGATTGCTGCGCATTCAATTGAAAGGTCATTAAAAAGGCAAGAAGAAGGAATACAATTTTATTCATTGTTGATAGATATTTTTTAAGAATACGCATTAAATTAAATCTGACGACTATAATTTGGTGCCTCGCGGGTAATTGCAACATCATGCGGATGACTTTCGTTTACACCAGCAGCAGTTATTCTAACAAATTTAGCCTGCATTAATGTTTTTATATCGGGAGCACCGCAATAACCCATACCGGCTCTTAAACCACCAACAAGCTGATAAATAACCTCAGATAAACTGCCTTTAAATGGAACTCTTGCAGCAATACCCTCGGGAACAAGTTTGCTAATATCGTCCTCAACATCCTGAAAATATCGGTCTTTAGAACCTTGTTGCATGGCTTCGATCGATCCCATGCCTCTGTATGATTTGAATTTACGTCCATTATAGATTATTGTCTCACCTGGCGACTCTTCAACACCTGCAAATAATGATCCTGCCATAACAGTATCAGCTCCTGCTGCAATTGCTTTAACAATATCGCCCGAATATCTTAGGCCTCCATCGCCAATAACAGGAACACCAGAACCTTCGATCGCTTTAGCTGCTTCATAAATTGCTGAAAGTTGAGGTAAACCAACACCTGCAATTACACGAGTAGTACAAATTGATCCGGGACCTATTCCAACCTTTACTGCATCGGCACCAGCTTTTACAAGAGCTTTTGCAGCCTCACCAGTACCAATATTACCAACGACTACATCTATTTGGGGAAATGTTTTCTTTACTTTTTTAAGCATATCAAGAACACCCTTTGAGTGTCCATGAGCCGTGTCGATAACAATAGCATCAACTCCTGAGTTAACAAGCGCAGTAACTCTTTCGACCGTATCATGTGTTACACCAACTCCTGCAGCTACACGTAACCGGCCTTTTGAATCCTTACAAGCAATCGGGTTATCCTTAATTTTAGTAATATCTTTGTAAGTTAACAATCCTATAAGTTTATTATTTTCATCAACTACAGGCAGTTTTTCAATTTTATGTCGTTTTAAGATATCTGCTGCTTTCTCAAGATCCGTTGAATGATGTGTGGTAATAATATTATCTTTTGTCATTACTTCGGCAATCTTTCTGTTCATCGATTTTTCAAAACGCAAATCGCGGTTTGTTACAATACCAATAAGTATTTTACTTTTATCAACAACAGGAATGCCGCCGATTTTATATTCTTTCATAAGATTTAAAGCATCGCCTACTGTTCCATCTTTATGAATAGTAATGGGATCGTAGATCATGCCGTTTTCAGCTCGCTTTACTGTCTTTACCTGTCTTGCTTGTTCTTCGATACTCATGTTCTTGTGAATAACACCAATGCCTCCCTCGCGGGCAATAGCAATCGCTAGCTCTGCTTCGGTAACAGTATCCATAGCAGCCGAAACTATCGGAACGTTAAGTGTAATATTTCTCGAAAATCGAGTTGAAATATCCACGTTTCGTGGAAGTACTTCTGAATACTGAGGAATCAACAATACATCATCGAATGTCAAGCCCTCTATCGAAACTTTATCTCTTAAAAACGACATTATTTTATAGTTTTTTGTATTTTTAAAATTGTGCCAAATTACAAAAAAATAGCAAATTATTAGGGTTAAATTTGTATAATATCGAAACTATCGATTTTTTTAACGATTTTTAACCTGCTCAAAAATACATATAAAAAGCTACATGAACCAGTACGAACAAATATTGGTAAAATATTGGGGATATTCGAAGTTTAGACCACTACAGGAAGATATTATCGCATCAGTGATGTCGGGCAGAGATACATTAGCTTTAATGCCTACCGGTGGAGGTAAATCAATTACATTTCAGGTTCCGGCAATGGCAAAGGACGGAATATGTGTTGTTATTACACCTTTAATTGCTTTAATGAAAGATCAGGTCGAGAACCTGAATAGTCGTGGAATAAAAGCCCTTTCTATTTACTCCGGAATGACAAAGGATGAAATTGATAACACGCTGGAAAACTGTATCTACGGGAGTGTTAAGTTTTTATACATTTCGCCCGAGAGAATTGATACTGAGATTTTTCAGGTTCGCGCCAAACACATGCAAGTTAACTTAATTGCTATTGACGAAGCACATTGTATTTCGCAATGGGGCTATGATTTTAGACCATCGTATCTTCGTATTGCCGAACTCCGAAACTTAATTCCGGATGTTCCTGTTCTGGCACTCACAGCAACAGCTACACCTCAGGTGGTTGAAGATATTCAGCAGAAATTAAATTTTAAAGAAAAGAATCTACTTAAAAAAAGCTTTGAGCGAAAAAACCTGGTTTATTTGGTTCGCAATGTTGACGATAAATTGAAGTACCTACTCGAGACAATTAATAAGGTTAAAGGCAGCGGAATTATTTATGTACGAAATAGAAAGAACACAAAAGAGATAGCAGTATTTCTTCAAAAAAATAACATCTCGGCCGATTATTATCATGCCGGACTAAAACATGAAATCAGAGGCGCAAAGCAAAATGCATGGAAACAAGGCGCAACACGTGTAATTGTTGCTACAAACGCATTTGGTATGGGCATTGATAAACCTGATGTACGTTTTGTTATCCATATCGATTTGCCCGATAGTATCGAGGCATATTTTCAGGAAGCCGGACGTGCCGGACGTGATGAAAAGAAAGCCTATGCAGTATTGCTGTATAATAACTCCGACAAAGTTAAAGCCGAACAACGTATTGATACTAATTTTCCTGAGATAAAGGAAATAAAGGAAGTATATCACGCTTTGGGTAATTATTTTAAAATTCCTTTTGGTGGAGGGAAAAATGGCTCGTATGATTTTATTCTCTATGATTTTGCAAAAAACTACAATTTTAGCCTGGGAAAAATAATTAGCAGCCTTAATTTTTTACAAAGAGAAGGATACATTGAACTTACTGATGAACTAAATAATCCCTCAAAGATTCATTTTAAAACCAACCGTGATGATTTGTATAAATTTCAGGTTGCCAATGCTCAGTTCGATGGTTTTATAAAACTGATTTTACGATCTTATACAGGTGTTTTCTCCGATTATGTTAGCATTGACGAACATTCACTGGCCCAAAAGGCAAAAACGGATATCGATACTGTTTTTAAATTTTTAAATCGATTAAAATCTGTTGGTATAATTGATTATATACCTCAAAGAAAAAATCCGATTATCTTTTATTCCGAAGAACGACTTGATGATAAATCATTACATATTTCGCGCGAAAATTATGATTTTAGAAAACAACGCTACTTCGAAAAACTAAAAGCAATGGTTCAGTATGCTGCATCGAACAATAAATGCCGCAGCCAGATTTTATTGAGCTATTTTGGCGACAGCAATCCTGAACGATGCGGAATGTGCGATGTTTGTACACGAAGAAACGAGCTCGATCTTAGCAAGTACGAGTTTGATCTTATTCTGGAGGAATTAAAAAACAAACTTCAGTTAGAGCCAACAGCTATAAACAATCTGATTGAACTGTCAAAATTTAAAAAAGATAAAGTAATTAAAGTTGTGCAATGGTTGCTCGACAACGAAAAAATTACCAAAACCGAAACAGAGCTGCTGGTCTGGACTAGATCACAGGAGTAATTAAATTGCTAAAAGAACAACTACTCATTGATTTATTGAGCCTTAAATAATACCGACTTTTTTTATACCTTTGCTCCCAAAATTTACGAATACCGAATGCAAAACGATTCAGAAAACAATTTTATTTACTCACAAGGAGTTACAGAGTTTATAACCATTTCAGCAGAATTTTGTTTGTTTGTTGAGAAAGCTTTAACCATTTCACCTGTTGAGTTTTTAGATAAAACAAGAAAAATTTTATCGTTACTCTACTTAAAAGGATCATTATTTCCGAAAACAGATTATCAAGCTAACGATGATATAGAAACTTTTGTAACTGAAGAAGATTGGTATTTTGTGCACGATTCAATTCAGAAACAACTCGGACCGTTTGATGTTTATACGGATATTCAAGTTTCAGAAGCTACCGGAAATCCTGAAATTATAACATTGAGTATTTCTGAAGATATTGCAGACATTTATCAGGATATTAAAAATTTTATAAGTCTTGTAAACATGGGCACAGAAGATACCTTGCAGGATGCTGTTGGTGAATGTAGCATTAATTTTGAGGAGTTCTGGGGTCAAAAATCAGTACGTGCGCTCAAAGCAATTCATATTATATTGCTTGATCCAACTATTCAGGAGTTAACAACTAAAAATACACCCAATAATCCAGAAGAAAAAGACACCTCTGATTGGTTTATTACCCGAAGACAGACAGACATTAACAACATGAATTTTAATTAACCATGTTTGCAGAAGAAATAACCAATGAAGAGATCAAGAATCTTCCTCTTGTGCAATTTACAGGAAAAATTTTTATTGTCGACTCTCCCCAAAAAGTGGAACTTTTTACTGAACTTATAAAAAATCAACCAATTATTGGAATTGATACAGAAACAAAACCTTCGTTTAAAAAAGGAGCAAAAAACCCGGTATCGCTTCTTCAAATTGCCACATTAAACCAGGCTTTCCTGTTCCGTATAAATTTAATTGGATTACCCGATTCGGTTATCCCATTATTCGAAAACCCTGATATAAAAAAGATTGGCCTTGCACTGAAAGACGACATTAATATTTTAAAACAAATAAAACATTTCAACCCTGCTGGATTTATTGATTTGCAACATTATGTAAAAGCATTTGGGATAAAAAGCACAAGTCTTAAAAAAATTATGGCTATCATATTCGGTCAGCGAATATCTAAATCGCAGCAGGTAACTAACTGGGATCGACCCGAATTAACCGAGGCACAGCAGGTTTATGCAGCCACCGACGCCTGGGCTTGTTTTCAAATTTATAAGGAACTTAATAATCAATTGCAAAAAATTAAACCCAATAATTTATAATGAGCTATCCAAAAATAATTCTTAAACCTGGCAAAGAACAATCGTTAAAAAGATATCACCCATGGATTTTTTCGGGTGCCATAAAAACCAATACACAACAATTAACTGAAGGCGAATTGGTTGAGGTTTTTAGCTCTGATAATGAATTTTTAGGCCTCGGCCATTTTCAAATCGGATCAATTGCCATTCGTATCATCACGTTTAAGAAAGAACCTATTGATCAGAATTTTTGGAACAAAAAAATTGAATCAGCCTATACGCTCAGAAAAATGCTCGGGTTAGCCGAGAACGAAAATAATAATGTTTATCGTTTGCTGCATGGCGAAGGTGACGGATTACCAGGTTTAATCATCGATTTTTACAACGGAACAGCCGTAACTCAAATGCATTCAATAGGTATGTATTTATCACGTGAGAAAGTTCTTGAGGCATTAAAATCGGTCTATGGGAAAAAACTTTTAGCTGTTTATGATAAAAGCGAATCTACAATTCCTTTTAAATCTGATATTCATCCAAAAAACGGATATTTATATGGCAATTTATCAAAGAATATACTAATTGAATATGGCAATAAGTTCTTAATTAGCTGGGAAGAAGGACAAAAAACAGGATTTTTTATCGATCAGCGCGAAAACAGAAAACTGGTTTCGGAATATGCCAAAAATCGTTCAGTTTTAAATGTATTTGGCTATACAGGTGGATTTTCGGTATATGCCATGCGTGGTGGCGCCAATATAGTACATTCCGTTGATAGCTCGCAGATTGCCATAAATCTTACTAACCAGAACATCGAACTAAATTTTGGCAAAACCAATAAACACGAAAGCTTCACAGTTGATGCGTTTGATTATCTTAACTCAATTGATCAGAAGTACGATCTTATAATACTCGATCCTCCAGCATTTGCAAAACATACCAATGCACTTAAAAATGCATTACAAGGTTATAAACGATTAAACGCCAAAGCGATCGAAAAAATTAAGCCCGGCGGCATTATTTTCACATTTTCCTGCTCACAAGTGGTTAGCAAAGAGGAATTTAGAAAAAGCGTATTTGCTGCAGCTGCAAACACAGGAAGAAATGTTCGAATTTTGCATCAATTAACTCAACCCGGCGATCATCCTGTAAATATTTATCATCCTGAAGGTGAGTATTTAAAAGGATTGGTAATTTATGTTGAATAAAGATTTCATTTAGAGTTATTTGGTTACTTTTGTATTTACATAAAATTTTACCCAACCATGAGAAAGTTGTTCTTTATATTAATTTTAGTGCTTTATACAACTATTTCTTTTGCGCAGTTTATCTTTCCTGTTTCAACATATATGTCAAATGCGAAAAATATTAAACTATCAAACTTTGATATTAAAGATACACTTCTCTTTTTACCGTTAGGAAACGAAGATCTTCAGATTCTTACTATTTCAGATTTAACTAATTTAAAAGATTTTTCGAAATACAACGAATACGAAATACGCTACCGAGAAAGGGTTTATGGTAAAGCATTAAACGTAAAAGTTATTGGTAACAGAGCATATCTGGCTTATGGTGAGTTGGGCTTAAAGATAATTGACATAACTGATCCTGCCACTCCATATAGTATAGCTACGTATTACCGACATCATGATGTAAATTGTGTTGAGATTTACGAAAACTATGCTCTGCTAGGGTTTGCCGGGTTAGGACTTGAAATTATTAATTTTAGCGACCTTGAAAATTTAGAAATGATTTCCAGAAGCAATATTTTAGGTTTTACCATAAATAATATTCAGATTTTACCTCCCTATATAATGATTTCAGGTGGATCAAGAGGACTGAAAACATTTAAGTTCCAGGATCCATTTACCAGCTTTAAACCAGTTGAGTTTCCAAAAGATTTTATTAAAGACGCCCCTGCAAATAAACTACTAGTTAGAGCATCTACAGGATATTTGGCAAATGATTATGGAAGCCTCTCTGTATTAAACTTAAACCTGCCATTATATCCACACGAGGTTAAAGAACTAAAAACTAATGGCAAACCTGTTGATTTGCTTATTGACCGTAATTATTTATACGTGGCTTGCACCAAAACCATTGAGGTGTATGATATTAGAGAACCCGAAAAACCTGAAAAAATATTCGAACATATTGATAAAGATAAAAAGTTTCAGCATATTTATATTCAGGGCACACATCTTTTTGCCTCATTTACACAAGGCAAAAAGCAATATGGCATTATGGTTTTTCAGATTGAATAGTTTACAATATACCTGTGGTAGAGCCAGCTGGTGAGATAACAGTAGTGTAGTGTCTTTATACCATGTTATATTTACTAATTAACAATAATATTCCAATCAGCAAATAAGCCTAATTGGGCTCAATCATTTGTTAGCACATTGACATATTATTTTTTTATTTTATTTTGTTTTATTTCATTTCACATTTAATTTGTTACATCTTTCTGTCTGTCGAGCGTTTGGGTAGGCAAACTCTTTTGCAGGTTGTGGGCTTAGCATTGGCTGCTGCGATCAGCAAATATGCTTGACAAAGAAGTGCTGGTTATAAATATTTTTTCAAAACTTCTTCTTTCTCTGCTTCAACAGTAGATAATGCTAATTTCAATTTTTCAATTTCTTTTTCTTTCTTTTCAATGATTGCAACAAGTTTTTTCTGTTCTTCAAAAGATGGCAAGGCAATTTCAAGGTTTTTAATGGTTGTCATGTTTGCCATAGTGAATTTGCCTTTTGCACTTCCAAAATTTTTTTCAAAATCATTCATTAAAGAATAAAACAAGAACTTCGAAATGAGTTGTTTGTTGTCTTTAGGGAATAGCCCTGCAACATTTTGATTAGTTGTTGCTTCAAACGTTAAGTATGCAACTCTGCCAATGGTTGCACCGACTAAAGCCATAAGAATTGTATCAGGTTTTAATAATTTTGCAGAAGATTTTGAAAGGCCTAATTCTGTGATTTTTTCGTTTCCATCGCTTTCATAAACGTAACAATTTTGGCAAACTTCAGAACGCAACCAATTTATTGTACCATTCCAATATTCTGCAACTTCCCTTTTGGGTGTGCCACCGCTTTGTATTGTGCAGATGTTATCAAGTTTAATTTTCTTTTTACCTTGTATTGAATTTTGTAATTCAGTATAAATTTCAGTATTTAGTTTTTCAATGTTTGCCGAATCCGCTATTTCTTTTTTATCAATCTTTTCAAAATCAGCAACAATTTTGTTTTGAATTTCTATTGGTGGGAGAGGAATAGATGTATTTGCTAACTCATCCTTATTAATAGAATCAAAACCTAGCCCCTGTTTGCCTCCAACTATTTCCTTATTTTGATTAAGCAAGTGAAATAAATAGAGACTATTCACATCTTTATTGCTTCTTATTACTCCTAAACCACGCCCAATACAAATTTTTTCAAATGGATTAAGATTTACATCACCAACAGGGGCACGAACACTTATTAGTATGTCATTTTTTAATGACTCTCTTGTAATTTGAGATGTCCATACATTAGGTTTGTTTAAATATTTTTTCCCAAAATCTTTTTTACCTTGATAAAAAGGAAGACCATTACTTTGATTGTTATAAAAATTGGATTCTGGTGATTGCCCCATTATCAAATCAGCAATATTTCCAATCTTTACAACACCCCATTTACTCGTAATTTTGAACTTTTTTTCAATATTTTCCTTAATTATTTTCTCAAATTTTATCTGATTAAATGATATAAGATTGACTAAAGAATGAATTGAAATATTGTTTTTTTGAGTTTCTGAAATATTTTGAGAAATGTTATCATTAATTGCTTGTCTTATATAAATGCTTGCTTTATCATAATTCTTATAATTAGAATTATCATATAATTTACCTCCATTATTTAATACTTTTAAACCTTCAGAACCTCTGTCTCCTTCGAATACATAACCAAGATATTCCTTTTGTTCTTCAACTTCTTTACCAGTTTTTACTATTATTGTTTTTTGAAATTCATAGGTTTTTTCCTGCCCAGAACCTAAACACATAGAAAAAAATATAAATTTCTCTTTTTCTATTTGTTTTGCAAATTCCAAAAATCGTTTATCAAGTTCTTTCTGTTGGTCCGTTTTACTCAGATTCTTAAAAGTAGGTTTACTTGTATAATTCTTAATTTCACTGCTATTGCTAAACGAATTGAAATATTCTTTGAACATTTCTGTATCTTTAAGTTGTTCTGTTATTTCGCCTTTTATAAATTTCTTATATTCTATTTCTTCAAATTCCCGATATTCAATAAACATTTTTAATAGTCTTTCACTATCAATATGTTCCATTTTCTTATTTCGGCTGATACCGTTAAATAAATCGTCAGCTATATATTCACGGTCTTTTACAAAATCATCACTTCTGCGTTTTAAAAACATGACAACAGTAGAGGCTCCTGTTGCAATGAATGTTTTATTGCCAAGTTCTGTAATTCCTTTAATCTCAAAATATTTGAGAAATATTTCACGAGCTTTTGAATACAGCCCCTCGTTTGTTAAAATTGTTGAAGGCAAAACAATACCGGCTAAGCCATTTTCTGCTAGAACTTGTTTCGTACGTTCAATAAAAAGCACTTCAATTTCTTTACTTCTGTCAGTTAATGATTCAAATAAATCATAATGTGTTCTTCCAACATTTAAGTAATTTCGAAATGCTTTAACGGAATAGGGTGGATTTGCAATAACTACATCAAATTTCTTTTTATCTAAGTTCAATCTGTCTTGTTCTTCCAAGCCATCACCAAAAATGATATTTGCATCACCGTCTCCATTAATATAACAAGCAATTTGAGAAGTACGGGCAAGTCGATAATCTTTTTCAATTCCAAAAATATAATCAGCGGCCCATTCTGTTCCTTTTCTGTATTCGATGATTTTTTTTATTAATTCATCACTGTATTTAGTTTCATCGATACCTTTTAATACTTGTTGCAATTCCTCAATACTTTCCGTTAAAAAGTGTCCTGCACCACACGCATAATCAAGTATTTTGGGTAAAAACTCAGTATCTTCTTTTTCTAATTTTCCATTGATAATATTTTCAAAACCTAGAGATAAAATAATATATCGGACAATTGGAATTGGAGTAAAAAACTGACCTTCCGATTGTTTAACACCATGGTTTAACATTAATTCAAAGAAATCCCCTAGCACTTGTTGTTTGCTTGTAAAACGGAACTGATAATTTTGAATGAGTTTTATTACTTCCACCAAAACACGAGCATTTTGTTGAAATAATTTTTTATTATGTACTTCTTTAAAAGCAAACTCATTGTTTGTATAGTATTTTAATTCTCTAAAAATGGCTTCGACCTTTTCTATTGGAGTTTGCTTCGGATATAGTTTTATGATTTTATGCAAATCTTCTTCAGAGTAATAAACAATTTCCTCTTTTAATTTTGCCATTCCTTTTTGATAAAGGGCTTGAAGTCGGTCTATGATATGTTCGTATTCTTCATCCTCTTTTACCTGAAAATCTAAAACATCTTCGTCCTTTTTTTCTTCGTCAACGATTTTGCACAAAAACAAGGAAAGCACACGATTAAAAGCATTTGCGTTATCTGAAATATTGTTATGTCTTAATATTTCAGCAAATTTATTGAACAACCCTTTAGCGTCATCAAGTTTTTTTAGGTTCTTCTTTTTGAGTGCTTTAAGTTCTAAGGAATAAGCGTTTGCATCGGCATCAAATATGCCATTGAAATGAAAATACTTATTGAAAGACTCTTTCCAAACATCAAATAATTCCGATTTATTATTTGCATCACGATAGAGCTTAATATTTTCTTCTTCAATTTGTTTTAAGGACTTTTCTAAATCTTCTTTTCTGTCTTTAACTTGAACTATTAAATTGTCATATATAAACTCATCGTTTTCAAGTTTTGAAGCATATAAAACAAGGAATTGGGCGTTTTTATCTTGATTCAGATAAGTGAACAACTGCCCACCATGTTCCTCCATTTTGTTTTTTTCTTTTTCAAATTCTTCGCCCCATGTTTTACATTCAATAATTAAAAGTGTTTTTCCATCACTTTTATTGTAAATATTAATGTCTGCTTTTCCGCCACTTGCTCCATGTCCAACTTTCCATTTTCTTTCAAGGTGAATATCATTTGGAGCATATCCTTTTTCCAATAATCTGTTTACACATTCAAGTACAACAAGGCTTTCAGGTGCTGAAAAATTTGAAGTTGTATGGTCGCCTAATTGAATTTGTCCGTCTTCCTGCCTTTCTACAGTGGTCTTTTCATCTTTTCTGTAATATATTTTTCCTTTTTGCAGGTCAATACGGATTGTATAATTATGAAGTTTATACTCTTTACTATAAGTAAAAAGATTACCAGTAAATCCGAGCTTTTCGATGAAGTTTTTTATATCCATTCTGGTCTAATTTGCTTTGTTATATTTGATTTTTTGTTCAGCCACTTTTAGTGCCTTTAATCCAAGTTCTTCGTCTTTCAAGTCGTAAACAACTTTTTCACTTAGAAAATCTATTATTAAATTTTCCGGATTGAAATTGTATAACTCCGAAAGTCGAATAATCATTTCTTTCGTGAATTTTCGTTCTCCTCTTTCCATTTTGCTCAAAATTGCAACATCAATATCTACTTGTACTGCTGCTTTTCGGAGTGAAAATCCCGATTTTTCCCTAAGCTCCCTTAATTTGATTCCGACTGTTGACATAATAAGTATTGACATTTACTGTCAAATATATTACAATTTTACTTATTGAAATAAAAAAAATTCAAACTATTTATCAACAAGTTATTATCTGTGGGTGTGTCGGCAAGGAATCATCATTTTTGCAGCCTGAAGCTTTGGTTTGTTTGTCGAGGCGAGCAAATGTTTGGTTTTGTTCCTAGTCGGTATTTTTATTGTTTTTTACTCAATGACTTTATACAGCAAATTATCCACCATGATATTTTTTGGTTTGTTGGAAACTACCTCGTAAACACCCATTCTTTTTCGTTGGACAAATCTGAATTATATAAATATCCACCAGTATCAAATGCCTTTATATCTTCGGGACTTTCGATGCGATGCTGAATAATAAACCGACTCATGTAACCACGGGCGGTTTTTGCATAAATAGTAACCTGCTTAAAATCGTTACCTTTTGATTCTTTAAACACCGGTGTAATAATGGTTCCATTTATTAATTTTGGATTTATAGCCTTAAAGTATTCATTCGAAGCCAGATTTATAAGCACCTTAGATTTTTGTTTTTTTAATTCGGCATTTATGATCTCAGTAAGTTTTGTACCCCAGAATTTATATAGATTTTTGCCCTTCGGATTGTTTAATTCGGTTCCCATTTCGAGTCTGTAAGGCTGTATTAAATCCAGAGGACGCAGCACTCCATATAATCCAGATAATATCCTTAAATGATCCTGAGCAAATAACAACTCCTTTTCAGTTAATGTATTCGCTTGTAATCCAATAAAAACTTGACCTTTAAAAACAGCCAATGCCTGCTTTGAGTTACCTGTGGTAAAAGGAATTCGCCATGACAGATTTCTCTCAAAATTAATGTTAGCCAACTCTTTATTAATATTCATTAATTTTTCAAGATCACCCGGACTATATTTCTTTAGCTGGTCCATTAAAATCTTCGAATCACCCAACAAATCTGACTGAGTGTATTTATTGATCTGAATTGAATTGGTATAATCGAGCGTTTTTGCTGGTGATAAAATATGAATCATGTTGATTTTTTTACATAAAACATCATATCATAACAATTGGTTGAAAATTTAGAAATTAAAGTACGAGCTATTAAATCAGCGTATAACTCTAACCCACAAATTTATTGATTATTAAAAATGGCTTTTTGATCTTCGGTATATTTAAGTTTAAAATAAAGCACTAGCGAAAAGATTGCATAAAGCGGAAAAGTTAATGCCGAAACTATTGAATTTAAAACCACTTGCCAAACACCTAAATCATAAAGATTTAAGTTAAAAGCATCTAAAAAATTAGTTGTTTCATTCATATTTCCAAAAAACAAAATTACAAAAGGTATAGCTATTATTGCACTTAAAATCATTGAAATTAAAATAAGTATTAAAACAAATAAAACCAATGAGCCTACAGCCTGCCAAAAATCCTTATGAGTAAGTGAAAATGAACGACCAATGGCATCGAAAGCATTTTTTTGCTCAACAACAATTATGGAACATCCGCTAACCAAAACGGTTCCAAAATAAATAGCGGCCAATAAAATACCTATTATAAATACAATAACTCCTAACATCATACCAAAAAATATGATAAAAGAAGTTAGTATCATAAAAAAAATCATGTGAATTGTAAATTTACTGATCGACTCACCTAATATTGAACCAATTGATGCATTAGGATCGATATCTTTTACATATAGATAGTTAATTAAAAATGTGTTAAGAATACCATATGCAAGTACTGATATTATTAATATTTTACCCATCAATTTAAAGAAATAACCTAAATTCCCTTCAACATATTCGGGATTAAAAGTTTTCATAACTTCGTAAAAACCAATCGAATAAAACAGATATTGCACCAATAAAACAGTTAAAAAAGTAAAGAAAAATAGTTTAAAGAAATTTTTTAAATATATGGTAAAAACTGTTGAAATAACCGAATCCACTTCCATTGGTTTATAAAAACTATGCTTTTTAAAGTCGTACATAAATTAGAATTTATAAGTTAAAAGTTAAAACAAACCTGCCCGACGAAAGCGGATTTATGGTTTATAATTTAAAAATAAAACGATTGTCCGCTTTTATTCATAATTGTTGTTAATGATTTTCTTCATTTGCCCCGTCCCTAAAGGGTGTGAAGAAAATCAATTTGCACCCTTTAGGGGTTTGGGGCAAACAAATTGATTTTCAATTTATTTACATAATATTTATGACATAAAACGGACATTCAAAAAAAATAAAATTCTTTTCAAAGGTATTAATATTTTTCGAGCAATTTAAACTAGTATTTAGTTACAAAAGAAAATACCCTATAGAACACGCGTTTTAACTAAACAAATTCTAATATCGAAAAATCTGATATTCAATAACTAACATTATATTCTTACTTGTTCTAACTGGTTATCAACAGTTAAAAAAACATTATTCAACTTTTTTTATTAACTTACCTGCAATTTTAACAATCAAATTCATGAAAACAACATCAAACAGGAAATCGGTATTTACAGTTTTATTTTGGCAAATTTCATTAGCTGTTTTATTATTAAACTCATTGTTTGCAATCATAATAATCAGGGATGCGATAAAAATACAAGAGCAAAGCGAAGAAGCATTACGAAATAAAATTAAAGAAGAAATAATTAGTCTGAGCGATTTTCAAACCTCCTCGTTAAAAACATTCGAAAAATCTTTTTATGATGTACAAAAAATGGTACTCGAAAAACTAACAGTAATGAGTCCGGCTGTTGATTTTAAAACTGTTAATCTTATCAACGAGCTCAATAAACTAGGTTTAGACACTCTTTTTCATGATTTGTACATTATCGACGAATATGTAATTGTTAATACCACTTACACTCCCGATTGGGGCTTGGATTTTTCTGCTTTTGGCTCGGAGCGAACCGCTCTTTTAGACCGAATACAAAGATCACGTGCATTTTTTGCAGAAAAATTTCAGTTTGAGAGTTCTACCAAGCGATTACGATCGTATTCATATCAAGCTACCAAAGATGGTAAATTCATTATCGAGATTGGTAGCTCATCTGAAGTAGCCGATAAAATAATGGATATGTTCCGAAACCGGTTAAAGAAAATTTCAGAACAAAACGAAAACATTATTTCGGTAAACTATTGGTTTGGTAATGCCGAATACCGGTTCGCCCTTATCGATGAACCTGTGAACAGGTATATTCCAGATAGTATTATTGCTCAAACATTTGAACAAAAGGCCGATATGAATACTGATTTTGCTCTGGGTAACAAAAAAGCCAATGTTGAATTTATGTATGTTCAGCAAGATCCATCAACTCGACTTCCTGATTTTGCATTATCAGTTATTACAGATAATTCAGACAGAATGAGTTCGGTTTACAAATTAATAAAAAGGCAGGTGTTTTTTACGGTTATATTTTTGGTTTTAATAATTGGAATAGTATATATTTCAACCAGATCGCACAAAAAAAAGGATATGTTGGTTAAATAAATTGTTTACCTGTTTTAAATTAGCTCCCTTTTAATACTGAAACCGGGCGAGCGGAGCAATATCTTGCGAAGCAAAATCTTTGTTTAAGAATTTATAATACCCGGTAATAGCAATCATTGCAGCATTATCGGTAGTAAATTTAAACTCAGGAATAAACGTGTTCCATTGATATTTTTTTGCTGATTCTGTAATCGCATCCCGAAGTCCCGAATTGGCAGAAACACCACCAGCGATAGCAATATTTTTTATACCTGTAGTTTTGCTTGCTAAAATTAATTTCTGCATTAATATTTCGATAATCGAAAACTGAATGCTGGCGCATAGATCATTTAAATTTTCAGTTACAAAATCAGAATTATCTTTTATATGATCGCGAATAGAATAAAGAAATGATGTTTTGAGGCCACTAAAACTATAATCAAGGTTTTTTATGCGTGGTTTACTAAATGTAAAAGCAAGTTTATTACCGAATTGAGCATTTTTATCAATCACAGGGCCGCCAGGATAAGGCAAGCCAATTACCTTTGCACACTTGTCAAATGCTTCGCCAGCAGCATCATCAATAGTTTGCCCAATTATCTCCATGGTAAGATAATCCTTTACCATAACTATCTGAGTATGTCCACCGGAAACGAGCAAACATAAAAAAGGAAACTCGGGCAACCTGTTCTCCTGCTCATATTGTTTTATGAAATGAACAAGAATATGGGCTTGCAAGTGATTCACCTCAACAATTGGAATGTTCATAGCTAGTGCAAAAGATTTCGAAAACGAAGTTCCAACCAATAGCGATCCCAACAAACCAGGACCACGTGTAAAAGCTACAGCACTGATCTCTCCTTTATTTATTCCGGCAGTTTTTAAAGCCTGATCAACAACCGGAATTATATTTTGCTGATGTGCCCGAGATGCAAGCTCCGGGACAACACCTCCGTATGCCTTATGCACATTCTGATTGGCAATTATATTAGAAAGTAAATAACCATCTTTAATTACGGCTGCTGATGTATCATCACAAGACGATTCTATTCCTAATATTATAACACTCATTTATTGCCCCAATTTAAAGGTTTTAACAATTTTTTTTATTTCTTTTGCGTTAATCAAATCTAATGCACAAAAGTATCAAAAAAATATCGAAAATATCGATAACTACTATTCTGGTATTAATAACAATATCTGTTTCTGCTTATTTTTTGCTTCAAAGTACCCGCGTACAAACATTTCTGGTAAAAATAGTTACCAATGAAATTTCAAAAAATCTCGATGCAAACTTTAAAATCGAGTCGGTAAACTATAGTTTCTTTAATAAAATTGTTCTAAAAAATGTTTATATCGAAGATCAATACAAAGACACCTTGCTATTTGCCGAAAAACTAACTGTTAGCATTAACGGAATTGACAGAAAATCGAAAACTATTAATATTCAAAAAGCCGATTTATTTCATACCAAGTTTTATCTGTATAAAGATACCTCAGCCTCGATAAATATTAAATTTATAACCGATCAGTTTAAAAGCACCGATACAACTCGTAAAAATGAACCAAAATGGAAAGTAGATATAAAAAATATCGAAATGAACGAATCCATTTTCAGGTATAGAACCAATAGAGAACATCAAAAAAAGTTTGGTGTTGATTACAATAACATGATCTGCTCAATTGAAAATCTGGAAGTTAGAGATTTAAGCATTAAAAATGGTGATGTAACATTTTTTATTCGCAACCTCACTTTTACCGAACGATCGGGACTTGCTGTTTATGATGTAAAGACTTATATGAGCATAAGCGATAAGCATTTAAAATTTAACGATATAACTATCCGAACCGCCAATTCTTATGTTGTGTCCGACTCCATTTCATTCAGACATAATGATTTTGATGACTATCAGGATTTCAACAATCTGGTGAAGCTTGATTTTGCCTTTAAAGAATCAAATATTAGTTTATTGGATGTTGGATATTTCGCCCCGACTTTTAAGGATATCCAATTAAACATTGGGTTATCAGGTTATGTGTTTGGCAAAGTAAATTCATTTAAAGGTAAAGAGGTAAAATTTCAGGTTGGTGATCAGACCGAATTAATAACTGATTTCAACTTTAATGGGCTGCCTGATATTAAGCAAACATTTATATTTATTGATTTTAAGAAGTTTACCACCTATGCATCCGACTTTAATGTGGTAAACCAAATTGTTGGTCAGGATAAAAATATTGAATTTCCAAAAAGCCTACGAACGCTGGGAAAAATTAGTTATGAAGGTAATTTTACCGGGTTTATTGATGACTTTGTTACCTATGGAAAATTTGTTACCTCGCTGGGAAATGCATCTACAGATATTTCGCTCAAGCCAATCGAAAATAAAAACCTTGCAATAAACGGAAATCTTAAAACAACTGGGTTTAACCTTGGATCATTTTTAAGCAATAAAGATCTTTTTGGTTATATAAGCTTTAATGCCCAGGTAAAAGGCACGATTGGCAATAATAATACCCTGGCTATCAGGACTGAAGGTGTAATTAACAGTATCGAAATAAATAATTATAATTACCAGAATGTAATTATTGATGGATATTTAACTGAAAAAAAATACGATGGTTTTTTAAGTATTACCGATCCCAACATTAAATTTGATTTTAGCGGAGGCCTTGATTTTTCGGGACAAATACCTGTGTTTAACTTTATAGCCAATGTTCCGAATGCAAATTTGTATAAATTAAATATTGATAAAAAAGATACCTCCTCCACATTAGCCTTTGAGATAAACGCAAACTTTAAAGGGAACACCATTGATAATGTAATTGGAGAAATTCAATTAAACAAAACAAGTATTACAAAACGAAACGAAAAAATTGATTTTGAAACAATAAAGATTATCTCTGAACAATTCACCGATACACAAAAAATTTCACTTAAATCAGACTACATCGATGCGTTGCTCTTTGGAACCTACAAATCGGCTACACTTGTACAGTCAATTAAAAACTTATTGTACAACTACTTACCATCATTAATTAATAACCCCACTGATACATTACCTGTTGAATATCCAAATAACTTTACCATGGATATAAATCTCAAAAATACGGAGCTTCTTAGCAAATTATTTTTACCAGAAGTTAAAATAGCTGAAAACTCAAGAATAGAATTTAAATATGGTGCTCACGAAAGCCGGTTTTTTCTAACAGCTTCAAGCCATGAGTTTAAATATAAAGATCATACTTTCTCTGACATCAGCATTGTTACTTTCTCTGACGATTCGCTTTTTACAGCCCTTACAAAAGTTAAAAAAGCAAGAATAAGCGACTATTTTGTTATCGAAGATTTTAAAACTACCTCATTAACAAGTAATGATGAAATAAATTTCAGGATTGACTGGAATAACAGCGATACAATAAAGTATCAGGGGAAATTCCTTGCCTCGGCAAAAATCAGAAAAGATGAAACAAGTAACAAGCAAGGCTTTGATGTTATTGTTTTACCCTCGGATATTATAATGAGAGATACCTTATGGCGAATGAACCGAACATTAGTAAGAATTGATTCGACAACCATTGCAATTAACAACTTTATAATTAACCACGATGATCAGTTTTTTAAAATAAACGGAAAAGTATCGGAGAATAGCAACGATTCACTTTTTATCGATTTTGGCAATATTAATCTTACCAATATAAATATAATTACAAAAGATATTGGACTCGATTTTGGTGGAATAATTAACGGAAATGGCAATTTATCAAACATTTACCGTAATCCTCTTTTTGGTTCCGATATTGTTGTTGAAAATCTTGTGCTTAATAATGAACCTATCGGCAATACATATATCAGAACAAAATGGAATGGCGATAATAAATCCATAGCACTTAACTTCTTTAGTAACTTAAACAATACCAGAACATTATCTGCAGAGGGGCAGTATATTCCCGAATCGAATCAACTTGATTTTAACATAACCCTTAATAAATTTAATGCAAGCATTTTAAATTCGTTTTTAAAGAGCTTTGCCTCCGACATTAAAGGCAAGGCCTCGGGCATGGTTGCGCTTAAAGGTACATTTAAAAATCCCGAATTTAATGGTTTGCTTACGATGGAAAATGGGGCTCTTACTATTGACTATTTAAAAACCCGTTATAACTTTAGCTCTGATGTACTTATAAAAAACAACTCTATTATTTTTAGTGATATTCCCGTTACCGATTCGCAGAAAAACAAAGCAAGAACAACCGGTAACGTTACATTTGGACCTAAAAAAAGCATTACCTATGATTTTAATATAAATGCAAGAAACTTTATGGCCCTCAACACCACAGGTAAAGATAATAAGCAGTTTTACGGAATAGCTTATATGTCTGGGGTTATTAACATAAATGGTGGTAACGATAATATAATAATTAACATCTCTGGTAAAACGGAAAAAAATACTAAAATAAATATACCAATTTCAAAATCAGATGAAGTTGGACAATCAAACTTTATAAGCTTTGTAAATAAAGAAGATAAAATTAAGGTTGCAAATCAACAAGAAGACGTAATCTCCAAATTATCAGGTTTTCGGTTAAATTTTGATCTGCAGGTTACGCCAGATGCTGAAACTCAGTTAATTTTCGATTCAAAAATAGGTGATTTAATCCGTGCAAAAGGCGAAGGGGATTTAAAACTCGAAATTGATAAAAATGGCAATTTCAATATGTTTGGTGATTATAATATCGAAGAAGGAGATTATCTTTTTACCTTGGGAAACATTCTGAATAAACGTTTTGATATTGAACGCGGAGGAAGAATTGTTTGGAACGGAAATCCATATAACGCAGTAATTGATATTGAAGCGGTTTACAACCTCAGAGCCCCATTAACAAACTTATTTCCTACAGTTGATTCAACTGAATTAGATTATTACCGCAAACGTATTCCTGTTGAATGTCAGATATTTATGACTCAGAGTTTAAAAAATCCTGAAGTTCGGTTTAATATCGATTTACCAACAAGTGATGAGGAAACTAAAACCGATATGCGCACCGTAATTAATACTCAGGAAAAACTTAACAAGCAATTTCTTTCGTTACTATTTATAAATAATTTTATTTACGATGAACCAGACCAAACGAATTTTGGAATAGCAGAATACGGAGCAGGATCTGCAACTACTACAACAACGGAGTTATTATCAAATCAATTAAGCCATTGGCTATCACAAATTAGCGACGAATGGGATATTGGTGTAAACTACCGACCGGGTGATGAAATCAGCAAAGATCAGGTAGATGTGGCCTTATCGACACAGCTGCTAAACGATAGGGTTATATTAAACGGTAATGTAGGCTATGGCGGTCAAACAGAGCAAGCCAGCAATATTGTTGGCGACGTGAACGTAGAAGTTAAATTAAACAAAAGTGGTAAACTTAGAGTTAAAGCCTTTAACAAAGCAAATGACAAACTCATTTACGAAGAATCTCCATACACGCAAGGTGTTGGTGTTTTTTATCGTGAAGAGTTCAACACATTTTCAGGCCTTATGAAACATTTTTGGTATAAACTTACCGGCAAGAAAGAAGACGAAATAAGTCAGAAATAGCTTTTTAAATGATGACAAAACATTTAACTTGCAAAATATTGAAACATCAATCACGTTAAATAAAGTATACAATAATTAAAAAATCTCAGGTATGAATAGTTTATTATTAATTTTTTTGCAGATTAATGTAAATGAAGATCTTTCGAACCCAGCATTAACAGGCGAGTTAAAATTATCGTTTTGGGAAATGGCTCTCAAAGGAGGCTGGATAATGATTCCAATAGTGCTACTCTCATTTGTAGCCATTTATATATTTTTTGAACGATTTTTTGCTATTAAAAAAGCTTCAGAAACAGATATTAATTTCATGAACCGAATAAAAGATTATATTCATGACGATAAGATAGAATCAGCATTAGCATTATGTCAATCGACAAATAGCCCGGTAGCACGAATGATCGAAAAAGGATTGCAACGTATTGGACGGCCATTAAACGATATAAATACGGCCATTGAAAATGTGGGCAACTTAGAAATCTCAAAACTTGAAAAAAACTTACCAACACTTGCCTCAGTTGCCGGGGCAGCACCTATGATCGGATTTCTTGGTACAGTTATGGGAATGGTTAAAGCTTTTTACACCATGTCAATGAAAGGAAATAACATTGTTGTTAGCGATTTGGCTGATGGTATTTACACTGCAATGGTAACAACAGTTGCTGGACTAATTGTTGGTATTTTAGCTTATCTTGCTTATAATGCGTTGGTAGTTAAAGTCGAAAAAGTAGTTTTTCAACTCGAAGCAAACACATCCGAATTTATGGATTTACTCAACGAACCTGTTGAATAGATATAAATTATAAAGATTATGGCTCTTAAAAAAAGAACAAAAATAAGTGCAGAGTTTAGTATGGCATCGATGACAGATTTAGTATTTCTGTTGTTGATATTTTTTATGATAACCTCCACCCTTGTAGCACCAAATGCACTAAAACTTTTATTACCAAAAAGCCCGCATCAAACACCTGCAAGTGCAGTTACTACAATTTCAATTACTCCAACACTCGAATACTATATCGAAACAACACCTGTTGTGTTAGAAGATATTGAAGGTATTTTGAAAGAACGCTTTGTATCAGAAAACATAACCGAACCAACTATCTCATTGCATGCTGACAGAACAGTCCCAATAGAAAATGTTGTCAACATTATGAATATTGCACGAGCAAATAAATGGAAATTAATACTTGCTACAACAGCATATTAAGCTATGTCTATTTTTAGTAATAAAGATAAAAGATCTGGATTAATTGGTACGATCGTTTTTCATGCGATTATTTTACTATTAATTATCACCTTTGGCTACTCAACTCCTCTCCCGCTTCCGGCCGAAGAAGGAATTCTTATTAATTTTGGAGATTCTGATGAAGGAATCGGTGAGGAAGAACCAATGGTAAATGACCAAAACAATGCTCAAAATGCTCCAGAAGTAAGTAAAACTGTCAATGAATCTGCTGTTGACGAAGCTGATGAAGGTAACATTACTCAAGATTTTGAGGAAGCACCGGTAGTAAAAAAAGAAGCTAAAAAGACAGAACAAAAAACAGAGAAAAAAGAAGTTAAACCTCAACCTAATCCTGAGGTAAAAACAGAAACTAAAACTGAAGTAAAAAAAGAACAGCAAGTAGATACCCGTGCATTATTCCCCGGCCGAAATCCCAATTCGACTTCAACTTCGGGCGAAGGAGAAACAGGTAAAGAAGGTAATCAGGGTTCTAAAACCGGATCTATTGATTCGGAAAACCATACTGGTGGGAATAGTACCGGTGGTAAAGGATATGATTTTAGTCTGTCAGGTAGAAATCCTGAATCAATTCCAAAACCTGAATATAATTACCAAATCGATGGAAAGGTCGTAGTTGAAATAACTGTTGATAAACAAGGGACAGTTACTGATGCTGTTCCGGGTGTTAAGGGAAGCACAACACTTGATGCAAATTTGCTGGCAGCAGCAAAAAAAGCTGCATTATTGGCTAAATTCGACAGAAAACCGGATGCTCCGGCTTACCAAAAAGGTACTATAACCTATTATTTTAAGTTACAGTAAATCAATATACCTTAAATCCGCAAATTACATAAAAAGTTAAATAATCAAATTTTTTATGCTATGATTGATGAGAAAATATGTCTTTTTTAGCTTGATTTTGATCAATTTCACTTCTTTTAAGATCAATTTATTG
>JBFXEQ010000016.1:0-50563 GCA_050179935.1 Bacteroidales bacterium | reverse complement strand
GTTAATTGAGCATACAGATATTCAAAGAGCGTCAAAGGTGCGTTCTACCAATGGCCTGCTGGTACATGTATTTGGTAAGCTCGCAGCTGCTTTTATTTTTCTAATATTTTAACTCTTAATTCGCATACATAAATTAAATTAAAGACTACATATTATGATCTTTAACCAGCAACATGTTAGGTCAATTTCTGCAAAAGCGATAATCCTGTGGATTGCTTGTATTTTGCAGGTTTCCATTGTGAATGCTCAAGAAGAAAAAGGAGTAACCAATAATGGAGCAAAAATTATAGTTTCCAATGGTGCATTTTTAAAAATTACAGGGGCAACTTCAGGCGAAGCTAGTTATACAAATAGATCTGCAGGTGGTTTGCACGGGCGTATTAACCTTGTTGGTACTATTAAACTGCAAGGTAACTGGATTAATGAGGCAAGTTCTGGAAATGTAATTTTAACAGACGCTTTTCTTGGTGAGGTTGTTTTTAATGGCACTACAGGCCAATCAATTGGTGGTACAAGAGCATCTTTTTTCGAAAAAGTTAAAATCGATAATGCTGCAGGATTATCTTTAAATACCGACCAAACGATATATGGTTCATTAACGCTTACCAATGGAACCATAGTTTTAAATTCATCAAATCTTACTATTGGATCTACCGGGTCAATAGGGGGCACATTTGATGCTACCCATATGATTATTACTAATGGTGCTGGTACTTTACGAAAACAATTCAATACACTTACTACATTTGATGTTTTTCCAATTGGAGATAACGCAGGAAACTATAGTCCGGTTATGGACTATAACCTTACAGCTGGATCGCTTGATTCTGCTTATGTAGGTGCAAAAGTTACAAACACAAAACACCCTAATAATGGAAGCGCTTCTCAATATTTAAATCGATATTGGACACTCTCCGAATCAGGAATTACTGGTGCTGCTTATAGTGCAAATTTTAAATATGTTGATGCTGATATAGTAGGTACCGAATCGAGCATTTATAGTGCTCAGTTTAATGGTGCTACACACGATTTATATGCAGCAGTAGATGCTACTAATAATTATGTAAAAGTTAATAACCTATCTACTTTTTATGATTATACAGGCGTTGATGGAACCGCACCCGGAGTAACTCTATCATCGGATGTTCCTGCAAGAACAAATGCAGCATTCACAGTTACTTTTACTTTTACCGAAAATGTTACTGGTTTTACCATTGATGGTATTAGTGTAACAAATGCAACTAAATCTGGTTTTTCTGGTACAGGAGATGAATATACTGCCACAATTACTCCAACTACAAATAATACTACTGTTACTGTTAAAGTAAATGCTGATGCAGCTCAAGATGCAGCTGGAAATAATAATACTGTTTCAAATACAATTACAACATTATATGATAATGTTAAACCTGGTGTTACTTTAACATCAATAGCTCCAAATCCAACAAATAATGATTTTGTTGTTCGGTTTGCTTTTACCGAAAATGTTACAGGATTTGACGAAAGCAAAATAAGTACAACAAATGCGGGTGTATCAGGATTTACTTCTATAAAAGCAGATAGTGTTTGGACTGCTTTAATTGAACCGATCGCTGATGGATCAGTTACCGTTAAAGTAAATGCTGGTCAAGCTCTGGATGCAGCGGGTAATTCAAATACTGTTTCAAATACAATTACACGAACCTACGATATTTCAAATCCAACGGTAAATATTACCTCAGCAGAAAGCACTATTACAAATGATAAGCCATTTGAGGTTACTCTTACCTTTAATGAAAAAGTTATAGGTTTGGCAACAACAGATTTAAGTTTAACTAATGCTACTGCTTCTGATTTAGCCATGGTTGGTACCGACTCATTAGCATGGACTGTTAATATTTCTCCCGGAATTGATGGAGCTGTAAATGTAAGTTTGCCAATTAACAAAGTAAATGATTTAGCAGGGAATGGAAATTTAGTATCTAACTTATTCAGTATTACTTATGATGGTACTAAACCTGATGTAAACATAACTTCAGCAGCCTCCGACTCAACAAATACAACATTTACTGTTACTGTTGAGTTTACTGAGGATATTACAGGCTTTACTGTCGATGATATCGATGTTGTTAATGGAACAGCTGGTGCAATTACTCCTGTAGTTGCAAACAAATCATGGACAAGTCTGATAACTCCTGATGTAAACGGATTGGTTACTGTTGATGTTGCTGATGGTGCTGCAACTGATGATGCCGGAAATACAAATAATGCAGCCGATCAGTTCTCAATAATCTACGACATTGCTCACCCAACTATTAGTTCGTTATATCCAACCGATAATCAGGTAGATGTATCTGCTAATGATAATCTGCAAATAACATTTAACGAAAAGGTTGATATAGGAACTGGAAATATTGAAATTAGAACCGTTAGTCCAGATGGATTATTCGAAAGTATTTCTGTAGCTTCTTTAACTGGAGGAACAACTATTACCATTAATCCAGTTGGTACCTTTGGAAGTTCAGTTGAGTACTATGTTACAATTCCTTCAACTGCGTTTGTTGATCCTGCCGGAAATAAATTCGCTGGTATTTTAAATAATACCGACTGGACCTTTACAACAGCCGATTCAAATAAACCTATAATTAGCAATTTGTCTCCTGCTGATGGAGCTGTTGGTGTTTCAGTTACAACTAATCTTGTTATAACATTTAGCGAAAATATTTTTAAAGGAACAACTGGAAATATTACCATAAAGAAATCTGATAATACTCTAATTGAAACAATTGCTGTTACCTCTACACAAGTTTCAATTAGTAATGCTGTTGTTACTATTGATCTAACTTCAGACTTATCAGGTCAAACAGGTTATTTTGTTCTTATTGATGCAACCTGTTTTAAAGATGATGGTGGAAATTACTTTGTTGGTATTGTATCACCCGATTATTGGAACTTTACAACCGAAGATATTGCAGCACCTGTTGTATCTGTTCTTAATCCATTAAATGGTGCTGTTGATGTTAATGTTAATTCTAATTTAGTAATAACATTTAACGAAAATGTAGCTAAGGGTACTGGCAATATTACCATTATGAACGCTGAAACGTCATTACCATACGATGTTATAGATGTTGCTTCAGTTTCTGTTACTGGCTCTGTGGTTACCATCAATCCTTCAATTGATTTTGAAAGCGAAACGAACTATTATGTGTTAATTGATAATAACGCAATTAAAGATCTTGCAGGCAATTATTATGCAGGAATAAGTGCAAATAACATCTGGGCATTTAAATCAAAAGATGTTATTACTCCAACGGTAACCGTTTCGTCTTCTGAACCAGATCCTACAAATAGTGCTTTTGAGGTATTGATTGAATTTAGCGAACCTGTTCAGAATTTTGCAGTTGGCGATATTTCTTTAGGTAATGGCGGTTTATCAGGATTTACTACTGCAAATGATAGTACATTTAAAGTTATTGTTACTCCTAATACAAACGGTACTGAAACCGTTCAGGTAACTGCAGCTGTTTGTCAGGATCTGGCTGGTAATAACAATTCAGCTTCAAATGTATTCGAAATAGAGTTTGATAATATCCAACCAACGACCACAATATCGAGCATCGAAACTAGTCCTACAAATACTTCGGCATTTGATATTGAAATTGATTTTAGCGAAGAAGTTTCTGGATTTGAATCAGATGATATATCTGTTATTAATGGAACTGCCGGTGGGTTCGTAAATGTAAATAATGCTGCATATACAGCAATAATAGCCCCAACAAACGATGGTTTGGTTAAATTAAATATTAATTCAGGAGTTGCAACTGATGAGGCCGGAAATGATAATTTAGCAGCAACTGAATACACATTTATTTACGATGGTACTAAGCCTACTGTAGTTGTAAGTAGCACTGAACCGGATCCTACAAACAATATATTCGAAGTGTTGATCGAGTTTAGTGAAATAGTTCAGAACTTTGCTATCGAAGATATCAATCCCGATAACGGTTCATTATCCGGATTTACAACTATTAACGACAGCACATTTACTGTAGATGTAACACCTTTAGCAAATGGTACAGTTACGGTTCAGGTAATGGCTGATGGTTGCAATGATTTGGCTGGTAATAATAATACTGCATCAAATATATTCGAAATCGAATATGATATTACCCAGCCTACAGTTAGTATTACAAGCAATGAAACCAGTCCTGTTTACAATTCGCCTTTTACTATTACAATTACATTTAGCGAAGAGGTTTTAGGTTTTACTTTGGCGAATTTAGATGTTGTTAATGGTTATAAATCTAATTTATTTACTGCTAATAATGTTGTATATACAGCAGATATTACGCCTATAGCAATTGGTTCTGTTACTGCTAATATTGCTGCTGATTTAGTTACTGATATTGCAGGTAATGGTAATATTGCTGCCGATGAATTTAGTATTACTTTTGCCGGAACAAAACCAAGTGTTACCATTTCATCAGCTATTTCAGGCACAACGAATATTTCTCCAATTAGCATTGATATTGAGTTTAGCGAACCAGTTATGGGTCTCGAAGAAATTGATTTTGAATTGGTTAATTGTTCGGTTTCTGGATTACAATCAATAAGCAGTTCTCAATATAATCTGAACATTTCACCATTAAACGAAGGTGTTGTTTCTATTCTTCTTCCTGCCGATAAGGTTGAAAATTCAATATCTAATGGAAATACTGCATCAAATACATATTCAATAACTTATGATTTAACTGCTCCAACAGTAGGAATTACTTCTACTGCTTCAAATCCTACAAATAATTCTCCAATTCCGGTTTCAATACTATTTAGTGAGGAGGTTAGTGGATTTAATTTAGGTGATATAACCTTTACAAATGGTTCATCAACATTATTGACAACTTCAGATAGTACAGAATTTACATTAAATGTAATACCAGGTGCTGATGGTGCAGTTTTGGTAAATATCAGTTCTGATGTTTGTACTGATTTAGCAGGGAATAATAATACTGCAGCAACACAATTATCAAGAACATACGATGGTACAGCACCAACAGTAGCAATTACATCTTCTGCTTCAGATACAACAAATGTTTCTCCAATACCAGTTACAATAACATTTAGTGAGGCAGTTACCGGATTTGTATTAAGCGATATTACATTTACAAATGGCTCATCAACATCATTAAATACAAGTGATAGCATAACATTTACATTGAATGTTATAACTGATGATGATGGTGCAGTCCTGGTAAATATCAGTTCTGATGTTTGTACTGATTTAGCAGGTAATAATAATACTGCAGCAATCCAGTTCACCAGAACATTTGATGGAACAGCTCCAGATATTGAGATTACTTCTACTGCTATTGATCCTACATATGTTTCGCCAATACCAGTTACGATTACATTTAGCGAAGCAGTTACCGGATTCGAATTAAATGATATTTTAATTACTAATGGTTCGGCTCCATTACTAAATACAAGTGATAATATAATATTTACTTTAAATGTTACACCAACTGCTGATGGTACAGTATCTTTAGATATTAATTCGGGAGTATGTACCGATTTAACTGGTAATACAAATACAGCTGCAACTCAGTTTAGTATTACATTTGATAATTCAAGTCCTACTGTTGCAATTACTTCAACCGAATCAAGCCCAACAACTAGTAACTCTATTCCCCTAACAATTACATTTAGTGAAACAGTTATCGGATTTATTAATTCGGATATAACAGTTGGAAATGGTACCATTTCTGAGTTGACAAATACTGACAATGAATACACAGCAACATTAATTCCACAGGCAAGTGGAACAGTTACAGTTAATATAGCTGCAGGTGTTGCAACTGATTTAGCAGGAAATGGTAATACTGCTGCCAGTCAGTTCTCTATAATCTATAATCCAACTGTCGGTATAGACAAAATTGGAAATTATCTGGTTTCTGTTTATGCAATTAAGGGTACAGTAATTATCGAAATTAAAAACCCGGAAAATACTCAATTCCAAAAAGGAAATGTCGAAATATTTAATTTGCTCGGATTATCCATTGTTAATAAACCAATGGATGATTTTGGACGATTGATAATTCCTATTTACGATGCTTCGAGTGTTTATATAGTTAAAATAACTATTGATGGAAATGAATTTGCAAAGAGAGTTTTTGTAAATAAAGAATAAATTGATATTAACTTAACAATAAGGCAGAATACTTTTTAGTATTTTGTCTTTTTGTTTTATATTTATATGTTTATTCAAAAAAGAATTAACTAATGAGAAAGATATCTCTTTTATTGCTTATTGCATTTTTGCAGATACCTATATTTGCTCAGATTAACAAAAATGGAGTGCCCTTTAGTAAAGTTTTTACAAAGGATGATTATAATGCATCTGAGCAAAATTGGGCTATTTGCCAGGATCAACGGGGTATAATGTATTTTGGGAATAATGATGCAATATTAGAATTCGATGGTGTAAACTGGAATAAAATACTACTTCCAAATGGTTCAATTGTAAGATCCATAGCATGTTCCAATGAAGGTGTTGTTTATGTTGGAGGAGTTGATGAATTTGGTTATTTAGCTCCCGATATAAGCGGAAAAATGAATTTCCATTCACTAGTAAACCAAATAGATTCAATTGAATTTAAAGATGCTCTCAAAAAATTTTCTATAAATAAAGATGTACATAAAATATATACACTTGATGAGAGTGTATATTTCTGTACAGTTTCTGTGCTATTTAAATTTACTAATAAAAAATTAGTAAAAACCTACATTAACAACGCACAATCTTTTTTTAGTTTTTTAATTAGAAATAAAATCTATTGGGGAAGTATTTATAATGGATTATGCGAATTAAATCAAGATTCAGTCATTCTATCAAAAGGAAATGAGTTTTATAAAGAAATGGATATCTTCGTGATGTTACCCTGGAATGAAAACGAAATAATGATTCTTACCAATGGTCAAGGTAATTATATATACAATCAAAATACTGGCGTTTCTAATAAATTCAGCTCCCTAGGTAAAAAATATGAAAAACTTTCTAAGCTATTAAATGAGTCGCAGTTTTATAATGGTGTTCAATTATCTAATGGAAATTATGCATTAGCATCGTTAAATAACGGGTGTATTATTTTTAATAAAGAAGGAGAAATAATTTACCAGTTTAATACTGATAATAACTTTCCAGATAACATCATCATTAATTTATTTGAATCGAATGATGGCAATTTATGGCTTGGTTATAATACAGGCATAGCTTATTATGAGCTTGCAACTCCATTTACGAAACTAGGGCAAGCATATGGTTTGGAGGGTATTGTGCTTGATGTTTATAGATATAATGAAACCTTATTCGTTTCTACAAATGTTGGAATATTTTATTTGGATTATACCGAAAAAGATTTTCCAAGGTTTAAAAGTATTAATATTGATGGACATTCTGTATGGCAGATATTCAAATTTGTTGATCCCAAAACTAAAAAGGAAGCATTGCTTTTATCCACCAGTTTTGGCGTTTGGAAATATATTTCAAAAACAAAGTTTGAGAATCTATCAATCCAAAATCCTTATTATGCAAAAGTTATTTATCAATCAAAATTACATCCTGAAAGATTGTATGTCGGATATAATAATGGGTTGGCATACCTGGAGTATAAAAATGGAGTATTTACAGACAAGGGAAAAATCACAGATTGTACAGACGAAATTGAATCAATTGTTGAGGATGATAAAGGAAATATATGGCTAGGAACTTTCTTGACTGGTGTAATAAAAGTAAATCCAGATTTAAGTTATACAAAATATGGTGTAACAGAAGGATTGCCCGATTTAAAAGAAAATAAAGCTTATTTTATTAATAATGAAATTGTTTGTTCAACAACAAAAGGTATATATTATTACAACCCATCTAAAAACCAATTCATCAAATATGAAAAATTTGGCCAGAAGTATTTCAATAGTACCGATGAAGTTAAAGAAATATTTTTTGAAAAAAATGATGAATATTGGACTGTGTTAAAGAATCCAATTACCAATTTTGAGTATATCGATAGAATAAATATTAAAAATGATAGTATTTTAATTTATGATATTCCGTTTAAACGATTGGTTAAAAATTCATTTTATGAAATTGCTTATGATAAAAATAATGGAATATGGATTGCAACATCTGATGCGATATATAATTATAACGATAGAGCTATTTATAATTTCACAAAAAATTATTTTAGTTTAATCCGTAAAACAGAAATAGCCTTCGATTCTGTGGTTTTCTATGGTACGTTTTATAAGGATTCAACAAGCTTCATTGTAGATAAAAACCAACCCGGAATACTTAAACAAGTTCTTCCATACAAAAATAATTCACTGCGATTCTATTATTCATCTCCATATTTTCCTATAGATAATCTAAAGTATAGCTATAAATTAGAGGGATATGAAAAGGATTGGTCGGCATGGGTATCAAAATCAGATAAAGAATATACAAATCTCGATGAAGGACATTATATCTTTAAAATAAAAGCTCAAAATATTTATGGTGTAGAAAGTGAGATAGCCGAATATGAATTTTCAATATTACCTCCCTGGTACAGAACCTTTTGGGCATTATTATTATACATTTTAGCCGCATTAGGTGTTATTGCTGTTACTGTTAAATTATATACCCGCAAACTAAGACTTGAAAAAATCCGATTGGAGCAAATCGTTAAGGAAAGAACTGAAGAAGTAGTTAAACAAAAAGATGAGATATTGCATCAACGTGATGAGATTGCTGAAAAGAACAAAAGTATTACTGATAGTATCGAATATGCAAAACGTATTCAGAATGCAGTTTTGCCTTCTAAAGAGTTTGGACAAGAGGTTTTACCCGAACATTTTATTCTTTTCCGTCCACGCGATATTGTTAGTGGAGACTTTTATTGGTTTACCAAAAAGGATAACTTATTAATAATAATTGCAGCCGATTGTACTGGACACGGAGTACCTGGAGCTTTTATGAGTATGTTGGGAGTGTCGTTTATTAACGAAATTGTTAACAAACACGAGGTTAAGCAAGCTGGCGAAATACTTACACATCTGAGAGCTGATGTTAAACGAACACTTTCCCAAACAGGTAAAGAGGGCGAAGCTAAAGACGGAATGGACATTGCTCTTTGTGTTGTAGATCTCGATAATATGAAATTGCAATACGCTGGAGCCTATAACCCAATGTATTTATTTAGAAACAACGAGCTAATGGAGTTTAAAGCTGATCGTATGCCGATAGGTATTTATATTAAAGAAAAGGAAACATTTACCAATAACGAGATTGATTTACAAAAAGGAGATGTATTCTATATTTTCTCCGATGGATACGAAGATCAGTTTGGAGGCGAAAATGGAGATAAATTTAAGTCTAAGAACTTTAAAATTCTTTTACAAGAAATCCATCAGAAACCAATGGCTGAGCAACGCGAAATATTAAATACCAATATTGATAATTGGAGAGGAAAATGGGAGCAGGTTGATGATATTATTGTATTTGGGGTAAGAATACCTTAAAAAGAAACCGGAAGTTATTCCGGTTTTTCTTTTTGTCCGTTAATGAATAATTTTTCATCTTTTAGCCGGTTAATTTCGTACTCCTTTAAAAAATATTCCATTTTCTGATGAAAAAACAACCTTGATGTTAAAAAAGCAAGAAATATAATAATCAGGTTAAAAATCCCCAGTTTAAAAATTAAATCAATCTCTATTTGATAATACAACGCAATTATCACATAGAAAAGAATACTTACTACTATTTGTAGCAATAGTATATAAAAAGAAAAATAAAATACAATGGTTATAATAATTACAGAGATTAAAAAGACCTGTGGAACCAATTCCATGCTAAAAGAAGAATTACAC
Source organism: Bacteroidales bacterium (assembly GCA_050179935.1). GTDB lineage: Bacteria > Bacteroidota > Bacteroidia > Bacteroidales > UBA12077 > UBA12077. The sequence goes on along the minus strand of JBFXEQ010000016.1, from coordinate 40,681 downwards.
GCTTTTGCAGCTCCCCAACACATTAAAAAAAACGATATAACAATATGTACTAATTTGTGATATGATTTAATATGTTTTGCCGATTTCACCTGGTTAAAATAAATGTAAATTGTAAAAATTACTGAAAAAACGACAAGTATCAAATCCAGTTTAAATTCGCTTAAAAATTCGTGCTTATGTTTAATGTGCTGATTAAGAAAAGTATCGTATGCCGAGATAAAGAAGGAATATATTATTAATGCAATAGTTAAGTATTTTGCTCTTACATTATTTATAAAGCATAGTTTTATATAAATCTCCTCTTTAAGGTATGGAGGAATTAAAATAGGTTTTAGGCTTTTGGGCATTTCGGTAATTTTATACTAAAGTTATTTTAATTCGATTAAAATCTCAAAGATTTTCTGTAATTTTTAATTAATTTTTGATCAAAGCTCTAATAATAGTGATATATGATTAGTATATAAAATTAAAAAACCGCCATAATTAGCGGTTTTTTGTGAACCTGGAGGGACTCGAACCCCCAACCTTCTGGTCCGTAGCCAGATGCACTATCCATTATGCTACAGGTCCAATATGTTTTTTAAATACTCTCTTCCAATACCTGATTTAAAATACTTTTCTCTTTTTCTTGCTTCTTCTCTTGTTTGAACTTCTTCAAAATAAATAATCTTCCAAGGACTATAAGCTGCAGTTGATTTATTTTTACCCGAATTATGTTCCTTTAGTCTATTCTGCAAATCTACTGTAAATCCTTTATAAAGCCTATTATCAATTGAACTTTTTAAAACATATACAAAGAACATTAACTCATAATTTTATTTTTCAGATGCACCCTGCCTGCCGGTAGACAGGTATCCATTATGCCTGTCTGCCGACAGGCAGGCTACAGATTCAATTGTGGCTGTAAATATATAAAAATAATTTATTCCTACCTAAATAGAAAATTGTAATTCAAAGAAAATTATAGCAAATCTCGGAAATAATTAACCGGAATAAGTTTCCAATATACAATTAACAAACAAGCTATCAGATATTAGTAACCTATGATTCAGTAACTAACCTTCAACCTTCAACTTTTAACCTTCAACTTTCAACCTTCAACTTTCAACTTTCAACTTTCAACTTTAAACTTTCAACTTTAAACTTTCAACTTTAAACTTTCAACTATCAACTAATCACTAAATAAAAATTTTGTAAATTTGATTATTAATAGCAAATAAATAAATACTATCATGAAAAAGTACATAAAATGGGTTTTTAAGTCAGTTTTAATTCTAATTGTTTTAATCATAGCCTTAATTATTATTATACCTTATTTCTTTAAAGATGAAATTATGAATAAGGTAAAATCTGAAATTAATAATAATGTTAGAGCAAAGGTTGAGTTTGCTGATTTTAAATTGTCTTTGTTCAGGAGCTTTCCTGATTTCAACCTTGGTTTGTATGATTTATCAGTAATTGGAGTCGATAAATTCGATGGTGATACATTAATGGTTTTTAAATCATTCAATGTGCAGGTTGATTTATTGAGTGCACTTAAGAAAAATGTTATGGTAAAGGGCATTTTTATTGATCAACCTCTGATAAATGCAAAGGTGCTTGCCGACAGTTCCGCTAATTGGGATATTATGATTCCATCTGAAGAAGTTGTCGATCCTGTTGCCGAAGAGGATACTTTAGGAGAGCCGGCTGATTTTAAACTCCAACTAAAGAAATTCCAGATAATTGATGGACAAATTATATACGATGATGCAACTTCGGATATGTTAGTTTCTATTAATAAGCTTAACTTTTTACTAAAAGGCAATTTTGGACTAGATTATTCAGACCTTGCTGTTAAAACCACTATTGATGCAATTAATGTCAAGATGAGTGGAATACAGTATTTAAAAAATACTCGCTTAGGTTTTGATGCAACAATTGGTGCCGATATGGTTAAGAGTATTTATACTTTTAAAGATAATCTACTTACATTAAACGATATTGCGCTTGCCTTTGATGGTTCTGTTGAAATGCCCGGAGATGATATCAATGTTGATATGCGTTTTAACACCAAAAACACCAGCTTTAAATCGATTCTTTCAATGGTTCCTGCGATTTATATGCAGGGATTCGAGCAGCTTAAAACAAGCGGAAATTTAATGCTTGAAGGCGATGTTAAGGGAACACTAACAGATTCAATTACTCCATCGGCAAATCTCCGTCTGTTGGTTGAAAATGCTATGTTTCAATATCCCGATTTACCAAAGTCAGTTGATAATATAAATATCGATTTAAAAGTATTTTACGATGGAATTAATAACGATAACACAAAAGTTGATTTGAATAAGTTTCATCTCGAAATGGCTGGCAATCCGTTTGATATTGTTATGCATGTTAGCACACCGATGAGCGATCCTCAAATTCAGGGCGCAATTGATGGACATCTTATTCTTAGCACTTTTAAAGATATTTTGCCTTTAGATAGTACAAAAATTGATGGCGAAATAATTGCAGATATCGAGTTAGATGGTAGAATGTCGTCAATCGAAAACGAAAAGTATGATGAATTTAAGGCCTTAGGAAAACTGCAGCTTAAGAATTTTGTTTACGAAAGTCCGGATTTTCCGCAACCAGTGAAAATAATTGAGACTACACTTGATTTTACACCCAAATTTCTTAACCTTCAATCTTTTAAAGCTCAGGTTGGGAAAAGTGATTTCAATTTGAATGGAAAAATAGAAAATTATATTGCTTTTGCATTAAAAGATGAAACCTTAAAGGGTGATTTTAATTTTACTTCATCATTAATTGATGCTAATGAGTTTATGTCAGAATCATCCGACGAAGTTGTTGTGGAAGATACGGCTGAGGTTCCAATGACCGTTTTCGAGGTTCCTGCCAATATTGATTTTAGACTCCAGTCATCTCTAAGCCATATTTTATACAGTAAAATGGAGATCACAAATCTGAAAGGTATATTCATCATTAAAGATAAAAAAGTACTTATGGAAAATCTTACCATGAATATGCTTGATGGTAAGATAGGCTTGACCGGCGAATATAATACGCAAGATATTAAGAAACCAACAACTAAAATGGCTCTTGATATTAGTGAGATAGAAATAAATTCAGCTGTAAATTCAATAGAGATGTTAGGGAAAATGGCTTCCATTCTCGAAAAATGTAAAGGGAAAGTATCGCTAAAGTTAAATTACGAAGGACTTCTCGATACTACAATGAGCCCTGTTTTAAATTCAATCGAAGGGTATGGCCGTCTCCAATCAAAGGAAATTCAGGTGGTTAACTCAGAAACTCTTTCAACCTTATTTAAGCTGGTTAAACTGGGCGATGATACAGGTAACTCATTTAAAGATGTTAATATTAGTTTTAAAATCAGCCAGGGAAGAATAAATGTTGAGCCATTTGATACAAAAGTTGGAGATATCAAAATGACAGTTGGTGGTTCGCATGGTGTTGATCAGACTATGGATTATGATGTGGCTCTAAATATACCGATGAGGTATTTTGGATCTGCCGCAAATGAGGCCGTTTCCGGATTGCTTGATCTGGCCGGATCAAAAGGATTGAATATTGAAAAAGCTGAGAGTATTGCGATTAATGCTAAAATAGTAGGCACAACTACTGATCCAAAAATTACTCTCGGAAAAAGCAGTGCCGGTGGCGAAACTAAATCAGTTAAGGAGCAACTTGTCGATCAGACAAAAGACAAAGCAAAAGAAGAAATTTCTGCCCAGGCTCAAAAAATGATTGCTGACGCAGAAAAAGAAGCTGCAAAAATAAAAGATGAAGCACGGGTTGCAGCCGATAAATTATTACAACAAACAAATCAGGAGGCTGATGCATTGGTTAAAAAAGCAGCTAAAGAAGGACCACTTGCAAAAATTGCTGCTGAAAAATCGGCCTCAGTACTTAAAAAAGAAGCTAAAAAGAAAGCAGATGATTTGGTAAAGGAAGCAGGAGTAAAGGCTGATAAACTAGTGGAAGAAGCTAAAATTAGGGCTGATAAATTAGGTTCTGGAAATTAGGAACCCTAAAGTTGATTATAAATAAAAACCTTCTGTTGTACACAGAAGGTTTTTTTATTTTGTAATTGATTCTTAGAATCTCTTTTCCTTAATTCTGGCTTTTTTACCAGTTAAATCTCGAAGATAGAATATACGTGCTCTTCGAACATGACCTTTTTTGTTTAATTCTATTTCTTCAATAAATGGTGAATTCAATGGAAATATTCTTTCAACTCCAACACCACCTGAAATTTTTCTTACTGTAAAAGTTTCAGAACCTGCTGCACCTTTTCTTTGAAGTACTACTCCTTTATAATTCTGAATTCTTTCTTTATTACCTTCTTTAATTTTATAATGAACGGTAATTGTATCGCCGGCTTTAAATTCAGGGAATTCTTTCTTTACTGCGAATTCACTTTTTACTAATTTCATTAAGTCCATCCTGATATACTATTTAAGTTTTTGCATTCTTTTAAACAGAGCGCAATATTACAACTATTTTTTCGATATTAATAATATTTCGTTCAAAAAAGTTATTTATTTCAAGCTGCAAATATCTATAAAATATTTTTCATTTCAAAAAATTCAACTCTTTATACAGCTAATCATTGAAATTAGAATAACATACAGAAATCCAATTGAATCTAATTTGCGAATAAGACAATGGTTTGAATAAACACTCAATCTTCTTATTTAACATTTCTCAAGTTAATTATGAAATTGTAATATAAATTGCCTTGCTCTACAAATTTCTATTTTAATAAAAAAACCGCTAAATTTTTAGCGGTTTTTTATCTGATAAAGAATTATTAATGCCCACCAGAACCAATAACTTTCAGCTTGTCGCCAGCATCTTTTACGATCATTCTGTACCACTCTTCGCTATATCCGGGATATTCTACCATAGGTGGTATATATGCATCTCCTTCTGGCACTTGTTGTGAAAATTTAACATTTCCATCTAAGTACTTTGTAAATAAGTAGGAGTAAAGCTTTTTCCAAACATAAACAGTTGAGTTTCCTTGTGTAACAGAATAATCTGTTATAAACTCGATGGCTAGTTCAGGATTTGATTTATACATTTCTGATGCAGCTTTATCAATAGCTTTCACTTCTTCAATAAATCCTTTTTCAAGATTTTGCTGAACAGGTTGAATATCTTTAATCATATCAGAGAATCTTGTATAAGCAAAATTTGAAACCTGGTTAAATACCCAGAATGCAGCATTATCGCTAAACTCCATAATAGAACCATTACCAACAGCAAAAGTTTCAGGTACTCTTGTCATTCCGCAATACATTGGCGAATAAACAGTAGTATAAGTATCATCAACCCCAAACCAAATAATTCCACCAATTGGATTTGGTAACCAGCTGCGGCTTTGTGTTACAAATGAAAAACCGGTTTGCTGAGTTGAAATAGCTCTTTCATGTAAATAGTTTTCTCCGTCAACGCTCCATGTCATTGGTCTCCAACGTACTATTGATTTATAAGGACCAGCGCCAATATCTTGGGTCATATCCATTGGTGTATTTTGATAGTAATCACGCATTAGTTGCATTACATCGTGCACTGTTAATTTATTATCAACCTTAACCCATAATGGCATGCGATTTTTTAAATCTTTACCCATAGCATAATCAAGGTATTTACCCATTTCGCTATTTACCTTGTTAAAACCAGAGAATACGCGTGCTTCGCAAAAACGGGCTGCACCAAAATCGATTGGAGCATAAATATCAGAAAAACTAAATTCTTCATCTGTTCCGCTAAAAAAGCCTTTTTCACGTGCAAAGCTAATAACATCAAGCGAATGGAATGTAGTTTGGTTTGGATCGTTAAAATTATTTGCTTTCTGAACTGGAAATGTTGTAATACGTGCATGATTGGCGTGTCCTGAGATATAACCATCAGGTATTTGTCTTGCAACCCAGAGAGCTCCATTATTCCATGTTACAGTGGTGTTTTTTTCAATCGTTTTAAGATTATTTTTGATATCTTCTTCTGATAGCTTAGCTGTTTCAAATACTTTTTTTACCTCTGCATTTAATGCATCCTGAGTTAAAAAAACTTTGTTTGCCAGTTTTGCAATTCCTTTAGAAATAGCTGAAGGCATTGTAACTGATATTGCTTTTATATTTGCAGATGTAAGTTTATAAGTACCTCCTTTACCAATCATTTCGAGAATCCATACTTCGTTAGGATCGGCAATCGAAAATGATTCGCCAGAACTATGATAGCCATATTTTTCAACTAATTCAGCCATAGTTTGTATAGCTTCACGAGCTGTTCTGGCTCTTTGAAGTGTAACATAAATCAATGTGCCGTAATCTATTAACTGACCATCGCGATTCATTGATAATTCATTACGGCCACCATAAGTAGTTTCACCGATTGCAAGCTGATATTCATTTATGTTACCAACTACTGAGTAAGTTTGTGAGGATTGTGGTATTTGTCCAAGAAAACGGCCAGTATCCCATTCGTATATTTTATACATTGTACCTGCTGGATAGGTTGCTGCTGGCCAATGATATAATTCTCCAAAAAGAACATGTGAATCAGCTGAATATGAAATCATAGTTGATCCATCAACGGTGGCTCCTTTTGTGATTAAAAAATTTGTACATGCATAGCCCGAAACATGAGTTGTTGCTATTGCTAATATTGCTAAGGAGATGGTTAAAAATAGTTTTTTCATAATTTATAAATTGATTTTTAATTTGTATTATCTGTAGTTGACAAAAATAAAAAAATAATTAAATTTTAAAAGTGATGGAGGTTCATTTACCTATTTATTAAAGCATTAAATCTACGATCTTCTCACGATCTTCATCTGTAAGTTTATAAGCCAATCCATCGATTTTGGTTTTAATCATCTGATTTACAATATCATTTCTCTTTTCTTTACCAATATTAATATCCGAAAGCCTTACTGGAGAATCTATTGATTTAAAGAATTTTTCGAGATTAGCAATAGTTTCATCAGCAGTAGTTGTTCCAAATAATTGTTTTCCAAGGTTGGCAATTCGCTCAGGAATCCTGTCTTTATGTAATTTTAACCATGCAGGATATGCAATTGATAATGTGGCGCCATGAGCAGTATCATATAAATAGGAAATATTATGCCCAATGTCATGGACTCCCCAATCGCCATATTTACGGCCATAGTTTGTAAGTCCATTTAGCGCTAGTGTTGCAGCCCACATAACACGTGCTCTGTATTCGTAATTATTGGGTTCTTTTAATACCAAAGGAGCGACATCCATTGCTTCTTTTATAATTACCTCAACAATTCGATCAGATAAAATTGCATCTCCCAGGCCAAAATAAGCTTCGAGGCTATGGGCAATTAAATCGGCTATCCCATAAGCAGTATAGTTTTTGGGAACTGAATAGGTGTATTCTGGATCAAGAAATGAGTGTGCTGGATACATTAAGGGTGAAACAAATCCTCTTTTCTCACCAGTAGAATGATTCTGTAAAACTGCAGCTCCATTCATTTCAGTTCCTGTTGCAGCAAGTGTTAAAATAGCTATTACAGGAATTGTTTTTTTTGGTTTTGCTTTGTAGGTCATAATCGCCCATGGATCGGTATTGTTAGCTATTGATAAACCAGTAATTTTGGCCGAATCAATCACGCTTCCTCCACCTACAGCTATAATTATATTTATTTTATTAAGTTTTCCCAATTGTGCCGCTCGCGATACATCATCAACCAAAGGATTTGATTTAATACCATAGTACTCAGTTACCTCAGCCTGAATTAGATTTAACTGCTGCATTACCTGATCATAAATACCGTTTTTCTGAATAGATCCTTTTCCATAGATTAGTAAAACTCTTTTTCCGTATTCATTAACAGTTTCACCGAGTTTTTCAATTACATTTTTACCAAAATGAACTTTGGTTGGATTATAAGCTGTAAAATTTTCCATAATTTCTTTTTCTATACTTTAAGAATACAAGTATAGACAAAATTGTGCTTAAATAGTTTAAAAGTTGAACTGTAAAGATTAAAAATGATTTATTTAAGGATTGTAAATGACCCCGCAACACGAATCGCGCTGAGCTCCTGTAACTGAAGCCATACAGTTAATCTGGTTATTAATTTTTAGTAATCCTAGAAACGCAAATATCAATGCTTCTTTATATTCTACGATCTGTTTGTCGGGAATTACTAATTGATGTTTCGATTTGTTCTTGATTAGTTCTATTAAATAGGAGTTGTAAGCTCCACCGCCGGTAATTAAAATTTTCCCGGATTGAAATAAATTAGTCGATTTTACAATTTGGTTGGCAATATGATAACATACCGTATTTAGTTTATCATCGGTAGTAATATCGTATTTATCGAGAACAGGGAAGAAATTTCCTTCGAGCCATTCTCGGCCAAGTGACTTAGGAAAAGATAACTCATAGTAATCCAACTCATTTAGTTCTTGATAAAGCTCCTTACAGAAATTTCCTGATCGTGCAATTTCGCCATCTTTATCAAATTCATGTCCTATGGGTTTTACCAAATGGTTCAAAACAATGTTTGCAGGACAAATATCATAAGCCAGTCGTTTATTATCTTTTTCAAATGATATGTTAGCAAAGCCACCAATGTTAATGCAAAAATCAAAATCAGCAAATAAGTGCCTGTCGCCAATTGGAACAAGCGGAGCTCCTTGTCCGCCAAGAGCAACATCGAGCGACCTAAAATCACAAATGGTTTGTAAACCTGTTGTAGTTACAATTTCATTTCCATCGCCAATTTGTAGAGTAATTCCTTTATCAGGTTGATGGAAAACCGTATGCCCATGTGAGGCTATAAAATCAATTTTGCAGTCGAAATCTTTAATAAAGTCATTAACATTTGTGCCAATAAATCGGCCAAAATCCTTACTTAATTTTACTAAATCCAACCCGGTTAATTGGTTTGCATACAATAATTTGGAGGATAACTCACTGCTGTATTTAATAGTAGTTGACTTTTTAATCTTAAAATTCCAAAGATTATTTTTTTCGAATTGAACCCAAACAATATCCAATCCATCGAGAGATGTACCCGACATTATTCCAATAGCATTATAGGTTTGCATAAGTTAGTTGGTATAATAATCCTGAATTAAATTATCGATGGCTTTATGCAAAATGTAGTAAAAATTATTTAATGGATTTGCTTCATCTGTTGGCGATTCAATGTCTTTATTATCGAAACCTAATAATAAATATTCATTTATTTCTAGCGGAATCTCGGTCGTGTAGGTTCCATTCCAGGTATCAACGGGTAAAACTCCTTGTTTGCTATAAACCGTAATGTTAATAGTAACAACAGGCACGATGGTTTTATAGGTTAAATCTTTAAACAGATCGGGTTTTTCCTGGCTAAGTTTTTTGGTGTTTGATTCGAGTTTTACCTGAAGTTTAAAATAATAAGCCGAATTACCTTTTCTCATAGCCTGCTGAATGCTGGTTTGTGGATAACCGTAGATATCATATTTTACCTTATTTAAAAAAGTATTAACAGGTAAAATTTCTATGCTGAGGTCGTGTTTTAGCTCATCAGTAATGGTATAAAAAAGATTGTGAATAAATACTGCTTTTAGCTTATCGCTTTCGGGTGTATTATAAACTTTTATGCTTTTTACATAGCTATCTAGATCCTTTAATTCTTCCGCAAGATCGTTCGAAATAGCCAAATCATAACTTAATAATGAAAATTGCTTATTGGCTATTTTTTGAGCGTTTAGCGATGATAAACTTAGAATAAATAACACAATTACTAATACGGCATATTTTATTTTCATAATTGCAGATTTAAAATTTTTCACATGAATGCAATAATCATTCCTCAATACTTGCAAAGTTAAAAATTATGTATAAAAACTTACGTTTTAATAAAACAGAAATTAGTTATATGATATTCGAGCATTGTATTCGTCAGTTGATTAAGGAGATACAGTACAATAATAATATTTTTTTAAAACATCTAAAAAAAAGAGTTGTGTATTTAAAATAAATTGTATATTTGACCAATTGGTTAAACCAAATAGTTTAATAAAATGGATAAATCTAAAAAAATTGCAGAACAGCATGTAGATACCGAAACCAGGATTCTGGATGCTGCAAAAGAGGTTTTTCAGAAAAAGGGATTGGCAGGAGCCAGAATGCAGGAAATTGCTGATGTAGCTGGAATAAATAAAGCTTTATTGCATTATTATTATCGAACAAAAGACAAGCTTTTCGAAAAGGTATTTGAAATAGCATTTTCTGTATTTGTTCCTAAAATTAAGGAAACGGTTCTTTCTACTGATAAATCGGTTTATGAAAAAATTGAATTTTTTGTTGAGAATTATATCAATCTAATAAGTAAACATCCTTTTATTCCTGGATTTGTTATAAGTGAGTTGAATCGTAATCCACATATTTTAGTCGAAATAATCGAAAAAAATGTTCAGATTAAGGAACTTAATCTCCTCGAAAACTTTAATAATCAGATTCAGGAAGAGGTAAAAAAGGGTATCATAAGGCCTATAGATGCAAAAAATCTAATGGTTAATGTTGTTGGATTGTGTATATTTCCTTTTATAGCGAGACCTATTATTCAGGGACTACTTTTTAATAACAACAAAAAAGCTTACGATGAGTTTTTAACCCAACGAAAACAATTTGTTACTGAGTTTATAATCAATTCTATAAAAGCAGCATAATATGAAACGATGTCTTTTAATTCTTCTACTTTTTACCAAAATAGGTTTTGCACAAAATCAAGAAATCTCATTAAAAGAGTGTTATGATAATTTGTTAAAGAATTATCCTCTTGCTAATGATAGTGCAACTTTTGCAATGGCTAACGAACTAAAAATAAAAAACATAAATGCAGAATGGTTGCCTAAAGCCGACTTGAAAGCACAAGCTACATATCAGTCCGAGTCTTTTGCTCTTGATATTAATTTGCCGCTAACAGTTGATTTACCAGAGGTTTCGAAAGATCAATATAAAGCCACGATTGATATAAATCAACTGATTTATGATTTCGGACGAATAAAAAACTCAAAAAAACTAGAAGAAAATAACCTGAAAATAAATCTTCAAAGTACTAAAGTCGATCTAAATAAAATAAAAGAACAAGTTAATAAGTTTTATTTTGCTGTTTTGATTCTACAGAAAAACGAGGAGTTATTTAAAGTAATGCTCGATAATATTGAACAAAAACTGGTTACCATAGAATCTGGTGTTAAAAATGGTGTTTTACTGCCTGCAGATTTATATGCCTTGCAAGCCGAGAAACTGAAACTGAATCAAACAATAAACCAGCTGGTTAATCAGCGAATAGCAGCAATTCAGGTTTTGTCTGAGTTAACAGGTTTAAACCTTGATTCAAATGTAAAACTACTTATTAATGATTATGAATTGCCTGAGAGAACAGATTTTAAACGACCCGAGTTTCTTTTGTTTGATTATCAGAACAATCAAATCGATGCTTCGTCATCTATTATTGCAAAGCAAAATATGCCTGTACTATTTGCATTTGGTCAACTCGGATATGGCAAACCTGGATTAAATATGTTAAGCGATGAGTTTAATTCGTACTATTATCTGGGAGTAGGACTTAGCTGGAAATTCTGGGATTGGAACCAAAACAAACGACAACGTGAAATTTTACAACTAAATAAAAGCTTTATTGAAACCAGACGTGAAACATTTAGCACGCAATTAACTATTGCGCTCGATAATGAAACAGCAAATATAGAGAACTATCAATCTGCTATTGTTTCTGATATTGAAATTATAAAACTACGCGAAGATATTACTAAAAGTGCGTTTGCTAAACTCGAAAATGGGGTTATTACATCAACCCAATATATTACGGAGTTAAGTGCCGAAACACAGGCTAAAATTAATTACGAAACACACAAAATACAACTTGTTCAATCAAAAGCAACCTATTTATACCTGTCAGGAATATTGTAAAATTAGTGATTAGTGAATGGTGAATTTGTAAAATGGTAAAATGGTAAAATGGTAAAATGGTGAAATGGTGAAATGGTGAAATGGTGAAATGGTGAAATGGTAAAATGCTGTATTAGTGAATAGTGGAAGCTGAAAGCTCACAGCTCATGGCTCGAAGCTCACATCTCATAGCTCACAGCTCATGGCTCAAAGCTCACAGCTCAAATTGATAATTGAAACAGATAATTGTAAAAAAATATGAAAACAAAACTTTTTGTAGTAATTGCTGCTACTTTATTGACTGCATGCTCAGAAAATAATAATGGCTCTGATGCATGGGGCAATTTCGAATCAAAAGAAATAATGGTTAGTGCCGAAGCGCAGGGAAAAATTATTCAGTTAACTATTGAAGAAGGAGATGTGCTCGAGAAAAACCAATTAATTGGAGTTATTGATACAACCATGCAATATCTTCAAAAGCAACAATTAATAGCGCAAAAGCAAGCTGTTTCGACAAAAATTGCTAATGTAAATGCTCAAATTGCGGTTCAGGAAGAACAAAAACAAAATCTGGTAAACGAAAAAAACAGAATTGAAAAGCTTTTTATCGATAAAGCTGCTACTCAACAACAGTTCGACGACATAACCAGCAAATACGAAATAGTAAATAAACAAATTGCTGCGACAAAAACTCAGATTGATGCTATTTATAAAGAGTTAAATGTTATTGACAAACAAATAGACGTGCTTAATGAACAAATTAGAAAAGCCAGAATCATTAATCCTATAAATGGAACAGTGCTCGAAAAATATATCGAAGAAGGTGAAATAACTGCTATGGGAAAGGCTATTTACAAAATCAGCAAACTGGATGAAATAGATATTAGAGTTTATGTCAGCGGTGCTCAGTTACCAATGGTGAAAATTGGACAGGCAGTAACCGTTTTTATTGATAAAGATGAAAAAGAAAATCAGCAATACGAAGGAGTGGTTTCGTGGATTTCGAACCAGGCTGAGTTTACTCCAAAAATAATTCAAACAAAAGAAGAACGGGTAAATCTGGTTTATGCGGTTAAAGTGAGAGTAAAAAACGATGGCAATATTAAAATTGGAATGCCAGGAGAAGTTAAATTTAGTATTACAAATTAGCGATCTTGGTACTTTCGAATAAATCATCTAAAAAGAAAGATGAAAGAAAACAAACCTATAATTGAAGTTGGAAATTTAAAAAAATCCTACGATAGAATTGAAGCAGTTAAAGAAGTAACTTTTACTGTTTCTAAGGGCGAAATATTTGGACTTATTGGTCCTGATGGCGGTGGTAAAACAAGTATTTTCAGGATTTTAACAACGTTGATTTATCCAACTTCAGGTGAGGCTTTAGTTTTAGGCTATAATACTGTAAAAGATTATAAAGAGATTAGAAACAGGTTGGGTTATATGCCACAACGATTCTCGCTTTATCAGGATTTATCGGTAATTGAAAATCTCAACTTTTTTGCCCAGATATTTGGTACTACGGTAGAACAAAACTATGATTTGATTAAGGATATTTATTCACAGATTGAGCCTTTTAAAAATCGACTGGCAGGACAATTATCGGGCGGAATGAAACAAAAATTGGCTCTGTCCTGCGCATTGATTCATAGTCCGGAGATTTTAATACTTGATGAACCAACAACAGGAGTTGATGCGGTTTCGCGTAAGGAATTCTGGGAAATGCTCATTCGTCTTAAAGAAAAAGGAATAACTATTCTGGTTTCAACACCCTATATGGACGAGGCGCGTTTATGTGACAGGGTAGCCCTTATTCAGAATGGGCATATCATGAGAATTGATAAGCCAGACAAAATAACAAATGATTTTGGGCGAAAGTTGTGGCAAATTAAAACAGAAAATATTTATCAATTAATTAATGATCTGCGACAGATTGATTTTATAGACACAGTTTATCCATTTGGCGAATATCTTCATATTACTTCAAAATTAAATCAACTTGATTTTCAGATTTTAGAATCTATTTTGAAGTCCAGAAATCATGGTTCAATAGAGATAGCTGAAATTAATGCAAATATTGAAGATTGTTTTATGGAATTAATGAATAAATAATTTGAATGTCCGTTTTATGTCATAAATATTATGTAAATAAATTGAAAATCAATTTGTTTGCCCCAAACCCCTAAAGGGTGCAAATTGATTTTCTTCACACCCTTTAGGGACGGGGCAAATGAAGAAAATCATTAACAACAATTATGAATAAAAGCGGACAATCGTAATAAATAATAAACCCAACAGTTATGATACAACGTACTTTTATAATTATATTATTTATTAATTTTCTCCTTTTTCTAGGTGTTATAGGAGTTCGCAATGCTTTAAGCAAAGAAGATTCTGTTGGAAGTCCACCAATAAACAGGATTCTATTTATAATCACAAAGTTATTGTTTTTGGTGCCATGGATTTTTTCATTTACTGGAGCATATAAGCCAGAATTACTTCCGGAGTATTTTTCCTATAAATTGGCATGGATCGGTATTGCTCTTATTATAGTAGGTTTTGTAATTGAAATTGCAGGATATATTTCTTTAGGTGTTTATACAAGGTTTGGTCTGCCAACAAGTGAATCAAAATTAATTACTAGTGGAATCTTTAAATATTGCAGGCATCCAATGTACCTGGGTTTATTTATCATGATAATAGGAGTAACACTTTATTTTCCACATTGGATTGCCATAATTTGTTGTATTGTAACCATTTATCTTCATCATAAGGTAGCCTTAGCTGAAGAAAAATACATGAATAACGTATTTGGGAAAGATTGGGAAGAATATAAAAAGGAATCTAAAATGTACTTATTATGGTAAATCATAATAATAAAAACATAATTGAAGTTAAAGATTTGGTAAAAAAATTCGGTGATTTTATTGCAAACGATCACCTTACGTTTTCGGTTAAGGAGGGTGAAATTTTTGGCTTTTTAGGTGCTAATGGGGCAGGAAAAACTACCGCACTGAAAATTCTTTCCGGATTGACTTATCCAACATCAGGAGTTGCAATTGTTGCCGGAAACGATGTTTATCGCGAACGCGAAAAGGTGAAAAAGAATATCGGATATATGAGTCAAAAGTTTTCATTGTACGAAGATCTTACTGTTAAGGAAAATATACAATTTTATGGAGGAATCTATGGCTTGTCGGGCAAATTTATTAAAGAAAAAACTGATGTGTTGCTAAAGCAACTTAAAATGGAAGATATTAAAGATCAGTATATTAAATCGCTCCCTTTAGGCTGGAAACAAAAAATCGCTTTTTCAGTGGCTATCTTTCATAATCCTAAAGTTGTTTTTCTTGATGAACCAACTGGTGGCGTTGATCCTATTACACGGCGTGATTTTTGGGAGATGATTTATCAGGCATCATATAATGGAGTTACTGTTTTTGTTACAACTCACTATATGGACGAAGCTGAATACTGCGATAGAGTGTCAATTATGGATCAGGGTAGGATAGAAGCACTCGATACTCCTGCGGTGCTAAAAAAACAATATAACGCTAAAAATATGGACGAGGTATTTATTAAAATAGCAAGATAATTAGTTTAAAGGTAAAATAGTTTACTGGTTAATTGGTAAAAAGGTAAAAGTATGATTGACTTATAAATTTTGAATTTTGAGTTGAAAATTGAAAGGCCTATAAAAAAAGCTGGAAGCTCACAGCTCATAGCTCACAGCTCACAGCTCACAGCTAAGTTTAAATTATAAAAGTAAAAAGTAGAAGAAATGAATCGTTTCTGGGGTTTTGTAAAAAAAGAGTTTCATCATATTTTCAGAGATTATCGTACCATGCTTATTCTCTTTGGAATGCCTGTGGCCCAAATTCTGATTTTCGGTTATGTAGTATCAAACGAAATAAAAGATATCCGAATAGCAGTATACGACAAATCGAATGATAATGTAACCAAAGAAATTACGAACAAAATAGTTTCTTCCAGATTTTTTATACTCGATAGAAATATTAATAGCGATAGCCAGATTGAAGAAGCATTCAGAACGGGAAATATTCGGGAGGTGATAATTTTTGAACCCCAGTTTGCCGAAAAACTTAAACGTGATGGTAAGGCAAGCATAAATATACTGGCCGATGCATCTGATGCAAATACAGCAAATATTGTAAGTAATTATACCTCTGCAATAATTCGCAACTACATGAAAAACGAAATCATAAAAGGCGATTTGCCGTTCGAAATAAATACCAATGTTCAAATTCTTTACAATAAAGAACTAAAGGGAGTATATATGTTTGTTCCAGGTACTATGGCATTAATTTTAATGCTTGTATCTGCAATGATGACATCAATCTCAATTGCCCGCGAAAAAGAAATGGGCACTATGGAGGTTTTATTGGTTTCGCCATTACGTCCCTTGCCAATTGTATTGGGCAAAGTAATTCCATATATTGGGCTGGCTTTTGCAAATGCAGTGGTTATAATTGCGCTTAGTTATTTTGTTTTCGGAATGCCGATAAACGGTAGTTTAATTTTGCTTTTATTCGAAACATTATTGTTTATTTTAATGGCCTTATCGTTGGGAATACTTATATCAACAGTAAGTAATAGTCAAATGGTTGCTATGTTCATTTCGATGTTTGCGTTAATGCTACCAACAATGCTTTTATCCGGATTTATTTTCCCAATCGAAAATATGCCCAAAGTGTTACAATGGTTAAGCTCAATAATGCCTGCCAGATATTTTATTGTTATTGTAAAAAATATTATGATTAAAGGCTCAGGATTATTGGTTATTTGGAAAGAAACTTTATTTATTATCGGATTAACCATTTTGTTTCTTGCTATTAGTGTTAAAAAGTTCAAGGTAAGACTTGAGTAAAAGTGATTTAAATTCAAATGAAAAAAATACTATACATATTACAAAAGGAGTTTATTCAGATTTTCAGGGATAAAACCTTGTTGCCAATGATTTTTGGTGTACCAATTATTCAAATGCTGGTTTTGGTTCATGCGGCAACCTTTGAAATGAAATCTATCGAGATGATTGTGGTTGATAAAGATTTGTCATCCTATTCATCAAAGTTGGTAAATAAATTCGAAGGTTCACCTTTTTATAAAATTTCCGGAAGAACTTTTTCTCTCGAACAGGCAAATAAAGATATAGAAAAAAATAAAGCCGATGTTATTTTACATATCCCTGCTGGTTTTGAATCAGATTTAATTCGCAATAATAAAGCAGATGTTCAACTACTTATCGATGGAATCAACGGAACAGCAGCAAGTCTTATTAATGCTTATTCGATATCAGTAATTACTGATTTTAATAAAAAAATACTTGTTGATATCACTAATATGCCTATTTCTTCAACTCAGGAGCCGATAGACATTCAAACATCATTTTGGTACAATCCTGAGTTAAACTATAAAACCTTTATGCTTCCGGGTATTTTAGTAATATTAGTTACCATCATCAGTTTGTTTATGACAGCCTTGAATATTGTTCGCGAAAAAGAAATGGGAACAATAGAACAGATAAATGTTACACCTATTCGCAAACATGAGTTCATAATCGGTAAACTTGTTCCTTTTCTTATTATTGCTGTGTTTGAGTTGGCTTTTGGTTTGGTTATTGGTAAACTTTTTTTCGATATTCCAATACTTGGAAGCATTGGGTTATTATTCGGATTTACATTGGTTTATCTGGTGGTTATTTTAAGTTTTGGTTTATTAATCTCTACACTTGCTTCAACACAGCAACAAGTAATGTTTATTTCCTTTTTCTTTATGTTGATTTTTATTTTAATGAGCGGAATTTTTACTCCTACCGAAAGCATGCCACAATGGGCCCAGCGAGTTAACTTAATAAATCCGGTTTATTACTATATGAAAGTAATTCGTATGATCTTGCTTAAAGGATCAGGATTTGGGGATATTTCGCTTGAGTTCTTTAGTTTGCTAATCTTCGGAATACTAATGCTTAGTCTTTCAGTTTGGAGATATAGAAAGGTAACCTAAACGGAGTATTGTTTTCAATTAGGTGGTCATAAATCATAAAATTTCTCTTAAGCTAAAAAACAATTGTACTATTTGTATTTAACTGATCTCGTTGAATAGATAAAATCGTAATTCAATAAAAAACAAACATATTTGTAAGGTAATGTATTTCTAATCTCTAGAATTTACTATTTTTATGTACAAATCTTTTTAGAATGAAATATATTCAATTGATCATCAAGTTTGTTAAAGAGGATGTTTGGCGACTTCCGTTAAAAACAATGCCAAAATATAAGCTTTTTCTGATAAGACAATTGCGAATATTGCTTTTGGCAATCAGGGGATTAAAAGAGGCTAATGTTAGTCTGAGAGCTTCAGCGTTAACATTTTTTTCAATGCTTTCCGTTGTACCGGTTGCTGCAATGGGTTTTGGCATTGCCAAGGGATTTGGCTTTGAGGAATATCTTTATAAACAATTAGCTAAAAACTTTTCTGAACAGCAAGAAGTATTAACCTGGATAATAAAATTTGCAAATCGGTTCTTAGATAATACTACCGGAGGATTAATTGCAGGAATAGGCATTGCAATGTTATTATGGTCTGTAATGAAGGTACTTGGAAACATAGAAAATTCATTTAATGCAATTTGGCAAATTCGTAACCCCAGGTCATGGTCGCGAAAATTTACAGATTATCTTTCAATGATGCTTATTGCTCCAATCCTTCTGATGCTTTCAAGCAGTGCTACGGTGTTTATAAGCACACAGATTCAGCAAATTACTGCAGAAGTAGCCCTATTAGGTAAAATTAGTCCAATAATATTTTTCCTTGTCAAATCAATTCCTTACGTTTTAATATGGCTATTGCTTACAGTTATTTACATGGTGATGCCAAATACAAAGGTAAATTTTAAACCAGCATTTTCAGCAGGAGTAATAGCAGGAACAGCCTTTGTATTATTGCAATGGGTTTATATCAAATTCCAAATTGGAGTATCACAGTATAATGCTGTTTATGGTAGTTTTGCTGCACTTCCATTCTTCTTGGTTTGGTTACAAACAAGTTGGTTAATTGTACTTTTGGGCGCTGAAATTTCCTTCGCAACACAAAATATCGAAAAGTATGAGTTTGATCCTGATATTTTAAATATTAGCGCTTATACTAAAAAGATTCTTACTTTTATGGTAACAAGCCTGCTTATAAAGAATTTTATGAAAGGAGATAAACCACTCACAGCAGAAGAAATTAGCAAAAAACTTGAGATTCCAATCCGAATTGTACGTGATATAATTTTTGTGCTGGTTGAAACAAATATTATGTCTGAAGTAGCAACAAAATCTGAAAAGCTTTTTGCCTATCAACCTGCCCGCGATATAAATCAAATAACAGTGAGTTTTGTTTTAAACGCATTGGAGCACTATGGAACCAATAGAATCTTATCTGTTACTTCTGCCGAACAAAATCAGTTTAAAGAATTATTTAATGATTTTGATATTGCCATTCAAAATAGCAAAGGGTCAATGCTTATAAAAGATATTATCGATTAATTTTTTTATACTAATTTGGAAAATCACATAACATTTCTATATTTGCATATTCAGAAAAATAAAAATGAAAAGACAAGTTTTAAATACAAGTTGGTGGTGGCAATTGATAACTCATAACAAGAGGGAAATGATCTAACTTTGTATATATAATATTTTTATCAAAGCCGCAGGTTAACCCCTGCGGCTTTTTTGTTTATTAAAATTTAAAACGAATGATTAACAATTATTTCTATATTATTTGGTGGCGTAGGATTCAATTTTTATGGCGTATGTATAGTTTATCAATATATTATGTTATTGCTGTCTAATTATTTTTAACAATAGGGTTACGCAATAATTATTTGGTAAATAACCCCAGCTTTTAAGCTGGGGTTACAAAACAAAACTCTATAATGGACTTTAGTCCATAAGACTATATTGGATAGTAATAAATTACAAGATTTAAAATAGTTTATAAATGGAATAATAATAAAAATCATGAATACAAATACAATAGAAATTGTAAACAAAGTAAAGCAAGGTTATTTTGGTGAGTTTGGTGGAATGTTTGTTCCTCCTGTACTTGAACCCAAATTAAATGAGCTATCAGAAACCTTTACCAAACTCAAAAACGATAAAGAGTTTATTAAAGAGTATCATTATTATTTAAATCAATATGTAGGGAGACCTTCGCCATTATACCTTGCAAAAAGGCTTTCAGAGTATGTTGGTAGTAGGATTTACCTAAAACGCGAAGATTTGAATCATACAGGTGCTCATAAAATAAATAATACCATTGGTCAGATTTTAGTTGCCAAATATATGGGAGCAAAAGAAATAATTGCCGAAACAGGTGCAGGTCAGCATGGTGTTGCAACTGCTACAGCGGCAGCACTTTTTGGACTGAAATGTAAAGTTTTTATGGGTAAAAAAGACGCTGAGCGCCAACAATTAAATGCTTACCGAATTAAGCTTTTGGGTTCAGAGTTTATTACTACGGAACGAGGAACAGGAACATTAAAAGATGCGGTGGATGCTGCTCTTGAATATTATATTGAAAATCCTGATTCATATTACCTGCTTGGTTCTGCTGTTGGGCCTCATCCGTATCCAACTATGGTTAAGTTTTTTCAGAGTGTAATTGGAACTGAGGCTAGAAAGCAGATTCTCGAACAGGAAGGACGATTACCTGAATCAATTTTTGCCTGTATTGGAGGTGGTTCAAATGCAATCGGTCTTTTTTCTGGATTTCTCGATGATTCAAACGTTAGAATTTATGCTGCCGAAGGAGGTGGTGAAGGATTAAATTTGGGGCGAACAGCATCAACTCTTGTTCTCGGAAAACCAACTGTTTTTCAAGGAACCTATTCATATTGTTTAGTAGATTCAGAGGGAAGCCCTATTGATGCATATTCTATCGCTGCAGGACTTGATTATCAGGGTGTCGGACCTGAGCACTCATTTCTTAAAGATAATCTAAGAGCTGAATACCATTGCATTACCGATACTGAAGCAATATCTGCTTTCAAATTGCTTTCTGCCCTAGAGGGAATTATTCCCGCAATAGAATCAGCTCACGCAATAGCACTGGCTGTAAAAATGCTTAAAAATAAAAATGAGCTCAGCATTATTAATTTATCGGGTCGCGGAGATAAAGATGTTGACAGAAATCTGATTTGATAATTAAAATCCTTACAGGTCTTTATAACCTGCAGGGATTTTACTGAATTTTAAATTATTGACTTACCTTTGTGCTTTAAATAAATAGGAGATGGATAATTTGAATGAAAAGGTTTTTGCTGAAGGAATGCAATTGCCATTAGTTGAGGAGTTTTATACATTACAAGGCGAAGGATATCATACTGGTAAAGCTGCATATTTTATACGAGTTGGCGGATGCGATATTGGATGTAGATGGTGCGATTCAAAAGTTACATGGAACCCAATGTTACATCCACTTGTTAAAATTGAGACAATAATTGCAAATGCTTTAAAAACACCGGCAAATGCGGTGGTTGTTACTGGTGGCGAACCTACTCTTTATAATCTCGAACCTTTAACCTCCAGATTAAAGGAACATGGAATAAAGACATTTATTGAAACAGCTGGAGCAAAACCATTGACAGGTTATTGGGATTGGATCTGTTTATCGCCAAAAAGACAAAGTCCTCCGCATGAAAGCTTCTATAGTGTTGCAAACGAGCTTAAGGTAATAATTTATGAAGATGAAGATTATCTCTGGGCCGAAGAAGTGGCCGAGAAGGTTAATCAGGATTGTTTATTGTATCTGCAATCCGAATGGAGTCGTTATGAACAGAACATTCATTTTATTGTAGATTATGTAAAAAAATATCCCAAATGGAACGTTTCTCTTCAATCACATAAGTTTATGCATATTCCTTAAAATTAATCCCCCACGTCGGGGATTTTTTGTATATTATTTGCAGTTATTTTCTAAATCTAATTGTATGAAGCATATAATCACCATTTTAATAATAATTTGTTGTTTTAACAATGGGTTTAGTCAACAAAACTATTCCACACAAAATAAAAAAGCTATTAAACTCTATGAAGATGCTCTGGTTGAGTTTGATCGGTTTAATTATTCGGTCGGCAGCAATTTAATGCTTAAGGCAATTAAAGCTGATAATAGTTTTATTGAGGCTTATCTGGTTCTGGCCGAAGTAAGTACAGAACAAAATAAATACAATGAAGCTATTGAATATTATTATAAAGCAATAAAAGTAAACCCTGATTTCTTTCCTTCTATGTACCTTAGTTTGGCAAAACTCGAAATGTATCAAATCCGGTTTGAATCAGCTAAAAATAATATAAAATCGTTTTTAACTTATACAAATACGAGCAAACAGAAACAATCCGAAGCCAAAAATTTGTTAAAAATCTGCGAATTTGCAATTCAGGCGATGAATAATCCTGTGCCATTTAATCCAATAAATTTGGGCGATTCAATAAACTCAACATATAGTGAGTACTGGCCTTCATTAACTGCTGATGGAACAAAACTCGTAATAACCAGAATGCTTCCTATAAAAAATGCAGAAAACGAGCCGGTAACACAATTCAATACTCCAGAAGAGTTTATTGCAAATAATCCAGAAGGAGTAAATAAAGTATTTGAGTTATTTCAGGAGGATTTTTATATCTCAGTAAAAGAGAACAATACATGGAAATATGCTATGGAAATAGGAGCTCCGATAAAAACAAATCAAAGCGAAGGAGCGCAATCATTAACTTCTGATGGTCTATTAATGTATTTTACTGTTTGTAATAGAGGCAACACTAACCGACGCTGTGATATTTATCAATCAGTAGAGGTTGATGGCAATTGGACAGAACCTATTAATTTGGAAAGTCCAGTAAATACAGAGTATTGGGAAGCTCAGCCTTCTATTTCACCCGATGGAAAAACTCTTTATTTTGTAAGCGACCGTAATGGAGGATTTGGTGGCAAAGACATTTGGATGAGTAATAAACTATCAGAAAATACCTGGAGTAATCCTGTAAATCTTGGATCTATAATTAATACACCAAGAGATGAACAATCGCCTTTTATACATTTCGATAATCAAACACTTTATTTTTCATCAAATGGACATATTGGTCTTGGTGGTTCTGACTTATTTAAGGCGGAAAAACTAACTAATGGAGAATGGTCTGAACCTGTAAATCTCGGATATCCTATAAATACCAACTTTGATGAAATAGGCTTAATTGTTAATGCTCAGGGAACAAATGCGTATTTTTCATCAGATCGATATGCCAACAAAGGTCGCGATATTTTTGAGTTTGAATTATATCCAGCAGCCAGGCCCAAAGCTGTTTCATATATTAAAGGAAAGGTTTTTGATTCTGAAAGTCTGATTGCGCTTAATGCAAAATTTGAGTTAATCGAATTAAGTTCTGGAGTGCTAGTAATGCAATCAGAGTCAAATAAACATACAGGTGATTTTTTGATTTGCATTCCAACAAACAATGATTACATGTTAAATGTTTCGAAAGATGGATATCTTTTTTATTCTGATAACTTTTCGCTAAAAGGAATTTTTGAAATTTCGAACCCCTATTTAAAGGATGTGGCATTAGATAAAATCAAGCAAGGCAATAGGATTATCCTTAAAAATATTTTTTATAAATCCGATTCGTATCAATTAGAAGAAATATCACAGAACGAATTGAACAAACTAGTGGAGTTTTTAAATAATAATCCATCAATAAGGATTGAGATTTCTGGACATACTGATAATGTTGGTTCAAATGAATATAATATGAATTTATCAGAGAATAGAGCAAAATCAGTTTATAATTATTTGGTAGATAAAAATATAGATGTTAAGCGATTGGTTTATAAAGGCTATGGAGAACAGATTCCATTAGATACAAACAATACTGACGAAGGACGTGCAACTAATCGTAGAACAGAAATTAAAATTTTATAGATATTTTAAAACTTCTAAGCTTTTGATTTGTATTATGTATGGTTTTTACTAACTTTAATAATCAAATTAATAATTAGAAAAAAATGAACCCATTAATAATTAACTCCGGAGAGGATACTCCAACAATTTATTTAGATAACAGGAAAGGTAAAATGGAGTTTTCGGGTAGTTCTGTTCCCGAAAATGCAATCAGATTTTATAAACCTGTAATCGAATGGCTTGATCAATATGTTCAGAATCCTAAAGAAGTTACTGAGTTTGTTTTTAGAATGAAATTATTAAATACTTCATCCTCAAAAGTATTTTATGACATTTTTAAAATCATAAATAAGCTTGGTGAAAACTGTAAAAACAGAGTTCGTATATTATGGTATTATAGTTATCTCGATGACGAAATCCGTGAACAAGGACACGATTATAAAGGATCCGTGAATGTTCCTTTCGAATTAGTTTTATTTGATGAGCATTAATATTTAAATAACCCAGCAGTTATTCTTCAACAATTATTTTCTTAATACGCTCAATCTGCATTTGCTTATTTACCTCGCGGAGCTGTTGTGCTGTTTTTGTAAAAAACTGATGTACCGACAAGAACTTAACCTGAATTTTATTCCAGTCGTTTAATGTTCCAATTTTATTCTGCTCCTTAAGCTCTTTAAAAAGAGTGTTCGAAACGGGAATAAAATCACTACGACCAAGATAATCAAGGTCCGAATCGCACATGATGCTTTCCAGCTTGTTTTTAGGATTCGGTGGGAGCTTGGTGGCCATAATCAGTTCACAAATTTTTTCTATCTGTTCAGGAGTATATTTGTATTTGGGCAAATATTCCCGGGCAATTTGGGTACCATTATACTCATGTTCATCGTAGCTGATAACATGTCCTGCATCGTGAAATAAAGCAGCTGTTTTTAATAATAGAATTGATTCGTCGTCAACACCTTCGCCATAACCAATTAACTCTGCCTGATTTATAACATCGATTGTATGTTTAAAATTATGGTAATACAAATAAGTAGGAAGTTCTTTTTCGAGTTTATCTAAAATAATTTCTTGTAAATCGGTAAACTGGCGAAGCAGATACTTGTTTAAAAAGATGCTATTTGGAGTTTTTCCGGTTTTTCTTTCTTGCGAATAGGCAGGTTTTATTCTGCGCAAGAAGTACATTTCCATATCACCAATATACTTTACCGGAATTTTACCGTTATAGTCACACACAAAATATTGTTTAACAAGCTCATAGGTCATAATGGAGATATTTATCTGACCTTCTTCGCTTGCAGAAGCCATTCGTGTTGCAATATTTACGGTATCACCTTTTAATTCGTACGAAATCTTTTTTCTTCCGGAGAAGGTAGCAGTTACCGGTCCGGTATGAATACCCATTTTTAAATCCCAGAAATTTTTATTCTTACTTTCGTATTCTTCTTTAAGTTTTGTTAAATATTCCTGCATTTCGAGAGCAGCCAGAACAACATCTACCGGGTTTGTAATATTCTTAACCGGAACACCACCAGCACACATATAAGCATCGCCAATGGTTTTTATTTTTTCAATCTTGTATTTTTTTACAATCGAATTAAAATGAAAAAATATTTGATCGAGTTCATCGATTATTTCAGATGATTTTGATTGAACAGAAATCTTTTTAAATCCTTGAATATCAGCATATAAAACAGTAGCCATTTGAAAACGCTGAGTACGTGTTTTTACTGAATCTTCGATTTCTTTTGGGATTAAATCGGGCGGGAGTGATGCAAGAATTGATTCGTATTTATCTGCTTTTTCATTTAATAGCTGATAGTTCTCAGTAAGGTCTTTAATCTGATTTGTAAGTTCTTTATTTTCTCTAATTAGATCAGCAATTTTAAAAACCAGTTTTTGTTCTTGCTCTTTTTCCATATTGATAGTATGAGAAGCAATTTCTTGCTGTGTGTTATTGTGTTCTTTTGTAAATTTATTCATTTTACAACAATAATCAATTTGAAAAAAGGAAAACTTTTTTAAATAATATATTTTATACAGCTATTATCTAAAAAAGTTATCTTTTTTAATAGACTTTTGAGTTATTGATAAATTTTATTTACAAAATATCTTATTTTGTTGATGAAATCAATACTTTACTGATTTTTGATAATTGGAGTTGCAAAGATTCTGTTGTTTGAAATAATTCTTAGAATATATTGTCCACTAGTTAATTTGTGCAAGTTACTTAAGTTATAATAACGATTTCCAGCATCTGAACTTACAAATGTTTTTTGTTCAACAAGACAGCCTGTTATATCATAAAGTTGAATAATAATATTCCCAGGCTTATCAATTTCTAATTCTATACCTAAATGATCGCTGAAAGGATTTGGAAATAGTTGAATGAATTTTTGGCTTTTGTTTATGATAATCTGATCTACAACAGGAACATTTAAATTAACATTTACAACATAGATGTCGCTATCCTGCTCGGTTATGTTGATGTTACAGCTGTAATCACCCGCACTTAATGAATTGTTTGATAAATAAACTAATATAGTATCAGATTGCTCACTTTGAATTGTATCTTTTTGTTTGCTTAAGTTAATCCAACTTGGTTCTTCATAGTTTTCGAAGGAAATGGAATATATGTTTTGCCCTGTACCCGAATTATACAATATGATTTCTTTTATTGAATTTTCTGATATATTAAGCGTATCAAAAATTTCTGTTGGAGTAACTGCTAAAGATGTATCTTTAAAACTAGGAACATTTAAATTAACATTTACAATATACATGTCGCTATCCTGCTCAGTTATGTTGATGTTGCAGCTGTAATCACCCGCACTTAATGAATTGTTTGATAAATAAACTAATATAGTATCAGAATGCAAACTTTGAATTGTATCCTTTTGTTTGCTTAAGTTAATCCAACTTGGTTCTTCATTGTTTTCGAAGGAAATGGAATATATGTTTTGCCCTGTACCCGAATTATACAATATAATTTCTTTTATTGAATTTTCTGATATTTCAAGTGTATCATAAATTGTTGTTGGATTAACTGCTATTGATGTATCTGGATATACGGGTATGTTTAAATTAACAGGAATCGCATATGTATCATTGTCACTCTCAGTTATGGTAATTAAAGTGCTATAATCACCCGATACCAAATAGTTATTTGTTAATGTTATTTCGATTGAATCGGTTTTTAAGCTGTTAATTGACCCACTCAATTTATTACAGCTAATCCATGTGTTTTCGTTAGTATTTTCAATACTTACAGAGTAATTATTACTTACTGTCCCTGAATTATAAATAGATATTTTATGTACTGATGTTTCATAAATATTAAGTGAATCATCAATAGACAAAGGATTTATAAGAAGCGAAGTATCCGGAATAAATATGCCAATAGGAATAAAGTAAAAATCTCCATCTGTTTCACTTATAATCAAATTTGTGCTATACGCTCCAGGTTGTAATGTACCTTTTGCCAAAGTTGCCTTTATTGTATCGCTTGAGGCTAGATTAATTATTCCACTCGTTTTATTAATTGTTAACCAAGGATTTTCTAATGCGTTTTCAATCGATAGAGTATAATTATTGGCTTCAAGTCCTGTATTATGCAATACAATAGAATGCTCAACTAAATTCTCTGTATTTGAAAGGCTATCGGAAACTGAATTAGGTATTGCTGCCAGTGAGAAGTAATCAATAACGAAATCAATCTGAATGGTCGAATTTAGATTTACAGGGATGTTTTTTACCTTTAAGGGAGTATATCCAACAACAGAACAAACAACTGTATAAATACCTGTATCAATCGGACGGTGAAAATCTCCAATAGTTGCATCAGAATATACTATTGAGCTATCGTTTAGCTGATCATGGTTTTCGATAGAAATGGCCCCTTTGAGTGGGTTTCCGGCTGAGTTTTTAACTGTACCATGAAAGCCATAAGCACATTCCTTTAAATAATTAATTAGTGATTGTCTGTTAATTCTCCAGTAATAATCGAGGTTTTCAACACCAAGTAGTTTTGTGCTCGATAATTCAACGGTTACTTCGCGGCAATGATGCCAATAATTCATATAGTCTTGTCTGCCGCCAGTAATTACATACCAGTCGCCACCTTCGGTTATACCCGATGAATAGGTGTCTGTCATATAAGTGGGTTTTACTTTACGAGCAGAATTTACATAGTCAGTACAAATCTTTTTAAACCAATTTACGTCAGCATGTGGATTTTGAGAAGTAGTCCATGTATCCCATGGATAGTTCATTACCTCTGCACCACCATGAAAATTTGCCGACATTACAAAGTGTCTGCTACTTGCAAAATTCATCATAGCTTGATTTTCTGGCTCTTGAGGTGGATTGTTAAGTCCTTTTCTGGGGTCAGGATAATCACGGTTTAAATCTTCATTATTGGCATTATATCTTGTTGCTGATGTAACTGTGCTATTTCCTCCACGATATGTTCCATCGGGATTTGCGTTTGGATTAATATAAATTTCAATGGAATTAATCAATTTGTCAATTTCAGAATTTGATCCATAACCTGTTAATAATGAATCGATAAATCTTAGCATTAAAACATAACCGGTAGCTTCGTCTCCATGCATTGTGCTGGTATAAAAAAATTCAGGTTCAGTTTCATCAGAAGTAACATTATCAGAGATTTTCACCACATATAATTGTCTTCCTTGTATCGATGTTCCAATAGAATCAAGTTTACAAATTGATGGGTAATTTAATTGAAAATTTCTCATCATTTGCTGATAAACCTCGTAGGTAGGATATCGGTTCCAGTTGGCCATTTCATGAATCGAATCGGCCATAATGATTGATTTTGGGATGTCTTTTTGCAAAAACTCAATGTTGTAACCTAGTTTTTCAAATACCGCCATTTCTGATTGATTGGCATATGCAAAAACATAATTATCTTTTACATTATCGATAGAGATCAATTGTGTGATTTTTTCTATTTCAGATTTCGATTCAATCTTAAACTTAAAATAGTATTCATTAATCTCTTGTCCATTAGTAATAAAAGGCAATAGATTGCTAAACAGAAATAGGTAAATTATTTTTTTCATTTTATAGCACTACAAAATATTTACAAATACTCAGGTTAATTATTGGTTTGGATTCATTAACCTACCTACAAATAGTATTGTATTTGTATCGTTATCTTTAATTAAATAAACGAAAGGATGATCGGCTTTGAACTGAACTTCATCAAGTAAAACAGAAGTTTTTCTCATGGTTACAGCTGTTGCTGCAGCCGCCTCGGTACCTTCTTCGTTAACATCAATAAACGCTTTGTGAATAACCTTATCTATAGCTAATGATTTATCGCCAGTTATACCCGAAAAATCAGCGCTATTGCTAAAGGCAACAGGCATACCCATTTTACCCAATTCTTCCTGCAACTCATATGTCGATTCAGATTTAAACTTAGGTATTGAAAGATTTATGCGTTTGTCTTCCATTTTTTCAAAATAACCTGGTAATAAGTTTTGTTCAAAAAGTTTTTCTATCTCTTTTAATCCGTATTTTGCTTTAGGAAGAATGATTATCATCGATTGATTTCTATTCTTGTAAGGTATTTCAACAATTGAAAGTAGATTATCTTCATAAAAACCCGAATTAATATAGTTATTCATGAATGTGGCCTGAGTTTCACAAGTTTTAAATACGAAAAAGGGTTCGGTGGTGTTTTTGTTCTTATCAAATACCTTTTCCCAAGCACCATTAAAATATATTGCATTTACAAGTACCATTCTTGTTTGGCTGTGAATTGAGCCATCGGGCAATAAATTGATAATTTTATTATTTGTATTTTTCTCAACCCATTTATTTATTGTTTTTCTTGAGTTTTCGGGGCTGGTAACAAAATTAACCTTGTTTACACCTGCATGATAATATTTATTTGTGATTGAAAGATATTGATCAAGTAACTGCATGTTTTCTTGAAGCCATAAAGAGTTAGCAATGTTTAATTGAATACCTTCAGCTTCAGTTTCAGTTAGATTTTTTATAAGCTGAGAAAAGTTAGCATGGAGTTCTTCCTGGATCTCAGAAAAATATAAAGTTTTACTCATCTGATTATGCGTTTCGCCTTTTGCACCGGCATAAGTCATTGCAAGAGCCGACGAAATACTGAGTGGAGAATAAAATTGATTAACAGGTTCTGTTTTTATTTGCTTATATAAATCGGCAGCAAATCTATTGTTGCCATTCGAGATTAAGCTATTGTCCTGAGCCATACTATTTAAGCTAAATAATGAAAGAACTAGTACAAATAAATAATTTCGCATATCAAAATTCTTTTAGTAGATTTACTTTACAAATTTACAAAACCAAATCAATAATTAAACCAATTGTAAAGTAAAGTGTTTTTATAATTAGATAAAATCTCTTTAGATATGATTTTTAAAAAGAATTGAATTTTGAATTTAAAAATTGTATATTTAAAAATTATTTTAAGTTTATGTAGATTATTATGAGACATTTACAATTATTACTCGCATTTAACTTTTTGCTGATTGTTGGTTATGGGCAAAGCATTTCCTCATCAGTAATTGCATCAGGTGGTGGATCCTCCGAGGCAGGTGGATTAAACTTAAGTTATACAATTGGAGAATTAGCAATTGAGACATTTACAACTACCAACATGGTCTTAACGCAAGGATTTCAGCAAGGATATTACGACATTACTTCTGTTAACGATCCTTTGGTTCAATCAATAGATTTAGAAATTTACCCAAATCCAGCTATAGACTTTATTTCTATCGAAATAAAAAATACCGAGGTAAAATTTATTCAGCTCGAATTGTATAGTATTGATGGAGTTTTAGTTACAAATGAAAAATGGGAAAATACAGGAACACCTTATAAGTTTGAGTTAAATCGTTTTAGTGCAAATCAGTACATCCTGAAAGTAATTGATTTGGAGAATAAAAATACAAGTACTTTTAAGATTATTAAGAGGTAGTATTTATACTTAATTTGTATTTAAATACTTAGATACAGTTTTAATTATTTTGTAAAATTAGTTAAAAAAGCTTTATTTGTCGTGTACTAGATAAATAAAGCTTTTTGTTTATATGATAATCAAATTGGATCTCATAGTTGTTTTAGTAGTAATACTTTTTATCCTAATTTCGCTTTATAAAGATCTGCTCGGAACAACTTTTACTTTTGTTATTGCTGTTACAGTTCTCGGTTTTTTTAAGATTCTTACTCCCTCAGAAATATTAAGTGGTTTTGCCAACGAACAAATTGCTGTTATAATTCTTCTTTTGCTATTAGGTGATATAATACGGCAAACAGCAATTATTGAAGTTGTTTTCGATAAATTATTCAAAAACGCGAGAAGCTATAGGGGTTTTTTAGGAAGAATGGCATTAGCTATTGCTGGATTTTCAGCATTTTTAAATAATACACCTCTAGTTGCTGTGATGATGCCGTATACTAATACATGGTGTAAAAGAAATAATATTTCACCTTCAAAATTCATGATTCCTTTATCGTATGCAGCAATAATTGGTGGTTGCGCAACTCTTATTGGTACCTCAACCAATCTAATTGTAAATGGAATGTGGGTTGAACAGAAAATTATTCCGAATGCCGTATCATTAAATATTTTTGAGTTTGCTTGGGTTGGAGTTCCAATGATTATAATCGGTACCTTATATCTGGTGTTTTTTAGCGATAAATTACTTCCTGCCAGAACAGATTTATTATCAGAGTTTTCGAAAAATTCCAGAAGTTATATCATCGAAACTGAAATACGGAAAAGTTCACACTTAATAGGTAAAACTCTTGAAGAATCAGGGTTAACAAATTTAAAAGGATATTATTTAATTGAAATTTTCAGGAATAACTACAAAATATCGCATTTATCATCAGAAATAGTATTGCAGCAGGAAGATCAACTAATTTTCGCCGGCGATACTAATGTTATTACCGATATGCTAAATGGTGATTCGGGGCTTACACTGCCAAGTGTTGGAATGCTTAATAAGAAAAAGCAAACCGAAGTGGTTGAGATAGTTATTTCATATAATTCAAAAATGATTGGCCGATCGGTTAGTGAAATTCGGTTTAGAGCAAGATTTGACGCTGCTGTAATAGCTGTACACCGCAATGGAGAGCGAATATCAGGAAAACTTGGTGAAACGGTTATAAAAGCAGGTGACGTACTGTTATTATATACGGGAGCTGATTTCTTCTCGAGATCAATTGATACACATGACTTTTATTTCATTTCAAAAGTTAAAGATTTTCAGAAACTTGAATCATATAAAATATGGACACTTTTGGGAGGAACGGTATTGATAATACTTTTATCTGCTTTTCATCTGGTATCTTTATTTATGGGATTGATAGTATTGTTGATGGTTGTTATTTCGATGAAAATAGCCAAACCAAAGGAGTTACACAAAGCCATTGATTACAACCTGGCAATGATAATTGCTTTATCACTTGCCTTGGGAACAGCAATGATAAAATCAGGAGCTGCAGACCTTGTTGCCGATTTAGTTGTAAAAGTGTTTTTGCCATTGGGTAAGGTAGGTTTATTATTTGGAATTTATTTTATTACTGCGATTTTAGCTGCATACATTACAAATAAGGCTGCTGTAGCAATAGTTTTTCCTGTTTCAATTATGATGGCTGCAAATCTTGGACTTAATCCAATTCCTTTTGTTTTAGTGGTTTCATTTGCTGCAGCCGCAAATTTTATGACTCCACATGGTTATCAGACAAACCTTATGGTTTATGGACCAGGAGGATATACTTTTACTGATTTTTTTAAAATAGGTTTTCCGTTAACTATGATTTATATGGTAGTTACGGTAATTATTCTTCGACTAGTTTATTTATAAAAAATGATGGATTTAAAAATACTTACCAGATTAGCCATTAAAGCTTCTCTAATAGCAGGGAAAGAAATAATCACTATATATAAAACAAAAGATTTTAGTATAACTTTAAAGGAAGATAACTCACCATTAACATTGGCCGATAAGAATTCTCATAGTAAAATAGTAGAGGTACTCAAGGAAACTGAATTGCCGGTACTTAGTGAAGAAGGTGCAGAAATCCCTTTTGAAACACGAAAGGGTTGGGAGTATTTCTGGATGGTTGATCCTTTGGATGGAACCAAAGAATTTATTAATCGCAATGGTGAGTTTACAGTTAATATTGCTCTTATTCATAAAAATACACCCGTACTTGGTGTTATCTATGTGCCGGTTACAAAGGATTTGTATTTTGGAAACACAGAAATTGGAGCATTTAAAGCAATAAACGCTGATTCGGATTCACAATTTGAGAATCTCGAATCACTTTTAAAGATGAGTTTTAGATTGCCATTTTTTATCGATGATGAAGTAATTACAGTTGTTGCAAGTAAATCACATCTTACAAAAGATACATCTGATTATATTGATGAGCTGAAACAGTCAAATGGAGATGTCAATATTATTTCAAAAGGTAGTTCGCTTAAACTTTGCATGGTGGCTGAAGGCACCGCTACTATTTATCCGCGTTTTGGACCAACCATGGAGTGGGATATAGCTGCCGGACATGCTATTGCAGTTGCTGCAGGATGCAGAGTAACATTAACAGACGAAAAAACTCCTCTTGTATATAACAAAGAGGAGCTCTTAAATCCATGGTTTATAGTTAAAAGATAAACTACCAACTAGCGTTTACAAAGTTGGATGGTTCAAAAATCGACAAATCAAGATTTTCGGGAAATTTAATATCGAAATATTCTTCGTCCATTATTAAATCACCGTTTTTGTAGAATAGAATCTTTGTGGCAACTACCTTTCCATCAATAGTTTGGTAATTTGAAAAAACAGTTTCGTTAATATCCTCTTTTTGATATTTAGTGTTTTTAACAAAATAAAGGTATTCTTTATCAATATAGAATTTATTTGCTGCTTCTTTTTCATCTTCAACACCAATACAATACATTGGTCTTCCATCAATAGTGGCAGAGCAGATTTTATTTAAATCATAGCCAATTTCTTTTATTTTAGAATAGATTTCCTCTGCTGGAAGTTCATATATATCAAGTCCAAGTACTATTAAATCATGAATTCTCTTATAACTGGTAACCTGCAAACTGTCTTTAAATAGGTATATACTGTCATTTCTGAAAATAACACCATTTCCTGTATCAAATCCATCAAGCTTAAGGATAAGTTTATTTGGGAATGAATAGGCTTCGTACCAGATTTCTTTGCCAATTACAGAATCGTTTTGATATTTATTTACATGCTGGGCAAATGTAAAATGGTTGTAAAAAGTATTATTGTACTTTGCTTTCATGATTTCTATAACATCGAACCCTGTTTTTGCTTCTTTTTGACATGATATAATCAATATGCTTAAAAAAACTAAAAAAATAGAACTTCTTCTCATCGTAATAAGTTTTAAAATTTGAGATTAAAGGTAAAACACTATCTTAATAAATTCAATAATTATTTGATATGTCTTTGTTTTAAAATCTTAACCACATCTCCAATCTCAAATTCTTTGGCTGATAAAAGTACCAACAGGTGATAAACCAAATCAGCCGATTCGTTTAAAAACAAATCAGAATTATCATCTTTGGACTCTATGATTAACTCAACTGCTTCTTCCCCTACTTTTTGTGCAATTTTATTTATTCCCGCTTTAAAAAGTTTGGTTGTATAGGAACCTTCCGGCATTTCCTCTTTTCTCTGATTTATATAATTTTGGAGATAGTTTAAATCAAAATTGTCTGGGAGTTCACCAAAACAGGTTTTGTTTCCGGTATGACAAACCGGACCCATTGGTTCTGCTAGAATCAAAAGAGTATCATTGTCGCAGTCGGGGATAATCTGCTTTACTTTTAAAAAATTCCCGCTGGTTTCGCCTTTAGTCCATAATTCTTTGCGTGTACGACTATAAAAAGTTACTAATTCACTTTCTACCGTACGTTCATATGCTTCCTGATTCATAAAGCCCAGCATCAATACTTCGCGAGTGCTAAAATCCTGTATAATTGCTGGTACAAGTCCGTTTAATTTATTAAAATCGATATTTTTTATCATACTATTGAATTTATTGCCACCAAGGCACAAAGCCACTAATTATTATAATTATTATGAAAATTAAAATCCTTAGTGAATTCTTTGCGTTCTTGCCTGCTGGCAAGCAGGTTTGTGACTTAGTGGCACGTTTATTAACTAATTACATTCTTATTTGAATTTCTCTTTTACTTAATGCAGATTTTAGATCTGGTATTTTTATTTGATTATAATGAAAAACACTCGCTGCCAGAGCTGCTTCTACATTTGAATAAGTAAAAACATCTTCAAAATCTTTTATCGATCCGGCACCTCCTGATGCTATTACCGGAATATTAAGGTTTTCGGTCAGCCATTTTAATGGTTCTAGTGCAAATCCATTTTTTGTTCCATCGTGATTCATGGAAGTGAACAAAATCTCACCACAACCCAAGACTTCGGCTTGCTTTGCCCAATTAAAAAGCTCAAGGTCCGTTTTTATTCGGCCACCATTTTTAAAAACTATCCAATTATTGTTTTCTAACCTAGCATCAATAGCCAATACAATAAACTGACTTCCAAATTTTTGTGCTATTTGAGAAATAAGATCAGGATTAGTAATAGCTGCTGAGTTAACCGAAATTTTATCAGCACCAGCAGAAAGAATTGTGTCTGCATCCTCAATTGATGAGATTCCACCACCTACTGTAAATGGAATATTAATTTCTTTGGCAATTCGCTTAACCAGTTCAATAAGTGTTTTTCGTTTTTCGTGTGATGCAGTAATATCCAGAAAAACAAGTTCGTCGGCTCCATTTTCGCTGTAGTATCTGCCCAACTCAACAGGATCACCTACGTTCCGAAGGTTTTCAAATTCGATTCCTTTAACAGTTTGTCCGTCTTTAATATCCAGACAAGGAATAATTCGTTTTGCTAACATTGTTTTAACGTTAAATTTTCAACAGGAATAATATCTTCATAAAATGCTTTACCAACAATTACAGCATCAATGCCAGCTTTTTCAAGATCGTAGATATCTTTTTTGGAACTAACTCCGCCACTAGCAATAAAATACAGATCGTTAAACTGATTTTTAAGTGATTTGTAAAACTCAGTGTTTACTCCTGAAAGCATTCCATCGCGTGAGATGTCGGTACACATATACTTGTTTATACCAAGTTCAGAATACGCAGAAATAAGATCAAAAATCTGATTATCGGTTTCGTTCAGCCAGCCATTAATATATACTTTTTTATTAAGCACATCGGTAGCTAGAATGAATTTTTCTGCACCTAGATTTTTAATCATTTCTTTAAAAAGTGAAGGCTCCTTAATAGCCAGACTTCCAATTCCCAAATACCTGGCTCCGGCATTAAGCGCATATTTGGCTTGTTCCAACGTTCGTATGCCACCACTATAATCAATAATAAGATTCGTTGATGAGCATATCTCTTCAAGAATTTTAATGTTTTTTGGTTTTCCGTTTTTTGCACCATCGAGATCGACAAGGTGTAAGCGTTTAAAACCATTGTTCTCAAATGCTTTTGCAACTAGTGCAGGTTGATTTGAGTAAACCGTTTTCTGGTTGTATTTTCCTTGCGATAGCCTTACACATTGGCCATCCATTAAATCGATTGCAGGTATTATTTCTATCATAATTCAATAAAGTTTTTTAAGATTTTTTCACCGGTTTTTCCACTTCGCTCAGGGTGAAACTGAACAGCATAAAAGTTATTCTTTTGTATAGCGGCACTAAATGGGTTTATATAATTGCATTCCGCACTACTGTATTGGCTTTGATCAACATAGTAACTGTGCACAAAATATACATAGCTTTCTTCTGGCATATTTTTGAATAAAGGGCCTTTCATGTGAATAAGTCGATTCCAGCCAACATGTGGTACTTTGAAATCACTATTGAATTTTTTTACTTTTGTGTCGAAAATTCCAATGCAAGGTGTTTCTCCTTCTTCCGAATAACTGCACATAAGTTGCATTCCCAAACAAATACCCAGAACAGGTTGCTTAAGTGCAGGAATTAGTTTGTCAAGTCCTTTTTCATTCAGGTATTTCATTGTTGATGATGCTTCGCCAACACCCGGGAAAATAACTTTGTCCGATTGTCTGATTATTTCTGTATCGTCTGTAATAATAGGAGAAACACCTAATCGCTCTAAAGCAAAAGCTACACTTTGAATATTTCCGGCATTGTATTTAATAATTGCTATTTTCATAATTTTTATTTTGTGGTTCATGCTTCGACAGGCCTGCCCGTCTGGCAGGCGGGCTTAGCATGACAAAAAATGTCATATTGAGCTTGTCGAAATATCATTTTTTGTTTATAATACCCCTTTCGTTGATGGAATTGCAACTGAATTATCTTCGAGTTTTACAGCCATTTTTATAGTTCTGCCCAATGCTTTAAAAATACTTTCGATTTTGTGATGTTCGTTTGTTCCTTCTACTTTTATATTCAGGTTAAACTGAGCCGCATCCGAAAACGATTTAAAAAAATGATAAAACATCTCTGTTGGCATATCACTAATTTTCTCGCGTTTAAATTCTGCATCCCAAACCAACCATGGCCTACCGCCAAAATCAATTGCTACTTGAGCAAGACAATCATCCATTGGCAAAACGAAACCATAGCGATCAATTCCTTTTTTATTACCCAGTGCTTTTCGAAAAGCCTCACCTAATGCAAGAGCTGTATCTTCAATGGTGTGGTGTTCATCAACAACCAGATCGCCAGTAACCTCAATAGATAAATCGACTCCCGAATGTTTTCCAAGTTGCTCGAGCATGTGATCGAAGAACTTTAGTCCAGTATTTATTAATGTTTTTCCTGAACTATCAAGCGATACATTCACTTCGACAATTGTTTCGGAGGTTACTCTTTTTATTTTGGCAGATCTATAAGTAGATTGAATAACCCTTGTAATCTCGTCCCAGTTATTGCATGCAAAATATTTTTTACCATCAATTAAATCTTTTTCAGGATTATTAGAATTCAAAAGGATACCTTTAATTCCCATATTCTGTGCTAACTGAATATCTGTTAGTCGATCACCTATTACGAATGATTTCTCATAGTCCAGTGTATCATTGAGGTATTTTTTAACCAATCCGATTTCTGGTTTCCGGGTTGGCCTTTTTTCATCAGGAAAAGAACAATCGATAAGAACTTCTCTGAACTCTATTCCTTCACCAGAAAAGGTTCTTTCAAGTTTTTCCTGAACCTTATAAAACGTTTCGATAGGATAGGAGATGGTTCCTAATCCATCCTGGTTTGTAACCATAACAAGTTCATAATCGAACTGCTTGGTTAGTTTATAGAGGTTTCTAATTACTCCCGGAACAAATTCAAGTTTTTCCAAGTTATCAATTTGCTGATCTTCTGGTTCTTTTATTATCGTTCCATCACGATCTAAGAATAAAATTTTTTTCATAATAATTGAATTTTATTCGGTCAA
Organism: Bacteroidales bacterium; assembly: GCA_050179935.1. Lineage (GTDB taxonomy): Bacteria > Bacteroidota > Bacteroidia > Bacteroidales > UBA12077 > UBA12077. The sequence continues at coordinate 2,252 of JBFXEQ010000016.1, read as the reverse complement.
ATTGTTTTAAACAGCTTATAAGTAATAGATTGTCCAAGGATTTTCCAACAGTAATTCGCAAACAACCTTTGCAGTTAGGCTCGTTTGATCTGTCGCGGACAATGATTCCTTCGTTTTTAAAGAATTCAAATACCTCTTTATGATTTTTGAATTTTACCAGTAGAAAATTTGCATCGGAGGGCCAGATTTTCTCAACTAAGTTTAGCTGATTTAGTTGATCTGATAGCCATGTTCGCTGTATTCTAATGGTTTCGATAGTCGCCTGATAGTTGCTATATCCCAGTGCCTGCAATGCTGCTTTTTGATTTAACTGACTAATATTATATGGAAATTTGATTTTATTCAAAATGTTGACAATCTTCGAATTTGCAAAAGCCATTCCCAGTCGGATTCCTGCCATTCCAAGTGCTTTTGAAAAGGTTTGTAATACAACAAGGTTTTGGTAATTACTTATATAATTGGTAAAGCTTTCTGCATCGGCAAAATCAATATATGCTTCATCAACCAGCACTAATCCATTAAAATTTTCCAGTAATTCTAGAATTATGTTTTGCTTAATCACATTACCGGTTGGATTGTTAGGGGAGCAGATAAAAATGATTTTAGCTTTGCCAGCTTTTGCTAAAAGCTTCTCCAAATCAATCTGAAATTCATTATTCAAATCAATTTTAAGAACCTCAATATCATTAATCCTTGCACAAACCTCATACATTCCATATGTGGGTGTATTAATCAGAATTGAGTCCTTACCAGGATTGCAAAATGCTCTTATTACCAAATCAATAATTTCGTCGCTTCCGTTACCCAGAAAGATATTTTCTGCCGGAATATCTTTTTTTGCTGAGATTACTGCCTTTAGTTTTCTCTGAAATGGATCTGGATAACGATTATATCCTAATGGAAAAGGACTCTCATTGGCATCAAGCAAAATAGCATCCGGATCGTTTATTTCTTCCCGTGCCGATTGGTAAGGTTTAAGTTTTTTAATATTTTCCCTTACCATTTCTTCAATATCTATTTTAATTGTTTTTTCCATTTTGCTATGATTTTAATCTGATACTTACTGCATTTTTGTGGGCTTGCAATTGTTCTGCATTAGCCATAATTTCTACAAATGGACCAATTATTGATAATCCTTCTTTTGAGGATTCCTGAAAAGTTATTTTCTTATAAAAGGCATCCATATTTAAACCGCTATAGCTTCTAGCAAAACCATTTGTTGGCAATGAATGATTGGTACCTGATGCATAATCGCCCAAACTTTCGGGTGTATAATTACCAAGAAATACAGATCCAGCCTGGGTAATCATCTCTGCCAGTTTTATATAGTTTTTTGTAGAAATAATAAGGTGTTCAGGAGCATATGAATTATTAATCTCAATCATTTCCTGTTCGTTTTTTACAAGTAGTATTGCTCCGGATTTTAAAGATTCCAATGCAATTTCCTTTCTTGGTAACGATTTTAATTGATATTTTAAAGCAACCAGTGTTTGTTTTGCTATCTCGTCACTGCTTGTCACCAAAATTACCTGACTGTCTGTTCCGTGTTCTGCCTGCGATAAAAGATCTGCAGCAATAAACTCCGGATTTGCTGTTTCATCTGCCAGAATCATAACTTCCGATGGTCCGGCTGGCATATCAATAGCTATTCCTTGCGATGATACAATTTGTTTTGCCATGGTTACAAATTGATTTCCCGGACCAAAAATTTTGTCAACCTTAGATATTGATTCTGTTCCATACGCCATTGCTGCAATTGCTTGCGCACCTCCACAGGCAAAGATCTCTGAAATACCATTAATCTTTGCTACATATAGAATAGCAGGGTTTATTTGTCCATTCTTATCAGGAGGAGTGCAAAGGATTATTTGTTTGCAACCGGCAAGCTGAGCAGGAATAGCTAACATTAAAACAGTTGAAAATAATGGTGCGGAACCGCCTGGTATATAAATTCCAACTTTCTCAATGGGTACTGCTTTCTGCCAGCACTTAATTCCCTTCATGGTTTCAACTGAGATTTCTTTAGGAATCTGAGCTTTGTGAAATGTTGAGATATTCAATGCTGCTATTCGTATTGCATTCTTAAGTTCAGTACTTAGCAGGTTTTCTGATTCACTTATAATTGATTCATGCGAATTAAGAGTTGAAAATCAAATAGTTATCAACAATATAAGTTGTTGATTGTCAATAACTTATGGTTAAAATATTTTTATTATACCTTAGAAATCAATACTTTAAGGCATGTCTAACAA
>JBFXEQ010000015.1:0-62467 GCA_050179935.1 Bacteroidales bacterium | reverse complement strand
TGTAATAACAAATGAAGAAATGGATAAAATAAAAATTGAAAGAAATGATTTTCATGGAGAATGGAATTATATAATCAAACCAAATCACGAATCAAAATGATTAATTTAATTCGTTACAGTTCCTAAGAAAGTTACAAAATATGCAAATTAAAAGAAAATAGAGCAACTGAAATTTTAGATTTTTATGCGATTTTATTAACTTGTTCAGCATAATCTTAAAACCTAAAACTATGAAAATCCTAAAAATTATTGGAATAATACTAGCAGTGCTGATTATTGCTTTTTTGGCATTAGGATTAATAATGCCTAAAGCATATCATATTGAGCGATCAGTTAGTATTTCGGCACCACAGGATCTGATTTTTGAGCAGGTAAAATACTTTAATAACACATCAAAGTGGGAACCTTTTGGAGCTTACGATACGGCAATGGTTACAACTATTGAGGGCGAGGACGGTACTGTTGGAGCAAAGAGCCATTGGAAGGGAAATAAAAATGTAGGTTCCGGATCACAGGAAATTTTTTCTATCGAAGAAAATAAATGTGTACATATCAAAATGAGGTTTATTGAGCCGTTCGAATCAGAAAGCATGACCTATTACGATCTTTCACCTGAAGACGGACAAGTTAAGGTAACATGGGGTTTTGATGGAATAAACAAGTTTCCATGGAATGCCTTATCGATTTTTATGAATATGGATAAGATGCTGGGCGGAGATTTTGAAAAAGGATTAGCCGATCTGAAAATTATTTGCGAAAATCTTGCTGCACAAAAGGCAAAGTATGGATTTGTAATCGAGGAGTTTGATTTTAAAGGGAAAACATATTTAAGCAAAAAGGAAATACTCAAATTTGATAAGATGGAGGCGTTTTTTGCAAAAAACTTTTACACCATTGCGCAGCTAATTGGTGAAAAAGGAATCAAAACAGACGGATATCCAACCGGATTATACTGGAGCTGGGATATGGAGAAAATGACTTCCGAAACAGCTGTTGCTATACCTATTAAAAATGTAACAGAATCGCCATCTGCTGAATTTGAGCTAATTACGCTGCCTCAGAATAAAGCTCTAAAAATTAAGTATCATGGATCGTACGAAAAAATTGGCGATGCTCATCTGGCAATGGATGCATATATGAAAGATCATGGCTTAAAACAACTTGTTCCGGTAATGGAGGTTTATGTTACCGATCCAATGGCCGAACCCGATACAACAAAATGGATTACTAAAGTTATTTATTTTGTTGAGTAATACTCTGGAGGCTTTAAAATGATGGGTTAAATGGACATAAAACTAAATTGATAAAAATTAATAGACTTTTGTTGATTCTTAACTGTCTGGAATTGAGTGTTTTTATTTTTATTATTTAAAAAACTGTAACCTCAAAATTAAGTATTGCGTCATAAAAACAGATGAACAGAGTAAAAGACGATAAATACTATATTGGCAGAATTGTTGGTGGCGATGTAAATGCTTTTACTATGCTGGTTGACAAGTACAAGGGAATGGTGTACACCTTGTCGTTAAAGATTTTAAAAAATGCCGAAGATGCCGAGGAATTGGCTCAGGATGTGTTTGTTAAGGTTTTTCATGGGCTAAAAGATTTTAAGTTCGATTCAAAGTTTTCGACCTGGCTTTACCGAATTACATATAATGCCGCAATTTCAAAACTAAGAAAAAAGCAAATCGAAACACAGGATATCGATAATGTTGCATTGCCCGAAAACCAAGTGCTGAATTCTTACAACGCAATAAACGAATTAACAAAGCAAGAGCAGATAAAATATATTCATCAATGTCTCGATCGATTAAATGAAGAAGATAATGTAATTTTAACCCTGTTTTATTTACAGGAAAACTCGATTCAGGAAATCAGCGAAATTACAGGTTATACCGAATCGAACGTAAAAGTAAAACTGCACCGAGCAAGAAAAACATTTTACAATGAGTTGCAATTTATTTTAAAAGACGAAGCAATATCAATACTATAATGAAAGACAACAAAGTTGATATCGAAAAAATTACTGGCGAGTTGATACGCAAAGATGCGATTCAGCAACCGGGTGCAGATTTCACCAAAAATCTGATGGCTAAAATACTTAAAGATCCAAGTGTGCAGGTAAGTTATATTAAGCAAGACGAAAATAAAAATAATATTCTGCTTATTCTATTGGTATTAGTTATGTTTATAGCATACCTTGGATACTATTTTTATAAAAACGGATTAACCAAGATAACAGAAACAGGAGCAGTACCCGGGATGACATATCTGCAAACTGCTTCAGATTTTATTTCCAGACTATGGTCGGAAATTAGTCTGTCTCCATATATATTACTTTCATTCATTGGCATTGTTGTACTTATTTTATTAGATAAATATATTGTTAAGTATTTATATACGATTTAATACAGTTTATAAAATTTGAAAAGCTGCAGGTCTGTTCATGCAGCTTTTTTTATTAATAACCTATCAGGTTAAGATAATTCTTGGTATTTTTATCTTTTGAATTCATTTAATGATTAAGTATATAAATGGACTAAAGTCCATTTCCTTTTTATTTTTCAATAACCCCAGACTTAAGGCTGGGGTTATAAAAGTTAATTTTATTTGGTCTTTAGCACAATATATTAAATAACCAGAACCATAAATAACAAAATTGTATGTTACAACATCCATATAGTATTTACAATTTCACCGTAAAATCATATCATTCCGATCAAAATGGCAAGTTAACGTTGTATTCGCTTTTTCAGTTTCTACAGGAATGTGCCTGGGATAATGCCCGCGTAAACGATTTTGGTTACGAGAGTCTGGAGAAAGCAAATGCATATTGGGTGTTGTCAAGAGTGTTGGTTCAGCTCGATGAATATCCCGAATGGAAAGATGAGATAAGTATAAAAACATGGCCTAAAGGAACAGATGGCTTTTTTGCTCTGCGTGATTTTCTGATTTACAAAAATGATAAGATTATTGGCCGTGTTGCAACATCATGGTTGATACTTGATAGGACATCCAAACGCCCAAAAAAACTTGATAACTTTAATTTTATTCATGAAAACTTTTTGAATGAATCAGCGATTGACAAAAAACCTGAAAAAATTAGTTTTGATTCAACACTGTTGCAGATTGATTCCAGAAAAGTGTATTCGGGCGATCTGGATGTAAATAAGCACGTAAACAATGCCACCTATGTAAAGTGGATAATGGATTCGGTTGTAACTAAAAACGGGAAATCTGAAATAAACGAGTTTGAGATAAACTTTTTAGCAGAGCTTCTTTTAAATGATTCCTTTGTAGTTTCGATCACCGAAATGTCAAACAATACCCAGTTTGTTGTTTTAAACCATGTGGAAAATAGCAGAGAGATTTGTAAGGCAAGAATCTCATTTAATTAATTACAAGATTATTACATGATCTTGAGGTGGGTTTCGACAAAAAGAAAAGCCTTTTTTGCTTCACAAAATACGAGCTTTTTATATTTTCCGCAGCCTCGAAGCAAGCTTCGGTCTGCTAAAAATATAAAAAGCCCTGTACTTTCGTACACGGCTTTTCTTTTGTCGGGGTGGCAAGATTCGAACTTGCGACCTCCTGCTCCCAAAGCAGGCGCGATGACCGGACTACGCTACACCCCGTAAAAGAGTTGCAAATGTAATCATGTTTTTGATTAAAACAAAAAACAACCTTGTTTTTTTTATCTATATTTTAATAAATTGTTTTATTGCCTTCAACCATCCTTAAATTCAGCTATCTGCCTTTTACATGTAGTACACGTGTTGTCTTCTTTAATGTTCTCAAAACGATGAAAATAACAAAAGTAACAATCACTAAATAAAGGCTAAAGTTCGAAATTTTGAATTTACTATATTCAACGTAATTCCTTAAAATATCAATATAAGCAAAAGATAGTCCGATGGCAAACAATCCGTTATACTCTCTTTTTAAAACATTTTTTAATGAAAACTCTAAATCAGCATTTTCCCAGCCTTTAAATTTGGGGAAAAATGGGGGTACGTTTTTTGACCATTCAAGGTATTGTTCACCAAATTTGCGTTTTAAAAATTGTTCTTCGGCAAACATAATGCGTTCGTAATACAGCCAGAATAATAGAATACAAACAGCTGTAAACCAAAAGTTATTAACAAACAAAATTATTCCAAACCACATTAAAAAGTTGCCCAAATAAAGTGGGTGGCGAACAACTGAATATATTCCTTTTGTATTTAGGCTTTCGGCAACTTGCTGTTCGGTATTTCGTCCTGAGGTTCCTTTTGGCGTAAATCCAATAACTAAAATTCGCACGGCTAAACCAATTAACGAAATAAACATACAGAATACGGACCATTTAAGGCCTGAAAAAGCAAAATCCTGTCGTGCTTCGAGATAAATAACAAGTGTTGCCAACGGATAAAGTATTACAGGCAAGTAACTTCTGTATTTAAAAAACCAATTTCCGGTTTTGTCAAATTCTTCAACTAATGACATATTGTAAAATTTTAATTTAGTAACAGAATAAAAAAAACCCGCACCAGGCGGGCTAATTTTTTGTAGCTTATGGATTAAGCTGGATGAATAGCCTCTACTGGGCAAACATCAGCACATGCACCACAATCTGTACAAAGATCAGGATCAATTTTATAGATATCACCTTCAGATATTGCTTCAACTGGACATTCGTCAATACATGTACCACAAGCTGTGCAGTCATCACTTATTTTGTAAGCCATAATGTTTGTTTTTTAATTTACAATAAATATTTATTCACGTACAAAATTATCTGCAAAAATTGAATAGAAAAAGATTTTACCCATTAATTGGCTTTTTATTTCAAATTTAGAATCATTCTAAATAATATTGTTTATTTTATTGTTCTAATATTTAAAACAAATTAAACTAACTATTTAAAAAACGCGTTGTTTGATAAGCCATAACAGCCATAGCTGTTTTTAACGATTTATCATGAATGGTAAAATTTGGCGAATGTAAAGGAAAAAATGATGCTGCTCCGGGTTTGGTAACTCCAAATCGGTAAAAAATGGCAGGTATTTCTTGCGAATAATAAGCAAAATCTTCTGATGTCATTCGCGAATCGAGTAAAACAACATTTTCCTTGCCAATTAATTCTATTGCACTCTCAATAGTTCTTTCTGTATATTCTTTATCATTATATAATACAGGATACCCTTTTAAAATATTAACCTCAATAATTACTTTGTTCTTAATTGCTAGTTCATGGGCAATTTTATCGATCTGTATATGTGCTTTTTCTCTCCAGTCTTCATTCATAGTTCTGAAAGTACCTTCGAGATGAACTTCGTCGGGAATAATATTTGTTGCTCCATTTGCAATTGCTTTGCCAATGGAAAGAACCGTGGGAATGCCTTCGGGAGTAAGATTTTTTGGTATTTGCTGTAATTCTAGAATAAGCTGCGCAGCAATAAGCACAGTATTGTCAATTTTATCGGGCATTGCGGCATGGCCGCCTTTGCCTTTAACAGTAATGTAAATCTCATCGCTCGAAGCCATGTAAATACCAGTTTTTATTCCAATCTTTCCTGATGGTAACTCGGGATATGCATGCTGGGCTATAATCAGTGATGGTTTTGGATTTTCAAGTACTCCTTCTTCAATCATCATTTTTGCACCGCCAGGAAGTTTTTCTTCGGCAGGCTGAAAAATAAATTTTATAGTACCTTCAAATTCATTTTTTAAATCATTTAAAATCATAATTACGCCGATTAAAGCAGCTGTATGCGCATCGTGTCCGCAGGCATGCATAATTCCTTTGTTTACTGATTTAAAAGGAAAATCATTTTTTTCATCAATAGGTAGGGCATCCATATCGGCTCTCAATGCGATACATGATTTTTCGGGGTTTTTACCTTCGATAATCCCGGTAATTCCAGTGCCTGCCATACCTGTTTTAAATTTTACATGCATTGCACTGAGCAATGAAGAAATGTATTTTGAAGTTTCAAATTCACTAAAAGATAATTCAGGATGTTGATGAATATGATGTCTAATTTCCACAACTTGTAAAAAGTATTTTTCTGAAAGTGATTTAATTTTTTCTTTTAAGTCCATTCGATTTACTTGTTAAAAATCATTTTTAATGAAATGAGCAACATAAAAACTCCAAAAATTGTTTTAAGTGTTTTTGCAGGTATATGCGTTGAAACTACTGATCCAACATAGCTTCCTAAAATAGTAGCAAGAATTAGAACAACAGCATATTTATAATTGATATAATTATTTTTTGCATAATGCATTACTGCAAAAATTCCTACTGGCAGAAGCAATACAAGAAGGCTGGTTCCCTGTGCCTGATGTTGCGAAAAACCCATTATAAAAACCAGTGCCGGAACAATAATTATTCCGCCTCCAAGTCCCAGTGCACCGCCTACAAATCCGGCAAACAGACCAATAATTAATAAAAGAATTATCTCATTTAAACTCATAGTAATTATATTTTAAAAATCCAAACTTAGCGAAAAATAAAAAACTCTGGGCATCACTTCTTGGTTTTCGATTCCCCAGGCATAGTCGAGCCGAATAAAATAGCCAAGTAACATAACCCTCAAACCAACGCCATAGCCGGCAACGATTGGATCTCTGCCAGTATCAATCTTTATTGTAATTGGTTTGTAGTATATCTCTTGTATGTTATATGCGTTCTCCTCCGACCAGGGAGAGGAGCCACTCCATGCTGTTCCAATATCAAAGAATCCTACTAGCTGCAAATTTGTTAAAAAGGTCGAGCTCAATGGTGTGTTTGAAAAATACTTTACAAATGGCCATCGCAGTTCAGTATTTATAAGTGCAAAACTGTTTCCATTGCGAATGTTCTGAGGAAAACCTCTCATATTTGTTGCAGAAGCCTGAAAAGCATATTTTTCGTTTGTGTTGATAGGAATTTCATTTAAAGGTACAAAAGTGGGTGTTTTTCCCGAAAAATTAGTCCAGTTATCGACTCCTCCTAAATAATAAATTAGTTTATTCTTTCCAAAAGATGTACTTGCAGCCAAACGACTGGCAAACGTTAACCCGCGGTGTATTTCGATATAATGTCTGAAATCGGTACCTAACACAAATAAATCTGATTCGGTATCATTAATTTGTCTATAATATTCGCCAACTATTTTATACCGTGTTCCACTATACAAGTTTACTCCGTTACTTAAGGTGTTATCGAAAATATATTCGAGCTTTAACCCTCCCCAAAGCTTTTGATTGTCGGGCTTTTGAAGTGTATTTCTGTCGGTTGCCAGATAAGTTAGTTTATCGTATCGACCAGTAAGTGAGCCTGTAAGTCCTGAAACCTGGCTAAAAGGCAAGGTGCGAATATACATCAGCTTATGGCTTAGTGTTTTAGAAGTAAAATAGGGAGTTGTGTTCTCGAAACTTTGACGGTGAAAAATATATTGTTCATCAATTTTCTTTTTTAGATTTTCGAAGCTAATAAGGTATTCATTACTTTTAAAATCAAGAGATAATCGCACTCCTGCAATTATTTTATAATCTTCAAGCAAATCTGTGGCTCCAATCTTGATTAATCCGTTTAACCCGGGATTAAAATACACTGCTCCACCGGTAAAAGTCTGGTAAGATGAACTTAAAAAACTAAAATCAACCTGACTAACCAGTTCATCGGTAAAAAAAGTTCGTTGGTAAATCTGAATCTTTGGGTTTGATTTCTCGAAAATGGCAGTGTCTATTGGTTCGTTGTTATATTTATAAGTAAAATACGGTTTCTCGAACTCAAAGGTATAATGGTTTATATCTACATAATTATCTTCTGCCGAGAATATGATGATTGAATCAGGTTGTAATTTATCTGATTCGATATTTTCAGTGATTTCGGCATCTGTTTTTTTTCGGTATTGTGTTAACGATGGCTTTAATTCTGGCAACTTGTCAAAATGTATATTATTATCGTACAAGGCAACATGTTTATTGTTCTGGAAAAAAAGCTTTACATACTGATCGTTACTTTTACTGATGCTGTGTTCAATTACATTTCGCGAATAATTGCTTAATGCCTTTTCGTTCAGATAATATCTGTAATGAATTGCGGTATCGATAAAACTAATGGTGCTGTCGTAGTATGCGATATATAAATTTTGAATACCGTTTTTGTTATTTAAATAAATATAGTTGTTGTTTTGTTCAAACGCCTGTAACTCATCAATATTGTTTGTGTTGCTTAAGTTTACTATGTTTTTGTCAGGTTGATTTAATTTATAAACAAATAAATCGCTATGATTAATGTACCCGGATTTAGTTTTTTTTGTCTCTGAATCTTCGGTTATGCTGTTTGATGAAAAAAGAATTTCCGAATCATTTTTAATAAAGCTGGGATGAAACTCATCAGCGAGATCATTGGTAAGCTGAGTACTGGTAGAGGAAGCCACATCATAGATAAACAAATCGGTTAACCCATTTCGTACAGCCGAGAAAATCATTTTCGATCCATCTGCAGAGTATGAAAAATCGAGGATTTTATCGAAAGTAAACAGATTTCGTGTACTTAATGAATTATTATCTAATGAATATTGAATGATTTGTAACTTGTTTTCAGATTCGGTAATTATAGTCAGATATTTTCCACTTGGGTGCCAGCTTATTACCGGGTAAGTATAATCGTTTATCTGTTTTAGTTTATATCCATTTTTATACACTTTTTTAGATTTGCCAGTTTGTGTATTGTAAATCCATATTTTATATAATCCTGATTCGTTCGAAACATAAGCAATATAGTTTCCTGCAGGACTAATTTTAAATTGATAATAATGCTTTTCGGGTTTGGATTTTCGTATAATATTTTTTTGGTCACTTAGGGTATCTGTGAGGGTTGTTTTTTCTTTTGTGAAATAATCCTCATAATATGCAATCCATTGGTTTGTTAACTCTTTGGTTGTAACGCCCAAAACACTACTCAGCGAATGGTTTATACCTTTGTTTATGCGTGTAATAAACAGTAGGTCAGGAATAATGGTGCTGCCGTAGTAATCATTTAAATATCTCCAAAACGAATGTCCTGCAATTTTAGCATCATCTTGGGTTAGATGATTTAATTTTAAATATGATCCACTTAAAATACCGTCCTTTACTCTGTTTTCAATATCCATGCTCCATTCCTCGGCAAGGTATGATCCTAGACCTTTTACAAACCAATCAGGAAGATTTAACAGAGCTGAACTCGAAATGTTTTCTGACAAACTACTCCCTAATAACATCTCCGTAATTATTGCCTCAGCAATGGTTTCTTTTATCTGTTGTTCATATTCAAGATGGTTTCCCTGGAAAAAAAGACTTATTTTATTTCTATTGATTTTAGTAACACCACCGGTATTGTATTCGGTTTTTCCGGTAATTAGTCCAATATTACTCTGTTTAAAGTCGGAGTATTTATTAAAAACTACGAGTATTAATTTATCCTTAAGCTCGTAATTGAGCATTTTTTCAATTCGAACAATTTCGTTGTACACAAACTGATCTGTAAATCGGGCAATGGCTTCGCCTTCCTGATTAAAATAAACATCGTACTTATCACCCTTAATATACGACCAGAAAAAATCGTTATACTGAACCCTTTTTTTTCCAAAATCCATCTGATGCCCATTGTAAAACTGCGCAAAAGAAACTCCAAAAGAGCCGATAATCAAAACATTAATTAAAAAAAGGATTTTTCGAATCATTGCTAATTACTTTGGTATCAGATTTGCAAAATAACACCAATTTAGTACAATATTATTAAAAGTTAAAGATTGTTAACAGTAAACCAGAACTTAATTTTATTGTTATATTTGTTCGATTCATAAAATAATTACTAATTCTTTCAATATGAATGTTATGAAAAAAATATTTTTTATTGGTTTTGCAATTATATTAATGGCGGCAAGTCAGATTTATGCGCAGCAGGCAACTATGTCCTTCGAAAAAGTAGTACACGATTTTGGTAAAATAAAAGAAGATGGTGGAAAAGTTGAGTATTCGTTTGTTTATACCAATACAGGCGGAAGCCCGTTGATAATTACCAAAGTAAATGCCTCGTGCGGATGTACATCACCATCGTGGACTGAAAAACCAGTTATGCCTGGCCAAAAAGGATTTGTTAAAGCAATATTTGACCCTATAAACCGCCCAAGTGTGTTTAATAAAAGTATTACTGTTGAGTCAAACGCCAGCAATTCGCGCGTTGTTTTAAGAATTCAGGGCGATGTATTGCCCCGTGAAAGAACAGTTTACGATATTTATCCAAAGGTGCTTGGTGAGTTAAGAATGCAGTCGAATCACTTTTCATTTGTAACTGTTTATAACGATGAGGTTAAAAGAGATACTTTTAAGATTTATAACTCATCAAAAGAGCCTTTGAAAATAAGTTTTAGCAATGTACCCGATTATATTAAACTCAAACCGGAGCCAGAGACTCTTAAGCCTGAGCAAAAAGGCGTTATTGTTGGTGAATATGATGGAAGAAAAGCAAACGATTGGGATTTTGTTACTGATAGAGTAAAGGTTTTAATTAACGGAAAAGAAATTCCAAACAATGGGTTAACAATAAGTGCAAATATTCAGGAAAATTTCTCTAAACTTACTCCCGAGCAATTAAAAAATGCGCCTAAGATTGTTTTTAATTCGCCTAATCATAATTTTGGCAAAGTGAAAGGTCAGGGCAAATATGAGCATGAGTTTACATTTAAGAACACAGGTAAAAGCGAACTTAAGATCCATAAAATAAAAGCTACCTGTGGGTGTACTACCATAAACCCCGAAAAAACAGTTTTAAAACCTGGCGAAAGCAGTTCAATTAAAGCAGTTTTTAGTCCGGGCGGTATGAGAGGTAAACAAAATAAATCAATTTTTGTAATTACAAACGATCCCGAAAGTCCAAGTAACAGACTTTTAATTAGTGCCGAAATAGAAGAATAACAAACGGATATTATTAGTGTATAAGCAGTTGGTGTAAGTCAACTGCTTTTTTATTTTGGTTATATTTTTTTATTCATGCGTAAAACTCTAAATTCGCAAAAAAGCAAATTTTTATGGATGGCAACCCAAAAGATTCGGCAAAAAAGTTTAAAACAGCACTAAATGTGCAAAAGGGAATAGAACAACCCGAATCGATTAATCCGGAAATTATTGGTCGCTTTAAGAAGAGAAAAAGATTGCAATATACTGTTGACGAGTATGTTGATGGTGTGATTAATAAAAATCGCACCATACTTGGGCAAGCAATTACATTAATAGAAAGCTCTTTGCCAGAGCATAATCAATTGGCTTTTCAGATTATAGAAAAATGTCTTCCTTATGCACGAAAGTCAGTAAGAATTGGTATTACAGGTGTTCCAGGTGCCGGTAAAAGTACATTTATTGAGGCTTTGGGAAAATATACTACAAGTCTCGGACTCAAACTTGCTGTGCTGGCTGTAGATCCGAGTAGTGAACGAACAAAGGGAAGTATTTTAGGTGACAAAACACGTATGGAAGAGCTTTCGGCCGATCCGAATGCGTTCATCAGGCCTTCACCATCGGCAGGATCGCTTGGTGGTGTTGCAAAAAAAACACGTGAATCGATTATTTTATGCGAAGCTGCCGGTTTCGATACTATTTTTATCGAAACGGTAGGAGTGGGGCAATCCGAAATAGCTGTGCATTCTATGGTCGATTATTTTTTGCTTTTAATGCTTGCTGGTGCTGGCGATGAACTGCAAGGTATAAAAAGAGGTATTATGGAAATGGCCGATGGTATTGCTATTACTAAAGCAGATGGAGAAAATGTTGTTAAAGCCGATCTGGCGAAAATCGAATACCAAAATGCGTTGCATTTATTTCCTCCAACAGATTCGGGATGGAGTCCAAAAGTTTTTACCTGCTCATCACTCAAAGGAATAGGTATTAACACTATATGGGAAAGCATTATCGAATATGTCGACTTTGTTAAGAAAAACGATTATTTCGAACACCGACGAATGCAACAGGCCAAATACTGGATGTACGAATCTATTAACGAAGAACTTCGAAATCATTTTTACAATCAGAAAGGAATAAAAGAAAAACTTAAGGTTTTTGAAGAAAATGTTCTTCATCGAAAAACCAATTCTTTTCTTGCTGCCAGGATATTACTTGATGAATATTTTAAAGAAAAAAAATAAGTTGTATATGTAAATATTACTTATACTTTATTTAATTTTTGTATGTTTGATAAATTTTTAATACTAACATAATCGAAAAACAATGAAAAAACTTTTTTATGCTTTAATGGCACTGGTTCTTCTCTATTCTTGTAATAAAGAACCGCAATATAAAATCACAGGTAAGGTGGAAGGGTTAACGAATGGAACAGCTTATCTTCAAAAAATAGAACAAAGAAACCCGGTTTCTATTGACTCTGTTGAGTATAAAGACGGGAAATTTGTATTTAAGGGTGCTGTTCAGGAACCAGATTTTTATATTATAAAATTTGCTGATACACTGGGAGTATTTCCATTAATTCTTGAAAATAATCAGATAACTATTAATGCAAATATCGATAGCCTTTTTGATGCTGATATTAAAGGTTCTGAAAGTACTACTATGTTTCTTGAGTTTGACAAAAATCTTTCAGAATATGAAATGAAATTCAGAGACTTGACTAACGAATATTATCAAGCCAACATGTCTGGTGATGCAGCAAAGGTTAAAGAAATTGAATCTCAAGGAGTCCTTATTGAGCAAGAACAAATGAATTATATTAAAGGATTTGTTAAAGATAATTCGAAATTATTTGTAGCTCCTTTAGTAACAGCTCAATATCTGATTAATGCTATTGAACCAAATGAATTAGAAGAAATAGCTGCTGGATTCGATACTACCTATAACCATTCAAAATATGTAGTGATGATCAACGATCGGGTTACAACAATGAAAAGAGTAGCCATAGGACAACCTTATGTTGATTTTACTTTAAATGATACTACCGGAAACCCAGTAGCTCTTTCATCAGTTGTTGGCGAAAAATATGTGCTTGTCGATTTTTGGGCAGCATGGTGCACTCCTTGTCGTCACGAAAATCCTACATTAGTTGAGAATTATGCAAAATATAAAAACAAAGGATTTGAGATTTTTGGAGTTTCATTCGATAAAAGCCGGGACAATTGGATTAAGGCAATTCAGGAAGATAAAATTACCTGGCCACAGGTTTCTGACCTAAAATTCTGGGAGTGCGAAGCTGGTAAATTATATGGTGTGCGAGGAATTCCTCACAACGTGCTGGTTGACAAAAACGGAATTATTATTGCAAAAAATCTTCGTGGCGAAGATCTTGGAGCTAAACTTGAAGAAATCTTCAAATAATACCTGCCTACCGTAAAATTTAAAAAGAGTGGATAACAAAATCCACTCTTTTTTGTTATCATAAGTGTGTTTTTTCTTACCAAAAAACATATAAATTTGTTTGTCAAACTCACTTAATAAATAAATGAAAAAGTTAATAATAATTGTATTGCTGCTTTCGGTAGTTTTTGGATGTGGCAATAACCAAAGCAGTAAGAACGAAATTAAACCAATTGTAACAGTTAGTATTTTGCCTCAGAAATATTTTATCGACCGGATTACAAATGGTAAGATTGATGTAAATGTAATGGTTCCGGAAGGGAACGATCCGCATACCTACGAACCATCGGCCAAACAAATGCAAAACCTGTCGAACTCATCAGCCTATTTTCGTATGGGTTATATTGAGTTTGAACAAGCCTGGATGACTAAGTTCGAAGCCTTAAACCCAAAGATGAAAATCGTTGATCTGTCGATAAACGCAAATCTGATTATGCCCGAAGAATCGCATGATCATGATCATGAAAGCGATCATCATCACCACGAAGGTGTTGATCCTCACATTTGGTCATCGCCTGTTGAGGCTAAAAAAATGTGTAACATTATTTTTAGTAATCTAACAGAACTTTATCCTCAGTATAACGATGAGTTTACTGCAAATTATAACCAATTAAACCGCGAAATTGATTCGCTCGATTTATATATTAAAACACAACTAGACGGATTGGAAACAAGAAAATTTATGATTTATCATTCTGCCTTAGCCTATTTTGCCCGCGATTATCAGCTCGAGCAAGTCGCCGTCGAGGTTGATGGTAAAGAACCAACACCACTGGATATTAAAAACATCATCGAACTTGCCAAAAAGGAAAATATAAAAGTTATTTTTGTTCAAAAGCAATTTAATACGCACAATGCCGAAGTTTTATCTAACGAAATTAAAGGAAAAGTTGTACAGGTTGATCCTTTGGGATATGATTGGATGGAAATAACTAAAAAAATAGCAGATGAAATTGCGTTGATTTACACAGTAAAATAAACGATGAGCAAAATAGTTGAATTAAATTCTGTATACGCTGGTTATAAGGATGATATTATTCTTCACGATGTTTCGTTAGAGATTTTCGACAACGATTTTATTGGTATCATCGGACCAAATGGTGGAGGAAAGACTACGCTGCTAAAAGTTATTTTGGGGCTTATTAAACCTGTAAAGGGAACAATAGAGTACACTGGAGATTCAAACATAGTTAGAAATAATAAAATTGGGTTTTTACCTCAGGTTAATAAGATCGATAATAAGTTCCCTGTATCAGTATATGATGTAGTGTTATCTGGATTGATTTATAATAATGGTTTTTACTATAAGCACTCAAAAAAAGACAAACAGATAGCAAAAGAAACTCTTCAAAAACTTGGAATTTGTGATTTAAAAGAAAAGCATATTAGCGAACTTTCTGGAGGCCAGATGCAAAAAGTGCTATTAGCAAGAGCCATTGTTTCTGCTCCAAGGCTCCTGGTATTAGATGAGCCAAATACCTTTGTAGATAATAAATTTGAGGGTGAGCTATATGAAATTTTGGGTCATCTAAACAATGAAATGGGGATTATTATTGTTTCGCATGATATTGGTACAATTTCAACTTATATTAAAACTATTGCCTGCGTAAACCGAGGATTGTATTATCATAAATCTAACAAAATAACGGAGCAGCAATTGGCCTCTTATAATTGTCCTATAAAGCTTATAACACATGGCGAAGTGCCACATACAGTGTTAAAAAAACATAATCATTAACCTATTATGATGATTGAATTACTACAATATAATTTTGTTGTTAATGCATTGCTTGCTGCCATTTTTGCAAGTATTACCTGTGGTATAATAGGTACTTATATTGTTACACGCAGAATGGTTTTTCTTAGCGGAGGAATAACACATGCGTCATTTGGTGGCATTGGGATCGGCTATTTTTTGGGTTTTAATCCCATATTCTCAGCTGCTATATTTTCCGTTTTTTCGGCTATTGGTATTGAGTTTTTGAGTAAACAAACCGAAGTACGCGAAGATTCAGCCATAGGAATACTTTGGTCGTTCGGAATGGCTATAGGTATTATTTTTATTACCATTACACCTGGATATGTTCCAAACCTGATGACCTATCTTTTCGGAAGTATATTAACCGTTTCGAGCATCGATGTCTGGTTAATGTTTGGATTGAGCTTACTGTTGATTTTTATTTTTGCACTTTTTTACCGACTTATTTTATTTGTGTCATACGATCAGGATTTTGCCCGAACACATAGGATATCTGTTAACCTCATAAATTATATACTAATTAGTTTAGTGGCAGTTACCATTGTTTTAAACATTAAGGTAGTTGGAATTATTATGGTAATTTCTTTACTAACTATTCCTCAGTCGATTGCGAATTTATTTACTCGAGTTTTCCGAAACATTATTTGGTTATCAGTTGTTATTAGTTTTATTGGTGTTTTTACCGGACTAATATTTTCGTATTGGTTAAATATTCCTTCCGGAGCATCTATCATTTTTTCGCTTGTAATTTATTTTGTAATGGCAAAGCTTATACAGGTTCTTGTTTATAAGTTAAACATCCGAAGAAAAACAAAAGATTTTTAATTATTTAATATAACAATTATTTTAGCACACAATTAATTTAAAATTACGATTATGAATTACGATTTAATAATAATAGGTAGCGGTCCGGGTGGTTATGTGGCTGCTATCAGAGCATCGCAATTAGGATTAAAAGTAGGTGTTGTCGAAAGATCAGAACTTGGAGGTATTTGTCTTAACTGGGGATGTATTCCTACAAAATCATTGCTAAAAAGTGGACAGGTGTATAATTACATGCAGCATGCAGCCGATTACGGAATTTCTGTAACCGGTGAGGTTAAACCCGATTTCGAAAAAATGGTGCAACGTAGCCGAGCTGTAGCTGATGGAATGAGTAAGGGTATTCAGTTTTTGTTTAAAAAGAATAAAATTGATCATATTCAAGGTACTGGAAAACTTAAAAACAATACAACTGTTGAGGTTAAAGCCAGCGATGGTTCTGTTCAGGAGATTACTTCTAAACATATCATTCTGGCTACAGGAGCACGATCGAAAGAATTGCCAAATCTAAAACAAGATGGCAAAAAGATAATCGGTTATCGACAAGCAATGACCTTGCCCAAACAGCCCAAATCGATGATTGTTGTTGGTAGCGGAGCTATCGGTAGTGAGTTCGCATTTTTTTATAATTCAATTGGTACTGATGTTACTTTAGTTGAGTTTTTGCCCAATATTGTTCCTTTGGAAGATGATGAAGTTTCGAAACAACTCGGACGATCGTTTAAAAAAGCAGGGATAAAGGTAATGGTCGAATCGTCAGTAGAATCAGTGGATACTAAAGCTGATCTTTGCAAAGCGGTAATAAAAACTAAAAAAGGCGAAGAGATTCATGAGGCGGAGATTATTTTATCAGCTGTGGGTGTTACTCCAAATCTGGAAAACATCGGTATCGAAGAGCTAGGTATTGTTTTAGAGAAAGGTAAAATTAAGGTTGATGAATATTACCGAACCAATGTTGAAGGTGTTTATGCTATTGGTGATATTGTTCATGGACCAGCATTAGCGCATGTTGCATCGGTAGAAGGAATCGTTTGTGTTGAGAAAATAGCAGGACTGAGTCCCGAACCAGTTGATTATAAAAATATTCCGGGCTGTACCTATACATCTCCCGAAGTTGCTTCGGTTGGAATGTCGGAGCAGGCAGCTAAAGATGCAGGTTTTGAAATAAAAGTAGGTAAGTTTCCATTTACAGCATCAGGTAAAGCAAGTGCTGCAGGCGAAAAAGATGGATTTGTTAAACTTATATTTGATGCAAAATATGGCGAGCTATTGGGTGCGCACTTAATAGGAGCCAATGTTACCGAAATGATTGCTGAGCTTGTTGTAGCAAAGAAACTCGAAACTACAGGACACGAGATTATTAAATCGATTCATCCTCATCCTACTATGTCTGAGGCTATTATGGAAGCAGCAGCTGCTGCATATGGTGAGGTTATTCATTTATAAAGAATAAAAATCAATAAATAAAAAAGCTGTTTCAAAAATTGAAACAGCTTTTTTTTATGTTATTTATTACGATTGTCCGCTTTTATTCATAATTGTTGTTAATGATTTTCTTCATTTGCCCCGTCCCTAAAGGGTGTGAAGAAAATCAATTTGCACCCTTTAGGGGTTTGGGGCAAACAAATTGATTTTCAATTTATTTACATAATATTTATGACATAAAACGGACATTCAAATTATTTATTATCAGAATTAGAAATTGATCATAAAATATAAATTGATTTTAATTGCTATTCTCAGTCCTGTTTAACTTGTCTTCTTTAAATATAGCCTCCTTTAAGCTGCTATTAGCAAAGGAGACCAAGAATAAAATCGTTACAAGAATAAAAATAATTATAACTCCGAGATTATAATTTGTTGCTCTTGCTGGCTTTGGTATCTTAGCTGTTTTCATTCTGGCTGAGCCAATTTATTTAAAGGGTTATAAATAATTCCTACCGATAAAATAAGGTTTGAGCTATTCTCTTTTATTGCATAAAGGAATGGCCTATTTACCAGAAAATCAATATATTCTTCATTTTGGGTGGTAACAGAATTTTTTCCTGATTTGTTTATAAACAGGCGGTTGTCATTGATTTTAAATATCGATTGAGCAATGATAAAATCGATTTTAAAGCTCTGGCTGCTTGAAATACCAATAAATTCATCAGATTCTGATCCTAGAATATTTAGTTCGGAGTTGGTCAGATATGGTGATAGATTTATAGAAACCCTCTGATCGATTTCTGGTATTGCTAAAGTGATATTCTTTTTTGTTAAATTACTTAACCAGGAATCCCAATTTTCAGAATTAATTGAATTTAAAATGTCGTTAATTGAATAACTGTTTGCAGGTAGTAAAACAACGAGGCTGAAACTGCTATTTGTGTATGGAATCTCTAATAAACTAAAATAATCGCTCTTAAAATAATTAAAAGGTTGATTTACCTTTAGCATCTTACTATTAATGGTGTCGTTATCTGTTAAATAGAATGGGGTGGTAAAACTTTCCTGAAAAAAATACCTAAAATCCAGCGTACAGGCAAATCCATTAATTAAACAGGCCTGGGATTGTTGGTAAATGCCTGGATCATTAAATTCAAGATTGTTTGATGACTCATAACGTAACCAATAATCAATATTTTCTATCTCTGATGCATTAGAAAAATTGATAGAATCGATGCAGGTTTTGTAGAAATAATTGCCAATATTTTTAAATTGATTGTTTATTCCCAAGTTATCGTTAAACCAAAATCCGTTTATCAGATTAATATTGTATCCAGACAGGTTATTTATTGCCTCATATATTCTCTTGTAAGAGTTATTTATTTCGTCAACCGAAAGATCTGAAGGATTAATTATCGAATTTAAAAGGTAAAAAGTTGAACCCGATGATCCATTTAATATTAAATTAATATCAGAGGTTATTTGAAAAGGCGATAAACTAATGTTTTGATTGTATTTTGCAGATTTTGAGAGTTTTAAAAGATCAAACCCAACATTATTGGCCGTATTAATTAATACTTTATCTTGATTAGAAAGTATAATCTGATCAAAAGTACTGTCGAGATCCTCATTTTCGCAGGATACATTGAGTATTGCGAGTGTCAGGTATATTAGAGATTTGACTGTTATTCTAATTCTTTTTAACATAAATTGGTTTGCGCAATTAATTATGCAGCAAATATAGATGCAAATTACAATTTAATGGTTGCTAGAACAAGTGAAAAATTCAACGCAACTATTTATTAATTATTATCATCTAAAAACTGAATTTGTAATAAATAAATATTTGCAAGCTTTTTGTAGGAATAAAATATTCATAAATTTGTATAAATAGATACAAAATTGGATAAGCTACCCGAAATCATAAAAGCTTGCATAAAGAGCGACAGAGTTGCTCAAAAAACACTTTATCAGATGTTTGCTGATAAAATGTTTGCTGTGTGTTTAAGGTATGCTTCAAATAAAGACGAAGCTAAAGATATTTTGCAGGATGGATTTATAAAGGTTTTTACACATTTAAGCCAGTTTAATTTTAAAGGTTCTTTCGAAGGTTGGGTAAGACGGATAATGGTTAATACGGCTCTTGAAAAGTTCAGAGATAAAAACCATATGTTTGCCGTGAGTATGGATCAGAATTACGAATCGGGAAACCTCGAATATGATCATGTTTTAACCGAATTATCGGCAACTGATTTATTAAAGCTTATTCAGGAGTTGTCGCCGCAATATCGTATGGTATTTAACCTTTACGCAATCGAAGGATATTCGCACAAAGAAATTGGTGAGATAATGAATATTAAAGAAGGAACCTCAAAATCAAACCTCTCAAGAGCACGGGAGATTTTAAAAGAAAAAGTTAACAAATATTATGGTGTAATAGTAAATTTTAGCTAACAATGGCATTCAGAAAAAGAAATATGGATCAGGTTTTTAAGGAGAAGTTGGATGAATTATATATCGAAGCCCCGGAGGATAGCTGGGCATACATCGAATCTCAATTATCACAATCGGATGATTCAAAACCCATTTTTATTTATCGATATATCGCTGCGGCAAGTATAGCACTAATTGCGGTTTCGGCAACATTATTCTCTTTACTTAGATTAAGCAACACAGAAACAATTGAAAATAATATTTTATCAGCAATAAATCCAATAATAGAACGAAAACCATTGATTATCCCAGCTATTAAAATATATAAAGCTCAAATACGAGATTTTCAGAAGAAAGAAATTGATCAGTTAATTATCGCAGAATCGACCCCCGAATCAATGGTTGCAGAATTATTTTCTGAGAACACGATAATCGGACAAACTGAAAATCGCTCAAGTAATTTGTATAAACTCGAAAATAAACCGGTTGTATTAATTACTGATGTAAAAGCTTTTGATATTAAAGAATATAGATCGGGACAAATTAATGAAAATACCACCAATGCAACAACTAATTTACTTGCCGATAATTATCAACAAAAGTCTAAGAATAAAGGGATGTGGGCTATTGGAGTTGAATTTGCACCGTCCTATTCGTACCGTCATTTAACCAGCTCGGGTAATCAGGAAAGTGTGGCATATTTTAATGCTGTTGAAAACCCAACAAAAACATTTTCAGGAGGTTTTAATATTCAGTATAAGGTTTATAAACGACTTACCATTCAATCGGGAGTATATTATTCTCAAATGGGGCAAAGCATTGGTAACATGACGATTTACGATAATAAGAATTATGATAAAGCTACTCCGGCTACTAAATCCAATTACCTAAGTTCAATAACCCTTACTAACTCAGTTGGAAACATCAATATTAATTCGAAATATGTTTTTGTTGATCAAACAAATTTAAGGGTTAATACCAGTTCCGAGAATAAGTTTTTCTTCGATCCAAATGATCCATCATTAAGTATTATTGACTCAAAAGTGCAGCAGAGCTTCGAGTATATCGATATTCCAATAATGGTTCGTTACAAGGTTATTGATAAAAAAGTTGATATAAATCTTGCTGCAGGAGTAAGCGCAAGTTTTTTAGTTGGCAATAAAGTTATCCTGATGATGAACGAAACAGAAACAAATATTGGTGAAACAAAGAGTATTAGCGAAAATAATTATACAGCAAATTTAGGTTTTAGTTTAGATCTGCCATTGGCTAACAGGTTTACATTCAGAATCGAACCTGGGTTTAGATACTTTTTAAATGCAATAAACACCGATTCAGAAATCAAATCACATCCTTATTCTTTTTCAGTATTCTCGGGTTTTTGTTTATCTTTATAGCACTTTTTCACACAAAACATGGGTCAGATTGCACCCTTTATCGAAAAAGTTTATATAAAGAATATAAAATTTGAGATTGAGATGAACACAAATCACCATAATTTGCCTTTTAAAAGAGGCTTTAAACCAATAATTGCCCTGTTATCAATTCTCGGACTTGTTTTTATTGTTGTTATTTTTAGTTATTTTAAAACCAGCGAGGATAAGGATGACGAAACATACAAAGATAATTTTCAGCGAAGATATTCCATTTTTGCACTCGACCTGCCCGATCACGTAAATTTTGCAGGCGAAGAAGTACCTCTCGATCATTTTGATGTTCGCGAATCGCTCGACAGGGAGCTTTTGGTAAATACTTACTGGCAATCTCAAACGGTTTTGTTTATGAAAAGAGCCAAAAGATATTTTCCGCTGATTGAAAAAATCCTTAAAGAAAATGATGTTCCTGATGATTTTAAATACCTGGTTTTGGCAGAAAGCGATCTTCGTAATCAGGTTTCTCCTTCAGGTGCTGTAGGTGTTTGGCAACTGCTCGAAGGAACTGCAAAAGATTATGGACTAGAGGTTAATGATAATGTTGACGAAAGGTATCATCTCGAAAAATCTACTGTTGCTGCATGCAAATTTATTAAGGATTCCAAAGAGCTGTTTGGTAGCTGGACTATGGCAGCAGCAGCTTACAACATGGGACGTAAAGGATTGGCCCGCCAGGTTAACAGACAAGGTCAATCAAATTATTACGATATGCTTTTTAATGATGAAACAGCACGCTACGTTTATAGAGTTATCGCAATAAAACTGATATTGGAGAATCCCGAAAACTACGGATATCATATTCGTGAAAAAGATTTGTATCACCCAATACCAACTTATACAATTAATGTTGATAGTTCGATCACTAATTTTACCTATTTTGCTGAGAAACTTGAAATAAATTACAAAATATTAAAATACTTTAATCCATGGTTGCGCGATACATTCCTTGACAACAAACAAAACAAAATATATCAGATAGAAATCCCTGAAAAAGGATTCAGAAGTTATTCAAAAATTATCAATCAGATAAAAATTGATACTACCTTTGTAGAAAATTATTAATTGCCAGAGGAGTTATACTTTGAATAATATTGATACCAATTACGATATTCCCGAAACAGATCAAACAAACGAGATAAAGGTTCTCGGTGCAAGGGTTCATAATTTAAAAAATGTTGATGTTACTATCCCTCGTGATAAATTAACCGTTATTACAGGATTGAGCGGAAGTGGCAAATCATCACTTGCATTCGATACCATTCATGCCGAAGGTCAGCGCAGATATGTTGAAACCCTTTCTGCTTATGCCCGACAGTTTTTGGGTACCATGGAACGCCCTGATGTGGATCAAATTACAGGTTTAAGCCCGGTAATTTCTATTGAACAAAAAACCACTAATAAAAACCCTCGCTCGACTGTTGGCACGGTTACCGAAATATACGATTTTTTACGATTGCTATTTGCACGTGCATCCGATGCATACTCATATGCCACGGGTGATAAAATGGTAAAATATACCGATGACCAGATTATTCAATTAATCATCGAAAAGTTTGTTGATAAAAACATCCTCATTTTATCACCAGTTGTGCAAGGCCGAAAAGGTCATTATAAAGAGCTTTTTGAGCAAATCCGAAAAAAAGGATTTATTTATGCACGTATCAATGGTGAAATAACCGAATTAGTGCATGGTTTGCGACTCGACAGATATAAAACTCATTATATTGAGATTGTTATCGATAAGCTTAAAGTAAGCAAAAAAGATGAGTCGAGACTTAAGAGAACTGTCCAGACTGCTATGGATCATGGCAAGGGAATTATCATGGTTATGGAAAAAGAATCAAGTGAGGTAAAATATTTTAGCCGTAAATTAATGTGTCCTGTTACTGGCATTTCATATAACGAGCCTGCTCCACATACTTTTTCATTTAACTCACCACAGGGCGCTTGCCCTACTTGTAGTGGATTAGGAACGGTTAGTCAGATTGATGTTAAAAAAATTATTCCCGATACCAATATTAGTATTAAAAATGGTGGAATTCTGCCTTTGGGTAAATATAAAAACATTCTTATTTTTTGGCAACTGGAGGCTATTGCTGCAAAGTATAAGTTTACTCTCGAAACTCCCATAAAAGACATCCCTGAAAATGCGCTAAACATAATACTAAATGGTTCAGACGAATCATTTAAGCTTATTAATACGCCTTTGGGAATGTCGTCAAACTATTTTTTAAACTTCGAAGGGATAATAAATTATATAAGTAATTATCAGTCAGATAGTACTAACGAAGAAGGAAAAAGCTGGACCGACCAGTATGTTGAAAAAGTAACCTGTCCGGAATGTAATGGTAATAGGCTAAAGAAGGAATCGTTATATTTTAAGGTTGCTGATAAAAACATTGCGGAGTTATCTGATCTGGATATAGATCAGTTATATCAGTGGTTTTTAGATATCGATAAACATCTTTCTGATAAGCAAAAGCTTATCGCACGTGATGTGATTAAGGAAATAAAAGAACGTTTATCGTTTTTGCTTGATGTTGGTTTAAACTACCTATCGTTAAATCGTACTTCGCGCAGTTTATCCGGTGGCGAAAGCCAGCGTATCAGACTTGCAACGCAGATCGGTTCAAAACTCGTGAACGTTTTGTATATTCTCGATGAGCCTAGTATTGGATTGCATCAGCGTGATAATCAAAAACTAATTAATTCATTAAAACAACTTCGGGATTCGGGAAACTCTGTTATTGTTGTGGAACACGACAAAGAAATGATTTTATCAGCAGATTATATTGTTGATATGGGACCAAAAGCGGGAAGACATGGAGGAAAAGTAGTTGCTGCGGGCACTCCGGAAGAAATACTTAATTCAAATACGCTTACAGCAGACTATCTTACTAACAGAAAGAGAATTGAGGTGCCAAAAGAACGTCGCACAGGTAATGGAAAAAGTATACTATTAAAAGGAGCTAAAGGGCATAATTTAAAAAATATAACTGTTGAATTTCCTTTAGGTTTGTTTATTTGCGTTACAGGTGTTTCGGGAAGTGGAAAATCATCCTTAATTAACGAAACGCTGCATCCTATTCTGAGTAAGCATTTTTACAGGTCGCATGCAAATCCGCTAGAGTACGAATCTATTGAAGGCATAAAAAATATCGATAAAGTAATTGAAGTTGATCAATCTCCACTTGGAAGAACACCCAGATCAAATCCTGCAACTTATACAAATGTTTTTGCCGATATCCGTAAGTTATTTGAACAGATTCCCGAATCAAAAATAAGAGGTTATAAAGCTGGACGATTCTCTTTTAATGTTAAGGGTGGCCGATGCGAAACATGTCAGGGAGCAGGGGTTCAAACAATAGAAATGAATTTCTTACCCGATGTTTATGTTCATTGCAAAGATTGTAACGGTAAACGATATAACAGAGAAACACTTGAAGTAAAATTTAAAGGCAAATCCATTAGTGATGTATTGGATATGACTATAAATCAGGCGCTTGAGTTTTTTCAACAAGTGCCCAACATAAAACAAAAGATTAAAGCGCTTCAAGAGGTCGGACTTGGTTATATTACGCTCGGTCAGGCTTCTACAACTTTGTCAGGTGGAGAATCTCAGCGCGTTAAGCTGGCAACAGAACTTGCAAAACGCAGCACAGGGAACACTTTGTATATACTCGATGAGCCTACTACAGGTCTTCATTTCGAAGATACCCGAATCTTGTTAAATGTTCTTAATAGCCTGGTTGATAAGGGAAATACTATAATTGTTATTGAGCATAATCTGGATGTAATTAAAATGGCCGATTATATTATCGATATGGGTAAAGATGGAGGACGAAATGGTGGCGAAGTACTCGGAACAGGAACACCCGAAAAAATATGCAAAAACAAACAAAGCTACACAACTCCATTTTTAGTTAAAGAACTAACCTGAAAATTAAATAAAATAATGTAATTTAGTCATTCAACTTAAAAAACTGAAATTATGAATAATGAAGAACTGATAAAGGAAGCATTCGAAAATAAAACATGGAACGAGATTCAAACTACTGATTCGTGGACGATCTTTAAAATAATGGCGGAGTTTGTCGAAGGCTTTTCCAAATTAGCTCGTATAGGTCCTTGTGTTTCAATCTTTGGTTCTGCTCGTACAAAACCCGATAATAAATACTTTAAACTAGCCGAAGAAATAGCATTCAAACTAACTCAGCATGGATATGGTATTATAACTGGTGGCGGTCCAGGTATTATGGAAGCAGGAAATATGGGTGCTAAAAAAGGAAATGGAAAATCAGTGGGATTAAATATCGACTTGCCATTCGAACAATCGGCTAACTTGTTTATTGATCCAGACAAACTCATCAGTTTCGAAAACTTTTTTGTTCGGAAAGTTATGTTTGTTAGGTATGCACAAGGATTTATTGTTTTACCTGGTGGATTTGGTACACTCGACGAGCTTTTTGAGGCGATAACATTGATTCAGACAGAAAAAATAGGTCATTTTCCAATCATTTTAGTTGGTACAGAATACTGGCAAGGATTAATGGACTGGATACGAAATACTATACTCGCAAAAGAAAATAATATTAAAGAAAAGGATCTCGATTTGATTTCTATAGTTGATACCTCGGATGAAGCTGTTGCAAAAATCAACGAATTCTATTCTAAGTATTTATTGAGTCCAAACTTTTAATTTTATAATTTTGTTTGTTGAAAGATTTGAAGGTAAGCAACTTGAGTTATTAACAATTGTTAATAACTAGTGTTCATATTTTGTTATTATTGCTTTAATTGATTATTTTTATTCGATAACTTGGTGGATTAAATCAGGATGTATATGATAAAACAGCTAATTCTTCTTGTTTATATGGGCGTTATGCTTTTGCTGAACTCCTTTTTTTCAGATAAAGTGTCGCTTGTATTACATTCATCAGATCAAGTTGAGGCAGGTAGCGAAATATACGTTGAGATAACTTTAAGCAAATCCGATTACGAAAGTTTTGCTCGGTTTCAACAGGAAATACCTGCAGGATTAACTCCTGTTCCTGTAAATACTGCCAATGCAGATTTTAGTTTTAGCGATCAGAAATTAAAATTTGTCTGGCTAAAATTACCTGCCGAAAACGAAATTACTATCTCGTATAAATTGCAAGTTGATCAGCGGCTAAAAGGTCGTTTTAACCTTGATGGACGGTTTTCGTACATAGCTGATAACGAAAGAAAATCAGTTGATGTTACCCCAAAAACAATTGTAATTACGCCATCACCCGATATTGACCCAAACTTAATTGTTGATATCGCTGACTTCAAACCTCTTGTAGCTCCTTCTTATGTTTTAGCTGATGTAAATCAGGTAAAGTGTATTCGTCAAATGCCTTATAAATCAAACGGATTAAACGAATATGTGGTAAATATCCTCGTAAATAAAGGCAATAAAGAAAAATTTGCAAAAATTCAGGAAACAATACCTGCAGGCTTTAACGCTGTTAGCATTGATAACAAAGATGCAATCTTTACTTTTAAAGATCAAACCGTTAAAATGCTATGGATGAATCTGCCAAATGAACCCTATTTTGTTGTATCGTACAAATTGGTTCCTGAACCTGAGAATAATGAAAAACCAATTCTTACTGGTACATTTTCTTTTATCGAAAACGATAATACATTGAGTATCGATATTGATGAAAAAGAAGTAAATCTAACAAACAGATCGGCTGAAAATCTTTTAGCAGTGCTCTCATCAATACCTTCAGCAACAAACCTTTCAGAACCTGTAAAACCATACGATCATTCAGGAAAGGTTACTATCGAAATTGCCGAAAGTGCGCTTAAACAGCTCCGTCAGGATACAAAACTTACTAAAATGCTAGAGCCTGAAAATGGCGTTTATTACAGAGTTCAGATTGCGGCAGGACATAAACCAATTAATATCGACAGATATTTTAAAAAATATAATCTTGATAAAGAAGTAGGAACCGAACTTCATGAAGGATGGAGAAAATATTCGGTAGGATCATTTAATGTATATAAAGCTGCCCGCGACTATAGAGTTCATATTTGGAATACAACATCAATTGATGATGCATTTGTGGCAGCATATAATAACGGAAAACGAATTACAGTGCAGGAAGCTTTAATGATTGCTAATCATGACTGGGTGCGTTAATAACTTAAAATTTTAATCTTTTACCATGAGATTAATCAAAAACATAGCCTTATTGCTTATTCTGACCTTTAGCATCCAACAGATTTTTGCTCAGGGATC
Source organism: Bacteroidales bacterium (assembly GCA_050179935.1). Lineage (GTDB taxonomy): Bacteria > Bacteroidota > Bacteroidia > Bacteroidales > UBA12077 > UBA12077. Next base: position 34,947 of record JBFXEQ010000015.1, on the reverse strand, counting down.
ATATGAAGAATTACTTATGCGCGAAGTGGAAGTTGAAAATCCTGTGTTTATGCCAGTTATTGGTCTTGGTGCTGGATTTATTAACTATTACGGAGAACTGAAAAATGATACTAAAAATATCCTTCAGGGTAATCCATCATACCGTATTAACGTATATATGCCACTGGGTAAAAAGCATTACTGGAAAGCAAACCTAAATGTTTTGTTTGGTACTATGTCGGGATATGAACGTAGTTATGCTGATACATCAAAGAACTTAAATTTTATTGCTGATATAACAAGTTTTGGTATAAATTTCGAGTATAATTTTGGCCATTTATTTAAAAGCGAACGCATGGTTCGCCCTTTTTTATCTTTGGGTGCAGAGTATTTTACAATTAGCTCGAATAATACAGATTTAAGCAATAATCTGGGAGCTTATGAGTATTTTCCCGATGGAACTATCCGGGTTAGCGATCAAATTTCAACGCGCGATTATATTTACGAAACACCCATTCAAAAGATTAATCGGTTTGGAAACGACGGGTATTCGCAAGGTGTTCCTGCATTGGTTGCCGATATTGGTCTTGATTTTAAGATTAGTAACCGTGTAATTTTAAAAATAGCAACATCATTACATTATACCTTTTATGATGAGATTGATGATGTTAGTTCAAGCAATACAAAAGGCAGAATAGGAGACAGCAAACAAGATATGTTTTCTATGACATACACCAGTTTGAATATTGACTTATTCTCCGATCCAAGAACGAAGATGATCGAGGATTTATTTTTAGATATTACCGGTGATTTTGATTACACCATTATTGCCGATACAGATAATGATGGAGTAACTGAGTTAATCGATAATTGCTATAACACACCTGCTGGTGTTGAAGTAGATTCTGTTGGTTGTCCTATCGATTTAGACAGGGACGGTGTTCCCGATTATCGCGATAAAGATGCTAGCTCACTTACCGATGCAATTGTTGATGAACATGGTGTGCAGATGAGCGGAGAGGAAATACTTGCCGGATTATTACAGAGTTATTCGGCTGTTGGACGATCCGAAGCTTATATGATACCTATTGGTCAAGGCTGGTCAAAGTATTCGAAAATGACAAATGTTGAGATTCCAGAAAAATTCAAAAAACTTGATATTGACAATGATAATTATATATCTTTTGATGAACTATTAAAAGCAGTAAACAGGTTTTTCGATGAGGATGAAACTGATTTTAAACCTGATGATATTTACGAACTCAACGATTTTTTCTTTGCACAATAAATCAAAAGATTTTTTAAGAATTAACGTTTTTTTAGTCGATCCATATCGCGCTCAACATCTTTTTTCTTAATGGTTTCGCGTTTATCAAACTCTTGTTTCCCTTTGGCAAGGGCTATCTCGAGTTTTGCCCATCCTTTTTCATTTATAAATAAATGTAATGCAACGATAGTTAATCCTTTTTCAGAAACTTTACGTTCAAGTTTGTTAAGCTCTCGACGGGTAAGTAAAAGTTTACGATCGCGCTTTGGCTCGTGATTATAATGCGTTCCAAAAGAATACTCAGATATATTTAATCCCCGCACATATAATTCATGATCAACAAAATAACAATACGTATCTATTAGATTCGCTTTTCCTCCTCTTATCGATTTAATCTCAGTTCCGGTAAGTTTTATCCCAGCAATATATTTATCGAGAAATTCAAAACTGAACGATGCCTTTTTGTTTCTTATGTTTATAGATTGTTGCATAAATTAAAGCCCTATAGTCAAATATAAGTATGCAATATTACTAAATATTTATGTCTTAATAAAAGACCTGTATATTTCAGAACTCTAAAAACTTTCTATAATTTAGCGTCATGAGTCATAAATATAATTTAATAACTGTATTAGGACCTACCGCTGGAGGTAAAACATCACTAGCAGCAAATTTAGCTCATATTTTAAATGGTGAAATTATAAGCGCAGATTCACGCCAGGTTTACAAAGGCATGGATATTGGTACAGGAAAAGATATTGCAGATTATAGTGTTGATGGAAAAACTGTTCCTTTTCATTTAATTGATATTGTGGATGCCGGATATAAATACAATGTTTATGAGTTTCATCGCGATTTTATAAAAGTTTTTAATGATATTAAATCCCGAAATAAATTGCCGGTTCTTTGCGGAGGTTCCGGAATGTACATCGAGGCTGTACTTAAAGGCTACAAACTCATAAATGTGCCAGTAAACGATGAGTTAAGGCTGCAACTTGCAGAAAAAACGGACGAGGAATTGATTGGAATGCTCGAATCAATCAAAAAGTTACATAATAAAACAGATATCGATACTCGAAAAAGAATGATTCGGGCCATAGAAATTGAGATCTATTACGAAAGCAACCCGATGCCTGTAAATGACTTTCCCGAAATAAATTCTCTGATTATTGGATTAAAATTTGATAGGCAGTCTCAAAGACGAAGAATTACACAACGCTTGAAACAACGTTTTGATGAAGGAATGATTGACGAGGTGAAATCTCTCTTATCAAAAGGACTGACTGCCGAAGATATCCTTTATTATGGATTGGAGTATAAGTACATTACACAACATATAACTGGTGAACTTACGTTTGATGAAATGTTTGCAAAGCTCGAAACAGCAATTCATCAGTTTGCTAAGCGACAAATGACCTGGTTTAGAAAAATGGAGCGCGATGGCGTTAAAATACATTGGCTCGATGGATACGCAAGTATGCAGGAAAAATTAGAGCGGGTAATTAATCTTTATAATGCTTAGGAGATTAAAAACCACCCATGCTGAATTAATTTATAAATAATATAAACTGAAATGGTAAGGTTTATTATTGAGAAAACAAAATTATATTCGGTTCGATGATGCTCAAAATTTCTTCTTAGTAATATTCCAAAATTGGGTAAAAATATACCTACTAGCAAAAAAATAAACAACCAATTGCTAATCTGATATTCTATATCAGCCGGGCCAAAAAACATGAACAAATAAACAAAAACCAATACAATAAGGAGATATATCAAATAGCTGATTTTTAATAACAGCGTGGAGATTTTTCGTTTGTGATTAATTAAAAATGGCTTGACAATTATGAAAGCCAGCAAGTAAATGATCAGAAATACGATCATCAGTAAAAAATGAACAATATTCTGAATGGCTGTATTCATAAATTAAAATTCTTTTTGTTTTTTAAATTTACTGGATTTTAATTTGAAAAGCAAAAGACCGGTAAAAACCGGTCTTTAAATATTCTATTCTTCATCCTTTAACCATTGGTCGAGCCAGCTAAAGAATTCACGTTGCCATAAAATTCCGTTTTGTGGTTGTAGGACCCAGTGATTTTCATTATGAAAATGTAAATATTTACTAGGTATTCCTCTTAACTGAGCAGCGTTAAAAGCACTCATTCCTTGTGTAAAGGCGATTCTGAAATCCTGCTCACCATGTACAATCATGATTGGAGTGTCCCACTTATCAACAAAGCGGTGTGGTGAATTGTCAAACGACTTTTTATTTGCTTTATCCCAGTAAGGGCCACCCAAATCCCAGTTTACAAAAAACATTTCTTCGGTCTCGAGATATTGTGCTTCGAGGTTAAACATGCCATCATGAGCAATAAATGCATCAAATCGTTTGTTGTGATTGCCTGCAAGCCAGAAAGCAGAAAAACCTCCATAACTTGCTCCAATACAACCCAGATTTTTATTATCAACGAAAGGCTCTTTTGCAATTGCATCAATAGCGCTTAAATAATCTTTCATATTTTGGCCACCATAATCTGTGCTAATCTGCTCATTCCATTCTGAACCAAACGATGGAACACCTCTTCTGTTTGGAGCTACAACAATATAATCATTTGCAGCCATCATCTGAAAATTCCATCTATAAGAGAAAAACTGGCTTACTGATGATTGTGGTCCACCCTGACAATATAATAATGCAGGATATTTTTTGTTTGGATCAAACTTGGGTGGATAGATTACCCAAACCAGCATTTGTTTGTTATCAGTGGTTTTTATCCAACGTTCTTCTACTTTACCCAAGCTTAGTTGATCGAGTAAATTTTTATTGATGAACGAAAGTTGGGTTTCCTCACCTGTTAAAGGATTTATGCTATAAATCTCTGTAGGCATTGATGCTGATTGTTTTGTTCCAATCAATACATCCTTAAGTGGGGTAACCGATTGGTAATTATGATCACCATTGGTAATCTGCTTAATTTCTTTGGTGGCAATAGTTAAGCAATAGATTTGATATCTTGCATGAAAATCACTATAAAAATAGATAGATGAATTATCGCTTGTCCAAGCCATGCTATGAACATTCTGGTCAAAATTTATTGAATAATCCTCTATTTCTTTTGTTTCAACATCGTAAATAAACAGTCTGTTTTTATCTGCTTCATAGCCATCTCTCTTCATGCTTTCCCATGCAATTTTTTTACCATCGGGCGAATAAACAGGAGCTACATCATAACCCATGTGGCCTTCAGAGATATTTTTTGTTTCTTTAGATTCTATATTATAAAGGAAAATATCTGAATTGGTAGAAAGTGCATATGCTTTTCCAACAAGGCGTTTGGTCGTATAAGCAATTGTTTTGCTATCAGGGCTCCAGGTAATCTGCTCCATTCCACCAAAAGGTTTAAGAGGACTGTCGAAACGTTCGCCTTCCATTATGTCAATTATATTTGAAAGAACAATACCGTCATAATCAGCATAAAATACATGGCTATAAGTATAATCGTGCCATCGGTCCCAATGTCGGTACATTAAATCTGTTTCGATTCGGGCATTTGCTTTTGGTAAATCAGGATATATATCAGTAACAGCTTTGTCTATTTTTACATCTTTAATAAATAACACCTTGGTTTGATCGGGTGAATATTTAAATCCATTTAAACCGCCATCGATATTAGAGATTTGAATACGATTCTTACCATCTGGATCCATTTCCCAAAGCTGAGGTGTACCACTTTCAGTACTCAAGAAACCGATTTTTTTACCATCGGGGCGCCATGTGTGGGCAAACTCACCCGATTCTGAATTAGTAATGTTGGTAGCTTTACCTCCTTCGACTGGCATTGTAAACAATTCTCTGTTTCCTTTATTTTTTTCTATATCATAAAATGAAACACCAAATAAAATTGTTTTTTCATCAGGAGAAACCTGAGCTTCGCTTATTCGTCCAAAAGCCCATAGAACTTCCGGAGTCATAATGTCTGAAGTGAGTTTAATAGTGTCAACAGGGTTATTTATTTCTGTTTTTACTTCTGATTCTTTTTTACATGAATATATTGTAAAGACAGAAGCAATGATTAAAATGAGTTTGAACTTATTCATAGCTGCTATTTATTAGTTAAAAATTGGTCTTTAATTTTCTTTTCAAGTTCGTCGGCTAATTCGGGGTTATCTTTTAGCAGTTGCTTAACCGCATCGCGACCCTGACCGAGTTTTGTTTCACCATAACTAAACCACGAGCCGCTTTTTTTAATAACATTTAATTCAGCTCCCAGATCAATAATTTCGCCTATTTTTGATATTCCTTCGCCATACATAATATCAAACTCTGCTTTTTTGAATGGTGGTGCAAGTTTGTTCTTTACAATTTTAACCTTGGTGCGATTGCCCGAAATTTCTTCTCCGTCTTTGATTTGTCCTATTCTTCTTATATCAACCCGAATGGTTGCGTAAAATTTCAGTGCATTACCTCCGGTAGTTGTTTCGGGGCTACCAAACATAACACCAATTTTATCGCGCAACTGGTTAATGAAAATGCAGCATGTATTTGTTTTGTTAATGCTTGCAGTAAGTTTTCTTAGTGCTTGCGACATAAGACGAGCCTGTAATCCCATTTTGGAATCGCCCATTTCTCCTTCTATCTCAGCTTTTGGAGTTAGTGCAGCAACCGAGTCGATAACAATTACATCAATGGCACCTGAACGAATAAGGTGATCTGTAATTTCAAGAGCTTGCTCACCATTGTCGGGTTGCGAAATAAGCAGATTTTCAACATCAACACCTAATTTCTCAGCATAAAAACGATCGAAAGCATGTTCTGCATCAATAATTGCTGCAATACCTCCAAGTTTTTGGGCTTCGGCGATAACATGAATTGCAAGTGTTGTTTTACCTGATGATTCAGGTCCATAAATTTCGGTTACCCGGCCTCTTGGAAATCCCCCTATTCCTAAAGCAACATCTATTGAAATAGATCCTGATGAAATTGTTGGAACATCAGCAACAGCTTTGTCGCCCATTTTCATGATAGTTCCTTTGCCATAATCTTTGTCAATCTTGTCTAAAGTTAATTGAAGGGCTTTCAGTTTTTCTGAGTTTACACTTACGTCTTTTTTTGTTTTCTCTTTCTCCATGTTTATATTTTTTAAAATTTTAATTCTTTGTATATCTGATTTGTATGATCTTTTGTATCCACTTTTTCAATAATACGTTCAATTTTAAGATCTTCATTAATGATAAATGTTTTTCGTAATACGCCTTCGTAGGTTTTACCATACATTTTCTTTTCGCCCCAAGCATTATATTTTCTAATAATCTCTTTGTTTGCATCCGAAATAAGACTGAAAGGCAGGTCGTATTTTTCTGCAAATTTCTTGTGTGATGCTATTGAATCGGGGCTAATACCAATTATTTCAAATCCCTTTTTTATAAGTGCATCAAAATTATCGCGTAAATTACATGCTTCGGCAGTACAACCAGGTGTATTATCTTTTGGATAAAAATAGATAATTACTTTTTTGCCTTCGAAATCAGTTAAAGAAATTGATTTTCCGTCTTGGTCAACACCTTTGAACTCAGGAGCTAAATCGCCTGTCTTTAGTATTTTCATATGTTTTAAACTAAACCGTAAATTTAAGAAAAACCATTTATAAGATAGAACTTGTGTCGAATCTTTATTAACATTAAATGATAAAACATTAAAGTTTATGAAATAACAAGTTAGTGCAAATTTTAAGGTTAGTTGCAATGCTAATTTTCGAATAAGGTTAATAATTGGCTGAATTATTTTAATGTTACTAATTTTCTTAATGAAAAAAGGTATCTTTTAAAAGATACCTTTTTTCATTTTTGCTAAAATTTTCTAATTATTCGTTTTCAACTAATTGCCAGCCTGTGCCATAGTCAGCATTGCAAATATATGTTTGACCAGAAATAACATTATATATTTCGCTTGTACTATAAGTTGGATTTCGTCTTGTTGAACCATCATCATCGAAATCGTTTACATTTTTAAGATAACCTGCACCTGGGTTTGTAACTTCAATAAATGATAATTGTTTTGATGAATTTACTTCGGCTTTAACAACTGCTCCGGAACCAAATCCACCAATAGTATTTAATGTTACTGTTGGAGGAGTAAATGGATCGTATCCATAACCAGCATCATCAATAGTTATTGAAGCTAAAGTACCATCTAAATTAATGTTGCCAGCACTAATACTTAAAACAGCAGGTATTGTAGGGTAGTTATAAACTTCAAAAGTAGGTCGGGAAGCTAACGGTGTTGTATAAAGTATAGTATCAGCATTTGAAGAACCATTGTCAGGATAAATCACCCCATTAACTATTGTTGAATAATAAGACAATACATAAGTATCGCCAAGTATAGCATCTGTGTTATCATTAATATCATCATCAACATATTTTCTTAAAATATTACTTGAATAATCTGTAACTTCAACAGAAACTTTAGGAAAATTGAGGTAACCAGTTCCTTTATTTGAAATATAAACAGTATATGTAGTTTGGTACTGAACATCAAGTACGGCACCTGTGCCACCTAAACTCGAAATGTTCAGTGATGGTTTAGTATTATAAACTGCGCCATTATCAACTATATTAACACTTGTAATTGCACCATTACCATCAACACCAATATTTGCCTGTGCAGCATTTCCGTTTGCTCCTGTTGAAAAATCAACTGTTCCTGCTGAATACCCTGTACCACCATAAGCAATATAAACATTTGAATACCATGAAAGCTCAGTATTTTGTGCTTGTGCACTAAGTGCAAAGCCAGAACCAACTGTACTACCTGCTGGTGCTGGAACTGTTGCATAAATACTTGGAACCCCATCGATAGTAAAACCATTATAAGATACATTATAAACAACTTCTCGGTCAACAATGGCTAATGTACCATCTTCTTGTTCCATAGCAACAGTTTGGTTGTCGATAATTTGAGGGTAATAAATATATAAGTAGTCGTCACCATTTGAATTAACAGGAACCTGAATTTCGTAATTTCCGGTTGCATCAGTTGTTCCTGTAAATAGCTGGTCATTTGTATTATATAAATTATTATTAGCTACTCTTACTATAGCTCCAACAACTGGTTCAGGAACTCTGTTTGTTACATCTGATTCGTAAATTAATCTTCCTTTTACTGTGGTAATTTTATCGGATGCTAAAGAATACATATAAAAGGTTTCATGTACCTGTCTTTGACGGAAGTTTGTAATATTTGTACTTACTTCTCCTATTATCGAAGTGTAGTTTCCTTTTGATGCTGTAATTACAATATTTCCTCCAATTTTTACATCTTTAAAAATAACTATTCCATCAGAATTTGTAGAGTCGCTAACAATTTCATTATCAATTGCAATTTTTACTGTTACTCCTGATAAATTGGAATAATCAGATGATGCATCTAAGATTGAAATAACAACATCAACAAGTTGTTGTTGTTCCAGAGCTTCTTCTTCAGTATACTGGTCTTCTTCACACGAAGTAAATACTAATCCAGCAATCATTATTAATACAAAAAATTTAATAATACTTTTCATAGTTTCATAATTTAAATTAAACATTTATAATAAATTTCTTTTTATTTTAATCCCAAACCCAATGTAAAATACATTGAGTTATTTTTTAAATCGCCCTGTATTTCGGTCACTTCTAGATAACTATACCCATTGTACACAGAATTAATTCCATATCTGTAACGAGCATCGATTAATATATAAAATTTATCGGAAACAGGTAACTCAATACCAATGCCAGCAGTTGCGCTATATTGGATCTTTTCCATATTGTTTGTAATATTTTCCTCACCTGTATATGTGTGTGGGCCTCCATATTCATCAATAATAGTTCCTTCTTTGGTAACTCCTGTATGTAAATTATAACCAAATGATGGACCAATAAATCCATTTAATTTAAATCCAGAAATTCCAATTGAATATTTAAATAGAACAGGAACTTCAATGTTATGCATTACAATTTCTTTGTTTTTTATATTTATTGAATACCAGGAATCATTCCCAACATAGGTAGGTATGTAAATGTCCAAGACTCTTCCTCCTTGCTGAAAATAACTAGCTTCTAATTGTAAAGCCATTTTATCATTAAAAACATAATTTAAAAAGCCTCCACCGGTAATTCCTTGAATAGAGTTTGTATGTGGTTGTTGGTTGGTAAATTCACTTATGGTAGTTCCGAATTTTATACCATATTTCAAATTATTTAAAAATCCACCACCAGAACTTTCACTTTCTTGTGCAAACATTGTTCCTGAAATGAAAAATAAAAGTGCTCCAAGAAAAAGTTTTCGATATAGCAGTTTTTTAATCATAAAGATGTGTTTCATAATTAAATGTATTTTAATTTATTTATAATTTTATTTTTTGTGTTAAAATGAAATCTAATTTGATTTAATTATCAAAATTATAAAGGAAATTATTCCAGTTTTTTAATTTTTATGTGAAATTAATCTTTTTTTTTAATTTATAAAATTTTTATTGTTTTTTATTTATTTGATTTTCAGATAATTTATTTGAGTTCACTTTCTGGGATCAGATTTCAATTAAAAGATTAAAAGATTTATTTTTAAACCTTTTGATGCAATTAGATTATAATAAATTAAATCAAAAGTAATAAAGAAAAAAAATGACAAATACTGCCACCAAGTATAAATAAATGAAATATACCATGGCTGTACGGAATTTTCTCAATTAAATAAAAAACCACACTAAAAGAATAGGAAAGACAACCTGCCAGCAGAAACCATAAGGATGTTACCGGAACATTTTTAATAATTGGATAAATAGCAATAATGCCCGTCCAACCCATGATAATATATAACCATGCTGAAATACTTCGGTATTTTGCTGAATAAAACCATATTTTGAAAATTACCCCAGCAATAGCCATTGCCCAAACCAACCCAAAAATTACCCAGCCAAATGCATTTTTTACTCCGAGCAAAGAGAAAGGCGTATAAGTAGCAGCAATTAAAATATAGATTGATGAATGATCAAACCGGTTTAGGATATATTTTCGTTTAATATTTATTGCGCTGTGGAATAGGGTAGATGCTGCATATAAATTAATTAATCCAGCTCCAAAAATACTGAAAGTAACAATATGCCAGGCATTACCGTGGTTTGTTGCTCTAATAATCAATAGCACGGTGCATGCAATCGCAATAAATATACCCAAGCCATGCGAAGTACTATTAACAATTTCTTCGTTTTTTCTTTGTTTACCAGTTTTTATACCAGCAGTCATCGTTTTGTATTTTCTTTTTAATACTAATCTCTATCTTTCCAAAGATAATACATATTATTAATCGATTTTTTTAAATATTTATTATTATGTAATGATTTAATTTGTAATTTATTACATAAAAATAATGGATAATTGAAAAATTGTTTTATCTTTGCGCCCTTATTAATGAGTGTTTATTGGGGGTGCTTTCTGGCTGTTGGCTTAGCTAGTGCGCCTAACAGCACAGAAAAACTTATAAAATGAATAAATTTGAAACGCTGGGTATCAACTCTGATATCTTGCAAGGTATTATCGATTTGGGCTTTAATGAGCCTATGCCGGTTCAAACACAAGTAATTCCGGCCTTACTTGAAAAATCAAACGACATTGTTGCTTTAGCACAAACAGGAACAGGTAAAACTGCTGCTTTTGGTTTACCAATTCTTCAGCTAATAAATATTGCTGATAAATTTCCTCAAGCACTTATTTTGTCGCCTACACGTGAGTTATGTGTTCAGATTTCAAAAGATCTGATGGCTTACTCAAAGTATATGAAAGGGATAAAAATATTGCCTGTTTACGGTGGAGCAAATATCGAAGCACAAATTCGTGGATTACGAATGGGAGCACATATTATTGTTGCTACTCCAGGACGAATCCTTGACCTGATACATCGTCGTACAGCCGATATTTCAGCGGTTAAAACTGTTGTTCTTGATGAGGCTGATGAAATGCTGAACATGGGTTTCCGAGATGATTTGAATGAAATTCTTGAATCTGTTCCTAGCGAACATCGCACATTGCTTTTTTCGGCTACTATGCCTAAAGAAGTTGCAACCATCGCAAAGAAATACATGAGTAATCCTATCGAGATTACTGTTGGAAATAGAAACGAAGGAGCTGAGAATATTAAACATGCATACTATGTTGTTCAGGCTCGCGATCGCTATTTAGCGCTGAAACGTATTGCCGACATGAATCCGGATATTTATGGAATCATATTTTGCCGTACGCGTATGGAAACAAAAGAAGTTGCCGAGTGGCTTATAAAAGATGGTTATAATGCCGATGCGTTGCATGGTGATTTATCACAAGCACAACGCGACCAGGTAATGAACCGTTTTAGATTAAAGAATCTGCAAATGCTTGTAGCAACCGATGTGGCAGCACGTGGACTCGATGTGAATGATTTAACTCATGTTATCAATTATAATTTACCTGATGATATCGAAGTTTACACTCACCGCAGCGGACGTACTGGTCGTGCAGGTAAAGCGGGTATTTCTGTGGCCATAGTGCATTTAAAAGAAAAATACAGAATTAAAGAGATTGAAAGAAAAATAAATAAGAAATTTGAGGTGCTTGCTGTTCCAACAGGTAAAGAAATCTGCAAAAAACAACTTTTTCATTTAATCGAAAAGATGGAAAAAGTTGAGGTTAATCATGAACTTATTGATGAGTTTTTACCTGAAGTAAATAAAAAACTCGAATGGCTTGAACGCGATGAATTAATTAAACATTTTGTATCATTAGAGTTTAATAGATTTTTGGAATACTATAAAAATGCCACTGATTTGAATGCTCCTGATGAGAAATTTTCAGAATACAGAGAACGCGATGGAGACAGAAGAAGACGCGGTGAAAGAAGTAATAACCGAAATGATTGGAGCGATAGAGGTGACAGAGGTGACCGAGGCGATAGCAGATCAAAAGATTATAAGCGATTGTTTGTAAATATTGGTAAAAACCAGGGATTAAATCCGCAACGCTTAATGGGTTTAGTTAACGAAGCTACCCATGATAGAAATATACCAGTGGGAAAAATAGATATCATGAAATCGTTTTCATTCTTTGAAATTGATAACCAGTATGTTGAGAAGGTGATGAGCGGATTGAATAATGCCAATTTTGATGGAGTCAAGGTAAGTACCGAAATCGCTAACGAAAAACCGCAAGGTGATTCTGGACGTGGTGATCGCAGATCTTCGGGCCGAGATCGATCCGAAAGAAAATCATTCGACAGAGAGCGACCAGAAAGAAAATCATTTGGACGAGATAGATCTGAAAAAAGATCATCTGAAAATGAACGTCCTGAAAGAAAATCATTTGACAGAGAACGTCCTGAGTGGAAACAATTCGACAGGGATATTACCCCAAAAAAATCGGAGTCGGGAAAAAGACCCCGAACAAAAAGAAAATAGTACAAAATTAGCATAGAACAAAGGGTTTAGAGCACAGTACTTAGGAAAAGAAATCTTAAGTACTATACTTTAAGCCCTTATATTTTTTATTCATCATCATTGTCCGTGTCCTCTTCAATGTCTTGTGCAGAGTTTAGAATCCTGTTATAACTTGTAGAACCTTCGACCACAATAACAATTTCTCCCTTAACAGCAGATTTACTATAATACTGAATAAGTTCTTTTAACGTGCCACGAATATTTTCTTCGTAAATTTTAGTCAGCTCGCGCGATACACAGGCTCTGCGATCTTCACCCAAAACCTCGGCAAACTGTGTCAGTGTTTTTACAAGTCGATAAGGCGATTCGTAAAATACCATTGTTTTTTCTTCAGCTGCTAATTCTCCTAGTCTTTTCTGACGACCTTTTTTCTGAGGTAAAAATCCTTCGAACGAAAACCGATCGTTTGGTAATGCCGAATTAACTAAAGCTGGAACAAATGCGGTAGCACCGGGCAAACACTCCACATCAACGCCCGAATCGATGCAGGCTCTGGCTATTAGAAAACCAGGATCAGAAATACCAGGTGTGCCAGCATCGGTTACAACAGCAATTGATTCACCCAATTTTATGCGCTCAACAAGGTTCGGAACCGATTTATGTTCGTTAAATTTATGATGTGCAATTACAGGTTTTTCAATAGCATAATGCTTAAGCAGAAAAATTGTTTTACGTGTATCTTCGGCTAAAATCAGATCAACTTCTTTTAAAATGCGAAGTGCGCGTAGTGTAATATCTTCGAGATTACCTATTGGTGTTGGAACGAGATAAAGTTTACTCATTTGTAGTTTTTAATATTTGGTATAAAGTTATAAAAATTGAATTATGGAAAACTAATATCAGATACACTACCTCGGTCTAATAAATTCTTTTATTCAAGATAGTAAGAACACAGCATAAATGCTATAATTAAAAGTAATTATTTTTAATTCTTGATACTTGATACTAAATACTTGATACTAAATACTTGATACTAATTTGTATATTTTCTTCGAACTAATTCAATCAGCTTAGTGGCATTTTCCTCTTCAAAATCCCATTCGAAGTTCTCTTTTAAAAAAGTTAGGGCATTGCCGAAAGTGTCAAAATTGTTCAACACCTGGATAGTTTCAGTATATAGGTTTTTATCACCTTTAAATAGTTCACGAATGAAGGCAAATTTATCATTCAATCCAATGGCTGCGTTAATATCTTTTATTGGTTTTGATTGTAGTTTACTCGAAACGTCTTTTTTCTCAGTTTTATCCTTTGCAATTGTATTGTGTATATATGATTTGGTCTGAAACTTATCGGCCATAATTTCGTGCGAGTTTTCTGCCTTTTTTTGTTTTGTAATTTCTTTTTTTGGTTTTTCTTCCGCTTTAGTTGATAGTGTTTTTATTACAGGCAACGGAGTTTTTTCGACCATCTTTTCAACTATTATATTAGGATCGGGCTGATTTTTTATCTCGGCAGTTACATCTGGTTTTTTTGGTTCATCCTTTTGTACAATATCCTTGATGCTTGTTTCTGAATCATTTACGATTGGTTTATGAATTGTTGATTTCTCTTCATTTTGATAATCAGATCGATAGGAGTAATCGGCATTTAATCGTAATAATAAATCATAAAGATTTCTTACTTTTGACAAAGCAAGGTCAATATCGATTTGATGAGTTTGATTTGTATTTTCGAAACGATTAGCAAAAGAGTATATTTCCTGTATTTCACGAATAATTCTCTGCTGAAGTTCTGTTCTGTTCATAATCGGTGTTGTTTTTGCAAAAATAACGATAAAAGTTAAGAAATTGATATACGATGTTTTTCGAAGGTACAAATAAAAAATCCAAAAACAGGGGATGGGTTGAAGTAATTTGCGGATCGATGTTTTCAGGAAAAACAGAAGAACTCATTCGTCGTTTACGCCGTGCAGAGTATGCAAAGCTTAAGGTTGAAATCTTTAAACCCCAGATCGATACACGCTATTCTGAAGAAGATGTTGTATCGCACGATGCAACAACTATTCGATCAACGCCTGTTTCGGCTTCAGGTAACATTTTACTCCTTACTGGCGATGTTGATGTTGTTGGTATTGATGAAGCTCAGTTTTTTGATAAAAATCTGGTTGATGTTTGTAAGCAACTTGCCAATAGCGGTATTCGTGTTATTGTAGCCGGCCTCGATATGGATTATCTGGGTAATCCGTTTGGACCAATTCCAGCACTTATGGCCGAAGCCGAATATGTTACAAAGGTTCATGCTATTTGTTTACGCTGTGGAAATCTTGCCCATTATTCTTATCGAATTACAAAAAGCGACAAATTGGTTTTATTAGGCGAAAAAACAGAATACGAACCCTTATGCCGTGTTTGCTTTAATGAAGCGATGGCTGAGAAGAAAGGGGCCGAGAATAAATAGTTTTGCTTTTAGAATTGATGTAATTCTTATAATACCATTTATCATAATTAGGTTATTTAAATTTGTTTAACTTTATGTAATAATCCAAGTCCTTAATTATGAAAAACATCATTTTTTTGTTTTTATTAATCTCCTCGTTTATCTCTTTTGCTCAGGAAACAAAAATAAAACATCCTGTTTATATTGGTCTCGAAGCAGGATTTAACTCATCACCGAATTTCTCCGAAAATGACAAAATCTTGCACGATTTGTTTGGAATAACCTTTAATTACTTCTATACAGAAAGCAGAAGTATTAAGATAAAGGTTAAATATATGTCGGTCGAAAAGAATGCCACTGAAAACTACCTGGATTATGGATATTATCAGGATTACGATGTTTCATACAAGGCCGATTTTATTGTTATACCAGTGCTTTATAAATGGCAGTTTGGTAAAGGAAATGTAAAAGGATTTGTTCAGGGAGGTATTTATGTAGGTGGTGAGTTAGATGCAGAATACGTTGGATATCCGATGAATTACTCAGAAAACCCAATCGATTTTGGATTAAGTCTAGGTTCCGGATTACAGTTTCCTCTTATTAAAGATAAACTATTTGTAAATAGCGAGATAGAAGTTTACCAAGGCTTGTTTAGCAGGATTCCTGATTCTGAGCAATCTCAGAAAACGTTGTTTTCAGAGTCATTAACCAATCTTGCGTATTCAATTGGATTAAGTTATAAATTTTAAGATGATTACATTTCTTAACTGGCTTTTTTATAATCAAAATAACGATCTTTGTACAAAATGGGTATCATGGTGAGTTATACAATTCAGGAAATAGCAAAAATACTAAATACAGAGGTTGTTGGAAAATCATCAGGAGAAATACAACATCTGATTATCGATAGTCGTAATGTTTTTGCATCAGCTAATTCGTTGTTCTTTGCAATAAAAAGCCAACGACAGGATGGTCATAAGTTTATACCCGATTTGTATAAAAAAGGAATTACAAATTTTGTTGTTGAGAAACTACCCGAGAAGCATCATGAACTTACCAAAGCAAGTTTTTTATTGGTTTCGAATACAATTGTAGCATTACAACAACTCACAGCGTATCATCGAAAGCAATTTTCGGTTCCGATAATTGCAATAACAGGAAGTAATGGTAAAACTATAGTGAAAGAATGGTTTTATCATGTTTTGCAGGCACAAAAAAACATCATCAGAAGCCCTAAAAGTTATAATTCGCAGGTAGGAGTGCCACTCTCAGTTTGGTTATTAAACGATTCGTATGATATTGCAGTATTTGAAGCCGGAATATCATTGCCTGGCGAAATGCAGAAACTCGAAGCAATAATAAAACCAACCATTGGACTGATAACCAATATTGGAGAATCGCACCAGGAGAATTTTGCGAATTTCAGACAAAAGGCTATCGAAAAACTTACTCTTTTTAAAAATTCCGATACTCTGGTTTATTGCAGCGATCATGCATTGATTCATGAACTAATAAACGATGATGCTGAATTATCAAGAAAAAAGATTATCACATGGTCGGTAAATCCCGGAGCTGATATCCAGATTTTTTCAGAAGTTAAAAATCATCGTCACACTACCTTAAAGGTTATCACTAAGAATCAAACGACCAGTATTGCCATTCCTTTTACTGATAAAGCCTCCATCGAAAATGCATCACATGTAATAGCTTTGCTAATTGCTATGGGATATCATGTAGCTGATTTTAAGGGTTCGCTTGAATCGTTACCACCGGTTGCCATGCGGTTGGAGTTGAAAAAGGGCATTAACAGATGCACTGTCATCAACGACAGTTATAATTCAGACTTAAATTCATTAAGTATTGCATTACAATATCTTGATCAGCAAAATCAGCATAAAAAAAAGATTCTGATTTTGTCGGATATTTTGCAGACAGGGAAAGATCAAACCCTGCTTTATAAAGATGTGTCGAGCTTGTTGGGTAAGTATAATATTGATGAATTAATTGGAATTGGGCCGTCAATCTCAACACAAAGCCATGTCTTTAATCTTAAAAAGAGGTTTTATTTAACAACCAACGAATTTTTAGAAAGATTCGAACCATCGCTATTCTCTGATTCTGCTATTCTTATAAAAGGTTCAAGAGCATTTGAGTTTGAGAAAATTTCATCAATCCTCGAAGAGAAAGTACATACAACCATTCTCGAGGTAAATTTAAATGCGCTTGTTAGTAATTTAAATTATTTCAGATCAAAGTTAAAACCAGAAACTAAGATTATGGTAATGGTTAAAGCTCTGTCATACGGAAGCGGAACTTACGAAATTGCAAATATTTTACAGTATCAGCGAGTCGATTACCTCGGAGTAGCTTTTGCTGATGAAGGTGTTGCTCTTCGCGATGCCGGAATAAAAATCCCAATCATTGTTATGAATCCCGAGCTTTCGAGTTTTGAATTGATGATCAGGTTTAAGCTCGAACCAGAGGTTTATAGTTTAAATGTGTTGTCCCAGTTTTCTGAAGCTGTAAAAAAATCAGGAGAAAATAATTATCCTATTCATTTAAAAATTGATACAGGGATGCACAGACTTGGATTTATGGAAGATGAGTCTGAGGTATTAATCAGCAAATTAGTGAATAATAAACAGGTAAAAGTTGCATCAATTTTTTCGCATCTTGCTGGTAGTGATGAGGATTTACATGATTCATTTACAGAAAATCAGATTACAAAATTTGATAAAATAAGTCAGCAAATTATCAATAAACTTGATTATCCTGTAATTAGGCATATTTTAAACTCTGCTGGTATAGAGCGATTTCCAAAAGGACAGTTTGATATGGTGAGGCTCGGGATAGGCCTTTATGGGATATCTGCAATAGCAAATACAACCTTGGCCAATGTTAGTACTTTTAAAAGTACTGTAATTCAGAAAAAGCATGTTTCGAAGAACGAAACTATTGGCTATAGCCGAAAAGGAGAAGCAACAAGCGCGAAAGATATTGCAATCATTCCGGTTGGTTATGCCGATGGACTAAACCGTCAGCTAAGTAATGGCAAAGGCAGGTTTTATATTAATGGATTTTTGGTTCCAATAATTGGCAATATTTGCATGGATATGTGTATGGTTGATATTACGGGTTGTGAGGTTAATGAGGGTGATGAGGTTATCATTTTTGGTAAAGAGTTGTCGGTTACCGAAATGGCAAAAAAGTTGGATACCATTCCTTATGAAATATTTACCGGAATATCAACACGGGTAAAGCGCGTTTATTACCACGAATAATATTTTCCACAAAATTAGTTTTTTGCAAGTTATATATATACAAGCTGTTTATAACTCTCAATTAGTTGTTTTTTAGGCGTTCTCAGATTGTAACCAAATAGTAAAGTTGGACTAATTTGTTATCAAAAATTTAAAATTCATTGTTCACCAATAGTTATTGGTTTTGAAGACTATAAAAAAATACGTTAATTTGTGCCTTTATTTGTTGTTAGCAAATGAGTTTTACAAAATCTACATATTATAAATTAGGCATTATATTGTTATTGTTCGCATTGGTAACAGTAATAAGCTCAAGTATCAGACTTCGGTTGCTCGGAGCCAATGTTGATGAAAAAGAGATCGTAAATCCTTCAATCAAGAATGATTTGAATAAAATATTTTATGAGGAAAAAGCAGCAAAAGTCGATTCAATTGTAAAATCAATAACAACCTCAAGTCATTTTAATGGAAACATACTTATTGCCTATAAAGGAAATGTAATTCTTAAAGAATCATACGGATATGCTGATTTAAACAAAAAAGAAAAACTAACCACCGAATCAGTTTTTCAGCTTGCTTCTATTAGCAAACAGTTTACTGCTATGGCAATAATGATTCTGAAAGAACAAGGTAAATTAAACTACGACGACAGTGTTACAAAGTATATTCCTGAACTACCTTATAAAGGAATAACCATAAGGATGTTGTTGAATCATACATCTGGATTGCCTAATTATTTGTGGCTTACCGAAGATTATTGGAAAGAAAAAGAAGCGCCATATAACGAGGATATAATTAAAATGCTTGCAGAGCTTAAAACTCCTCTGTATTTTACATCAGGTCGTCGATTTGATTACTCAAACACAGGATATGTTATTCTGGCTTCAATTGTTGAACGTGTATCGAAAAAGCGTTTTTCTGTTTTTATGAATGAGGAGATATTTGTACCTATTGGAATGGGAAATACATTTGTTTACAGCAGTTCGTTCAAAAATAGAAAAGACAAGCTTAATGGTTTTGGATACAGAAGCAAACGTTACAGAGTGATTGAAGAAACAATAAATGATGGAACTGTTGGCGATAAAGGTGTTTATTCAACATTAGATGATCTATTTAAATGGGATCAGGCCTTATACGAAAACGTACTTGTTTCAGCACAAACCATGGAGGAGGCTATGTCTGGATTTAAATTGCGCAATAAGTACGATATTCCATATGGATTTGGATTTAGAGTCACAAAACGAAACGATAAAAAACTTGTTTATCACCATGGCCGCTGGAATGGCTTTAGAACAAGCATATACAGATTTGTTGAGGATAGTAATACTGTAATCGTTTTAAATCATACTTCAACTTCTTTAAATAGCCTCATTTTGAAAAATGTCGAAAAGATATTTTATGATTCTACAGCTGTTGATCTTACTCGGGATGTTGTAACAACTATAATCGACTCTGGACTTGAGACCGGTATTAATAAGTACTTCGATTTTAAGTTTGCAGGCATTTCTGAGGTCGATACAGTAAAACTGAATAAAGTTTCGGCAGTTCTGAAATTGAACAAAAATAATGAATTAGCAGAAAGAGTAGAATTGTTTAAAGCGATGTATGTACAAGGAACTCTTGATACCAATTATTTGGATGAAACCTATTTTTTTAAAACACTTACATTAGCTAATTAAGAGCTTGCTTTTTTAAGGTAATGTACTGAAAAATGGTTGGTAATTATTAAAAAAGAGAGCTCCTACCTTATATTCATTTTAATAGCTTGATTTTCTTCATTTGCCCCATCCCTAAAGGGTGTGAAGAAAATCAAGTTGCTCCCTTTAGGGTCAGGGGCAAACAAGTTGATTTTCTGAACCTGAGATAATTAATTTACTAATTCTGTCCAATAAAAGCTGAGGTTTTTAAGCCCTTATTATCGGTATGCTGGATAGCTAAGAAAACTTGAATGAGATATATACTTATTTATTTACCTCAAAATTACTTTTATAATTCGATGTGCCAATCTTTGATAATTATGGTCATTTTATGCAAAGAAAAAATTTTATGAAACATGTTTCATAAAACTTCTATATAAATTAGTTGAAATAAACTATTCAGATGTTTTTACCAACCATTTTTCAGTATTATGCCTTTTTTAATGGGTTCGCAATACAAAACTGTATTCTCTTTTTCTGTTATCCAAGATCGCTAATTCGCTCCAGTCCTTTAATATCAAGAATCCTGATTTTTCTGCCATCGAGAGTTATTATCTTTTCGGTTGCAAAAGTCGAAAGTGTACGAATAGCATTTGAGGTGGTCATATTCGAGAGGTTTGCAATATCTTCGCGCGAAAGGTAAACTTTTATTGTTGAGTTGTCTTCTTCAAGACCATAAGTATCTTTAAGAAAAATAAGTGATTCGGCTAATCTGCCGCGGATATGTTTTTGGGTAAGTGTAACAGTTCTGTTATTCGAAAATCCCAATTCCGAAGCCAGCGAATGTATTATATTTAACGAAAACTCTGAGTTACTTTTAAGTACTTTATATAAAGTGTCTTTTTCAATGGTACAGATTACGCTATCTTCAATGGCTTCGGCAGAAGCGATATAGTGCTGTTCGGCAAAAAGTGCTCTGTATCCGATAAATCCAATAGGTTTGGCCATACGAACAATTTGTTCGCGTCCGCCAACACCTTCTTTAAAAATTTTAACTTTTCCCTTCGAAAGACAAATTAAACCAGCTGGTTTATCGCCTTCCTTATAGATAATATCGCCTTTTTTAAATTGTGTACATGTACTATTTCGTTTGAGCAAATCTTTTTCCTCAACATTTAGTACACTAAAAACTGACATTTGGTTATCAATTATATTTTGACTTTCAGAGATCATGAACTAAGATTTTTGTAAAAATATGTTGGAAAACATACAAATGTAATTATTTCAAACAAAACTATAAAATATTTTCCCTAAAATCGGAAAAAATTGATTTTTATTGATTTCTAAAAAGATAGAATAATAAGGTAATCAGCTGTACTTAGCAACCAGTGGCATTCTACGACCGGCACCAAATGCTTTCGACGAAATTCTTAATATTGGTGGTGCCTGGTATCGCTTGTATTCGTTGCTATCAACTAATTTAATTATTCTTTCAACTAAACTTTTTTCCCATCCATCGGCAACAATTTCATCGTATGTTTTTTGCAACTCAATGTATTCGAATAAAATCTTATCGAGTGTTTCGTAATCGGGCAGTGAATCTGAGTCTTTTTGATCTGGTCGAAGCTCTGCTGATGGAGGTTTTAGTATTGAGTTGTTGGGTATTATTTCTTTTTCGCGATTTATATAATGGGCTAACTTGTAAACATCTGATTTGTAAACATCGCCCAGAATAGAGATTCCTCCGGCCATATCACCATACAAAGTGCTATAACCAACGGCCGATTCACTTTTGTTTGAAGTGTTAATTAGTATATGACCAAATTTATTAGACAATGCCATTAAGATAGTTCCACGTGCCCGGGCTTGCAGGTTTTCTTCTGTAATATCTGCTTGTAACCCTTTAAAAATAGGTTTTAATGACATTTCAAAACTATCAACCACCGCTTGAATGTTAATGATATCGTAACGGACACCTAAATTGTTGGCAAGCTTGGTTGCATCAGCAAGCGAATGGTCTGATGAATATTTTGAAGGCAATAACAATACTCTCATATTTTCAGGCCCAAGAGATCTTGTTGCTATTACTAGTGCTATAGCGGAATCTATTCCGCCTGAGAGACCAAGTGTAGCTTTACCAAGATTCATCTTCTTAAAATAATCACGAACACCAAGCACTAGTGCGTCATGTATTTTCTCAACTACATTAGGGTCGTCGTTTAAATGTTTCTTTAAGCGGCCTTTCTTTAAGTCGTCTAATTCGTAAATTCTGTAATCTTCGGCAAAAAAGTTCAGTTCATCGGCAATTGTTCCATCCGGATTAACAAGCAACGAACCCCCATCGAAAATAAGTTCGGTTTGTGCACCTACCTGGTTTGCATTAAATATAGGAAGTTTATATTTTTTTGCGTTACGAATAAAAATATTTTTTTTACCCCATATTTTGCTGTACGAAAAAGGCGAAGCGGCTATATTTACTATAAAATCAGGCTTATACTCAATTAGTTTTTCCATTGGAGTAACATTGTACAGCTGATTTTTTGCAAATTGATTAGATACAGGCTGCTCGTCCCATAAATCCTCACAAATGGTAATGGCAATTTTTTTCCCTTTATATTCAACTACATTAAACTTATCGTTAGGCTCAAAATATCGGTACTCATCAAAAATATCGTAGGTTGGCAACAAGGTTTTATGCTGCATGTACTTTATTTCCCCATCAGTTATGAATAAAGCAGAATTATATAATTTTTTGCCTTTGGGGTGATAGTTTATGGTTGGAGAACCAATTATTACAGCAATATTCTTGGTGTTCGCAACAATATCTTCAACTGCCTCTTCGCAATGCTCTATAAACGATTTTTTTTCGAGTAAATCTTGTGGTGGATATCCACATACCGACATCTCTGAAAATATAATCAAATCGACCATATTTGTTTTTGCCTCCTCAATTTTCTCGAGAATTTTGGCCGTATTTTTCTTAAAATTACCGATGTGATAGTTTAACTGAGCAATTGCAATTTTCATACTAATTTATGGTAACGTTAATTAAAATAAAATACCAACGCGTACTGCTAAATTACTGTTAGTTACTTTATTGTTTGAGTCTGTAGTAATATCTACAAATCCGTTGTTATAAGTAATTCCCAGTACGATGGCTGTATTTCCTCCAATTGAATATTCTGTTCCTAAACCAATATAATATCCCAGATTAAAGAGTTTAATCTCATCACTGATATTATCATTTTCGAGCTCGTATCCTTCAACTTCTCCGGTTGCTTTAATATTAACTCCTGCGTTTATTCCCAGATGAGTAAAAAATGTAAAATACCCTATTTCATTTGTTTTTAGTTTTAATCCAAATGGAACATTAATGTATTGTAATTTGTATTCAAGTGTGCTTCCAGAAGGAATAGTATCAATCCCTCCATTTGTCTTTATAGCTTTTCCATCAATCAGATCGTATTTTAAAAATCCGCCTGTATTATCGATAGAAATACCAGTCATAATTGCATAATTGGGAGCAAAAAACTTATCAACATTTAAACCGATATTTACTCCTAATTTTGTTCCATCGTTATCAACATTTTTTAAATCGGGAGTCATCCATGAAAATTTTGGTTCAACAAAAACAGTAAATTTCATGTTTTGCGAGTATAAACTCTGAATTCCCGAAAAAATCAGTGTTAAAATTATTAAATACTTTTTCATACTTTTAGGCCTCAATATTTAGTTATTACAAAAATAGTTAAAAATCACAGTTATCGTATAAATATTTTAGTGATTGTAAGCAAAATTAAAACCAATTTATTAAAAACTAAATTGAATAAACCTATGAAGAACCGAAATCAGTTGTTTTTATTCATGATATTCTTGTTGTTAGTGGCATGTACAAAGAAAGACAGATTTATTGTTGATATTTCAAAATCTGATGTTTCTGTTGAAATAAAAAGACTCGATAGAGATTTGTTTGAGGTCGATTTCGACGATCTCACGAATTCTGTATCAGCGTTAAACAAAAAGTACGGCGATTTTTTTGTTTTATATAATCTGAGGGTTATTTCGCTCGGATTACCTACCGGACCTGCTTATCCTGATAATCTTTTGGCTTTTATAACTGATTATACTATAAATAATATTTATGAGCAAACGAAATTAGTTTTTCCCGATTTAAAAGAAACCGAACAACAATTAAACGATGCGTTTAGGTATTATCACTATTATTTTCCTGATCACAAAATACCTGCAATTTATACGTTTATTGGAGGTTTTAATCAGTCGATCGTTGTGGCCGATAGCATGTTGGCTATTGGTTTAGATAAATATCTTGGTGCCGATTGTGATTTTTACACACGCCTCGAAACGCCAAATTATTTAAAAGCAACAATGTATCCGGAAAAAATCCCCACTGATGCATTAAAAGCCTGGGCATTAACAGAGTTTGTTTATAACGATTCGGTTGATAATCTGGTTAATAATATGATTTATCAGGGTAAAATGCAATATTTTTTAGATGCAGTTTTTCCCAAGGCTAACGATACGCTCAAGTTTGGAATGACATCTTTGCAGCTTGACTGGTGTAAAGCAAACGAGAAACAAATGTGGAATAATTTGATTGATCAAAAGTTTATTTTTTCGACCGATTATATGACCATCAATAAATATATAAATCCCGCTCCATTTACTTCTGGTTTCCCAAAAGAATCGCCCGGAAGAGCTGTGGTTTGGCTTGGTTATAAAATCGTAAAAAGATATATGGATAGAAATCCTAAAATTACTATTGAACAGTTAATGAAAAATGATGAATATCAAAAGATTTTAACAGAATCAAGATATGAGCCCTGATTTGAGCAAAAAGTATAAAAGGTTAAACAAAACGTTGAACAAAAAAAAATGTTAAGTGTTTCATTACAAAAGATTGACAATTAGTTTTAACATTTTGAAAAATTGATAAAAAAAGAATTACTATGAAATCAGACATCGAAATTGCTCAGGCAGCCAAGATTCAGCCTATTGTAAATATTGCAAAAAAACTCAATATAAATGAAGATGACCTGGAATTATATGGAAAATATAAAGCCAAGCTTCCGTTAAAATTAATTGATGAAGAAAAAGTTAAAAAAGGAAGATTAATCTTGGTAACAGCAATAACTCCAACTCCTGCAGGCGAGGGTAAAACAACAACCTCTATCGGATTAACTCAGGCATTGAACAAAATTGGCAAAAAAGCAATGGTGGTATTACGTGAACCCTCATTGGGACCAGTTTTTGGAATTAAAGGTGGTGCCGCAGGTGGTGGTTATTCCCAAGTTATTCCGATGGAAGATATAAACCTACATTTTACAGGTGATTTATCAGCAGTTGAAAAAGCACATAATTTGCTTGCTGCATTAATTGATAATAATATTCAACTCAAAGAAGGCAATTTAGGTATTGATCCTCGTACTGTTGAGTGGAAACGTGTAATGGATATGAACGAGCGTTCGTTACGTGATATTGTTATTGGTTTAGGCGGCCCAAAGCAAGGTGTGCCTCGCGAAACAGGATTTAATATTACAGCTGCATCTGAAGTAATGGCTACATTATGTGTTTCTCAAAACCTGCAAGATTTAAAAAACAGATTAGGCAATATTTTTATTGGTTATACTTACGATGATAAACCAATATTTGCTCGTGATTTGAAAGCACAGGGCGCAATGACAGTGCTTTTAAAAGATGCAATTAAACCAAACCTTGTGCAGACTTTAGAAGGAAATCCTGCCATTATACATGGTGGACCATTTGCTAATATTGCACAAGGAACAAATACGATAATTGCCACTAAAATGGGATTATCACTAAGCGACTATGTGGTTACCGAAGCTGGTTTTGCCAGCGAACTGGGTGCTGAGAAATTCTTTAATATTAAATCGCAGGGTGGCGACTTAATGCCTAATGCAGTGGTTATTGTTGCCACCATTCGTGCACTTAAATATCATGGTGGAGCAAAACTTGCCGATCTGGCAAAGGAAAATTTAAAAGCTCTCGAAACTGGATTCGAAAATCTTGATAAACATATTGAAAATATGAGTTATTATGGTTTTAAACCTGTAGTTGCAATAAATAAATTCGATAGTGATACAGCCGCCGAAATTGAAGTACTAAAAAAACATTGTGATGCGATGGGAATAACTGTTGCCCTAAACGATGCATGGGCAAAAGGTGGCGATGGAGCAACAGAACTGGCCGAAAAAGTTGTAGCTGCAGTTTCTGAATGCCCATCGTGTTTTAAACCATTATATTTTCCTGAATGGACTTACGAAGAAAAAATAGAAGCTATAGCCACTAAGATGTATGGTGCTAAAAATGTAGAGTATTCGATTGAAGCAAAAGCACAACTTAAAAAGATTAATGCATTAGGATTAACAAATCTTGCTGTGTGTATTGCTAAAACACAGAAATCACTATCCGACGATCAGTATAAACGAAACAGACCTCGTGACTTTACTGTTAAAATTAGAGAAATAGAACTTTCATCGGGAGCAGGATTCATTGTTCCTATTGCCGGAACGATTATGAGAATGCCTGGTTTACCTAGCATTCCTTCTGCCGAAAAAATTGATATCGATGAAAATGGAAATATTGTAGGCTTGTTCTAGAAAGGAAAGATAGTAGTATCAAGTATCAAAATTTTATTATTTCTAAAAGTCCATGCGTTTTTGTATGGATTTTTTATTTTTGATAAAAAGTTACTATGAAGAAATATTCTAATTTGATTTTAATTATCGTATTGATAACTTTTGCCAGTTGTGGAACGAAGGAAACTACTCAGTTGGAAATTCGCTCTATGGTCGATACGATTGGTTTTGCCCAATATAGCTGGCAAATGGATAGTATTATGAGCAGGATGAATGCGCAGCAAGTGCAAAATAAACATACATGGCGAATAGCAATCTCACCTCACGACGATTATACTTATGTCGGTAACTTATATCCAAAGGTATTAAGTGGATTTAAAGCGAAAACAGTTATACTTTTTGGCGTTGCACATAAAGCACGTAATTATAATCTCCATAATAAAATTATATTCGATTCTTTTGATGCCTGGCAAGCACCTTATGGAAATGTAAAGGTATCTGAAATCCGTAATCAGATAATTGCTCAATTACCGGATAGTTTATTCTTAGTTCATCAAGAAATGCAATCTGTTGAGCATTCGCTTGAGGCAATTGTTCCTTTTTTACAATATTATAATAATGATGTTGAAATTATTCCAATATTGGTTCCTTATATGTCGTTTGATAAGTTGAATCAGATATCAGAAACTTTTGCATCTGCGTTAAAAAATATACTAGATCAAAAAAATCTCGAATGGGGAAAAGATATTGCAATGGTTATTTCAAACGATGCAGTGCATTATGGTGATCAGGACTGGGGAGATAAAAATTATGCTCCGTTCGGAACAGATAGTATTGGTTTAGCAAAGGCCAGAAATCATGAAATGGAGATAATTACCAATTGCTTATTAGATGAAGTTAATATCGATAAAATACAGCAGTTTATAAAATATACAGTAAGTGAATTAGATTATAAAGAATATAAATGGACATGGTGCGGTCGATACTCAATACCTTTTGGATTGTTAACGGCATACAATCTCGATAAACAGTTAAATGGGGGAGGATTAAGAGGAAATTTTATTGGTTACTCCAATAGCATCGATCATCCTAATTTTAAAGTCGATGATCTACAAATGGGAACTACTGCTCCTGCAAATGATCATCACTGGGTAGGATATGCTGCAGTTGGATATGAATAGTAAATTTGATTGTAAATCTATGTTCAAGGAATCCCTTCGGTAATCACCAATGTTATTGCTAAAAAATAACAATCATTCACTCTCTTTACTCACTCGATTATATGAAGGGATTACCTTCGGTGATCTCTAAAAGGTTTTGCTAAAAAAGAATAATCATCCATTCGCTCTGCTCATTACTTTTTGTTTACCATCAGTCCTCATTCATGAAATTATGATTTGTTCTGCTGTAAAACAAAAATCCCGCTTTTCGCGGGATGATTATTCTTTTTGCGGAGAGAGGGGGATTCGAACCCCCGGTACCGGTTACCCAGTACGTCAGTTTAGCAAACTGGTGGTTTCAGCCACTCACCCACCTCTCCTGAAAAAGTTTGACAAAAATATAAAACTAATTTACATTGACAAAATTATACGAATAAATATTCGTTTTTCTTGAATAACTGTGGTTCGTTTTTTTATAAGTTCTTTATTGGTTAATTATTCATTTATGCTGAGAAAATTATAACCAACTAGTATATAAAACTACATCAATTCAACGGTAAGACCTTTTTCTAGCAGGCTTTTTTTAATGTGGTTAAGCTGGTTAAATTTTCCTTTTTTTATCTGGCATTTGCCACTGTAATGAACTAGGTAGGTACATTGTTCAGCCTGTATTTCATCGTGTTTGCAGACTTCTATTAATGAGCTAATTACATAATTAAAATCATGTAAATCATCATTAAAGAGAATTAATGAATAATCTTTTCCATCATTAGGACTCATTTCGTAGTTTGAATCTTCTTCGTATTTTCTTCTGATATTCATAAAAATATCCTCAAAATAATTTAAGGGTCAAATATACTACAAAATTCGCAAAAAAGCATTATAAAGCTAGTTTAATGAGCCATTTTACGAGCCTGATCAAGTGGAATTTTAATCTCGTCAAAGAAAGCGTGTATTTCAACTTCTTTATTTACGATAGATTCAAGATTCTTTTTTATTTTGTAGGCTTCATCAAAACTTGTAAACCAATCAATCGAAATAAATAATATATTTCCTTTTACCACCTTGTTTGTTTTTACATTTTCAGGGAGGTAAGTTTTCATTTTATCAAGTAAAATCGAATCCTGGTTGTTAATTTCAAATTTTAATGCATACTGAATCGATAATTCCGAATCGGTTTGTATAACAGGTTGTTCTTTTTTTGTTGGAGATTCATCTGAGTTTCGGGATTCAAGTTTTATTGCATCATTTACAGGAATCAATTTTCCATTATTAAAAGCCACAACATATGCATCTTTAAACCCTTTGTTTTTTACTTTTGGCAATACTTTTTCAGCATCTTTTAATGTTAAAAACCTGCCGGTATAATATTTTCTTAAATTAGTCCCTTGTTTAGTGATACAAGAAATGGGAGTAAACCCATGAAATGATTCGGGGTTTTTGGATGCTGTAAAAGCTCCAAGCTGAATCATATAGACAATTCCCTTTGGTAGTTTTTCGTTTGTTGGTATTGGATTTTTGGCATTATAAACAGATGGTGTTTTAATATAAAAATCTGTAATATAATTTTCTTCAATTTCTTGATCATCTTCCTTTGGCTGCACTATTGGTTTTAATGTAAGGCTGTCTGTAATGTTATTGGTTATATTTTCAGAATTATTTTTTGGTTGATTTTTTACGGTTTGCTCCGAATCAGCTTTTTCTGGTTTTACTTCGTAACTAGTTGTTTTGTTTGCCAGATTTACTTGTTCAATCTCGCGAACACGCCCATATAACTGATCTGCAATTTTCTGCATCGAATAAATAGTTGTTTCGAGTTGCAAAATTTCGTTGCTTAGTATCTGCTGCTGTTCATTTGTTTGTGCATCACCAAGCTGTGATCTTTTTGTGTCAATTACCCATTTCATCGAATCTGCCTTAAGCTGATATTTCATTGCTTCATTCAGCAGGCTGTCGTACTCATTTTTTAATATGAAATTTTCTTTTGATTCGAGTTTTACTATTTCACTTTTAGTTGGTTTAGGGTTGTTGTCCTTTTCGCTTTTATACTCGTCTTTCTCGGTTTGATTAATAATTAGTTTTGAGTAATTAACTAACTCATTATAAGAGGCTTTATTTATCTGTGAATTGTCATTAGTAAGATTTATTTTAAAAACATAAGATTTATCTATTTCGCAATCACGTGTTGAGGCAAAGTAAATGTACTTTTCGTCGGGTGATGGAACAAAAAAGAAATCATCGAAAGGGGAATTTATAGGAAACCCAATGTTTTCAGGTTTACTCCATTGTTTTTTTTCCCAGCTCCATACGGTTTTATAAATATCATATCCGCCCATGGAGTAATGTCCTTTGCTCGCAAAATAAAATGTTGATCCATCGGAATGCAAATATGGAAAATTATCATCGTAAGGTGTGTTTATAATATCTCCTGCATTTTCGGGCTCGCTCCATGTTCCATCTGCTTTTCGGGTTGATTTGTAAATATCCAGATCGCCTCTATTTTCATTTTGCATAGAGTAGTAAATTATTTCATTTCTCTCGGGATTATTTGGCATATACATAGCCGAGAATTCTGTTGTGCTGTCGGATTGATTATTAAAAGAAGGAGCTTTTAGGCTAAATTTGCCGTCTAATGCAGGTATTATATACTGATTAACAAATTTATCTTTACTTACCAGTTCTTTGCTTATAATTACAGGATTAACAAATCCGGATGTTAATGATTTGGCATTGAGGGTTTTGTTAATATAATTCTGAAGATCATATTCAATTGCCTTCTTTTTCGAAGTTTTTTTTTCGAACCAATAATAATTTTTAAGAGCATCGTCGAACAAATAGGAGTTATGGTATGCCAATCCAAGGTAGAAATAAACATCATCAGGAACATCATTGGTTGCAGCGAGTCGAAGTCTTTTTAATCCTTTTTCTGGATCTTTATCTGTAAATAGAAGGCAAACACCTGTATAATAATTATAAGTAGGATCTTTTGGGTATTGTTCGTACATCTTTTGAAAATACCCGTATGCTTTATTGTAGTGTTTATTTTTAAATTCTAGATGGGCTTGTTTTAGCTTATCAAACTCCGTTTTTTTTGGTTCTTGCGCTATTGAAAAAAATGGAATTATTGTAAAAACTAAAATAGATGATATTGCAATTAAAAACCGCTGACCCATAATTTATTCTGAAATTTTAATTACAAATGTAATATACCTGATCCACAGGTAAAAGAAAAATCTTAATTAGATTATAAAAGGTCTGAAATAGCGTGTTTAATTAATTGTTTCTTTTTTCTTGAAAATCACTGATAATAAAATAGTTATCAATAACAATCCAAAAATTACTCCTAAGGAGATTCCGATTGGAATTTTTATATACCCTGAAATTATCATTTTAAAACCTACAAAAGAGAGGATTGCGGCTAATCCATATTTTAAGTAATAAAAATATTGGGTTATTCCAGATAGAGCAAAGTACAAAGCTCGTAAACCGAGAATTGCAAAAATATTAGACGTAAAAATTATAAAGGTATCATTCGAAATGGCCAAAATTGCAGGTATTGAGTCCAAGGCAAACACAAGATCGGTTAATTCAACAACAATAACGGCTACAAATAGTGGAGTAGCTATTAATTTATGATCCTTGTGTATAAAAAAATGCCCGCGATACAAGGTCTTTGTTACTGGAAATATTCGTTTAAAGAGTTTTACAATGGTGTTTTTGTCAGGATCAATTTCGCTTTTTTCAGGAAAAAGCATTCTAATTCCTGTAAATACTAAAAATATACCGAAAATATAAATTAACCAATGGAATTTATTTAACAGAGCTACACCCGCAAAAATAAAAATTGCCCTCATAAATATAGCCCCAATAATTCCCCAGAAAAGTACTTTATGATGATATTTGCGTGGAATATTGAAATACTTGAACAATATAATAAATACAAAAAGATTATCGACACTAAGTGATTTTTCTATTAAATATCCGGATAAAAATTCAAGAGCTTTAATCTTTCCATAGTAATAATAGATTATTACATTGAAAATTAGTGCAAGACTAATCCATACTGCACTCCAAATTAAAGCCTCTCTTATTTCAACTATGTGCGATTTTCTGTTAAATATTCCTAAATCGATCACTAGCATTATTGTTACAAAGAGTAAAAATGCCAACCATGCATATATCGAAACTTCCATGATGCTATCCTTTATATCGTATTATAAAATCAAGAAAACAGTTTTCTAACTAAATCTTCTTGCTGTAAAAAACACAATTAAATAAATATAAAACTTATCCTGTTTATTATTAGCACGTTAAACGAAACATTAGTAAAATTGTTTATAAAGCTTTCGCTTCGTATTCATTTTATAAAATTGCTAGCAAAATTAGATAAATTTTGGTGTGATTATTTTTTTTAAGCATTATTTATTGTTCAGATTGATTTCTTAATCATATCCTCTATTATTTAGTATAATTTACTGATAAAAAAGGGACTGCCAGAAAGGCAATCCCTCGAATCCTAAACAAAAATCAAACTAAATTTTACCTGCTTCTTTTAATGCTATTTCTAATTGGTTAACCAAGTCGTCCATTCTTTTTACTACTGCTAAAAAGGGCTC
The DNA here is from genome assembly GCA_050179935.1 of Bacteroidales bacterium. Taxonomy (GTDB): domain Bacteria; phylum Bacteroidota; class Bacteroidia; order Bacteroidales; family UBA12077; genus UBA12077. The sequence goes on along the minus strand of JBFXEQ010000015.1, from coordinate 2,531 downwards.
TTTGGTGTTTAAATCAACACCTGCTTTTTTTAGTAGTTCAACTGGATAATCGTTTCCACCTGATTTTAATAATGTTAAATAGCGTTCCTGTGCTTTTGTTGCATCTTGTTTGGTTGCAGCCTGAGTTATTTGTGTAAACAGGCTTTGCGATGCAGAAAATGAAACAGCATAATTATATACATAAAAATAATATCCAAAGAAATGATGTACACGTGGCCATGCATATCCAAAGTTTGGCGATCGTTCAAAAATATCGCCATTATATTTTATATCGATATCAGTATATGCTTTTGCAATTATATCGGCATTCATAGGTGCGTTTTTTTCAATCATCTCATATAAAGCCAGCTCAAATTCGGCGAATTGCGACTGACGATAAAATGTACCTGCGATATTATCTATAGCCTGAACTAAAAGAGCTATTTTTTCATTGGGTGTTGTAGCTTTTTTAATCATATAATCGAGCAGCATATTTTCGTTAAAAGTTGATGCAACTTCTGCTACCATTGAAGCATAATCAGAATAGGTATAAGGTTGATATTTGCTGCTTAACATGCTGTGCATAGAGTGGCCAAGTTCGTGAGCCAGCGTAAAAACATTATCGCGTGTTTCGTTCCAGTTCATTAAAACATATGGATGTACACCATAAATACCCCAGCTATAAGCACCTGTTTGTTTACCAGGTTTTTCGTACACATCTATCCATCCGCCTTGTAAAGCTGTTGCAAGCAGTTTATTATATTCATCACCCATAGGTGTTAGGCAATTCTGAACCATATTTACAGCTTCTTCCCAAGGATAATTCTTGTTAAAGTCAGATATTTCGTACGATTCGTCTGAATAATAATATTTTTCAAGTCCTAATGCTTTTTTTCGTAGTTCACGATATTTGAGCAATGACCCTGTATTATTACCTGCCACTTCGGTAAGGTTTGTATAAACCGTTTTTGGAATATTGTTTGATTGCAGCACAGCATCAAGGGATGATTCGTAACCACTTAGTTGTGCACTTGCCCAACGCGAATTTCCAATTCCCATCCAAATATCGGCGTAGGTGTTTTTATTTTTAGCATAAACATCTTCACGAGCTGCAGCAGTTATTCTGCGATCTTCCTGATTTGGATTCGTTGTGTACACTTTTGACGCTACAGCAGGACTAGTGATTATCTCTTCTCCATTCGATAAGGTAACTTTATGCCACTCCATATCAGCTTTAGATAGCGAATTGTATGTGTTTGATGATGCAGAAAGAGCTTTGCTGTAATAGGTTAATGTTTTTTGTGTCTGCTCATCGAGGATATGTTGCAATTGTCGGTAAAAGCTATCGAAATTGTGAGCGTAAACAGCCAACTCTTTATTGTTGCTCATCCATTCATCAATTTTTGCTTTTGGAATATTTTTTAGCTCTGGTTGAATCCAGGCTGTATTTCTGTTCATGTCAATAAAAACAGTTTGCAGTTCTTGTAACTTAGTTACATACATTGGATTTTTTCCGTCCACATCCTCGTTTAACGAAGCATATACATAAAGCTTGCTTGTAATTTGCGATATTTTTTCAGAAAATCTCTGGAAGTCAATCATTACTTGTGCGTTTTCACCAAGACGACCTTTAAAATCATTGTATCTTGGGATTTGTGTTTTAACCCATTCGAGATCTGTTTTCCAGGCATCCCAATCAGCATAAATGTCGGTTAATCGCCAATTGTACTTGTAATGATCTTCTTTTGATTCGGTTTTTGTATTTTGCTGTGCAAAAACGGTTGTACTTGCCAGCAATAATAAAAGGATGATAATCTTTTTCATATTTTTTGATTTAATTTCTAATGTCAAAACTAATGATTTTGACAATTATCTGTGCAAAAAGTTTAATTGTAGGTAAAAGCTGTTATTATTAGTTGTTTAGGTTGATTTTTGATGAAATACCATTCTATTGTATTCTAAAAATTATGTTTTTTTGTTATTTGTGTAACCTGTTTTTAAAAACTGTTGTCAGAGTAATAAAAGAATGTTTAACTAAAACTATACAACTATGGATTTTGATTTTTTAGTAGGAATTGCATTTTTTGCAACAGTTTACGGAATATTTCACCTTTATATCCGACGTAAGGAACGACTAGCTTTGATTGAAAAAGGAGTAACAGCTAACATTTTCACCAGCGAAGCAAATGTATCACCAAGTCTAAAATTTGGACTTTTATGTGTTGGTGTGGCTGTTGGATTTTTAATCGGTGGTATTCTTGAAACAACTACAGCTCTTGAAGATGGAGTTGCATACCTTTCAATGGTGTTTCTTTTTGGTGGGCTGGCATTAATCATTTATTACTTTATTGCCAAAAAGCACGTAAGAAAAGAGTAAAGAACTGTAAAGCAAAAAAAGAAGGTTGTCTTAAAATTAAACTTTCGAAGTCATCCTATGTTTGCAAATATGTAAACAGATTTAGTAGTTCTTTTTTTATTTTTATATTAAAAAGAAGAACAGAGAAAGGAATCAGATTAAGTTTAGTCATTAGCTTAAAAAGCCGTTCGCAATG
>JBFXEQ010000014.1:22496-68109 GCA_050179935.1 Bacteroidales bacterium | reverse complement strand
AACGAGATGAATATCTGCATTTTAATACACTTATGCAAGCTAAATGACATAAAGATTCAAGAAAGTTTTCAACAGGAATCTGCTGGTAATCAAAGTGTAATGGGTTTACTAAGAGGAACTAAATAGAACTGATGATATATCTATTACAAGGTTGAAATCCTTTAATAAAACAAAAAGGGTTCTACTTAAAAGGAATATAATGGTTGATATTAGTAATTTATCTGGATATACATGGAGCAACAAAACCATAGTAATTGCTGAGGATGAAGAAAGTAATTTTCGATTTCTCGAAATGGTATTGGTAAGAACTGGTGTAAAGATTCTTTGGGCTTTCGATGGATTAGAGGCGATTGAATTAGTAAAATCAAATCGACCCGATTTAGTGTTGATGGATATTAAAATGCCAAATCTTGATGGGTTGGAAGCTACACGAAGATTAAAAAGTCTTTATCCCGAAATACCGATTGTTATGCAAACAGCGTATGCCATGTCGTCGGATGAAAAACAGAGTTACGAAGCAGGGTGTGATGCATATATTTCAAAGCCTATTAGGGCTAAGAAACTGATCGAAGTTGTTGCAAGGTTTTTAGAAAAGAACTAGTTATAAAATCATTTTAACTTTTATGAAAAAAGTTGGCTATATTTTATCTCTCACTGTTACAATACTTCTATTTGTAACCAATTCGCATGCTCAGATTAACGAAATGGTTTTTCAAAAAGTATCACTTAAAAATGGCTTATCGCACAATAACGTTTATACCATAATACAGGATAATCTCGGATTTATGTGGTTTGGCACACAAGATGGCCTAAACCGCTACGATGGTTACCGATTTATTATATATCGCCACGACTCAAAAAATCCAAATTCATTAGCAACGGGTAACTTTGGTAAGATGATTCAGGATTCTACCGGAATATTCTGGTTCGGAACATATGGCGGTGGTCTTAATAAATACGACCCGCAAACAAATCAGTTTAAGCATTATACTTTTAAGGTGGATGATCCCAACAGTATTAGCAATAATCAGATTTTATTTGTTTTTCGCGATTGCGATAAAGATCTTTGGATTGGAACAACAAACGGATTAAATAAATTTAACGACAAGGAGGAAACTTTTACACGGTTTTTTCCTAATCCTGATGATCCAAACAGTTTGAGCCAACAGCGGGCAAAAAGCATTTGTCAGACTTCAGATGGGATTTTATGGATTGGAACCGACGATGGACTAAACCGGTTCGATAAAAAAACAAATACCTTTAAGCATTTTAAAAATGATCCAGCAAACAAAAACTCGATTGGTTCTAATACTGTTCAGTATTTACTCGCTGACAAGCACGATATTATTTGGATTGCAACACGAGATGGTGGGTTAAATCGATTTGATCCAAAAACAGAAACGTTTACTAAATATCTGAATAATCCAAACGATCCTAATTCTTTGGGCGATAATAAAGTGGAATATCTTTTTATCGATTCGTATAATCAGTTCTGGGTTGGTACATACGAAGGAGGCTTAAATCTTTTCGATCCAGAAAAAGGTACGTTTAAACAATTTTCGCATGATGAGAATAATCCCGAAAGCATAAGCAGCAATCGTATTGAATGCATTTACGAAGACCGCTCAAAAGTATTATGGATCGCAACCCGAGGAGGCGGTGTTAATAAACTCGATCTAAAACCAGCTAAATTTAAAAATCTGGTTCACGAACCAGATAATCCAAATTCATTGCCTCGATCAAGTATTATGGCTGTAACCTCTGATAAGGAGGGAAATTTGTGGATTGGAACCGATGGCGGCGGATTAATCAAATATAATCCCAAACAAAATAAGTTTTTGCAATTTAAAAACGATCCTAAAAACAACAATACAATAAGTAAAAATCGTATTTTTTCAACCTTTATCGATAAAGAAGGTATTATTTGGGCTGGTACGTATCAGGGAGGCTTAAACCGTATTGAGTATAAAAATGGGAAGTATAATTTTACTCATTATCTGCATGATCCAAAATCTGAAGGTTCTATTTCAAATAATCAGATTAACTCAATAGTTGAGGATAATAACGGCGATTTATGGTTTGGAAGTGCAAATGGATTGAATAAATTAATTAAAACAGATAATCCTAAAACCTATTATTTTAAGAATTATTACCAGCAGCTTTCAGATACCAACCAGATTGTTGATAATTATATGGGTTATGTATATAACGATTCTAGAAACAGGTTGTGGATTGCAGCATATTATAGCGGATTATTTGAGTTTGACAGGACGACAGAGAAGTTTATTTCGTATTCACCAAAGAAAATACAGTCCGATGAATATTTAACTGATATTCATGCATTGACAGTTTTTGAAGATAGTGATAAAAAATTGTGGATAGGAACCGAATCAAACGGTATTTTGAATTTTAATATAGAAACAAATAGATATTCACCACACCCTCGAAACGATGTTTTTCAGGGAAGTATGATTGTGGGTATGATCGAAGATGAAATGAAAAATATATGGATTAGTACCTCGCGCGGACTTACAAAATACACTATATGGAATAAATCGATTAATACGTATAGTTTTCAACATCAGCTCGAAAGTGGCGGGTTTAACAGAAACTCAGCACATAAATCTACCGAAGGAACAATATATTTTGGCAGTAATGCTGCTCTAAGCTATTTCAATCCACTCGAAGTAACAAATAATCCGTATCAGCCTAATGTTGTTATTACCGATTTCAAGATTTTAAATAAATCAGATTGGAATTCATCTTTAACAAATTCTAAGATGTTTAAAGGTAGTCCCGAAGTAGTTTTAACACATAAGGATTATTTTTTTACGATTGAATTTGCTGCACTGGATTATACTGTATCAGCCGAAAATGAATATATGTATATGCTCGAAGGGTTTAATACAGATTGGGTTGATGCAACCGAAAACCGATCGGCAACCTTTACTAACCTTGATCCTGGATTTTATACCTTTAAAGTTAAAGCTTGTAATAACGATAAAATCTGGAACGAATCTCCTACCGAGTTAAAAATCAGAATAATTCCGCCTGTTTGGAAAAGACCGTGGTTTGTTGCTTTAGAGTTTTTATTTGCAATATTTGTTTTATGGTTTTTTGTAAGACTCCGAACAAAAAGTCTTACCCGGGATAAAAAACTGCTCGAACAAAAAGTAGAAGAACGAACCAGAGAAATTAATCAGCAAAAAGAAGAATTGTCGACACAAGCCGAAAACCTCGAAACAATTAATAAAAAACTCGAAGAGCATCAGGATCATCTCGAAGAATTGGTTAAAAAACGAACTGCTGATCTTGAAATAGCTAAAGATAAAGCCGAAGAGGCTGACAGACTTAAATCGGCATTTTTAGCAAACATGTCGCACGAAATTCGAACTCCAATGAATGCCATTATTGGATTTTCAAGTCTTTTAAATGATCCGGATAATACTCCTGAACAACAGCAGGAAATGGTAAATCTAATTGTTAAAAATAGCAATACATTACTTACTCTAATCGATGATATTATTGATACAGCCAAAATAGAAGCCGAACAGCTTAAGATAATTGAAAAAGATTGTGATCTTCAACCTATTTTTCAAAACTTACTCGAATACTTTGAGGAAAATAAACAACCCGGAAATGATTTAAAATTAAATATAAAGCAAGAATTTCTTTCCAATAATATTTTTATAAAGTCTGATCCTTTCAGGGTGCAACAGATTTTAACCAACCTATTAAGTAATGCGATAAAATTTACCGAAAGTGGAAGCATTGAGATAGGTTACGATCTGAATAGAAAAAATGTCGATAATTGTATTCTGTTTTACGTTAAGGATACAGGTATTGGAATTTTGCCCGAAGAGCAAAAAAGAATGTTTGCACGATTTACCCGGATTGAGGATAATCGTAAAAAAATCTATCGTGGTGCAGGGTTGGGATTATCAATTACAAAAAACCTGATTGAAATGCTGGGTGGTAAAATATGGGTTGAGTCAGAGATTGATAAGGGCTCTGCATTTTATTTTACATTGCCTTACAAACCAGTTTCGGCTATTAATTCGCAACCAGCAGTAGTATTGCCAACATCATCAAAATATAAATGGAGTCAAAAAACAATTCTGATCGCCGAAGATGAAGAAAGCAACTTTAAATTCCTCGATATGGTTATCAGAAAAACAAATGCACGGCTTTTATGGGCAAAGACAGGTTTTGAAGCAGTTCAGTTCTGTCGCGATAACCAACCTATAGATTTAATACTTATGGATATTAAAATGCCCGAAATGGATGGTGTTGAGGCAATCAAGGAAATTCGAAAAACACTTAAATATTTACCAATTGTTGTTCAAACAGCTTTTTCAATGCCCGAAGATCGCCACATGTGCATTGATGCAGGCGCAAACGATTTTATTCCTAAACCAATTGCTACCGAGAAACTTCTTACAATAATCAATAAATACATGAAAGAATAAATGGTGCGCCTTCCCGGAGTAATGATTTATTTTATTTCCTAAAAAGTATGCCAATCCAATCCCTGTTTTGGCAATCTAAGTTATTTTAATTTATTTTACTCACTGTAAAATTGCTAAAAACGTGCTTTATCCCGAAAATTTTGAACATAAAATAGGATTCGATAAGATCCGCGAAATGCTTAAGAATGGCTGTTTGTGCAGCTTGGGTTCGCAAAAGGTCGATAAAATTAAATTTTCTTCTTCTTATTCATTTATCGAAACATTAACTGGCCAGGTAAATGATTTTAAGCAGATTATGTTGATGGAGAATGAGTTTCCAATGAATCATTTTATCGATGTTTCTGATGCATTAAAAAAGATTCGGGTCGAAGGATCGTATTTTTTACCCGAGCAGCTTTTTGATCTAAAGCGTTCATTAGAGACAATAAAGGCATTACTTAATTTCTTTAAAGCACGAAAAGAGGAACAAAAATACATTTATCTGCAGGCCTTAACCGAAAATGTGAAGCTTTATCCCTATATTTTTGATCGTATTGATTCAATTATTAATAAACAGGGTAAAATTAAAGACAATGCTTCACCGGAATTGAGTTTAATCAGGCGAACGATAAGCGAGAAAGAAAGTCAGGTTTCGAAGCGATTACAGGCAATTTTAAAAAATGCACAAAAAGAGGGATTTATAGCCGAAGATGTTACTCTTGCCGTTCGCGATGGACGAGCCGTTATTCCGGTTGATGCTACTCATAAACGCAAAATAAAAGGATTTATACTCGATGAATCGACTACAGGTAAAACAGCTTTTATCGAACCGGCTGAGATAGTTGAGCTGAATAACGATATTAAAGAACTGGGTTACGAAGAACGTCGCGAGATAATAAAAATACTTACTCTTTTTGCTTCGGATATTAGACCATATATCGATGATTTATTGTATGCTTACGATTATATGGGTACCATAGATTTTATTCGATCAAAAGCACTGCTTGCAACAAAAATAAATGGTATTAAGCCTATTTTTAATAACAGACCTATGGTTCAATGGAGAGAGGCTTTGCATCCTTTATTGTTTCTGACTTTTAAAGCCGATGGTAAAAAAGTTGTTCCGTTAAATATTACACTGAATAACGAAAATCAACGTATTTTACTTATTTCGGGGCCAAATGCTGGTGGAAAATCGGTTTGTTTGCAAACTGTCGGATTGTTGCAATATATGTTTCAGTGCGGATTATTGGTTCCAATGCACGAAAACTCTGAAATAGGACTTTTCGAAAATCTTTTTATAAATATTGGCGATGATCAATCTATTGAGAACGACTTGAGTACGTACAGTTCGCATTTGCTGAATATGAAAAATTTTATTCGTAATGCGAATAACAAAACACTGGTTTTAATCGATGAGTTTGGTTCGGGCACAGAACCCATGCTGGGAGGTGCAATTGCCGAAGCCATTCTCGATCAGCTGAATCAGAATCTCGTTTTTGGAGTTATCACCACGCATTATACCAGTTTAAAGCATTTTGCATCATCAACATTCGGAATAGAGAATGGGGCAATGCTTTTCGATACCGATAAAATTCAACCATTATTTAAGCTCTCGATTGGTGAGCCAGGTAGCTCATTTGCATTCGAGATAGCTCGCAAAATTGGATTGCCCGAAGAGATTCTTCAAAAAGCTACCACCAAAATAGGTAAGGATCATATCGATTTTGATAAAAACCTCAAAGATATTATTCGTGATAAACGGTATTGGGAAACAAAACGCGAAAGCATTCGAAAATCTGAAAAAAATCTTGAAGAGCTTATTGCTAAATATAATCAGGAGATTGAGATAGCCGAAAAATCAAAAAAAGAGATACTGGCCAAAACAAAAACGGATGCACAGCTTTTATTAGCCGAAGTAAATAAACGGATCGAAAATGCTATTTTTGAGATTCGTGAAAATCAGGCAGAGAAAGAAAAAACAAAAACTATCAGAAAGCAGCTCGATGAGTTTAAAGAAGAAATTAATTCTATTAATACAGATGAAGAAGGCAAAATAAAGCGTAAAATAGAAAAACTTGAACACCGCGAAAAATACGGAAAGCCCAAACTGATTAAAAAATCGAAGCTTGTTGTGGATAAGAAACCCGAAAACCTCGAAAAAGGAGATAAAGTAAAACTGTTTGGACAAACATCAACAGGCGAGGTGCTCGATATAAATGGCGAAAGTATTATGGTGGCTTTTGGTAATATGATTACTACGCTTAACTACAAAAAACTAGAAAAGATTTCTGAAGATCAGTATAAAAAACTAAACAAAGATTCCGGAACAAAAACTCAGTCGTGGGATTTCGGCGAAAAAAGGTTGAATTTTAAACCCGAAATTGATGTTCGGGGTAAACGTGCCGATGAGGCATTACAAATGGTTCGCGATTTTATTGATGAAGCAATAGTTATAAATATTGGTAATGTAAGAATATTGCATGGTAAAGGCGATGGAATACTTAGACAACTTATAAGGCAATATCTTGGATCTGTTAATGTTATTAAAAAATATCATGATGAGCAGGTTCAGTTTGGCGGTTCGGGAATTACGGTTATCGAGTTTGAATGATCGTTATTTTTTGTAAATTTGGGTAAACCAAACCCTCGAAATTTTGATACTAATTTATACATCAGAAACCGCAAAAAGACTTGAGTATATTTTAAAGTTTATATTTGCTGATATACTCAACCTCGAATTTCAGATAACTACTGATAGTAACATCTTTAAGAAATCAAATCTCCCTAAAATAAATTATTCTGATGAGGAAATTGCAGACTCTTTCTGGATCGAGCCTAAAGATTTGCTGTTTGAAACAAATATACTTCAGAAAAAGATTGATGTAAGTACCTGGAATAATCACAAAATATTTTTTCAAACTTCCGAAAAGTCAGATATTCCATTTGATCTATTTGCTGCAAGCTTTTATTTAATTAGTCGTTACGAGGAATACTTGCCTTTTAGTGCCGATCAGCATGGCCGATTCGAGGCGAATGAGAGTTTAGCATTTAATAATGGTTTTTTGCAAGACCCCATTGTTGACCAATGGATTTACGAATTGGCTCAAATGCTTAAAAATAAATTCTTTGGTTTTACATTGCCCGAGCGAAAGTTTACATTCATCCCGACCATTGATATAGATAATGCTTATGCCTATTTGTATAAAGGAGCTGTTAGAACGATTGGTGCTGCAATGCGCGATTTATTCAGACTCGATGCAAATGAAAACATTAAAAGGTTCCAGACATTAGCGGGTGAAAAAGACCCATTTGATACCTACAGTTATATCGATTCGTTGCATGCACAATATGGAGTTAGTCCAATTTGGTTCTTTTTGGTCGGAAATTACAGCGAGTATGATAAAAATCTGCCAATCGAAAACGAAGGTTTTCAGGAGTTGATTTGCAAAATAGCCGAACGCGCCGAGGTGGCTATTCATCCATCGTACGAATCGAATCAAAGCTTTGAGCAACTTAAAAACGAATACGATTATTTATCGAAAATAACAGGAAAATCAATAACAAAGAGCCGACAACATTTTTTAAAACTATTGTTTAACCAAACTTACCAGAATCTTATTAAACTTGGAATTAAGGAAGATTATACGTTAGGTTATGCATCTGATATTGGCTTTCGTGCAGGCACATGTACACCGTTTATGTTTTACGATTTGTTAAACGAACACGAAACAGAGCTTCGGATTTTTCCATTCGAAGTTATGGATGTAACATTAAATCAATATCTTAAATTGTCGATTGAAGAAGCCGAACAAAAAATTAAGTGCATAATCGATAAAATAAAAGCCGTAAATGGTACCTTTATTTGCTTATGGCATAACGAATCGCTAAGCGATCATGGATACTGGAAAGGCTGGGAGCCGGTGTATAAAAAAATGTTAGAAATAATTTTTGAGAAATAAAACCAAGATGAATGATTATCAAAAAATAAGTAAAATAATTCTGGCATCTTTAAAAAGGTTTAATCCAGAAATAATAGGACTTTTTGGTTCTTATTCAAGGAATGAAAACACCAAAAATAGCGATATTGACATTTTAGTTCGATTTAAAGAATCGATTTCTATGTTTCAATTGATTAGAATTGAGAATGATCTTTCAGAAAAACTAGGAATAAAAGTTGATTTAGTAACTGAAGGCGCTATAAAAAACACAAGATTAAAATCAAGGATTGAAAAGGATTTACAAATTATTTATAAAGCATGAAAGACGATCTGGTTTATATTGATCACATAAAAGATTGTGTTCGAAAAATTAAGGAGTTTACCCGACAAATTGAGGAGAACGATTTTGCAGAAAATGAAATGATTCAGGATGCAGTAATAAGAAATATTGAGATTATTGGAGAAGCTACAAAGAAAGTTTCAAATAGCTTTAAACAAACGTATCATGAAATTCCCTGGAAAGAGATGGCTGGCATGAGAGATAAGCTAATTCATGATTATATGGGAGTTGATATTAGTGTAGTTTGGAAAACTATTAAACTTGATATTCCTGAAATAGATAAACTAATACAAAAAATAGAGATTTAAATAAAAGACTTGAACAAATTGTTTGTATGACCGAATTCAAAAAACTTAGAATATTATTAATGATTGCAGTAGGAATATTATTGATAATAATGATTACACAGCTCAATTTTAGCGATTTGTCGTTTAAAACAAATTGGAGGAATTATATCCCAATTTTCAGTGCTCTATTAATTATTATTTCAGGTTTTTTATCCAATAGGCACGACTCATTATACAAGAAAAATTAATAAAAATTTGTGAAATTTTAATTTTGTACATATATTTGTACATGATTATGTACTAAAATTTATAATTATGCTTACGACGACAATTTCTGATTTTAGAAAAGATATCAAAAGATATCTTGATAGGGTGACTGAGAATTTTGAAACTTTGATAATTAATCGGGGAAAAGATACTGGTGTAGTTATTATATCATTAAATGAATATAATTCACTATTTGCAACTCAACATGAATTGTCATCAAAAGTTAATGAAGCTAGACTGGATTCAGCAATTGAAAAATTAAAAAAAGGCTCTTCATTTGAAAAAGACATCATTGAATAATGAAATATATATTTGTAGATGAGTCTTGGGAAGATTATTTGTATTGGCAAAATACTGATAAAAAGATGCTTAAAAGGATAAATCTTTTATTAAAAGACATTTCTAGGACTCCTTTTGATGGCATAGGAAAACCAGAACCCTTAAAATATAAATATAAAGGTTTCTGGTCTCGTAGAATTGATGATGAACACCGATTAATTTATCAAGTTAGGGAAGATGAAATACTAATTGCAAAATGCAGATTTCATTATGATTAAGAATATTAATTGGGTAGTAACACTGGCTCTAAATGAGGAAACCTTTAAATTTTGTACTAGCCTTAAAAATTATTAACAGCGGATTGAAACACCAGGTGAAACCCTGTTCGCATTAAGCCGCGACCGATACGATGCAAAAAAAGAAAGAAATCGATTGTCTCAGAATTAATTAAAACGGTTATTATACTTTTTTAAGAATTAGGATATCTTGAAAATCCAACGATTCAGATTTATTTCTGCCGCTCCAATAACCCAAATGGGTTGATTTTATTTCAAATCCAAAATTGCTGAAAATATCTTTAAGGTAGCTTTGTTTATATTCAACATTGGCTTCAGGTACTTTTTTATCCATTACTAAGTAATTTCCTAAATCATAACTAAAAGTAAACTTCTTGTTATGATTTATTGATTCTGACGAATCGGGAACAATAAAAAATGTGGCAAAACAAATTCCTTCGGGTTTTAAAACTCTGCTTATTTCTTTAAAGTAGTTTTCGACATCAGCCTGGAGCATATGCGTAAAAACTGAAATTAAAAACGCAAAATCGAAATACTTGTCGCTATAAGGGAATCTAAAATCAGAAGCCTCCGTTGATGTATTTAAGTTGTAAAGTGTGTTTTTTAAATCAATATGCGTAAAAGCAAAGTTCGGATAGGTTGAGGTTATTTCTTTTTTGCACCAATCAACCCCTTTTTTTACAATATCAAATCCTTCGTAACGGGCATTTGGTGACAAATAATTGGTTAACGGAATTGCCATTCGTCCAATTCCCGATCCTATATCTAAAACATAATCATCGGCTTTTAAGCCTCCGTATTCGATAAAATGCTTAAGAAACAATTCCCCTTGCTTTGTAAAATCTCCTGAACCTGTAAAAATCATCCCTTTGGGTGGCTGAAGTTTTTCATCAGTGATTTTAAATTTATTAACTAAATCAGAAGGTAAATAGAATATTCTTCGGGCTAAAAAACGGTATTTAGGTGATAACCAATAATATATTTTACGTAAATTTAAGTTCATATGTCGGTTTATATACTGCTTCTTTAAAGTTTTAAAGATAGTAATTATCCAGGCGAATCTTATAATTATGACTAAATGATGATTTAAAAATTGTTTGTTAATTTTATACCGATTAAAATTTAAATTAAAATGCTCACTAACTTTGCTAATAAAGCATAAATTTATTCTTTCTTTGTTTATAAAATACCTTAATAATGGAATTACCTTTTATAATTAATTATGTCTCATTACAATCATTATTCAAAATAACCAATAAAAGAATATTACTTCCATTTTACCATGCTGTTTGCAGTGAAAAACTACCACATATAAGTAATCTCTATAAAATTCGCAATACTGATTTGTTTATTAAGGATTTAGATTTTTTCTGCAAAAATTATAAGCCTATATCTATTGATGAACTGTATGAAATTGTTTTAGAAAATAGAAAAATTACTAAACCGATATTTCATTTAACTTTTGATGATGGATTAAAACAAGTTTATACAGATATAGCACCGATTCTGGAAAAAAAAGGAATTCCTGCCACTTTTTTTATAAATACAAGTTTTATTGATAACAAAGATTTGTTTTACAGATATAAAATAAGCTTAATTATTGAACATATTAAAAGTATTAGGATTGAAGCCTTATTAAGTTATTTCACACAAGTATTCTCAAAAATAATAACCAACAAAAATGATATCATTCTTGAGCTATGCAAATTGGATTATTTCAATCAGATAATGATAGATGAAATTGCAGTTAAGCTTGGAATTAATTTTAATGATTTTCTGCAAAAATACCAACCTTATTTAAAATCATCTGAAATTAAGACATTGATGAATAAAGGTTTTTCATTTGGCTCACATAGCTTGGATCATCCCCATTTCAAGAATATATCTACAAAAGAACAACAAAGGCAAATTACTGAGAGTTTTTTTATTCTTTCATCTCAATTTGGAATAAACAATAAGTATTTTTCTTTTCCCTTTAGTGACAAAAATGTAAAAATAAGTCTTTTTAATTGGCTTTATGAAAGTGAAAAATGCCGTTTGTCATTCGGTATTTCTGGATTGAAAAACGATGTGAATAAATTTCACTTACATAGGATACCAATTGAAAATACCTCAAGCTCGGCAGAAAAAATAATCAAAACTGAATATTTGTATTATTTGTTAAAGGAATTTCTAAATAAAAATACAATAAAACGGGATGCTTAAAATAATTTATAAAAGATTGTTTTCAGAACAAAACAGAATAAATTTTATATATACTTTTTATAAAATTCGCGCACTTTTTTATTATGGAAATAGGTACTATTGCAATTGCTGCAATAAGAAATTCAGAAAATTTCTACCCAAAGGATACGTTATTAGACAAAATGCAAAATGCCCTTATTGTGGTTCGCTCGAAAGAACGAGGTTATTGTTAATGTATTTACAAAACGAAACAGAAATATTTCATAAACATTTAAAAGTACTTCATATTGCACCGGAAAAATGCTTGTATAATATTTTAAGTAAATTAAATATTGAATATATTGATGGAGACATAAATCCTGCTTACGCAACTTATAAAATAGATATTACAGATATAAAGTATCCTGATAATTATTTTGATATTATAATCTGTTCACATGTACTTGGACATATTCTTGACGAAAATACTGCTATTTATGAGTTGTCGAGAGTTCTAAATCCAAATGGAATGGCTTTGATTCTGACTTTATTAAATTCGAATGATGAAAAAACTTATGAAAATCCTTCAGTTATTTCGAGTTCTGAACGATTGTTAAATTATGGTGAACCAGATTTATGTCGATTGCACGGAAATGATTTTAATGATACGTTAAGTAAGAATGGATTTGATGTAACTATTATAGATTACAGAAAGGAATTGGAAACTCAAATTCTTAAAAGGTACAGTTTAGGTGATGGGAACAGGGAATTAATTTTTAAATGCTGTAAAAAAGTATAAGTAAATACCTTTTGAGTACCTAAAAGATAAATGGTATTATTGTTTGTTTATTCATTTAATTAAAAAATAAAAACACCAATTCATTGAAAATAGAATATATACAGCACAACCAAATAAACAGGCAAAAGTGGGATTCATCAATTACGAATGCCCAAAATAGGTTGGTTTATGCTCTTTCCTGGTATCTCGATATTGTTTCGCCTAATTGGGATGCATTGATACATGGCGATTACGAAATGGTTATGCCATTAACCTATAAAAAGAAATTTGGGATAAAAATCTTATATCAACCTATTTTTGCTCAACAACTTGGCGTGTTTTCAAGAAATCAAATCACAACTGATGAGCTTGAAAATTTTATTGATTCTATTTCTATGTATTTTAAGTTCATTGAAATAAATCTTAACTCAAGTAATAAACGATTAAATTCAACTAATTTGAGATTAAAAAATACTCAAATAGTTGACCTTTCATTAGCATATCACAATATCTTCTCAAATTATTCCAATAATCATAAAAAAAATCTTAAAATATTTAATAAATCTGGTTTTATAATTAATAATTCCGGTTCTAGTTCTGATTATATTTTTCTTTTGCAGAAAATGTATGAAGCAAAAAAGATTTTTGAAATTAAGAAGAAAGACTTGGAGGGTTTCAAAAAGATAATTGATTATAGCTTAAGTAAGGGATTTAGCCAGTTGTTTTTTGGTTACTTGAATAATGAACTATGTGCAGCAGCCTTTTTTCTTAAATGGGGTAATAGAGTCATTTTTTTTTCCGCAATGAATGAAATAGGCAGAAATGCAAGTGCCATGTTTGGAATAATCGACAATTATATTAAAGAAAACGCAGGGCAGGATTTAATTTTGGATTTTGCCGGATCAAATATCCCTGGAGTTAAGTATAGAAATCTTGGATTTGGAGCAAAAAATGAGACTTATTTTGCATACAAATATAATAACCTGCCAATACCGTATAAATGGTTTAAGCGATAGTAATTATTCCCTGTAAGGTTCAATCTTTTTAATTACCTGTGCCGGATTGCCTGCAATAATCTGGTTGCCTTCTGTAAATGATTTTGTAACTACAGCACCAGCAGCAACAATAGTGTGTTCACCAAGTTCAACTCCTGGTAAAATAATACATCCAGTTGAAAGCCATGAGTTTTTCCTTATAATGATTGGTTTTGCAGGTAAATAATTGTTAAAGTTACATGTGTCATGATTCTGACTAATAATTGAAACTTTCGGACCTGTAATTACATTTTCCTCAAAAATAATTCCATTGCGTCCGTCAATATAACATCCATGTGCAAAACCCGGGTATTTAGTTCCCCTCTTAATTTTCTCCGGACATTTTACTTGCGTTGTAAAATGTACAGGCCATGGAACATTACGGTTATAACCTTGTATTTTTTGTTTAAAAGCATAGCAGCATAAATCTCTTACCGAATAACTTGGATCCTGATTCTTCAGCTCTTTGTAAAATAGTTTTAATAATGAGTATATAAATTGTTTAAACAGTTTTTTCATATTCTTTTTTCATTATTCGGTAACCAATAAATGCCAAAGTAAGGTAAAGTAATGATCCGGCAAAAGATACTGCAATAAGTAAAAATTCAAATTCCTCTGTTTTTGAAATAAAGACTACCGATAAAATTACAATCAAATAAATGATCTGCCAAATCAGTAATACTCCATTACGACGGGTAAGCGAAAAAACATTACTTACATTTCGCATAGCAAAGCTTGTAATGGTAAGTGGAGCGAGATATTTAGCAATTGATCCGGCTATTCTCCAATTATCACCTAATACAAAAGCAAAAAGCTCTTCACCCCAAAAAATAATCGGTACCATTGCAATAATCGCTAATCCAAGGTTGATGAAATACGAAAGCAGAAATAATTCAATTTTTTTTTCTGTTTCGCTGATTTTTTGGTAAAAAACGGATGTAAAAGATTGAGATATAAGATTTAATGGATAGTTTACTACTTTTGTTGCATTGGTATATAACCCAACTAAAGTTGTCGAATAAAAAACGGTTAACATATAAATGAGGATATCAACAGAAATAGAGTTCAGAAAACCCATGGGGGCCGAATAATAAGGAAAATTGATGTTTTCTTTGAGTTGTGTTTTAATATCGCTATTATTTATTTCTTTCAAATCAGCTTTCTCTCTTCGAGTAAAAGTAAAGCCGAAAATTAAAAACTGAAAAAACTGCCCAACTAGATGTCCTATAAATAAACCGGTTGATTGTAAGTAAAAATAAAGGCCCGAAATAATATTTAATCCTGCATTCGATCCCGATTGAGCAATTCCCGAAATAGCAATTATCTTAAATTCTTTTTGCCTCGAGAACCACTGCGAATACACTTTTATAAATGCCATTAAAAGCACACTTAAGGGTAAAAAGTAAAAATATCCAGGCTCAATAAACTGTATAAGCCTATTGCTGCTGTTTTTTAAAAAGATTATAGCAATTAAACAAATAAGTGATATGATGATGATAAGTATAACCGATCCTTTTACAATTGAAAGAGCATCTTTTTTCAATTTCGGAAGCATAATTGCCAATTCGTATCTACCTGTGGCAATGGTCGAAATAATAGTAGCAAGACTAAAATAGATAGCAAAAAAACCAAAATCCTGAGGTGTGAAAATTCTTGTTAAAACAGGAATGGCAAGAAGAGTAATAACCTGAGCAATAGTTGACCCTGATAAAAGGGTGAATATGTTTTTTATAAATTCACTTTTAAAGTTGAAGTCTTTTATAGGATTACTCATTTAAAAGTAGAGGTTCGTTACTCCTTTAAGCTTGCAAAATCAATTTCGTCCGATAGTCCCTGTTCAAAAACCTTTCCATTATCAAATTTAATGGTGCGGGCTGGGAATTGTTTTACCATATTGTAATCGTGAGTGGCCATAATTACCGCACGTCCGCTATTACTAATTTCGAGTAAAATTTTCATTAGGTTTACTGATGTTTCAGGGTCTAAATTTCCTGTAGGCTCATCTGCCAATATTATTTCTGGATCATTCAGTAGCGCACGTGCAATAACCACACGTTGTTGTTCTCCTCCTGAGAGTTGATGAGGCATTTTATAACCTTTGTAACCCAGGTTTACTTTTTCGAGAACCTGTGCTATACGATCATTTATTTCTTGCTTGCTTGTCCAACCGGTTGCTTTTAAAACAAACTGAAGATTATCATGAACACTGCGATCGTTTAATAACTGAAAATCCTGAAAAACTATACCTAGTTTGCGTCGTAAAAAAGGAACCTGCTTGGTTTTAATCTTTTTTAAATTGTATCCGGCTACGTTGCCTTCGCCTTCTTTTAATGGAATCTCAGCATTAATTGTTTTTATCAAACTCGATTTCCCTGTACCTACTTTACCAATAAAATAAACAAACTCGCCCTTATTAATACATAAGTTAACATCCGTAAGTATCAGGTTATCTTTCTGAAAGATTCGTGCTTTCTCAAATTCTATGATTGTATCAAGTCCCATTATTCTGTAATATTTATTTCTGTAATAATATTTTACCCTTATACCCTTATACCCATTTATTTATAACTTATAAAGCTTTCCAAAAGGTGCATTATTAATTAATGTCAATATTTGAGGTTCATGTTCTTCTAGACCTAATTTCTTTATTGATTGCTCAGGATTTGTTGTTTTAAAATGAGCAATAAGTACAAACTGATCATCACGTAATTGTACAAAGTCTGGAATTTTGTCTGTTCCCTGAGTTTTTAAAAAGTACATTATAAACTTATATTTGCAGTTTGGTACAAAATTAGCTAAAGATAAAATATTTTTAATAATTAACAGTTTTATGTTAATTAAAAAGCCTTTTTATAAAGGCTTGATAATTTTATTCTTGCTAAATTTATGCGAATTTCAAGTGAAGTAAATTATGATACAAAAACTTAGAAAACTATTTTTATCACTGTTTCTTTTTTCGTTGATTATTAGTGCTTTCGGGCAAAAAAATATAATTTTTACCGAAGCTGATCGATTATATAAGAATGGACTGGAGTTGTTTAACAAAGAAAAATACGGATCAGCTCAGCAACAATTCAATGAAGCCATTCAGCTTTATGGCAAAAATAACCACGAATTTAAAGCTAATGCCGAATATTATTCTGCATTATGCGCTATAGAGCTTTTTAACGATGATGCCGAATATTTAATGGCAAAATTTATTGCTGAACGTCCCGAGAACTCTAAAGTTAATTCAGCCTATTTTCATATGGGTAAATTTCAGTATCGCCAAAACAGACATGCCAAAGCGATTTTTTGGTACACAAAACTGAATAAACAAAAATTAAATAAAGAAGAGCTATACGAATATTATTTTAAGTTAGGTTATAGTTATTTTGTGACTAAAGATTACGAAAAAGCAAGTGCTGCATTTTATGAAATAAAAGATGTAAATACGAAATACACTTCGCCTGCAAATTATTATTATTCGCATATTGCGTATCAAAATAAAAACTACGAAACAGCTTTAAAAGGATTTCAGCGTTTAACTGATAACGAAACTTTTGCACCAGTCGTTCCTTACTATATTACTCAGATTTATTATTTACAGGGAAAATATAACGAGGTTATAAGCTATGCACCAGCTTTAATTGAGTCGGCAAGTGCAAAGAGAGCACCAGAAATAGCAAAAGTACTTGGCGATTCATATTATAAAAAACAACAATATGCCGATGGGGTTAAATATTTAGAGATGCATGCTAAAAATGCAGCAAAGGTTGAACCGCAGGATTTCTATCAGTTGGGATATACATATTACAAAATCAAACAATACGATAGTGCGGTTGTTTCGTTCGAAAAGGCAGTGATAAATAATGATCAATTAGCTCAAAATGCATATTTTCATTTGGCCGATTGTTATATGGAGCTAGGACAAAAAAACAGAGCACAGCAAGCCTTTGAGTTTGCCTCCAAGCTCAATTTTGATCCTCAGATAAAGGAAGAAGCACTTTTCAATTATGCATTACTTACCTACGAGCTTTTTCATTCGCCTTTTAATGAGGCAATTGATGCTTTTCATAAGTTCATCGATTTATATCCCAACTCTTACCGAATCGACGATGCCTATAACTTTTTAGTAATGGCTTACTTATATACAGGTAATTATAAAGAAGCACTCAGCTCACTCGATAAAATAAAGGATAAAGATCATGCAATGAATGAAGCTTATCAAAAAGTGGCTTATTACCGTGGATTAGAATTGTATAACAACCTGTATTTTGAACAGTCAGTCGAATCATTTGATAAATCGCTTAAATATCCGGCATACAATAAGGCTATTGCAGCACAAGGACATTATTGGAAAGCCGAAGCATTGTACCAGTTAAATGATTTTACAAAAGCTATTGATGAGTATAATCAGTTTTTACTGACTCCCGGTTCTTTTCAGCTTGAGGAATATAACCTTGCTCATTATAATCTGGGATATGCACATTTTAAATTAAAACAATACAACGAAGCTATTCAATGGTTTAGAAAATATAGCAGCATTGCTCCAAACGATTCTACACCAACATTGTCGGATGCATATAATCGAATCGGCGACAGCTATTTTATGAATAAAACCTACTGGATGGCTATCGATTATTACGACAAAGCTATTCAAACCGGTAAAATGGATAAGGATTATGCTTTGTTTCAGCGTGGTTTTTCTTTTGGCTTGTTAACCCGACCTGAGAAAAAAATAGAATCATTGCAGCGATTAATTGAAGAACATCCTGAATCTGCTTATATCGATGATGCTTTGTTTGAAATGGGTAAAAGTTATCTGGAGCTTAAAAACGAAGATAAAGCATACGAAAGTTACCTTCAGGTTCTAAACAATTATCCTTCAAGCAGCTATCTTAAACCTTCGTTAGTGCAGCTCGGACTTATCAGTTATAATAAAGATAAAAACGAAGAGGCTCTCACTTATTATAAGCGGGTGGTAGAAGATTTCCCAGGAACAACAGAAGAAAAAAATGCACTTATCGGTATTAAAAACATTTATGTCGATATGAATAATGTGGATGGATATTTTGCCTATGTAAACAGCTTGGGTAAGATTGACGATGTTAGCCAATCGGAGCAAGATTCATTAACATTTATTTCAGCCGAAAATCTTTATATGAAAGGCGATTGTCAGGAATCAATAGGGCAGCTTAAAAACTATATTCAAAAATACAGCAATGGCAACTTTATCTTAAATGCTCATTTTTATATTGCCGATTGTTACAATCGTACTGGTGATAAAGAAAATGCCATTAATGCATACAATTTTGTTATTAATAAACCCAAAAATACATTTACAGAACAGGCTCTATTATCAGCTTCTGCTTTAAACTACAAAGACTCAAGTTTTACTGATGCATTAAATCATTATAAAAAACTCGAGGAGGTTGCTGAACTTAATAGCAGTCTTATTGATGCAAGGGTGGGCCAAATGCGTTCATATGCTCAGCTAGGCGATAATAATAATACGGTACTTGCTGCAGACAAGGTATTACATACCGAAAAGGTTTCAGAGGAACTAAAACGCGAAGCCCGTTATAGAAAAGGAAAAGCATTATACGCTGATAAAAAAAATGCACTTGCACTCGACGAGTTTCGTATTCTTTCGCGCGATGTTAATAGTACCGAAGGTGCCGAATCAAAATACCTGATTTGCGAAATTTATTTCAACGATAAGCAAACTGCCATCGCTGAGTATGAAATATTCGATTTTATCGACCAAAAAACTTCGCAGGAATACTGGCTTGCAAAAACATTTATTTTACTGGCTGATGTATATATTCAGAAAAACGATGTTTTTCAGGCGAAACATACTTTGAAAAGTATTATCGATAATTATAACCCAAATGCTAATGATGAGATTTTGTTTACTGCGAAAGAAAAGTATAACAAAATAGTCGAAGATGAGAAATATGAGTTATCAAAAGATAAATCTGAAGAAATAGAAATAACATTTTAATTCTGACACAAAACTTAGTATTCGTTGAAATTGAAAACAAAAAATATGATACAGAAAATAATAACATATTTTATAGCACTTAACCTATTATTTTTTATTGGGATTGTTGCCAACGCTCAGGATACCTTGAGTAAAGAAGTACATGTTGTTAAGCCTTATGAACCAAGCATTTCGGATGCATTTAAAATAAACAAACTTCCCCGGATTACCGATACTGTTAAGCTTATTCCACAAGTTAAATACAGCCTTCAAACTAAACCTTTGAGTATCGGATATAATCTTGAGCCAATAAAACCTGCAAAAATGGTAGGCGAACCACTTACAAAACTATATAATAGTTATATAACAATTGGTTTGGGTACAAAAGTAATTCCGATGATCGAAGCATATTATAACAATTTAAGATCTGATGATTACTCCTACGGAGCATATTATAAGCATTTATCATCATTTGCAAAGGTTGACCTTACTGATGATATTCGACAAGATGCAGGTTTTCACGATAACGAGCTTAAGTTTTATGGAAAAAAGTTTCTTAAAAAATCAATAGTTTTAGGAGATATAGGATTAAAAAGCAATACGATTTATCATTATGGTTATGATACTTCAGTTGATACAACTTTAAATAAAGATGATATTAAGCAAAATTACATGCTCATAAACCTTAATGCTGGTTATAAAAGCAATTATATAGATTCAACCCATATTAATTACGACTTTGGCTTTAACCTCGATTATTTTAAAGATAAATTTGATAATAACGATCTGTCATTTAAAATAAATGGTGATATCAATAAAATATTTTCGAGCGAAATGGTTGGTGTTAATTTTAAAATTGAAAATCATTCGGTAAGCGAAAATATTGATTCTGTTGGAAATACTATTGTAAATATTAGTCCGTGGATTGGCAAGTTTGGTAAAAGATTTAGAGTAAAAGTAGGCGTAAATATTTTTTCAGATAACCGGGGTGATTACTCTAATACCTATTACTTCCCTACTGGTAGTCTTGAGTATGATATTGCAAATCATTATCTTATTCCGTATGCCGGAGCTGATGGTAATCTCGAAATAAACGATTATAAACACACTGCTTATACCAATCCATTTATTATGCCTGGATTAGGATTGAAAAACACAGCCCATAAAATAATCTTATTTGCAGGATTAAGAGGTAATTTCTCATCTACAACCTATTATAACATAAGGGCAACCTATTCGTTAATTGATGATCTGCCGCTATTTGTAAATAATTTGGAGAATACCGATAGTATTGGAAATATGTTTAGTGTTACTTACGATAATGCAAAAGTGGTTTCTTATTTTGGCGAATTGTCGGTTACAACAAGCGAAAAGTTAAGTTTTCATCTTAAAGGCAATTACCGTAACTATGACTTGGATAATGAAAAAGAAGCATGGCACAAACCTAATTTCGATATGAGTTTTGTTACAAGATATAATCTGAAAAATAAAATAATTCTTAAAGCCGATCTTTTTGCAATGGGTAAGCGATATGCTAAAATTGATAATCTTGGGACCATTAAAGAGCTTGAATCGGTAATTGATATAAATATTGGAGCCGAATACAGGTATTCAAAAGCGTTGTCGGGATTTGTACATCTTAATAATCTGCTTTCAGAAAGCTATAATGCATGGAATTATTATCCAACCTATGGATTTAATATTTTGGCTGGTTTAACTTATTCATTTTAGGTCAAGAATATCATAAAAGCAATTCATTAACGCTTATTGTTTTGCTGTGTATTATCTGTTCATAAATCAGTTATTTTTAGTCTTTTTTACGACTAAAAAACCATCTTTTTTTTGTATATTTACATGTTAAAAATAAAAGGATTAAATCAATTTTTAATATATTGATATACAGGGAAATAAAACACGGTTCTGAGGCGGAAAGAATTCAAAAAATCCAATTGAAAAATAAGCTTTCTTAATTAAATCCAAACGGTAATTTATTATCCTGTTAAAAACCTAGTATGATATAAAAATAAGCAAATTAAAAAATAAAAAAATGAGCGATCTTTTAAATGAAGAATTAAACGGTAACATTGCAAAAGGAAGCAGCGATTATTCTGCAGATAGTATTCAGGTTCTCGAAGGTCTTGAAGCTGTTCGAAAACGACCTGCAATGTACATTGGTGATATCAGCGAAAAAGGTCTTCATCATTTGGTTTACGAGGTTGTGGATAACTCCATTGACGAAGCCCTGGCAGGACATTGTAAAAATATTGATGTCATAATAAATGAAGATAATTCTATAACAGTTACCGACGATGGTCGAGGTATTCCGGTCGATATGCACGAAAAAGAAGGAAGATCGGCATTGGAGGTGGTTATGACTGTTTTGCATGCTGGAGGTAAATTTGATAAGGATTCGTATAAAGTTTCCGGTGGATTGCACGGCGTTGGTGTATCATGCGTAAACGCACTTTCAAAAGTATTACGTGCCGAGATACATCGCGATGGCAAAGTTTACGAGCAGGTATATGAAAAAGGCAAACCTGTTTCTCCAGTTAAAGAGATTGGAACAACAACCAAACGTGGAACAGTTATTACTTTTAAGCCTGATGAAACTATTTTTACAACAACAGAATACCGATACGAAATTTTATCAACCCGATTGCGTGAATTGGCATTCTTAAATAAAGGAATAAATCTTACTATCAAGGATAATAGAGAAGAAGAAGAAAATGGATCAGGAAAACATTTTCGTGAGGATAAGTTTTATTCTGAGAAGGGATTAAGAGAATTTGTTGAATTTCTTGATGGAACACGCGAAAAACTAGTTGAGGCTGTTATTTATCTTGATACTGAGAAAAACGATATTCCAGTTGAAATTGCTCTTAGTTATAATACTTCTTTTACCGAAAATGTTCATACCTATGTAAATAACATTAATACAATTGAAGGTGGTACCCACTTAGCAGGTTTTCGTCGTGGATTAACACGTACATTAAAAACATATGCTGAAAAATCAGGGTTACTTTCAAAGCTTAAATTCGATATTAGTGGTGATGACTTTCGCGAAGGATTAACTGCTGTTATTTCTGTTAAAGTTCAGGAACCTCAGTTCGAAGGACAAACAAAAACCAAATTGGGAAACTCCGAAGTTATGGGAGCTGTTGATCAGGCTGTAAGCGAACAATTAGCTAATTATCTCGAAGAAAACCCCAAAGAAGCAAGAATTATTGTTCAAAAAGTTATTTTAGCCGCTACGGCTCGTCATGCTGCACGAAAGGCCCGTGAACTTGTTCAGCGAAAAAACGTACTTTCTGGTTCAGGATTACCAGGTAAATTATCAGATTGTTCTGAAAAAGATCCCACATTATGCGAACTGTTTATTGTTGAGGGTGATTCTGCAGGCGGTACAGCAAAACAAGGTCGTAACAGAAGATTTCAAGCTATATTACCTTTGAGAGGTAAAATTCTGAATGTGGAAAAAGCTATGCAGCATAAAATATTCGAAAATGAAGAAATAAAGAATATGTTTACTGCTCTTGGTGTTTCACTGGGTACAATCGAAGACACTAAAGAACTTAACATTGAAAAACTGCGATATCATAAAATTATTATCATGTCCGATGCCGATGTTGATGGTAGTCACATTGCGACATTAATTCTTACCTTCTTTTTCAGATACATGACCGAACTTATTAAACGTGGATGTATTTATATTGCTACGCCACCCTTATATCTAGTTAAAAAAGGAAAAGTTCAACGCTATTGCTGGACAGAGGAAGAGAGAAACGCCATTGTTGAAGAATTAGAAAAAGGAAGAGAAGGTTCAGTTGGTATTCAGCGATATAAAGGTCTTGGTGAGATGAATGCCGAACAACTATGGGAAACTACTATGAATCCAGAAGGCAGAATCCTTCGTCAGATTACTATTGAAAGTGCTGCTGAAGCAGATCATATTTTCTCAATGCTAATGGGCGACGAAGTGCCACCTCGACGTGAGTTTATCGAAAAACATGCAAAATACGCACGAATTGATATCTAAAAAAATAGCCGCTAACTGCGGCTTTTTTTAAACGTATATTGAAATGGGAGTTTCTAGTTAAATCTGTACGAAGCTTTTTCAAGATCATTTACGTTGTTAATTTTGCGGGGAGGATTTAATTGTTTGTCTAAAAACTTATAAATCTTAACCCTAATTTCTTTAGCTTCTTTGGTATCCATTCTATCAAAAGAGTGTCCGCCAGGTACAGCCTGATAAATTTGATATTCGAACTGCTTATTATCTGCTTTTAACGATTTTATTAAATGCTCTACTTCTAAAACATTCACGTCATCATCAGTAGTATTTGTATGAATCAGTAATGGAGTGTTTTTAAATTTGTCGGTATTCCAGGCTGGTGATCGTTTTCTGTATTCGTTTACATCTTCATTTGCTGTTTTGCCAATATGATAGTTTGCAGAGTATAAATCTCTATATTCATTATCATAATAACCCATTCGGGCTATTAAATCACTTACAGGAACACCGGCAAATGCAACCTTATAATTTTCGGGATAATTAAAGATGTTAAATAATGTAATCAATCCTCCATGGCTCCATCCGATAATTCCTACTCGGGTTTTATCGACAATATCATAATTATCAATCATATGTTGACGGCTGGCATTAACATCTTCAACCTCCAGACCACCGTAATCAATTTTTTCATAATGTGATTTTCCATAACCTGTGCTTCCTCTGTATTCTGCTGCAACAACAATGTATTGCTGAGCAATTAATTCGCGTATTATATGAGCGTAATAGGTAGTGAAATCAGCATGTACGCCGCCATGTGGCAAAACAATTAAGGGGTACTTTTTTGCCGGATCAATATCTCTAGGAATAAATACATACGACCAGAATTTTACCGGATTTCCGGCCCCCATGGCGGTTGGATTTTCTTCTTTTGCTAACGGAGGACCATAAATATAAATTTTATCGATAAATGCAACATCACCAACTTTATTATACCATAGAATATCGTCAGTATTTTTTTCCAGCACATCAAGTCGATGCTGAAGATACTCAACCTGGTTATTTAGTTTATTAATTATTTCATCATTGGTATCGGTAACTTGAGCATTCGATAGTATTGAAGTATTAATAATTAAAAATGTACATAAACAAGCAGCATAAATTGATTTCATAGTGCAAAGGTTTTTATTTTGTCTTGGATATGAAAAATCTAAATTGGTTTAAATCTCGATTTCTCCATTAAATACAAATATTGCTGGTCCTGTAAGCCAAACATCGGTAAATTTATTACTTTCAGATTTTTTAAACCGAACATTAAGTTTACCACCAAGGGTTTTAATATCCCATGAATTTTTGTCAGTATCGAGATTTATGGTTGCACTGATGGCAGATGCTGTAACTCCTGTTCCACATGACAGAGTTTCGTTTTCGACTCCGCGCTCAAAGGTCCTTACAAAAAGGTCATTACCGATAAATTGCACAAAATCAACATTTACACCATAAGGTTCAAACTCCTTACTGTTTCTTATCGCTGTACCTCTTTTAAATACATTTATTTTGTTAACCTCATTTTCGAAAATTACATAATGAGGTGAGCCAGTGTTTATTAGATAATTATTATTGTTAACTTTAAATTCTTTTACATCAGTCATTTTTAGAGAGATGGTATCATCTTTATTAATAAGGGCTTCATGAAGTCCATCAATTGCATCAAAAACAACTTTTCCAGAAGCCATATCTGATTTTTTGGCAAAAGCAGTAAGACATCTGCCACCATTACCACACATAGTGCTTTCGTTTCCATCAGAATTATAATATCTCATTCTAAAAGCAAGCGCAGGATGACTTTCGAGAAACATCAATCCATCAGCACCTATACCATAATGCCTGTCGCATAAATACTGCACCTGATCATGCGTAAGGTTGATTTTTGCCGATCGGTTATCGATTATAATAAAATCGTTTCCAGTACCGTGATATTTATGAAAAGTTACTTTCATCTTTTTTATGTAAACTTAAAAAAATATTTTCTAAAATGGTACATAAATTACCTAGGTGTTAAATATTGTTAAGATTAATGGGTTAAATAAACCAAGGCATTAATTTTGACGTTACCTTTACGATAAATTTAGTTTTAATTAAAGCATTCGTATTATGAAAATAAAAGCTATTTTTTGGAATATATTGATTTCGGTGTTTGCTGCCGTATTAACAGTTGTTGTGTATACATCTGTAAAAAACAATAATGCATTTTTTAACAAGGAAAATGATTCTCTTTCAAAAGCAGGTTTATCAGACGATACAAACAATGTTCATTACGCAGCTATGCCTGTCTTTACTGATGGAGGCATTACTGATTTTACGGTTGCAGCCGAAAAAAGTGTAAATGCAGTTGTTCACGTAACATCTAAGTATAATCTTGAAAGCAATTATTACCGCAATCCAATTTACGAATTGTTTTTTGGCAATGGATATTACAATCAACCGGTTATGTCATTTGGTTCTGGTGTTATTATTTCTGATGATGGATATATCGTTACCAATTATCATGTAGTTGAAAAATCAGAGCAACTGGAAGTTATATTAAATGATAGAAGATCATTTACTGCTGATATAATTGGTGTTGACCCAAATTCTGATTTAGCACTATTAAAGGTTAAAGAATCCAATCTGCCATTTATACCCTTTGGCAATTCAGATCATGTTAAAGTAGGAGAGTGGGTTTTGGCCGTTGGTAATCCTTTTAATCTAACATCTACCGTAACAGCAGGGATTGTAAGTGCTAAAGCGAGAAGCATTAGTACAATGGGTGAAGGTTTCTCACCTGAATCGTATATTCAAACAGATGCAGCTGTAAATAAGGGAAATAGTGGAGGAGCACTGGTTGATTTAAAAGGTGAACTGATTGGTATTAATTCTGCAATATTATCTCCTTCCGGTTCATATACTGGTTATTCTTTTGCAATTCCTGCCAATATTGTTAAGAAAGTAATTGGCGACCTTATTAAATATGGCGAAGTGCAACGAGCCGTGCTAGGAGTTGAAATTAAAGAAATTAATAAAAACATTGAAGAAGAGTTGAGCCTTGATAAAATTGAAGGTGTTTATGTAGCGAGTGTTACCGAAAAAGGAGCTGCCGAATTAGCAGGAATTAAATCAAAAGACATTATTTTAAGTATTAATAATGTTGCAGTTAACAGCACCACTGAATTAACCGAGCAGATGGGAAAATATCGTCCTGGTGAAAAGGTAAGTATTATTGTAAAAAGAGATAATAAAAAGAAACAATTTGATGTGCTATTGCGTAATACCCAAGGAAACACTGATATTGTAAGAGCCGATCAGTATGAAACAATGCTTGGTGCTGATTTACAGCGATTAAGTAGTAATGATAAAAGAAGACTTGGTTTAGATTACGGATTGGTTGTTCTTAAACTTAAAGATGGGGCATTAAAAGATGCCGGAATAAAAGAAAACTTCATTATAACAAATATTCAGGGCGAAAAAATGAATTCGGTTGATGATTTGAGAAATGTGCTTTCAAAATATAAATCAGGTGATGAAATTGAAATCGAAGGAACTTACCCGGGAGGAAGATACATTTACATATATAAGGTGGAGATGATGAGAGGAAAATAAAATCATTGTTAAATCCGCCGATAACTAATCCAAAAATTTATGAGGCAGCTTAAAATAACAAAATCAATAACCAACAGAGAAAGTGCTTCGCTTGACAAGTATTTGCACGAAATCGGCCGGGAGGTTATGATTACGGTTGAAGAAGAGGTTGAGCTGGCACAACGGATAAGAAAAGGCGACAGAATAGCTCTCGAAAAACTGACAAAAGCGAATTTGCGATTTGTGGTTTCTGTTGCTAAACAATATCAAAATCAAGGACTTACACTTCCTGATTTGATAAACGAAGGAAATTTGGGATTAATAAAAGCAGCAGAAAAATTTGATGAGACACGCGGTTTTAAATTTATTTCTTATGCTGTTTGGTGGATTCGACAATCAATTTTACAGGCAATTGCTGAACAATCAAGGATTGTTCGATTACCTTTAAACCAGGTTGGTTCTTTAAATAAAATTAACAGAGCGTTTTCGAAGTTTGAACAGGAGAATGAAAGAACTCCATCGCCTGATGAGTTAGCCGAAAAACTTGATCTGCCTAAAGATAAGCTTGTCGACACTATGCGAATATCTGGTCGGCATGTTTCTATGGATGCTCCGTTTCAGGAAGGAGAGGATAGCAGTTTGCTTGATGTGTTGATTAATAACGATGCTCCAGGTTCTGATCATAAATTAATTGATGAATCGCTTGTTACTGAGGTTGACAGAGCACTGGCAACTCTTACCGAGCGTGAAAAAGAGATTTTAAAATATTTCTTTGGCATAGGGGTTTCTGAAATGACTTTGGAGGAGATTGGTGATTATTTTGGTTTAACACGTGAGCGTGTTAGGCAGATTAAAGAAAAGGCAATCAGAAGATTAAGGCATACCTCAAGGAGTAATCATTTAAAATCATATTTGGGTTAAAAGAATAAAATATTACTTGTAATAATTTTAAAAAAGAGGTTTTCTAAAGCCTCTTTTTTTCATGTCTATACTTCGATAATTTCCCGAAGAACTCAGTATGATAATTCTCAGTGTGATATTTTGATTATTTGTTGTTTGTCATATTGAGCCCGCCTGCCGCCCGCCTGGATGGAACAGTCGGACAGGGACGGGCAGGCCTGTCGAAATATGAATAACTAAAACACTTTTAGACACTTTTTTATTTTGTTTTAAGTAAATCTTGTAACATAAACATTTCATCACGTAATCGTGCAGCTTCTTTAAAATCAAGATCTTTTGCAGCTTTTTCCATTTTATGGAGAGTATTTTCAATCGCTTTTTCCATGGCTTGCTTATTCATGTATTTAACGATTGGATCGGCTGCAATATCAATATTTTCGGGTTCAATATACGCTTTTCCTGATTTAGTATTAATACCACCCATCATCGATCGCGATGCTTTTATGATTTGGGTTGGAGTAATGCCATTCTGTTCGTTGTAAGCCAGCTGTTTAATCCTTCTACGCGTAGTTTCATCAATGGTTTGCTTCATCGAATCGGTAATTTTATCAGCATACATAATAACTCTACCATCAATATGGCGGGCAGCACGTCCCGAAGTCTGCGTTAATGCTCTTGATGATCTTAAAAAACCTTCTTTATCAGCATCGAGTATGGCTACTAACGAAACTTCGGGTAAATCAAGTCCTTCGCGCAACAGATTTATACCCACCAGCACATCAAAAGTGCCATTTCGTAGTTGATCCATAATTTCAACCCTTTCAAGCGTATCAACATCAGAATGTATATAACGGCATTTAATATCAAATCGCAACAGATATTTGGTAAGCTCTTCGGCCATTCGCTTGGTTAAAGTAGTTACAAGTACACGCTGTTTTTTTTCGGTTCTCAAATTAATTTCTTCCATTAAATTATCGATCTGATTTAATGATGGACGAACTTCTACTTCTGGATCGAGCAACCCTGTGGGACGAATTAATTGCTCAACAACGATACCTTCCGATTTCTGAAGCTCGTAATCAGCAGGCGTGGCACTTACAAAAAGTATTTGATTGACAAGTTGTTCAAATTCTTCGAATTTTAAAGGTCTGTTATCAATTGCAGATGGAAGTCTGAAACCATATTCAACCAGATTTTTTTTTCGCGAATTATCACCACCATACATGGCTCTGATTTGCGGAATAGTTGCATGACTCTCGTCAATAACTACCAGAAAATCTTCTGGAAAATAATCGATTAAACAGAATGGTCGTGTTCCTGGTTTACGGCCATCAAAATAGCGCGAATAATTTTCAATTCCAGGACAATAACCCAATTCTTTTATCATCTCAAGATCATATTCAACACGGTCTTTAATTCTTTTTGCTTCCTGACTTCTTCCTATCGATTTAAAATATTCTATTTGTTGAAACAGATCATCTTGTATTTCGCGAATAGCTTTGTGCATTCTTTCTTTTGTAGTAACAAAAATATTGGCCGGGTAAATTATACCCTGTTTCAGCGATTCAATAGTAACATTGGTAATCGGATTAAACGATTCGATTTCCTCAATCTCATCGCCAAAAAAAATAACACGATAAGCCAGATCGCTATATGCTAGATAAATATCAACGGTGTCACCATTAACACGAAAAGTGCCAGGTCTAAATTCCAATTCGCTTCTCGAATATAAACTCTCAACTAATGTTCTTAAAAATTTATTACGGCTAAGCAGTTCTCCCTGAGCAATATTTATCGTGTTACTGTGAAAATCTTCGGGATTACCAATACCGTAAATGCACGAAACTGACGAAACAACAATAACATCTGTTCTTCCAGACAGAAGCGAAGATGTGGCGCTTAACCTTAATTTTTCTATTTCTTTGTTGATCGAAAGGTCTTTTTCGATATAGGTATCAGTAACTGGAATATAAGCCTCAGGTTGATAATAATCGTAATACGAAACAAAATACTCTACTGCATTATTCGGAAAAAACTGCTTAAACTCACCATACAACTGAGCGGCGAGAGTTTTGTTATGACTTAAGATAAGTGTTGGTTTCTGAATCTTTTCAATTACATTGGCTACCGTAAATGTTTTTCCCGAACCTGTTACACCAAGCAAGGTTTGAAATTTATCGCCACGCAGAACACCTTCAGTAAGCTGTTTTATTGCTTCGGGCTGATCGCCGGTTGGTTTGTAATCAGAAACGATTTTAAAATCCATTAAAGATAATTCTACTTTTGTTGTTTCATAAAAAACTAAGGACTGAAGTCCTGTTATTTTGTCATTATCATAACCCCAGCCTTAAGGCTGGGGTTATGATAACCAGGATAAATTTGGGCTTTAGCCCATTATTTTAAACAAATTTTTAGTTTATTTCTTAATAAACGTAACATACACTGGATAATGATCGCTATAACCTCCATAATAATTGAGCCCTCCAAACGTACGGTTTGGACTTTTTTCTCCTTTATTGTTGGTATATGTTATCCATTCAGCATCAAAAATAAATGCTTCGTTATTTTGAACAATAAAGCCGTTTTTCCCTGTTAAAGATTGTGAAACGATGATGTTATCGAGCATTGTCCAATCACCTCGGAAACTGTGAGAACCTTTACCTGCATCAACCAAAGGAAGCATTAGATTTACTAGATTTTTATTATCAGATAAATCATTATTGGCTTTTAAAGTTTCGAAAACACTTGTATTTCTGGGTTCATCGTTTAAATCACCCATTATTACTATTTTAGCTTGCTGATTTGTTGTAAGCAAAGAATCAACAACGTCTCTAAGATTTTGAGATTGAGTAATACGCTGGTTTTCAGTTTCTTTTTCGCTACCACTTCTCGATTTCCAATGATTTATAAAAACATGAATGGTATCATTTTTATCCAAAAGTCCTTTTACATAAAGAATATCTCTAAGTTTATATTCAATAGCAAAATCAGCAGAAAATGGAATAAAATGATGCGAAAGATAATTAAACTCATCAGGTCGATAAATTAAACCAACATCAATACCCCTGCTGTCGGGACTATCCTTGTGAATGATTTGATAATTTGCAGCTTTTAGTTCTTTTGTTTTAACTAAATCTTCTAATACCGATCGGTTTTCGATCTCAGCAAACCCAACAATTTCGGGTAGTTCTTTGGTGTTTATTGAACTAATTACTTTCGAAAGATCTTCGAGTTTCTTAAAATACCTTTCTGAGTTCCATTTTTTTGGACTTGTGGGTAAAAATTCTTCGTCTTTTATTGCGGGATCATTAACTGTATCATACAAATTTTCGACATTGTAAAAAGCCGCAGTTACTGTTTTTTTGGGTTCATATTTCTGAGCCGAAACACAGGCTGTAAAAAAAAGTGAAGCTAATATTATTATAATTTTTTGCATTGGTTTTAATAATTTAATAAGATTACAAAAATACTATTATTTACATTAAATTAGCCACATAATTAACGATTAAAACCATGAAAAGATTCGTGATATTAAGTTTTCTATTAGGAATAACTTTTTTAGCATTTTCGCAAGATGAATTTAACAAAAGATCTATTACAACTAGTGTTAGTGGAGATTATATGACATTTCAGTTAATGAACTCAAGTACTCAAATGGATTCTTATGAAGCACTTAATACAAATACATCGTTTGATTGTACTATAGATATTAATATTCCAATGCTAAAGAAATCTGAATTTTCAACAGGAATAGGTATTAATTATCGATTTGGAGAAGCTGAAAAATTAAATATAAATGATGTTCGAGTAAGTGAATATTTTATAAGAGTACCAGTAAGTTTCAAGTACTTTCTCCATGATAAAGGTAGTATAGTTCCTTTTATTGGATTAGGAGCCTACCTTGATGTTTTGGCTGAACAAAACTATTATTTTAAGGATGATTTAACTATTCCTGTTGGATTTATTGATTCATATGGTTTTGGTAAGTATTTAAAACCAGGAATAAGCACAAACATTGGATTTAGGTTTCATTTGCAAGAGCGATTTGGTTTGGATTTTGGAATGAAAGGAAGTTTTGATATTGCTGAATTGTTTATAAATTCTGAGAATATTGAAACATATGATTACTCAGCATATGGATTATATTTCTCTATATTGTTTCTATAATAATTCGTTCAATTCCAGACCAACATCATGTTGCAGATCCTCGTGTAAAGATGGAAGTTTTTTTCTTATCAATTCAACCTGTACATCAAATAAATTCGTTAATCGAGGACTGCGACGAATGCTCGGAGTAAATTTTTTTAATTTGGTCAAAAAATAAAGCATTAGTTCTATTTCGGTTTGTTTATTTTTTGAGTAACGTATTTGCTTTTTAACATGAGTTAATATTTTACGAATACTCTTTTTCATCAAATAGTACGATTTTTTATTGATCAGTAAAAATTGTTCATCAATTTCAAGTTTTACGCTTTCAACAAACGATGATTCATTCTCCGATTCAAAGAGGAGATAAGTTAAATATTCTTTATTTTCCTTTTTAAATACAGCCAGCCGAAGGCAAAGATCCAACAACTCTTTTGGAGAATGATGCTTTAATTCTTCTTTAAGATCTTTAACACTTAAAGCTTTCATAGGGATAGTAATAATTAGGGGTTGAAGATAGCAATTATTTGGCATTAATTATAGGTCATTAATTTCTATAATCATTAATATCAAATCTAGAAACTTCATGTTGTTTAATTAAAACTGACAAATCGACATGAAAAATAAATTTTACGAATGTGTTTTTCCAGAATTAGATGTGGATTAAGAGACTGGGGAGGAGCTTCGTATTAAATTTTATAAAAAAACGAGAAGCATATCATCTTCTCGTCAAATTGTCGGGGTGAGAAGACTCGAACTTCCGACCCCTTGCACCCCATGCAAGTACGCTAGCCAACTGCGCCACACCCCGATTAATTACATTTCAAATTTTTAATAGGAGAAAAGCAAGTACGCTATCCTCCCGATAGCCATCGGAATGCGCCACACCCCGATTATATTTTCTTTTTTATCAGGGAGAATGAAATCTCCCTATAGTTATTGGAACACATCGTTTCCAAATAAGATTGCAAAAATAATCATCAATTCTGATTATTCAAAATTTTAGTTAAGATTATATTTTGGTATATTTATTGTCGTTTTGAAAAACAACATATTTAATTATGTAAATAAATATTAATATTCAGAAATATAATAAAATACATTAAAATGGGACTATTTAAAACAATTGAAAATCTCGATGAAAAAGGTTCGCAAAACGTAGTGAATGGCGAAAGTGAAAAAGTAAAATGCTTAATTATTGGATCTGGTCCGGCTGGTTATACAGCTGCGATTTATGCAGCCAGAGCAAATCTAAGTCCGGTAATGTACGAAGGTTTAGAACCAGGTGGTCAATTAACAACAACAACCGAAGTTGAAAATTTTCCTGGCTATCCCGAAGGAGTTACCGGGCCGGTATTAATGCAAGATCTTAAAAAGCAGGCACAACGTTTTGGTACTGATGTGCGTTTTGGTATTGC
Source organism: Bacteroidales bacterium (assembly GCA_050179935.1). Classification (GTDB taxonomy): domain Bacteria; phylum Bacteroidota; class Bacteroidia; order Bacteroidales; family UBA12077; genus UBA12077. The sequence goes on along the minus strand of JBFXEQ010000014.1, from coordinate 34,220 downwards.
TACAGCAGCTGATCTGTCAAAAAGACCGTTTAAAATTACAATAGACGAAAAAAAGATCATCGAAGCTGAAACAGTTATTATTGCCACAGGGGCAACAGCAAAATATCTGGGTCTCGAATCTGAGAAAAAATTTATGGGACAAGGAGTTTCTGCCTGTGCAACCTGCGATGGATTTTTTTATAAAGGGAAAGATGTTGCTGTTGTTGGTGGAGGTGATACTGCTGCTGAAGAAGCTTCATACCTTGCCGGAATCTGCAATAAAGTTTATTTAATTGTTAGAAAAGATTACCTGAGAGCATCTAAAGCTATGCAGGAAAGAGTTTTTAACACTAAGAATATAGAAGTTCTTTTCGAGCATCAAACAAAAGAAATTGTTGGTAATATGAGTGGTGTTACTGGTGTAATTCTAAAAAATAAAAATGGTGAAGAAGTTAGAAAAGATATACATGGATTCTTTGTAGCCATTGGACATAAACCTAATTCAGATATTTTTAAACCATATATCAATACCGATGAGGTTGGTTATATAATTACTGAATCCAGTACTACTCAGACTAAGGTTGAAGGCGTTTTTGCATGTGGCGATGTTATGGACCCACATTACAGGCAAGCTATTACAGCTGCAGGGTCGGGTTGTAAGGCGGCGATTGATGCAGAACGTTTTCTTACTGCACATAAATAAAAAAAATCCGGTTTAAACCGGATTTTTTTACTTCTTATTACTACGAAACTTTTGCAATTGAATCAGCCTGATACTGACCAGCAAGTAGTTTTTTATGAACAGCTTTGAATGCATTAATTGTATATTCTACATCTTCTAATGTATGCATAGCTGTTGGGATTAATCTTAATAATAATTGTCCTTTTGGTATTACAGGATAAACAACTATTGAGCAGAAAACATTGTAATTTTCTCTAAGGTCCATAGTAATATTGGTTCCTTCAGGAATACTTCCTGAAAGATATACAGGAGTAACTGGCGATTCGGTATGGCCAATATTAAATCCGGCTTCTCTTAATCCTTTTTGTAATGCATTAACAACTTTCCAAAGATTATCTCTTAACTCTTTTTGAGTCTGAAGGAGTTCAAGTCGTTTTAATGATCCTATTACAAAAGGCATTGGTAATGATTTAGCAAATGTTTGAGACCGCATGTTGTATCTGAAGAAATTAACAACCTCTTCGGTAGAAGCTACAAAAGCTCCAATACCAGCCATTGCTTTGGCAAATGTGGCAAAATAGATATCGATATCCTGCTGAACACCAAAATGTTCGCCAACACCAGCGCCTGTTTTACCCATCGTTCCAAAACCATGTGCGTCATCAACCAATAATCTGAATTCGAATTTTTTCTTGAGAGCAGTAATATCTTTTAAATTACCTAAGTCTCCGGCCATACCAAAAACACCTTCGGTAATTACTAAAATACCACCCCCCGTTTCATTAACTAATTTTGTTGCGAAGCCAAGCATTTTTTCGCATTTCTCCATGTTATTATGAGGAAAAACAAAGCTCTTTCCTCCTTTTGATTTATGAAGAAATATACCATCCATAATGCAGGCATGAGCTTCAGAGTCGTACACGATAACATCTTTTCTGGTAGCAATACTATCGATAATAGAAACCATACCCTGGTATCCATAATTTAAAAGGAAAGCATCTTCTTTTCCAACAAATTCAGCTAATTTGTTTTCAAGTTCTTCGTGTTTGCTTGTTTGTCCCGACATCATACGGGCACCCATAGGATAAGCTAGTCCATACTCTTTTGCAGCTTCTGCATCTGCTTTTCTAACTTCAGGATGGTTAGCCAATCCGATGTAATTATTTAAACTCCAGTTTAGAACTTCTTTACCACGAAATTTCATTTTAGGAGAAATTTCACCTTCCAATTTGGGAAATGAAAAATAACCATGGGACAATTTCATGTGCTGACCTATTGGTCCCATGCTTTCTTTTATTTTGCTAAAAATATCCATTTTTTGTAGTTAAATAAATTATGGGCACAAAAGTAGTCTTTTTTAAAAATATAGCAAATGGATCAAAATATTTTAACTATTTGGCACGTTTTGATTAATTATATTTTATCATTATAAACAATTGTTGTAAATTTGCAAAATATTTTTGAAAATGAAACGAATAATACCATTATTAGCAATAATTGCAATTCTTAGCTCTTGCAAATACGAAAAGTTGCTGAAGAGTAAGGATTACTCACTTAAATACCGCAAAGCTGTTGAGTATTACGCAAAAGAGGATTATACCCGGGCTATGGGATTATTTGATCAGCTAAAACCGGTTTTAAAAGGGGCGAAAGAGGCTGATACTGTTTTCTTCTTTAGTGCATACTGTAGTTTTTACGAAAAAGATTATTTATTAGGTGCTCATTATTTTGATGAGTTTCGAAAAACATTTGGTAATAGTCCATTTGCTGAAGAAGCCGAATTTATGAGTGCGTATTGTTTTTATAAAATGTCACCCAGACCAAGCCTTGATCAGACTTATTCACATCAAGCTATTGCTTATATCGGATTGTACTTGTCAAAGTATCCTAATAGCACACGCAAAGATGAATGTATTCGTATTATTGATGAGCTAAGAAATAAATTGGTTGAAAAATCTTATATGAGTGCAAAATTGTATAATAATCTGGGAGATTACAACTCAGCAATTATTGCACTAAATGGTAGCTTGGAACAGTTTCCTGAAACAAAATACCGCGAAGAAATTATGTTTTTAATTTTAAAAGCGAGTTATTTGTATGCAGATAAAAGTGTTGTTGAAAAGCAGGTTGAGCGTTTTCAGGCAGCTGTAGATGAGTATTATACTTTCGTTGATGAGTTTCCTGCTAGTGAATTCAAAAACGAAGCCGAAAAGATGTTTAAGGATTCACAGAAATTTTTGAAAAATTAATTTTACATAAATTCTAACAGAATGGATTATAAAAAAACAAAAGCTCCGGTTTCTACTGTTACTCGTAATCTTGTTGATTTAAACAAAGATACAGGTAATATTTACGAAACCGTTTCAATCGTTTCAAAAAGAGCAAATCAGATCAGTGCTGAATTAAAGGAAGAATTGAACCGTAAATTAGAAGAGTTTGCTTCGTATACCGATAATCTGGAAGAGGTTTTTGAAAACCGAGAGCAGATCGAGATTTCAAGGTTTTATGAAAGACTCCCAAAACCTACATTAATTGCAATGCAGGAGTTTCTTGATGATCAGATATATTATAGAAAACCTGAGATTGAAGAAGCTGAGTAGTGGTTTAAAAAATAACCCATGAAGCTAAAAGGTAAACATATATTATTAGGTATTACAGGAAGTATAGCGGCCTATAAGGCTGCTATTCTTGTTAGATTACTTGTTAAAGAAGGAGCTGAGGTTAAGGTTGTGATGACTGAATTAGCTAAGGAGTTTATAACTCCTTTAACCATGGCTACCTTATCAAAAAATCCAATATTGGTCGATTTTTTCGATCCCGAAAATGGAAAATGGAACAGCCATGTTGATTTGGGAATGTGGGCCGATTTGTATTTAATTGCCCCTGCAACTGCTAATACAATGGGTAAAATGGCAAATGGAGTTGCCGATAATCTGCTTATAACTTCTTATTTGTCGGCTAAATGTCCTGTTATGATTGCCCCGGCAATGGACCTGGATATGTACCGCCATAAGGCAAATCTTAAAAATATAGATATTCTTAAATCGTACGGCAATATTATAATTGAGCCTGCATCGGGTGAGCTTGCAAGTGGATTGAGCGGTAAGGGTAGGATGGAAGAACCCGAAGTGATTGTCGAAAAAGTGATTGAGATCTTTTCCGTAAAAAAAAAACTCATAAATAGAACTATACTTGTAACTGCCGGACCAACCTACGAACCAATTGATCCTGTAAGGTTTATAGGTAATTTCAGTACTGGCAAAATGGGTTTTGCTATTGCCGAAAAACTTGCTGAACAAGGAGCAAATGTTATTCTGATTACCGGACCAACAAACTTGTCAACTCAAAATAGCTTAATAAAAAGAATTGATGTTCAAACTGCTGACGAAATGTTTACAGCAACAGTTAATCATTTTAAATCTTGTGATGCTGCTATTATGGCTGCAGCTGTGGCCGATTTTAAACCAAAAAAGCAAGCCTCAGAAAAAATAAAAAGAGGAAAAGAGGATTTTCAGGTAGAACTAGTTCCTAACAAAGATATTGCTGCCGAATTAGGTAAAATCAAAACCAAAAAACAGGTATTAGTTGGGTTTGCACTCGAAACAACTGACGAATATAAAAACGCAGTAAAGAAGATAAATACTAAAAACCTCGATTTTATCGTTTTAAACTCGTTAAAAGATAAAGGTGCCGGGTTTGGATTCGATACAAATAAAATTACCATTATTACCTCAAGCGAAAAACAATTGAAATTTGATTTGAAATCGAAAAACGAAACTGCAATGGATATTGTTAATATGCTTGCTGATACATTTCTGAAAAAGAAAATTTAACATCTTCTCTATGAAAAAGCGATTGTATTTGTTAATTCTTGCACAATTTATTGGATTCCTTGCTTTTAGCCAGGAACTTAGATGTAACATACAAGTGGTTTCATCACAGATACAAGGTACAAACAAACAGGTTTTTCAGACTTTGCAGAACGAATTGTATGAGTTTATGAATAATCGTGCCTGGACAAATCATGTTTACCGAAACGAAGAGCGAATCGACTGCAATATTATGATTAACCTTACCGATCACTCAGGCGATGAGTTTAAAGGAAGCATTCAGATCCAATCACGCCGACCGGTACATAATACATCGTATAATGCAACAATTCTAAATTACAAAGATGATGATGTTAAATTTAATTATGTTGAATTTGAACCGCTAGAGTTTAATTTGACAGAGTTTAGATCAAACCTTACATCAATTTTGGCATATTATGCATATATAATAATAGGTCTCGATTACGATACCTTTTCACCCCTTGGTGGTAGCGAGTTTTTTCAGAAAGCCGAACAAATAGTTAATATGGCACAAAATGCTCCTGAAAAGGGATGGAAAGCATTTGAAAGCCGAAAAAACAGATATTGGCTGGTAGAAAATATTTTAAATGATCAGTACAAAGGAGTGCGTGAGTTTATGTACAAATATCATAGGCTAGGCCTCGATGTAATGAGTACAAAAGAAGCTGCAGGCCGTGCAGAAATTGCCGAGAGTCTGGAGTTACTTCAAAAAGTTTACCGCCAAAAACCCGATCCTTTTTTGTTCTATTTCGATCTGGTTATGATTGCAAAATCAGAAGAATTGGCAAATGTATTTTCTGAATCGTTTATGGCCGAAGCCGATAGGGTTTATAATATCCTTATAGAAATTGATCCTACTCGTACTGACCGATACAAGAAAATAAAAGAAAACTAGAATCGCATTTGCCTGTTAATTTCTATCCGTTTAGAATGAATGATTTTTATCATTTTTTAGCTATGTTTGTATAACAAAAAAATCTTCAACTAATGCTTCAATCTCTGTATATTCAAAATTATGCACTGATCAATGAGTTAGAAATTGATTTTAAAAATGGATTAAATATTATTACCGGCGAAACAGGTGCCGGAAAATCAATTTTGCTCGGAGCACTTTCATTAATTCTTGGACAAAGAGCAGATACTACAGTATTAAAAGACAAATCGAAAAAGTGCTTTGTTGAAGCAAAGTTTTTAATTAATAAATTCGAAACCAAAGAGTTTTTCCGAATTAATGAGCTTGATTACGATGATATTACAATTATTCGTCGAGAGATTACTGATACTGGTAAATCCAGAGCTTTTATCAATGATACTCCTGTAAATATTAGCGTTCTTAAAGATCTTGGCAGCTATCTCGTTGATATTCATTCGCAGCACGAGACAATACTTTTAGGCGATAACCAATTTCAGATGAATTTAATTGATGCCTATGTTAATCACACCGATTTGCTTACCGAGTACTATGCTAGTTTTGTGCTATTTAAAGAATTAAGTACGGAATATCAGCAGCTTATCTTAAATTCAGAGAAAGCCAAAGCCGATTTTGATTATTATAATTTTCAATTTAATCAGTTAGAATCGGCAAAATTGAGACAAGGAGAGCAACAAGAACTGGAAGAAGAGCTCGAAAAGCTATCGCATATTGAAGAGATAAAGCTTAATTTAACTAATTCGTACCAATTATTAACCGGCGAAAGTATTGATATAACAAGTAATTTAAAACAAGTAAAAAACTCAATACAAAGTATCTCAAAGTTTTTAGGTGAATATAAAAACCTATTAGAGCGGATCGAATCGGTTTATATCGAGCTTAATGATATTACTTCTGAGATTGAACATGTGAATAATTCCCTTGATCATGATCCCGAAAAACTCGAGCTTGTAAAATCCAGGTTAGACCTTTTATATTCGTTGCAACAAAAACATAAATGCAAAACTGTTGACGAATTATTAATTGTTAAAGATGAACTGCAGAATAAAGTTAATTCTATTTCATCAATAGATTTTCGTATCGAGGATATTCATCGACAACTGGAGGCTTTAACACAAATATTAAATTCTAAAGCAGTTGAGATTTCAAAAAACAGACGTAAATCTATCCCAGCCATCGAAAAAAAGATTGTTGAAATGTTGCAGCAGCTTGGTATTCCAAATGCTCAGTTTAAAGTTGAACAAGTTCCTTCAGAAGATTTTCTTTCGAATGGTAAAGAAATAATCCGGTTTATGTTTTCGGCGAATAAAAATGTTGGCCCCGAAGAATTAGCGAAAATAGCTTCCGGCGGAGAAATGTCGAGGTTAATGTTAAGTCTTAAATCATTAATGGCCGAATCTTCCACTTTGCCAACCATAATTTTTGATGAGATCGATTCGGGAACATCAGGTGAGATAGCTGATAAAATGGGTATAATTATAAAAAAGATGGCAAAAAACATGCAGGTTATACACATTACCCATCTTCCGCAAATTGCAAGTAAAGGCGATTATCATTTTTTAGTGTATAAAAAAGATAATCAGGAAACAACCAATACCTTTATTAAATTATTAAACCAGGAAGAGCGTATTCATGAAATTGCTAAAATGCTTAGTGGTAAATCGTTAACCGATGCAGCGATTCAAAATGCAAAAGTTCTGCTGGAATCATAAAATGATGGTAATGAACATTATTACCTAAAAATTGTCTTAAAAATTATAAATCTAAATTACATATTATGGCTTACAACTTACTAAAGGGTAAAAAAGGAATAATTTTCGGAGCATTGAATGAAGATTCAATTGCCTGGAAAGTTGCTGAAAGAGCTTTTGAAGAAGGAGCAGAGATTGTTTTAACAAATGCTCCTTTTGCATTACGATTGGGTGATACAGCCAAACTTGCTGAAAAGTGCAAAACTATTGTTATTCCGGCCGATGCAACAAATGTAGAGGAGATCGAAAATCTGGTTAAGCAAACCATGGAGCATTTCGGTGGTAAGTTTGATTTTATTTTGCATTCAATTGGAATGTCTCCAAACGTTCGCAAAGGCATTACTTACGATAACCTTAACTATGAATATTTCTTAAAAACACTTGATGTTTCGGCTTTATCTTTTCATAAGATATTACAAGTGGCTCGTAAAATGGATGCTTTAAACGATTGGGGTTCTGTTTTGGCATTATCGTATGTTGCTGCACAACGTACACTTTATGGTTATAACGACATGGCCGATGCAAAAGCTTTATTAGAGTCGATAGCACGAAGTTTTGGTTATATTTATGGCCGCGAGAAACATATCAGAATTAACACAATCTCGCAATCACCAACACCAACAACCGCTGGTAAAGGAGTTATGGGTTTAGAAGATCTGATGGATTTTTCAAACAGAATGTCGCCACTGGGAAATGCTACTGCTGATGAATGTGCTGATTTTTGTATTACTATGTTTTCTGATCTTACAAAGAAAATTACTATGCAGAATATTTTCCACGATGGTGGTTTCTCGAGCATGGGTATGAGTAAACGAGCTATGGCGGTGTATAGTAAAAACCTTGATGAATGTTGCGAATTTAGAGATAGTGGGGAGTTTAGAGATATTACTTATAAAATTAAATAAAATTAGAAAACCTCGGATTTAAATCTGAGGTTTTTGTTTTAGTAACTGAAACTTTTTGTTATTGCATTAAAAACCATTTAGCTTCATATAAATTGTTGGAATAAGTAAAATAAATGCAGCGACAATTAATATTAGCATTAAAGGCAAAAACCATCTAAACCATTTATTATAAGGAATTTTTGCAATACTTAATACTCCAACCATTACTCCTGATGTTGGTGTAATGAGGTTGGTAAATCCACCGCCCAATTGGTATATTGTTACAGTAGCTTGTCTGCTAATTCCAATTAGATCCGAAAACTGAGCCATTAAAGGAATTGTTAATGCTGCTTTGGCAGAGCCAGAGGCAATAATAAAGTTAAGCAGATTATAAAAAATAAACATAATGGCAACTGACATTAGTTTTCCGTAACCTTGCATCGAATCTGCTGCAAAGAATAATAACGAGTCGATTATTTTACCTTGTTCAAGAACAACAACTATTCCACTCGCTAATCCTACAACCAATGCAGCAGACATAATATCTTTAGCTCCTTCGATAAAGGATTTGGCAATCTGGTTGGCACCTTGCCCGAATGAAACTCCCGAAAGTAGTCCCATTACCAAAAACAAGGTTGCAATTTCTTTTATATACCATCCATATCCCATTACACCAATGATTAAAAACAAAATGGTGAAAATCAGAATATTAACAATAAATAATTGTACCGAATGACGAAGCGCCATGAATCCGATTATAATCCAAACGCCTGTTAGTATTGGTATTATTGGTGCGGATATGGTACTGTTGCCAATAAGCATATCAGTTATAGGATAATAAAACGAGAAGATGATAAAAACAAACGAAGTAAAAATAAACACAGCCCAAGCTGAAGTACCTGCATTATTTTTTGTTCCATTACTCTTGGTTTCTCCTTTCTTTCTCCAATACTCATCTATTTCATATACTGGCGATAATTCAGGATTTTTCTTTATTTTGTTGGCATACCATAAAACATAACTAATACCTATAGTATTAATAACAAGCCAAATAACTAATCTGTATTCAATACCCGAGAATAATTGTATTCCAGAAAGTCCCTGAGCAATCCCAATGGTAAACGGATTAAGCAATGCACTGGCAAAACCTAATCCTGCTCCTAAAAAACATAAACTAATACCAACAATCGAATCATAGCCCATACTAATAGCCAGCGGAACAAAAATGATAACAAAGGCGATGGTTTCTTCGCTCATCCCAATTACAGCTCCAAAAAAACTGAAACAAATCATAATCAATACAATAACCAAGTTATTTACCCCCAGCCATTTTAAAATCTTAAATCGCTCCAGTTTCTTTGTAAAATTTAGAAATGAGTAAATAGCTACATCAAGTGCTTTACTTTCGTTCATCAACCAAAATGCACCACCAATCATCAATATGTAAAAAATAATATCGTAAGTACGTTGCATACCCTTGAAAATTGAAGTAAAAACCTGCCAGGATTGAGGTTGGCTATCAACCTGTTTAAATGAATTGGGCACAATCACTTCTCGTTCAATACCATTTACGTTTTTTAATTTGCGCGCAAACTCACCTCCCGGCACAAACCAGGTTAGCATAGCGCTGAGTACAATAATCGAAAAGATTATTACATAGGTGTGAGGAAATGGTCTCTTGGTTTTCATTGTTTTATTTTTGTATTTAAATGGTTACAACTTGTATTTTGTAATTATAAGAAATAGCTTTTAAATTGATTTTTATACCTATTATATATAGCTAATATTTTTTAGTTTATTTAGTCGTAAAAATAAGTTATAAGTTGAACAACAGAAAATTTTTTATTGATATACCAGCGATTTTTGTAATTTCGTAACTTAAAATATTTCGCTATGGCATTGCTAATTAAGAATATTAAGTCATTAATAAATATCGAATTAAACCCAGTAAAATGGGTTGCTGGAAAAGACATGCAAAATCTTAAAACCATTGAAAATGCATATTTATTAATTGATAAGGATAAGATTACCGATTTTGGTAGTATGAGGGATTATGAATCAATTGATTTCAAGGGAGATATTATCGATGCTTCAGGTAAAATGGTTTTCCCATCATTTTGCGATTCGCATACTCATTTGGTTTATGCCGGAAGTCGAGAAGTTGAATATAGCGATAAAATTAAAGGATTATCATACGAAGAGATTGCCAAAAGAGGAGGTGGAATTTTAAATTCTGCAAAGCTATTACATAATACTTCTGAGGATTTTCTTTTTGAGCAATCGTTGCAGCGAATAAATGAAATAATCGGATTAGGAACTGGTGCTGTAGAGATAAAAAGCGGATATGGTCTTAATTTAGAGGATGAATTAAAAATGCTACGGGTAATTAAAAGGTTAAAGGAGGCAACACCAATAACCATAAAGTCAACTTTTTTGGGAGCTCATGCTGTGCCTGCTGAGTTTAAAGGCAAACAAAACGAGTTTGTAGATATGGTTATAAACGAAATGATTCCCGTTGTTGCATCAGAAGAGTTAGCCGATTATATTGATGTGTTTTGCGATAAAGGATTTTTTACTATCGAAGAAACAGAACGTATGCTTATGGCTGGTATTAAATATGGGTTAAAACCTAAGATTCATGCTAACGAACTTGATTATTCAGGAGGAATTCAGGTTGGTGTAAAATACGAAGCGCAATCTGTTGATCATCTAGAATATACAGGTGATGATGAAATTAATGCACTAAAAGGATCAGGGACAATGCCAACGCTATTGCCCGGTGCAGCTTTTTTCTTGGGAATGGTTGATCCTCCGGTTCGTAAAATGATAAATGCAGGTTTACCTGTTGCACTAGCTTCGGATTATAACCCAGGCTCTTCTCCTTCGGGGAATATGAAATTTATTATGTCGTTAGGTACAATTAAACTGCGAATGTTGCCAGAAGAGGTTATTCATGCAACTACTATTAACGGAGCTTATGCAATGGGTATTAGCGATACTCATGGCAGTATTGCCAAAGGCAAAATAGCTAATGTTTTTATTACTAAAGAAATTCCAACTTACGAATATATGCCTTATGCATATACCAGCAACTTAATTGATACAGTGATATTAAATGGAAAGGTTTTATAGGAAATGACAGAAAACGAATTATCTCAATTAATTATTGGTAAAGCAATAGAGGTACATAAAATATTGGGACCTGGTTTGTTGGAATCGGCTTATCAGGAATGTTTATTTTTTGAGCTAAAAAGTATAGGATTGATTGTTGAAAAAGAAAAACCTATGCCTATAGTTTATAAGGATATTAAACTAGATCATGGATATAGAATAGATTTATTGGTTGAAAACAAAGTAGTAATCGAAATAAAAAGTGTTGATTCTTTTATTGATGTACATGAAGCTCAGATATTAACTTATTTGAAATTAGGAAATTATAAACTTGGGTTATTAATGAATTTTAATACCTCCTTATTAAAAAATGGAATTAGAAGATTCGTTAATAATTTATAAATGGTTACGCAGAGGTTCACAAAGTCCCGATAACTATCGGGATTCGCAAAGGTTCACAAAGATAGCTTAGCGTAACTTAGCGATTAATCTCAGCGCAACTTGGCGTAATAAAACAGAAGAGTGGTGATTAAAT
>JBFXEQ010000014.1:0-22486 GCA_050179935.1 Bacteroidales bacterium | reverse complement strand
ACGCAGAGGTTCACAAAGTCCCGATAACTATCGGGATTCGCAAAGGTTCACAAAGATAGCTTAGCGTAACTTAGCGATTAATCTCAGCGCAACTTGGCGTAATAAAACAGAAGAGTGGTGATTAAATAAGCACTTTTACTAATGAAGATAGAATCAAATATCGTTATTTAATTAAAATAATAGAAACATAAAATCGATAAAAAATGGTAACGCAGAGGTTCACAAAGTCCCGATAACTATCGGGATTCGCAAAGGTTCACAAAGATAGCTTAGCGTAACTTAGCGATTAATCTCAGCGCAACTTGGCGTAATAAAACAGAAGAGTGGTGATTAAATAAGCACTTTTACTAATGAAGATAGAATCAAATATCGTTATTTAATTAAAATAATAGAAACATAAAATCGATAAAAAATGGTAACGCAGAGGTTCACAAAGTCCCGATAACTATCGGGATTCGCAAAGGTTCACAAAGATAGCTTAGCGTAACTTAGCGATTAATCTCAGCGCAACTTGGCGTAATAAAACAGTAAAATAATTTATAAATAAACAGAAATATAATAAATACAAAAAAATGATAGGAAAACAATTAATAGAATGTGTTCCTAACTTCAGCGAAGGGAACGATATAAATATAATAAAACAGATTACAAATGAGATCGAATCTGTTGAAGGAGTTAGTCTTCTCGATGTTGATCCGGGTAAAGCCACTAACCGAACAGTTGTAACCATGGTTGGTTCACCAGAACTTGTTATTGAGGCAGCATTTCGTGCTGTAAAAAAAGCTCAGGAGCTGATTGATATGCGAAATCATAAAGGAGCGCATCCTCGCTTTGGTGCGACTGACGTTTGTCCTTTAGTTCCGGTTGCTGGTATAACTATGGAAGAAACGGTGGTTTATGCCCGAAAATTAGCAAAAAGAATTGGTGACGAATTAAATATACCTATATATTGTTATGAGAATGCCGCGTTTTCTGATGTTAGAAAAAACCTGGCTAATTGTCGTGCTGGAGAGTATGAAGGATTAAAGGACAAACTAACTAAGCCTGAATGGAAACCCGATTTTGGCCCTTCTGAGTTCAATGCCAAAGCAGGAGCAACAGCAGTTGGAGCTCGCGATTTTTTGGTTGCATATAATGTAAATTTGAATACTACTTCAACACGACGCGCCAATGCAATAGCATTCGATGTTCGCGAAAAAGGTCGACCGATGCGCGAAGGGGATCCAATTACAGGAAAGCAGGTTGTCAATGAAAAGGGAAACAAAGTATGGATTCCTGGTACATTAAAAACTGTTAAAGCTATTGGTTGGTTTATTGATGAATATGGTGTTGCACAAATATCAATGAATTTAACAAATATTAGTATCACTCCTGTTCATGTGGCTTTTGATGAGGTTTGTAAAAAAGCTCAGGAAAGAGGTATTCGCGTTACAGGTTCTGAGCTGGTAGGTTTAATTCCTTTGCAGGCAATGATTGATGCAGGTAAGTATTTTCTAAAAAAACAAAAGAGATCTGTAGGAATACCTGATAGTGAGATTATTAAAATTGCTGTTAAATCCTTGGGCTTAGATGATTTATATAAATTTAAACCAGAAGAAAAAATTATTGAATATAAACTGGCTGCAGATCAAAAGAAAAAAAGATTAGCAGATCTAACTATAGCTGGTTTTGCTGATGAAACAGCATCAGAATCACCGGCTCCTGGAGGAGGTTCAATATCTGCATATATGGGTTCATTAGGTGCCGCACTAGGTACAATGGTAGCAAACCTCTCATCGCACAAAAGAGGATGGGATGATCGTTGGGAAGAGTTTTCAGATTGGGCCGAAAAAGGAATGGCTTATCAGAAAGAACTATTACGTTTGGTTGATGAAGATACCGATGCATTTAACAAAATAATGGATGCATTTGGATTACCTAAGAAAACTGATGATGAAAAAGCTGCAAGAAAAAAGGCCATTCAGGATGCAACCAAAAATGCCATTATGGTGCCATTTAAAGTAATGGAAACCGCTCTTGGTGCCATGGATATTGTTAAAGCAATGGCCGAAACAGGTAATCCAAATTCGGTTTCTGATGCCGGAGTTGGTGCTTTGGCTATAAGAGCTTGTATAAGAGGTGCTTTTCTTAATGTCAGAATTAATGCTTCAGGATTAGAGGATAAGCAGTTTGTTGAAGAAATTAGTAATAAGGGTTCTCAAATCGAAAACAGAGCTGAGGTTTTAGAAAAAGAAGTCTTACAAATAGTGTTAAATAAGATTTAACATTAGATTTTTTAGTTGATAAATAAGGAGCTTTTATATAAAGCTCCTTATTTTGTTTATAGTCAAATCGTTAAGGTGTTATTTGGTTGAATTTATTTATAAATTAAGCAGAACAAAACTTAATTTTTTGAAAAAAATGTTAAAAAAAAATAATGCCAATATTATGATTCAATGATATTTTTACTACATTAGCGTGTTGAATAATTATTATTTAATTAACTATTTTAACCTAAAATTTTTATCTATGAAAAAACTAACAATTTTTCTTGCATTCTTGCTGTTTGTAGGGTTTACCGTACAGGCACAAATGCAGATCTCGGGAACGGTTACCGGCGCTGAAGACGGTCTCCCAATCCCTGGAGTATCCGTTGTGGTGAAAGATAATACCACTATTGGTACTACAACTGACATTGATGGTAAATACTCACTAACAGTACCCAGCAGTGCTCAGGCTCTTATTTTCAGTTTCGTTGGTATGAAATCACAAGAAGTGCTTATTAATGGCAGATCTGTGATCGATATCAAAATCGAAGCTGAGTTTTTAGAAATGGACGAAGTTGTAGTAACTGCACTTGGTATCAAAAGAGAAAAACGTGAGGTAACCTATCAAACACAAAAAGTTACTGATAGTGAACTTAACAAAATGGCTCCGACTAAAGCTGGCGCAGCAATGGCTGGTAAAGTTGCAGGTTTGCAGATCAACGTTCAGGATAACGGTGTTAACCCTTCTACACAGATTATCTTAAGAGGTCTTCGTTCTATTTCTTTCGATAACCAGGCTTTAATCGTTATCGATGGATCAATAGCTAACTCAAGTGCTTTTGATAACTTGAACCCTAATGATATTGAAAATATCAGCGTACTTAAAGGAGCAACTGCTGCTGCACTTTATGGTTCAAGAGCTGGTAACGGTGTTCTTATTGTTAATACCAAAACTGGTGTTGCTGGTCAGAAATTTATCGTTGGGATTACCTCAGCTTATACTATGGAGCAGGTTGCATATATGCCAAAAATGCAAACCGAATATGGTACAGGTTGGGAAGGTGCTTATGATAACGTAGAAAATACAAACTGGGGTCCTCGTTTTGATGGACAGTTAAGACAAATTGGCCCAACATTTCCAGAGGATTATCCAATAGAAACACAGATGGTACCTTATGCTCCTGTAAAAGACAATTTATTAAATTTCTTCGAAACAGGTGATACCTGGAACAATACTATCTATTTAAGTGGTAGTAACGAAACTAGTAAGTTCTATGCATCTTTTGGAGATCAAAGAGCTGATGGTATTGTTATGAATGATGAGTACAGAAGAAATAACGTTCGTATTAATGCAAGCAAAAAAGTTGGTAAAGTTGAAATAGGCGTTACTTCAAGCTACTTTACTGATTATCAGAATGTTGTTGGTAGTTCAATTGGTGACCAAGACAGACCATTATATTGGTTCTTATTAAACACCTCAGCAAACATTCCATTATCTACATATAAAGACTGGAGTAATCCATTAAGTTATGGTTATGCTGATAACTATTATAATGCTTATTATCAAAACCCATATTGGGCAATTGGAACTAACAGAAATATCGATTATTCAAACCGTTTGATCGGAAACTTGAACTTATCATACGATGTTTTTGAGTGGTTAAACTTTACAGGTCGTATGGGTCTTAATAATGTTTGGGGTGACGGTAAAAACTGGCGCGCTGAACAAGATTACAATGCTGATTTACAACCATCTCACTCACATGTATCTTCATTTGTTGAAGAAACCGAATACAAAAGAAGCACTTATACTGGCGATGCTCTTTTAACTGGTAGTTTTTCTTTCTTAGATAACTTTACATTAAAGGCAATCTTAGGCGGAACTATATATTCTACAGATTATCGTTACAGCTACATGCGTGCTGATAACTTAAGTATTCCTGGTTTCTATGATGTATCAAATGGAACAGGTTCTCCAACCGTATCGGTTGATGAAGAGAAAAACAGAAACTTTGGTTTCTTTGGTGATTTTACCTTAGGATTTAAAAACTATGTATTCTTAAACTTCTCTGGTAGAAACGACTGGACTTCAACATTATCTGAAGGTAACAATAGTTACTTTTATCCAGCAGTGGGTTTGTCGTTTGTGGCAACTGATGCTATTGAGATGTTGAAAAACAATGACATTCTTTCTTTTGCAAAAGTTACATTAAGTAACTCAACAGTTTATAACGACCTTCCAGCATACAGAACAAACGAGGTTTATCAAAAACACGTTTCTTTCCCATATGCTGATATTAATGGTTTCTTATTACAAACAGGAGCTGTTGATCCTGATATTACAAAAGAAAAGTTAAATACTACTGAGGTTGGTTTAAACTTAGGTTTTTTCCAAAGCAGAATCAGTCTTGACTTTTCTTATTTCAAAACAATGATCAATGACCTTATTGTTGCTACTACTCCTTCAATTGCATCAGGAGCAACATCTTATTTGACAAATATTGGTGAATTGGAATCTAATGGTTATGAGGTATCTTTAAGTGGTAATGTTATTAACTACAGAGATTTTAAATGGGATTTAAATTTCAACTATACACATAACTCAACTATTGTAAACGAAATTTACGAAGGGTTAGATGAAATTGCTGTTGGAACACAAACTGAGATTCCTGTTGGTATTTATGCTGTTGTTGGTGAAGAATATCCTCAAATGAAATCAAATGTTTACGAACGCGATCCTCAGGGACGTATTGTAATTGATCCTGCAACTGGTTGGCCAAAAGAACTTCAAGATCAAGCTCTTATGGGTAGAACAACACCTCCTCATATTTATGGTTTAAGCACTACATTGAGCTATAAAGGATTTTCTGTTTCAACAACATTTGACTACAGAACCGGACATGTTTATTATGAACAAGGTTCGCAACAAATGGAATTTACAGGTAGATCTTTGGCAAGTGTTTCTGCAAATCGTCAGGATTTTGTTATTCCTAATTCTGTGATAGACAATGGCACTGAATATGTTCCTAATACTAATATTCAGGTACAAAACGGTCGTCAGAGTTATTGGACAAACGTATATAACAACATTGGTGAAAACTATGTTAAAGATGCTACAGCTCTTAAATGGAGAGAGTTAGCTGTTAGTTATGATATACCAAAAAAATATATTCAAAAACTAGCTCTTAACAAAGTTACCATTGGATTTATTGGAAGAAACTTAATGACTTGGTTACCAGAAGAAAATCAATTCGCTGACCCTGAGTTTAATAATAGCACATCAACTAATTACAATGCTATTGGTGTTGGTGGATATTTCCAATCACCTCCAACAAAATCTTACGGATTTAATATTAATATCGAATTCTAAAAAAATATTTAAATATGAAAAATTTTCTAAAATATACAACCATGCTTTTAGCAGTATTGCTAATGGCATCTTGTGAAGATTTTTTGGATGTAAACGAAGATCCAAACAATCCACTAAGTGTTACGCCTGAATTGGTGTTGCCTGTTGCTCAGGTTTATACAGCAAATGTTATGTTTACCGATAGATATATTAACTGTCTTGGTAATATGATGATGTACAACTGGAGCCAGAGTGATGGTTATTCATGGTATTATGATGAATTTAACTATGCTGTTAATGCATCATTTTACAGCCGTATTTTTACTTACTCTTATCAGAATACATTAAAACAATATCAGATTTTAGAAGGTCTTGATGCAAAATATGATTATTACAAGGCTATTTCTAAAATTATGAAAGCTTATCATTTTCAACTATTAGTTGACTTGTATGGTGATATTCCATACACAGAAGCTTTACAGAGAGGCGCTTTAGCAACTCCAAAGTATGATAACGCAACTGATATCTATGCCGCATTAATGACTGAATTAACTACAGCAATTGATCTGATTAAGAATGCTGAAATGCCTGCGGCAGTTAGTAATGATGTGATTTTTGAAGGTGATATGGATAGTTGGATTAAGTTTGCTAATACCATTAAAATGCGTATGATTGTGCGTGTTTCTGATATGGGAACTCCTCCATTTAATATTGCTACTGAAATAGCTGCTATTAATACTGAAGGTTCTGGATTTATTACTGAAAATGTTACAGTTAATCCTGGATTTGCTAAAGAAGAAAACAAACAAAACCCTATGTGGCAAGCTTATGGTGCTGAAGTTTCCGGTACTCAAACAATGAGTGGAAAAGCCACTTGCGCTACTGATTATGTATTAGCTTATTTAGGAAGCAAAAACGATCCACGTTTAGACAGAATTTATGAAAAACCTGCTACTGGGCACCTTGGTGTTCCACAAGGAATGTTAGATTATGATACTCCTGTGGTTGATGCATATGTTCCTGAATTGGTTTCTAATATGGGTCCTGGTATTTTAAAAGGATTCGATATGGATGCTATTATCTTTACTTTAGCTGAAAGTAAATTTAATTTAGCAGAAGCTGCATTAAAAACGTTAATTAGTGATGATCCACAAGTATTGTATGATGAAGGTGTTACTGCTTCATTTGAAACTCTTGGTTTAACAACTGCTGATGCAACAGCATATTTAGCAAGTAATATTAGTGTTGACCTTGTTGGTTATGATAATTCTATAAATAAACTACAAGCAATTATTACACAAAAATGGATTGCATTAAATAGTATCAATGCAGAACAATCATGGTTTGATTATACTCGTACTGGATATCCTGCTGGATTACCAAATTCGTTATTGGCTCCACCTAGTATTGATAGGCCAGTTCGTATTTTCTATCCTGCAAGCGAATATTCTTCAAATGGTGCGAATGTTCCATTACAACCAGATGCTTTTAGCGCACCAATATTTTGGGCAAATTAATTTTTAAAAAGTAAAAAATTATGAGAAAGTTTAAATATTTATTAATACTTGTGCTAAGCATTGGTTTATTTAACTCATGCTTGGTAGATGACGAAACTACTTATGGTGATAACGACACAGGTTATAATCTGGCTACTTTCGAATTAGGTAAAACACTTGTTTCAGGCATCGCTGATGGTTCTGAATACAACTTTCCAATGAAAATTAAATTAGTTGGACCCACATATCGAGATATAAAAAGCGATATTACTGTAACTATTGCTATTGATCCTTCTTCAACAGCAGTTAGTGGTACACATTTTAGAATAGATGAACCTACAATTATTCTTAAAGCTGAAAATAATTATATTGGACTTATCAATGTTACCATGATTACTGATGGAATTGTAACTCCATTGGCAAAGAATCCAATTATAGTTTTAAAAGTACAATCAGCTACCGGAGATCCTAATGTAACAAATACTGGTAAACCTCTAGAAATAGAGATGAACTTTGCTTGTTATTCAGAATTTGAAGGTGATTATAATTTAACAGTTACATCTAGTACCGGTGCGGTTTTTTCAAGAATTGAAACAATAACTAAAGTTGATACCGAACAATATCTTACTACAAGCGTTGGAACATGGAATCCTCCATTAAGTACTTATGGTTTTGTTTTTAATAATGCTTGCAATGTTCTATCTGTACCTTTACAAAATTTAGCTAATATGTACTCTAACGAAGTATTCTCTCATAAACCAGGGGAAGCAAATGGTGATACAGGTGTATTAACAATTTACTACACTATTACGTTTGCTGCAGGTGACAGAACGTACACAGCTATTTATACTCCAGTTGTAAAGTAAATTTTAATAATTTAAATGAAAATAATAATGAAAAAAATACTAAAGTATAAATTATTAGGACTTGCTCTTATCCTTGCTAGCATGGTTTCATGCGACCAAGCTGAGCAAGATGCAAGCCCTGTGGTGGAACCTAACGAAAGTTATCCTATGGTTACATACACTCCAATGGCTAATACAACCATTGCAGAGAATGATACAGTTGTTTTATTTACCATTACAACTGATAGACCTGTTGATCGTGCATTAACATTTAGAGCCTCCCAAACTGGTGGTACTGCAAACAGCGATGATTATACTATAATTAATGCTACTGTACAACCTTATACAACAGAAGCACAAATGATTATGATTACAACTGAAGGTTGGCAAGGTGAAGCAACTGAAACAGCTGATTTTATTGTTCGAATGACTAGTTTAGCTGATAAATATTTAATTAATCCTGATGGTCCACAGAGTGCAACGATCAGTTTATCAATTACAAATAATGTTTATCCAGTAACTGTGCATTGTGATCTGGAAGATGGAGAAACTACACCCGACGGAAAAGTATCTGTATATTTTGATGGAGATGTAACTTATGTTGAGGGGAAAACAATTACTTTTCATGATAAATCAGGATATCAGGCTGATGAAATTATTAATAGTTCAGAGAATATCACATTTGAAGATGGTGAGTACGTAATTTCACATATTGATTTCTGGGAATGGACGACAATAGAAATGACTGTGGAAGCAGGTGCTTTTGTTGATGATCTTGGCAATTTAAATGAGGAGTATACTATTGAATTTAGTATCCCTTTTTATCTTGAAAGTTATACAGGAACAGTGCAGAGAACTTATTTCAGCTGGGATGCTACATTTGTTACAGATACTGTTGATGTGAGTATTTTAGATGAAGAGAACTTTATTGTTGGTATTCCTGATATAGGATTTGCTCCAATGGAGGAAGATGAATTAGTTGGGGATATTGAAGTATTTATTGATGTAAATAGCTACAAAGCAGATGTTTTAGATAAACGATATAATCTATATTTAAATTACTATAATGATAACGATGATTATGGTGGTTATTATATAGAGGATGCTACTTGGTTCTGGGATGCATGTATAGAAGAGTCTTCACAGTTTTTAATAAGAGGGGTAACCGGAGTAGGTTATTTTGATGATGTTAATTTCAGTTTTGGAGTTGTTTATAGCATAATTACAGAACTTGTGGTTGGTGATGGTACTTATGGTACAAATGATTTATGGATTACTACAAGCTCTGAAACAGGAGAGCATGTTTCTAAAAATTCATTAGAATCATATAATAAAGTGTATAAACAACTAAAAGTTGTGGAAAAAGTTGAAAGAAACGGAAATGTAGCTTATAAAGTAGAATTTGAATAAATAAATTATAAGCATTAATAAAAGGAGCTGCCTCAAAAGGGCAGCTTTTTTTATGGGTCATTTTCACATTCCATCACCTTAATAAATAGATCTTTTAGGTTTGCTTAAGAATAAAACATCTTAAAAGGCTTGTAAACCAAATAAATGAACAATAGGATGGTGTAAAACATCCTATAAAATTAGCTTGTAAGGTTTTATTATTTGGTTTTTATTTTTAAATTAGCGGATTAATAAGATTCTATATTTAATAACTATTTACGAACCTAAAATTTTAATCTATGAGAAAACTAACAATTTTTCTTGCATTTTTGCTGTTTGCTGGTTTCCAGGTTGCAGCACAAGTGCAAATCACAGGTACGATAACCGGACTTGAAGACGGGTTATCAATTCCTGGTGTATCAGTTGTGGTTAAAGATAACCCAACAATTGGTACAACTACCGACATAGATGGCAAGTATTCAATTACTGTGCCAAGTAGTGCCCAAACTCTTGTTTTTACATTTGTCGGTATGAAAGCACAAGAGGTTTTAATTAACAACAGAACAACCATCAATGTGCAATTGGAAAACGAATCCGTTGAGATGGATGAAGTTGTAGTTGTTGCATACGGTACTGTTAAACGTGAGGCAAAAACAGGATCAGTGTCTGAATTTAAAAACGAAGCATTAGCTAATGCTCCCGTTACATCTGTTGATAAGATGCTTTCTGGTAAATTAGCTGGTGTTCAAATTACATCTTCTTCTGGTCAGCCTGGTGCAAGTTCTCAAATTCGTGTTCGTGGTACTTCTTCAATTAATGCAGGAAACGAACCTCTTTGGGTAATCGATGGAATACCAGTAATGGAAGGTGATCAATCTTATTTCACCAACAGTGGTAATGCCATGGCATCCATGAATCCTAGTGATATTGAGTCAATTACAGTATTGAAAGATGCAGCAGCAGCTTCTATCTATGGTTCCCGCGCTGCAAATGGTGTAATTTTGGTTACAACTAAAAAAGGTAAAGCTGGAATAGCCAATTTCCAAGTAAGTGGCAAGTTTGGATATTCTACATTAGCTAATGATAATGATTTTGGAGTGATGAATGGTCAGCAACTTCTTGCTTACCAACGAGATGCGATCTATAATTCAGGAAATGATCCTGATGATCCAAATGGTAAATATTATCGCCCAATGACTCTACTTGAAGGTACTCAAACTAATTGGATGGACTTTTTTACTCGTATGGGTAAAATGCAGGAATACCAACTTAGTGCTGCTGGAGGAAATGATAAAGGCACTTATTACACATCCTTAGCTTATCACAAAAACGAAGGTGTTTTTTATGGTATAGATTTTGAAAAATTTACTGTACGTGTAAATGCTGATTATAAATTAACTGATAAATTGTCAAGTGGTGCTCGCTTTAACCTAGCATATACTGAATCTAATGATGTGGCTATGCAAGATTTGTATTATGTAAATCCAGCTTTTGCTGGCATGACAATTCAACCTTGGACCAGGCCTTATAATGATGATGGAACTTATAACCTTAATATTCCTGAAAATTCAAATACAAACCCAAGAGCAACTGCTGCATTTGACGATCAGTGGGAAAAACAATACCGTGCTTTAGGTGCTTATTTTCTTGCATGGAGTCCAATTAAACAAATTGAAGCTAAAACCAACAATGCTGTTGAAGCAACTTTTGGTGAAGGCCGTCGTTATTGGAGCCCTGAAGCAGAACTTGGTGGAGAACTTGGTACACTTCAAGCTTCAACATCACAATATGTTCAACTTACTACATCAAACACGATTACCTATAATGATGTTTTTGCTGAAGATCATTTTGTTAGAGTTTTAGTTGGTCAGGAAGCCATGAGGAGAACTTATAATTCATATTATATTTATTCACCTGATGTTGATCCACAAATTCCTTATCCAAATACATCAACAGCTGAAGCAGACCAAGGCGATTATAGTTATAATACTCGTACAATGCAATCTTACTTTGGTATATTGGATTACAACTTTAGAGGGAAATATTATTTACAGGCCTCAGTTCGTGAAGATGGTAGTTCTCTATTTGGCGAAGAAAACCAATGGGGTACATTTTGGTCAGTAGGAGCTTCTTGGAATATTCATCAAGAAGGTTTTATGGAAAACATTTCTATTTTAGATATTCTTAAACTTCGTTTAAGTTATGGTGTTAATGGAAACAATAATATCTCAGCTTATCAGGCTTATGGTGTTTATTCATCAACTGCATATAATGGTGGTACTGGTATGCTACCTGGCTCACCTTCAAATCCACTTCTTTCATGGGAGTTAAATAAAACATGGAATGCTGGTATCGATTTTGGATTTTACAAAGGAAGGTTAAATGGAACTATTGATGTTTATAATAGAAAAACGGAAGATATGCTTCTAGATAAGCAGGTACCACAAACTTCTGGTTTCTCTTCAAACTTTATGAATATTGGTTCAATCCAAAACAATGGAGTTGAGTTACAGTTAAGCGGCGAAATTGTTAAAACAAATAGTTTAAAATGGATTGTTGGTTTTAACTTAGCATATAACAAATCTGAGGTGTTAGATCTTGCAGATGTTGAAGAAATGACATACGCTGGCAATGATAGACTTCGTTATGTAGTTGGAAAACAACTGTTAACTTTTTATGTGAAAGATTATTATGGAGTTAATCCATCAAATGGTGAAGCATTATGGAGAACAGAAGACGGAACTATTACTAACAATTATAATCAAGCTGCTTGGGTGTATGCTGGTAGTCCAGAACCTAAATATACAGGTGGCTTTAATACAGCATTAAATTGGAAAGGTTTTGACTTATCTGTTTATCTTGAATATAAACAAGGTAATAATGTGTTAATAGGTGAAAATACCTATATAAGCGCAGATGGAAGCCAAATGTCAATGAATCAGAAATTGAGTGCATTAAACTACTGGAAAGAACCTGGAGATGTAGGAGTTGAACCAAAACCAATTGCTGGAAATACAACAACTTCAAACGCTAGTAGAAGTACTCGTTTTATCGAAGATGGAAGTTATTGTCGTATTAAAGATATAACTCTATCTTACCTACTCCCTGCTAAATATAGTAAAATGGTGAAATTATCACATTTAAAAATATATGTTAGTGCCTATAATCTCTATACTTTCCACGATGTAGATTTTTGGGATCCTGAACGTGGTGTGGATGGAACAGGCTATGGTGTATATCCAATGACAAAGACTTTTGTTGCTGGAATTGAACTTTCTTTTTAAATCTTAAAAATTAGAAGATATGAAAAAAATAATTTTAATGATGCTTGTTATTTCAATGGCTCTACTGGGATGTGATGATTTTCTTACTGAAGAACCAGTGTTAACTCAAAGTTCGGAAATAACATTATCAACATACAAAGGATTAAATAATGTTGTTGCAGGAGCTTATTCTCCATTGGCAACTGGTTCTTGGTATGGAGCTTTTTATGTATTAGATGCTGAAATGCGTGCTGGAAATGCAACAATTCCTACTAATACAGACTTTACTTCAGGTCGTATGACCTTATCTCGTGATATGAACTATTCATCTAATGCAACTTCTGGACAATGGGGTTATGCTTATTATGTAATTTCTGCAGTAAATAATGTTATTGATAATCTTGAAGGTAAAGATGTTGGTGATGTAACAGCCCAAGACTTGAGTAATTTAAGAGCTGAAGCTCTTTTCTTAAGAGCTTTGGCGCATTTTGATATGGTTCGTTTATATGCTCCAGCTTTCAGTAAAGAACCAGATGCTCCTGGTGTTCCAATAATATTGCATACTGATCAGTCAGCTACAGAACAACCAGCTAGAAATTCTGTTTCAGAGGTTTATAATCAAATTATTACTGATCTGTTAGAAGCTGAATCCATTATTGATCCTGATTATGTAAGATCTGGTGTTAGCGACTCAAAAGCTGTTGCAACTTTACCAGCTATTCAAGCTTTGCTTAGCCGAGTTTATTTATACTCAGAACAATGGCAATTAGCAGCCGACTATGCTACAAATGTGATCAAAAACTCTGATTATAATTTGTGGACTGCAACAGAATACTCTGATGTTTGGGGTAAAGATGTAGCAGGTGCAGGCGGTGAAGTTATTTTTGAAGTTTACGCTGCTCAGGCAAACGAATACGATGAATATTGGGAAGGCCCTGCTTACATGACTAACCCTGATGGCTATGCGGATTGTGCTGCTCACCAAGATCTAATTGGATTGTACGAAGCAGGTGATGTACGTGGTACTTTATTTAGAACGGATGCAGATAATGCTTCTGGTTCTCAATGGACAACTAAGTATATTGGCAAACAAATTGCAGAACCCGACTTGAACAATGTAATTGTTTTACGTCTTTCTGAAATGTATTTAAACAGAGCTGAGGCAATTATAAATGGAGCAACAGTAGCTGGAGTTACTGCACTTTCTGATATTAATGCTATTAGAGCAAAACGTGGTGTTGCTGCGTTATCATCTGTTGGTGCCGATGTTATTTTCAAAGAGAGACGTCTTGAATTAGCTTTTGAAGGTCATTTATGGTTCGATTATGCTAGAACTGAAAGAGCTTCCAGTATTTCTGACAGACCAGATCAATCTCTTGCTGCTGACAGTTACAAGTGGGCATTACCAATTCCTCAAAGAGAAATTGATGTGAATAAAAATTTAGTTCAAAATTTTGGTTACTAAAAAATTATAAGCAATGAGAAATATATTAAAATTTTTAATCATAGGAGTGTTAGTGATTATAGCCTCTTGTGATAATTTAAATGAAGTCCCTGAATTTAGTGATAGCGATGCTTTTGTTGCTTTTGATAAAGCAGCATTAGGTATCAATGAAAATGGAGCCACATTAAGTATCCCCGTTACTTTAGCATCTATTTCAGGGATGTCGCAATCTGTAACATACTCAGTTATTGATAGCACAGCTAAGGAAGGTGTTAACTTTACATTGGTCGATGCAAGTAAAACATTAACGTTTGATGCTGAAAACCGCACTCAAAATATTGTGTTGAATGTCATAGATAATCCTGGCGTTTTTACTGGTGATCTTATATTCCAGATTCAACTTGCTGAAGATGGTACAGTAAAACCTAGTGCACAGAATATTTGTGAGGTGAAAATATATGATTTAGATCACCCTCTTGCTTCAATTTTAGGTACTTGGACAGCAAAGGGAACCAGTTATTTTAATGGTGAAACTTCTTGGGATATATTATTTGAAAAAGATGCTGAGGATGTAAGTATCGTTTGGATTAGTAATTTTGTGCAAGGAGGATCAGGTTTAGCTGTATATGGTATTGTTAACGAAGATATGACTGAGATTAAGGTGCCTGCATATCAGGAAATTGCAACATCATCCTCTTATCCTTTAATTAGATTAGAAGGTTGGTTTGGACCAGAAGGTGATATTACTATACCTCAAGGTGGTAATATTACTATTGAAATAGCTGCCGATAAGAGTTCAATGTCAATAATGGATTGGTTTGGTTCTCATGTTTGGAACGATGCGGGAGCAACATCATCTGCTGGATGGTATAATATTTTTGAAGCTGATGTTGTATTAACAAGGTAAGCGGCTATTAATAATAAATTTATAAAATAGATAAATTAGATAATATGAAACTAATAAAAATAAGAAATTTTGCAATTGGACTAGCCGCCATTACGTTAGCACTAGTTCAGTTTGGTTGCGAGCAGGATTGGCAAAAAGATCTTGAATCATCAGTTCTTGCCACTGCTAACACTGCAACTGTTTCGGTAAGTTCGATTGAGGACTCTACAGCAATAGTTAATTATTCTTTATCAACAGTTGGAAGGATTTTTATTGCTGTTGTTCCAGGAAATAACGAAACAGTTACTCCTGATGCACAAGATATACTTAAATTGTCTGTAGCGGATGCAGTATTTGCTGAGCAAATAATTATGAATGATGCTGCTGTATTAGTAGGTTCTATTAGTGTTCCTGAACTAGTTCAAAACACATCATATAAAGTATATGCATTGCCAGTAAATACAGATGGTGTTCTTGGAACAGTTGTTACAACAGATGCATTTAGTACAAGTGATACTTATGAACCAACACTTGATCTTGATGAAGGTATTAACCCGGCAATTTCATCGACTGCAAAACAAACCATAGATTTTGCTATTACCCTTACTTTTGATGAGCCTGTGTTATTAGCAAGCGGTTTCGATATTCAGTTAGGGTATCGTGATCCGATAACTGAGGTAATAACTTGGGTTCCTGTGCTTGCGGACTCTATTTCTGTTAGTGGTAGTGAGGTGACCATTGAGCAAATGCAGGAATTGTTATACGGACAATATGTTTTATTAACAATTGCAGAGGGAGCTATAACTGATAGATCTGGCAATGAATTTGCAGGTATAATCAGTGATTTTATTGATGATGGTGATGGTAATCTTATTCCTGATGGTATATATTGGAGAGTAGCCTGGGAAACTAAAAAAGAATTAAAGGTTTTACCTTCAGATACTGTTTATGTTACTGAGCCCCTTGATTTTGATGTAATTAAACTAGTATATCCTTTTGAGTTAAGCGCTGCAAGTTTCGATGATTATGAAATGGGGATGATCAAGGTTAAATATTATACTGATGAGCTTAGTGAAACCTTCAATTTATCAGATGGAGATTTGGATATTGATGGAGACACCCTGTTTGTTTATTTACCAAAAACTGGTGAATATGGCTCATATGTAACCATTAGTATTGACGAAGGTGCTCTATGGGATGTTTACGGAAACGATTTAGCAGCTGTTGAGTTTGGCGATTATGATTGGTTCTTTTCGTATGGTTATACAAGGGATTTAATCATTGGAACATATACTGTGGATTGTTATAACTGGTTTGATATTGCTGATGATGATACATGGACAGTAACTATAAGTGAAGATAGTGATGACGAGAATAGTGTAATAATTACTGGTATATTTGGTGTAGATACATCAATTGTAGCTAATTTTGATGGTGATCTTGCAACTTTATCTATTCCTGTAATTGTTGGTGGTTACTTAGTTCAAGATTTTGGTGATGTTATGGGTAATGGAGGTGATATATACTTACGTAATCCATATGGTGGTGCAACTATTGATGCATTTATAGAATCAGATGGATCTATGGATGCAATGCCTATTGCAGGATATGATGTTGTTGCTGGAAGTTGGGTATACCCATTAATATTTGATTGTTACTGGACTAAAACTGGAAAAAATCAATCTGAATTTAAAAAGCCATTAAGAACATTTGATAGGACACCTATAGATACACCAATCTCTTTTAGATAGGTAATAACTTTTTTAAGTAAAAAGGAGGGTTTATTATCCCTCCTTTTTTTATATCTTTTTTAAAATAGGTTATATTTGCACAAATTATTTTATAAAAGAAGGGACATGAAACGATTAATTTTATGCCTATTGGTGGTAGTAAATTCGGTACAAGGCTATTCAAAGGGAATAGATATTGAAAAAGCTAAATTAGTTGCAGAAAGGTTTTTAGAAACAACTAGTAAAACAGATATTACAATAAATGAAGCCGTTGTTTTTCAAAGCAATGAACTGTCTTTAACTTATGTTATAAACTTTAAACCCGAAGGCTGGGCTATTGTTTCTGCTGACGACAGAGTACAAGCTATTTTGGGTTTTTCTTACACAGGATATTTTGATACAAAAAAGATTGAAAGCTTACCTTTCTATTTCTGGTTTGAAGGATATGCAGATCAAATTTCTTCTTTAATTTCATCGAAAGCACCTGAAATTGAGCATCCATCGTGGGACGAAATAGAAACATTAAAATACACTAAAGCTGTTGATCCTGTAGAACCATTAATACAGGTTGAGTGGAACCAGGGTTCGGGTTGGAATGCCTATTGTCCTGTAGATGTTGATGGCCCTGGTGGACATGCATACGCAGGCTGCGTAGCAGTTGCTATGGCACAATGCATGAGTGTTTATCAACATCCTACACAAGGTTATGGAAGCCATAGTTATACTGATGAAACTTATGGTACTCAAAGTGCCAATTTTGGCGAAACAACATACGATTGGGCAAATATGGAAAATACAGGGGCAACAGATGCTGTAGCATTATTACTCTATCATCTGGGTATTTCTGTAAATATGGGTTATGGAGCCGATGGTTCAGGGGCATTTTCAACGAGTGTGCCAGGAGCTATTAAAAGTTACTTTGAGTATTCCAATTCGGCTCAATATATTAGTAGATCTGATTTTACGGTTGAAGGAGAATGGGAAGGCATCTTGATTGAACAGTTACAAAAAGGATATCCCATTTATTACTCTGGTGATGCTGGTGATGGTCAGTCTGGTCATGCTTTTAATATTGATGGTGTAAATTCAAATGGAGCTTTTCATTTTAATTTTGGTTGGAGTGGCAGTTATAATGGGTATTACTTTGTAACTAGTATTACTCCTGGATCAAATGATTTTACTTCTGATCAAGCAGCTGTTATTAATTTTGTACCAAGAGATAACTCACCTCAAGATATAGCTCTTTCGAATAACACGGTGGAAGAAGGTATGCCGATAGGAACAGTGGTTGGTGAGATTATTGTAACCGATGAAACTCCCGATGATACCTTTACTTATGAAGTTTCTAGTCCATTTGGGTCTGTCCCTTTTACTGAGCAGGATGGAAATCTTGTTACCTCTGTTGTTTTAGATTATAATAATATCAAAAGGTATGAAGTAATAATTAAAGCTACGGATAAAACAAATCTTTCTGTGGAAAAAAATATTTTTGTTAATGTGGATGAAAATGTTGCTCCAACAAATATTACTATTACTAAAAGTGTGTTTAACGACACCGTTGCAATTGGTGCATTTATTGGTAAGCTAAAAACTATTGATCTGGATGCTTTAGATATTTTTACTTATGCATTTGAAACGAACATTAATCCATTGATCGGGGCAGATAATAATAAATTTGAGATTAAAAACGACTCTTTGGTAACCAATTATGATTTTAGTAATTATGACCAAAATACCTGCTCAATTTTTGTAAAATCTTCTGATAAGAAAGGTGAGTTTATTACGAAAGAGTTTATAATTACCATTAATAAATCTACAGGAATATTTAATCCAAAAACAGATAATAAGTTGGTTGTTTATCCAAATCCTAGTAGCTCAGGTGATTTTATAATTAAATTTCCCGAAAGGATAACCTATAAAAAAATTAATATTCAAATCTATACAATGGAAGGTATTTTAAAACAGTCGTTTGCAATTAATGCAGATCAACATGAATTCCCTTTAAAGATTAATGAACCAGGAATGTATTTTGTTAAGTTATTAATTAATAATGATATATACAATTCTTTAATTATTTATAAATAAAATCCTTATAATGCCTATAGTTCTCAAGCTTCAACAAAAGTTGTTGAAAAGTACTACATAAAAAAACATGATGAGAAAGCTGTTTTGATAGACAAGTCAAAGGATGGTGTATTATCAATGCTTTCTGATAAAGACAAGTTTGTTGAGTATTATGATGATAAACTCATCCTGTTTATAAACGAAAAGAAACTGATTGAACTGGTTAATTTTTACAACAGTATATAACCTCTTTTCAGTTCTGTTTTAACGATAAATTATTATTATATTTCTATTTTTGTTTCCAATTATTAAGAAATATGGATAATAATATTCACCCAATTTTTGACAATATTCTTAAACGAAACGATAAGGAAAAATTACTGAATCAGCATTCTGTTGTTGTTTGGTTTACAGGGCTTTCGGGTAGTGGAAAATCGACAATTGCAAAATCGCTTGAACAAGAACTGCATAAATTAGGCTATATATCCAAAGTGCTCGATGGCGATAATGTTCGTACAGGTATAAATAATAATCTGGGCTTTAGCGATGCTGATCGTAAAGAAAACATCAGAAGGATCGCCGAAGTATCAAAGCTTTTTATCGAATGCGGCATTGTGCTTATAAATTGTTTTATATCACCAACTCATATTATTCGTAATCAGGTAAAAGAAATAGTTGGTAAAGAAAACTATTTTGAGATATATGTAAATACCTCACTCGAAACATGCGAAAAAAGAGACACAAAAGGGATATATGCCAAAGCACGTAAAGGGTTGATAAAAAATTTTACTGGAATTTCTGCACCTTTCGAAGCACCTGAAAGTCCCGATATTGTAATTAAAACAGAAGAATTATCAGTCGATTTAGCTGTTGAGGCAATTTTAAAAAAGCTTTTACCCCGAATCGAATATAAAAAAGATTAATTTTGCAGACAGAAGTACAACCAGTATAAGTCACTGCGAAGGCGCACTGAAAGTGCAACTGAAGCAGTCTTTAATGAATAACTTTAAAGATAACTTTTCCCGATAACTATCGGGATCGTTATGACTATATAGGGGAATTTTGCGATGGTATATACAAATTGTAACAGGTATATGCATTTAATTTAATGAATATGATGATTGCGTTTAGGAAGAATGTTAGATAAAGCGAAACCAAAACCAAAACTTCTGACTTCGGTCTTCAGACTTCAGTCTTCAAACAATAGTAATAGTTTAGTGTTATAATCAGGAGATTAATTTATAGAACAATGAACCAATATAAAATAAATCATTTACGGGAGCTTGAGGCAGAATCAATTTATGTAATACGCGAAGTTGTAGCTCAATTCGAAAACCCTTGTATGTTGTTTTCAGGAGGAAAAGATTCAATAGTAATGTTTCATTTAGCTCGAAAAGCTTTTTGGCCAGCTAGAGTACCTTTCCCCTTAATGCATATTGATACAGGACACAATTTTAAGGAAACACTCGATTACAGAGATAAACTTATGGCCGATACACAAACAAAGCTTGTGGTAAGGTATGTTCAGGATTCAATCGACCAGGGAAAAGCAATTGACGAAACAGGCGTTAATTCGAGCCGCAATAAATTACAAACAATAACTTTGCTCGATGCAATCGAAGAGCATAAGTTTGATTGCGCAATGGGTGGTGGTCGTCGCGATGAGGAAAAAGCAAGAGCAAAAGAAAGATTTTTCTCGCATCGTGATATATTTGGTCAGTGGGATCCTAAAAATCAACGCCCTGAATTATGGAATATCTTTAATGGCCGTAAAAATATGGGCGAGCATTTTCGAGTTTTTCCGATAAGTAACTGGACAGAAATGGATGTTTGGCAATATATTTTGCTCGAAAAAATCCCTATCCCAAGTCTTTATTTTTCGCACGTACGCGAAGTAGTTAACCGCGATGGTACTATCTTAGCTGCAGGTGAATATGTCCCGTTAAAAGATAGCGAAAAGCCTGAGAAAATGATTGTACGATTTAGAACTATTGGAGATATGACTTGCACAGGAGCTGTATTTTCAAAAGCATCTACAATTGAGGAAATCATTGAAGAAGTTGCAGCAACCCGTGTAACCGAGCGTGGAACCCGCTACGACGATAAGCGATCCGAAGCTGCCATGGAAGACCGAAAAAAAGAAGGGTATTTCTAATACTTAAAATTACAAATGCCTAAAATGAGCTAAATTTTAAAATTTGATATGTTGGAGGAGAAAAAAGATCAGAGGAAAAAATTTGCAAAAGAACTTGAATTAAGAACAAAGTTATTTGCAATTTCAATTATAAATTTATCAATAAAATTGCCGAATACACTTGAAGGAAAGGTAATAAAAAATCAATTAACAAAAGCAGGAACAAGTATTGGGGCAAATTATAGAGAAGCAAATAGAGCCAGAAGCAAAGCTGATTTTAAAAATAAAATTAAAATTTGTGAGGGTGAAGCAAGTGAATGTCAGTATTGGCTTGAGATTATTAAAGAAATTGGTTGGCTTGATCCAAATGAGATAATTAAGGAATATAATGAATCATCAGAGTTATTGGCTATTTTTACTTCAATTGGTAGTAATTTGCACTAGCTTTTATAATTGATATTTTAAATTTTAGGCACTTTAAATTTTAGTCATTTTAAATTTATTCAAATGTCATCAGAATATAACAGAGGTTACTTAGATATGGAGCTTTTACGATTTACTACCGCTGGTAGCGTAGATGATGGTAAAAGCACACTTATTGGTCGATTATTATACGATAGCAAAGCGATTTTCGAAGATCAGCTAGAATCTATTGAACGCGCCAGTAATAAGAGGGGCGAAGAAGGAATAAATCTGGCTCTTTTAACAGATGGCTTGCGAGCCGAGAGAGAACAAGGAATAACCATTGATGTGGCTTATCGCTATTTTGCAACTCCCAAACGTAAATTCATTATTGCCGATACTCCCGGACATATTCAATATACCCGAAACATGGTTACGGGTGCTTCTACTGCAAATGTAGCTATCATTCTTATTGATGCACGTAATGGTGTTATAGAACAAACATTGCGGCATGCTTTTATTGCATCGCTGCTTCAGATTCCACATATTTTTGTGTGTGTTAATAAAATGGATTTGGTTGATTATGACGAATCTACCTTTGAGAGTATAAAAGAGGATTTCGAGAGAATATCATCAAAGCTAGAGGTTCATGATATACGGTTTATTCCTATTAGTGCAAAACTAGGTGATAATGTGGTTGATAGATCAAAAAATATGGATTGGTACGATGGACCTACATTAATGTATTTATTAGAGAATATTTATATTGCTAGCGATACAAATCACACCGATGCACGTTTCCCTGTACAATATGTTATACGTCCAATGCGCGATGAATATCATGATTATCGAGGATATGCAGGCCGTGTTGCTGGAGGTATTTTTTATAAAGGAGACAAAGTTAAGATTTTGCCTTCCGGATTAACATCGCATATTAAATCGATCGATATCTTTGAAGGAAGTATTGAAGAAGTATTTGCTCCTCAATCTGTTACAATTACACTTGATGATGATATCGATATTAGCCGTGGCGATATGATTGTAAAAGAGGACAGCATGCCTTTTATTAGTCAGGATATTGATTTAATGATTTGCTGGTTTAATGAACGCCCTTTGGTGTTGGGAGGTAAATATATACTTAAACATACTACCAGCGATTTACGATGTGTTATTCGTGAGGTTAAGTATAAACTGAATGTAAATACGCTCGAAAGTAACGAGACCGAAAAACGAATTGG
>JBFXEQ010000013.1:0-71625 GCA_050179935.1 Bacteroidales bacterium | reverse complement strand
TAATAACAAATGAAGAAATGGATAAAATAAAAATTGAAAGAAATGATTTTCATGGAGAATGGAATTATATAATCAAACCAAATCACGAATCAAAATGATTAATTTAATTCGTTACAGTTCCTTAGCTCTTTGATGCTGAGATTGCGACCATTTTTCAGGAGATTTAAAGAGTAAGTACCTGCTTCGAGCTAATAATTGTTTTTTGGTATCGCCATTATCAAATCTGAATGATATATAAGCAGTATTGTTGTATTTGGCATTCTCAATAAAATTAGTTTCTTCATTTATAGCATCCCAGCGATGTTTAATCCTCATTTTTTGTAGTGCATCATAAGCTAATTTTTGTACATGAAAACGATCAATAACACGCGTAGCCACAGGAAAACACCTTTCAACAATTAGGTTCATTGAACCAGCCATGTCTAATGTTACTTCTTTAACCAGTTTCAACTAATTCACATTTATAGGGACCTAATTTGTACATATATTTTCTTTCATTTTTATATTATAAGGATGTAATTTTTAACTACACTATTGAAAATATTATTTTAAAAAATACTACATAAGTACTACATAAGTTAAATTTATTTTAAAAATATAGCTACAAAAAAATGGTAAAGAATTAAAAATAAAAAAAATAGAAAAATATAAAACACTACAAAAAAAAACAGTAATTATAGAGAACGCTATGATGCTAAAACAGTATAAAGATAATAATGTAACTTGGTACCACTTTTAGAAATTAAAATTTAAAATTATGTTTAGTTTTAAAAATGCTAAAAAGTCAATTGATCTTATTGAGGAATTTCTAACCTTAATTGATCAGGGAAGTCTTATATTTAAAGAAGGTGTTAAGAACTATCTTCAAGGGAAAAGGGAAAATTTTGAGGATAATCTTAAAACAATTTCCAATTTATCATCAGATGCTGATATAAAAAAAAGAGAAATTGAGAATATACTATATACTCAGTCTCTAATGCCTCAGCTCAGAGGTGATATTTTAAAGCTTTTGGAAGAGCTTAACAATATTATTGATTTGGCAAAATCAAACTTGTTCGAGTTTGATGTGGAAGTTCCTTTAATTCCTAGCGAACTTAATCCGGATTTAACAAAATTATCAGAACTTTCTGTTTTTGCTATTGATTCTTTAATTCCTGCCGCAAGAGCATATTTTAGAGATCCTGAATCTGTAAAAGAACATTTACATAGAGTATACCTATATGAAAAGGAAGCCGATAAGCTAGCGCTTTCAATAAAGAGACGTGTGTTTCAGGAAATGATTCAGTTAAAACTTAGTGAGAAAATCCATTTGCGTTATTTCACATTGCATATCGAAATATTATCTGATGTTGCTCAAAAAGCAGCTGATTTACTTTCTATTATGGCTATTAAACGAACAATTTAATAAATGTTTATTATTATAGTAATAATATCGAGTGGTTTATTCCTTGGATGGTTGCTGGGATCAAAAGATACAGTGAATCTTTTTGGATCATCAGTTAGCTCGCAGCGACTTAATTTTAAAAAAGCAGCTATAATTGCTGGCATTTTAATAATAATTGGTGCTATTTTTCAAGGGAGAGGCACTACAGAAACAATTCACAGTCTTGGAAATATTTCGGAGCCAGCAATTGCATTTATTGTTGTTCTGAGTGCAGCCTTGGTAGTTCTTGTTTTTACCAGGTTTAGTATTAAGGTTTCCACGAGTCAATCTATTGTTGGAGCAATTGTAGGATGGAGTCTTTTTACTCAAGGTTCTATAAATATAGGTATATTATCCAAGATTGCATTGGCTTGGATTCTTGCTCCGGTATTTGGCGTAATTGTAGGTGCGCTTTTGTTTATACTTATACGATGGTTTATTAATAAGTCGAATGTACATGTTATAAAGCTCGATTTTTATCTTAGAATTACATTGGTAATTGCCATTGCTCTTGCAGCTTTTAACTTAGGTGCTAATAATATTGGAAATGTAATTGGTGTTTTTTCTAATTATGCACCTTCTGTTACAATAAACTTTGGAATTTTTACCCTTGACGGATTACAAATTCTTTTTTTACTAGGAGGGGTTTCTATTGCACTGGGTATTTATAGCTTTAGCCGAAAGGCTTCAATCGAAACCGAAAGTGCAACTTTTTCTCTTGTGCCAGAAACAGCTATCGTTGTCCATCTTGTACAAGCAATTGTTTTATTTGGATTCTCATCCTTATGGCTTTTTGATATCTTGGGATCGCTTGGGCTACCACAAATTCCTTTGGTTCCTGTTTCGAGCACTCAAATAGTCATTGGTGCTATAATAGGTATAGGAATAGTAAAAGGTACACGCGAAATTGAAATAAAAACCCTTGCTGGTATTGGATTAAGCTGGATAATTACACCTTTAAGTGCGGGACTTCTTACTACGGCCTTCTTGTTTATTATTCAAAGAACTTTTGGATTTCCATCTAAACTGGACAAAGTTGATCAGGTTATTGAAAGCACAGGTGCTGAAAAGTTGCTGGATACCTCTACGAATATAAATATGGTATTACCGGGTGTTATTATTCTTATAGCCTTAATTATTTTGGTATTTATATTCTTCATTTTCAGACAACAAAAGCTCCGCTTGAAAATGGAACGCGATATTCTAATTCAACAAAACCAGCTTTATCAATCGCAAAAAGCTATGAATGATTTAGAAATGAGGGCTGCGGCAGTGGAGAACGAAGCTCTTAATATAAAACTTCAGGCAAAAAGAAAAGAGTTTATGGACATTGCCTTCAATATAAATGAACAACATGCTTTTCTTGAGAAAATATCAACTGGATTAAACGAGATTATTGATATAAATAATCACGATGATCGAACTCAAAGACTTAAAGACTTGTCTCTAATTATAAGACAAAAAATGTCTTTTTCGAAGGAGAAAAAGGAATTCTATACGCAAATAGAGGATATCCACAAAGATTTTCATGCTAAGTTAAAAACTACATATCCTAACCTTACAGAAATGGATAAACGGTTGGCTGGTTTGCTCAGATTGAATTTATCTACCAAGGAAATTTCATCATTATTAAATATTTCACCAAAGAGTGTTGAGATTGCCCGATACCGACTTAAGAAGAAATTGAAATTGGAAAAAGATAATAACTTATTAAAATTTATTAGTAACCTTTAATTAATTATTCTATGAAAAAAGTAAACAGTTTTTTAATGATTTTGCTCTTGGGGATCTCGTTTTTTTGGAGCAATTCAGCAAACGGACAAGAAAATGACACGATCCGTTACAATCAATATGGGGTTAAGGTAAACCGTACACCTCTTTATCCTGAAGAACGAAATGGAAATCTTGTCCTCGAGTCGAAAGATAAAAAATATAAGATATGGTACGATGCCAGAGTGCAAGTTGATGGTGCCATGTTTTACGGAGATACCTATAACGATATAGGTAATGGAACTTCTATCAGAAGAGCAAGATTTGCAGTAAAAACAGAATTCGCCGAAAATTGGTATGGCGAATTTGATATGGATATTTCTAATTCAGAACTTGAATTAAAAGATGCATATGTTCAATATCATAACGATTGGGGTTTGGAAGTGCAGGTTGGTAATTTCAAAGAAGGTTTTTCAATGGAAGCAACAACAACATCACGCTACCTTACTTTTATTGAGCGACCAAATGCAGTAGCTACTTTTGCACCTTCACGACATATTGGTGTTGCAGCCTCATATAGTAAAAATTGGTTATTTGCTATGGGTGGTGTCCATTTTCAGGATATTGGTGGTTTGGAAGAAAGAGTGTTTTCGGAAGATAATAACAAAGATTTTGGTATGGATGAAGGTTATTCTTATACAGGTAAAGTTGTAATAATGCCTTTCCATAGTGATAATGCTATGGGTCTTCATATTGGAGGTGCTTATTCGTACCATACACCAAAAACTGATGCTGAAGTTCCTTATACTTTAAGATACAGCACAAGATCGTTAACATCAATTAACAGAAAAAAATACATGGATACCGATTTAATGGCTGATGTTGATTATGCTACTTTGGCTGGCTTAGAATTAGCCGGTTATTATGGTGGACTTCGATTGCAGGGAGAATATATGATGAGCAGCGTGGTAAAAGACAAAGATCTCCCAACAGAAAAATTTGATGGATTTTATGTGTTTGGAAGTTATTTGTTATTTGGTGGAAAATACAACTATAATAAAAATGATGCTGAGTTCACCCAACCTAGTAGAGGTAAAAATTGGGGCGATTTGGAATTAGCCTTACGATATGATTACTTAAATCTGAATAGCGACATAAATCAGGTTATGGGTGGTTCTGGCGAAGGATATACATTGGGCTTAAATTATTATGTAAACAACAATGTTAAGATCATGCTGAATTATATCTATATGAACCATGACCGTTGGGCAAATGGTAAAAATAAATTATTTGTTGGTTATGATGAGAATGGTGAGTTAACCAAAGATCCTAGAAGCGTTGTTGATGAAAATGGTTCAGCTGGTGAGGATTATAGCATACTATCTATAAGATTTGAAGTTGATTTTTAATAATAACACAATACTTAATAATTCACAGTTATGAAAAGATATTTATATATAATAATTATTGCGCTGGTAGCATTAAATTTTACTGCCTGCGTTGAAGATGAGATTTTCTTAGATGAAACAGTAGTAGCCGAATCGAGTATATTTATTAACGAGGCTTATTCAAGAGGGATTCCCGAAGATCCAGATTGGGTTGAGCTTTATAATAGTTCAGATGAAGCAATTGATATTAGTGGTTACAAAATTTATGATAACCCATCAAAAACGCCTAAATCGTTTCCAGCAGGGTCAATTATTCAACCCAAAGGATTTTTTGTTATCGTTGTCGATGCTGGTGATAACAGTTTTGGTTTATCCAGTGGTGGCGATTTGATTTATCTTAAAAATGATCTTGATGAGGTAATTGATAATATCGAATTACCAGCTCTTCCAATTGGATTATCTTATTCTAGAATTCCTGATGGTAGCGATACATGGGCTTTGGCAAACCTTACCAAAGGTACCGAAAACAGCAATACCAATGAACCTCCTGCATTTGTAGCTGATGTTATTGTTACCGGTATGATTAACGACAATGAACGTTTTCAATATGATATCGTTGTTATTGATGCATCGGGCATTAGTGATGTAAAATTATGGATGCAGACTTCAACCGATGTTTATTATACCAGTATGGCTCCAATGGGCGAAGGCGAATACACACTTGTTTTACCTCTTTTAATAAAAGATGATGTTGTTAAATATTATATTGAAGCTACTGATGTTACTGGTTTAAAAACAACATTTAAACCTGCAGATGAAGATTATTACACTTTTACTGTAACTGATGGGCTTGCTATTTTTAATGAAGTGAAATTATCTAACGAAAATCCATCAGCACTGGAAGATATCACTGTAACCATTGATGTGTATGACAGGAGTGGCGTTGATGCAGTTCGTCTGTATTATTTGGTAAATGATGATGTTGCTGATAATAAAATCAATGTTGATTTAACTTTTGATGGAACAAAATGGACTGGTATTATCCCAGGTCAGGCCGATGAATCTGTAATACGATATTATATAAGAGCAACTGATGAATCTGGAGTAAAATCGTATTATCCATTCGAAGAACTGGATGCTGAAGGTAATGTTATCAGCGATTTTGATCACGATGATGCAACAACTTGGCCAGAAGTTACTGTAGCTCCAATTCCAATTTTAGACCAATTGGTAATTAACGAAATTTATGGAGCTGGAACACCAGATTTTATCGAATTGTATAATGGAACTTCATCTGCAATTGATTTAGGAGGTTATAAACTTCATGATTCAGATCCTCTTGATGCTTATACTTTTTCTGCTGGAACGATTATTCCTTCTGGAGGGTTTATTGTATTAAATTGTGATGGCGCTGCTACAACTTTATTTAAAATTGGTTCCAGTGGTGAAGATATTACCTTATTAAATCCATCAGATGAAGTTGTGGATCAATTATTACAGGTTAATTGGCCAGGTGCTCCATTGGTAGCTCGTAAAAAAGATGGTGCTGATTTATGGGTCGTTCCTGCTGCTGCAACGCCTGGAACTACTAATAACTAATTTATTTTATTGCAATAGATTGTGAAAAGTAAAAAAGCGAAATCGCAATTATGTAAAGGTAATTGCGGTTTCCTTCTCTTTAAGATAATGTTGGTTTCAGTGGTATTGGTTTTTAATGCCTGCGATGATTCTGATGAAAATGAGAACATAGTTATGCTTAAACCTGTTGCGTCATATTATGTAGATATTTTAGAAACCTCAGATTTATGCTTTGGTGCTACTAAAGATATATTGTTCACAGTAAGTGACAATACAGCAAAGGCTTATAAAATATCCACTACAGGAAAAGTGCTGAATGAATACAATTTTACTGGAAACGACCTAGAAGGAATATGCTTTGTTGATAACCAGTATATTTATGTTGCTGAAGAACGATTGCGGAAGGTTGTTAAACTAGACTTACAGGGTAACAAGATTTCAGAAAAAATGATTCCCGTTGAATACAACACGGAGAACGAAGGTCTGGAAGGTATAGCATATGCTACATTTAATCAGCATTTTTATATATTAAATGAGATGAATCCGGGAGTTTTAATTGAAACAGATAAAAATCTAAATATTCTGAATAGTTATGAATTATCATTTGCAGATGATTACTCCGGAATTTGTGTAGATAATGTAAATAAGGAATTATGGATTCTTAGCGATTTATCTTCGACAGCGAATAAATGTTCTATGCAAGGAGAAATAATGGAGAGTTTTGATGTTCCTGTTACAAATCCCGAAGGAATTGCATTTTATCCTCAGGATAGCACAATGTATATAATTAGTGATTCACAATCAAGGCTTTATAAATTTGATTTAAAAACAAGTAAAAAAAAATAGCATATGTCAAAAGAAGAATTAAAAA
The DNA here is from genome assembly GCA_050179935.1 of Bacteroidales bacterium. GTDB lineage: Bacteria > Bacteroidota > Bacteroidia > Bacteroidales > UBA12077 > UBA12077. Next base: position 64,655 of record JBFXEQ010000013.1, on the reverse strand, counting down.
TTGGCGAGGTTTCAAAACCTCGATTCGAATTCAGGTCATTTGGTCAGGATTTTGACGAGGCACATTATCGCATGTCACGTTTTTCAATGCCTGTACCCGAAAAAGTGTGGGAAAGGTATTCCGACGAAATCTATATTCTGTCGCGTACAAACGATATAAATAATACCAAGATCCGCGATGGCAAAATGGATATTAAAACCTACGTACAAACTGTTGATGGGTTAGAACAGTGGAATCCCTTAATGAAAGGTGAATTTCCGATTCAGGCTTCGGTACTTAAGAACGAAGTATTTCCTGCATTTCAGGTTACAATGCCCGAGCTTAAAAAAGATGTGTACACTTTCGATGAGTTTATGGAAATGATCTATAAACACCCCGATCTGGCTGCTGTTAAAGTTCATAAACAACGCTTCGGATATATGGTAAACAATACCATTTGCGAGTTTGGCGAAGTGCTTATTAATGGTGCAAGCGTATATACAATAAACTCTGAATCGACTGAGGTTGAAGATATCAAAAAAACAATTAAAGATATCGGGCTCGAAGGAGTTGAAAATATCAATTACCTGCAGGCAATTAAAAGAGTAATTGGAATGATTAATAAGCCGTTGGCAAACTGAAAATAAATTTTAAAAAATTAATTTTATGGCTCAAGAAATAGAACGTAAATTTTTGGTAAAAGGCGAATTTAAGAAGTTTGCTGCAAAACAAACACGCATTACCCAGGGTTATTTATCCTCAGTTCCAGAAAGAACAGTGCGTGTAAGGGTAAAAGGAGATAAAGGCTTTATTACTGTTAAGGGTGTCGGAAATGCAAGTGGTGCAAGTCGCTACGAATGGGAAAAAGAAATTCCTGTGGCCGAAGTAACCGAACTTCTCAAGATTTGCGAACCGGGAGTTATCGATAAAACACGTTATAATATACCGTCAGGTAATTTTACCTTTGAGGTAGACGAGTTTTATGGCGAGAACCAGGGACTGGTAGTTGCCGAAATTGAACTTAAATCAGAGTCGGATGTTTTTGAAAAACCCGAATGGCTTGGCGAAGAAGTTACCGGCGACAAAAAGTATTATAACTCTATGTTAATGAAAAATCCTTTTTCAAAGTGGTAAATTAGGGTTTTAGGTTGATTGATTTCCTGCACAGGTGTATGATCTTACTATCCTGTGCAGGTTTTTACCAAAATTAATAATACATAAAAAGAAGCAGAATGGCCGATCAGATAGTAAATACAGAAAGAAGTGAGCAGTTCGATTTATTAGATATGCATAATTACAGAATCGAGAAGCTACCAAAAAGAAGCAAGGGTAATTTTGAAAAATGGCTTACCATTATTGGTCCTCCATTGGCAATCATTTCATTTATATTATTTGCGTTTATAATTAAACTGCCTTTTTTGCAGAATATTGATCCTGCGCGCCTAACAGCGGAGGCAAAAAAGGTTTTCGACAGTATTGGTCCCGAAGCTTTTTCACGCAATAATGCAATTATGTTAGGTATATTTTTGGGTAGCATTATTCTTTGGATTACCGAAGCAATTCCTAATTATCTTACTTCGCTTATATTAATTATTTCTCTTGTTTTAACGGGTGTTCTTCCTGAGAAGAAAGCTTATGCCGAATTGGGACATCCTGTTATGTGGTTAAATATAATGTCGTTCGTGTTGGCGAGTATGCTTGTTGCTACTGGTGTGGCAAAACGATTTGCACTCTGGTTTATTTTAAAGTTTGGTAAGAGTGCAAGTGCCATATTTCTGAGCTTTCTGTTTATAAATGTTGTTCTCTCCATATTTATTTCTGCTACTACTGCCAAAGCTGCAATATTGTTACCTATTTTTATGGTTATTGCAGCTATATACGGAGCACGTGGAAACAATCATCGCAATAATTTTGGCCGAAGCATTGTTCTCCAAAACTTGTTTTATATAAACGTTGGTGCCAGCGGTTTTCTTACTGGTTCGGGCGCAAATTTATTAGCTGCTGCACTTATTGGCGGGGCTATTGGTGGCAATATCTTTTTTAGCGACTGGATGATGGCCATGTTTCCAATAATGTTAATTATGATGTTTTTGGGTTATTTACTGGCTATGAGAGTTTTTTTCCCTCTTTCTCCATCCGAACGTTTACCTCAGATCGAAGGTGGAATGGAAAGATTAAAAAGTGAATACGAAAAGCTCGGCAAGATTACTTTTCTGGAAAAAAAATCAGTAATAATTTTCCTTTTGATATTAACTTTTTGGGCAACCGATAAAATACATGGAATTAGTCCAACAGCCGTTGCTTTTGTTGGAGCTATAATCGCGTTGCTTCCACGAATTGGTGTCATAAAATGGAACGAAGTGGATATACCATGGCATCTTATGTTGTTCTCCGCCGGCGCTTATACTTTGGGTGCTGGCTTGGCAGTAACAGATCTTCCTTCAATTAGTGTAAATGCTTTTTTTGATCACCTCGGAATTGGAAACGAAACAGCTTTTTGGAAACTTTATTTACTTCTTACCGGAGTTATGGTAGCCAGTGCATTGCTTTTTCAATCAAAAACGATGCGAGCAATGATTTTTGTTCCTATTGCAATTGGTGTTGCGGGTAGATTTGGTTTAAGTATTATAAGCCTGGCTCTTCCTGTGGCCTTTATGATTGAACATGTGTATGTGTTGCCATTTAACAGTAAACCTGCCGCATTGCTTTATGAAACTGATCATTACAGTATTACCGATACATTTAAATTTGGTTTTACTATGATGGTTATTGCATGGGTACTGAATATTATTGCCGGCGAAACATGGTTTAAGTTCCTTGAAATTACACCAAATGGTGTGTTTGGGATCTTTTAAATATAAATTGTGACATCGTTACACGAAGCAATTAACTTTGTTTAATAAGAATGTCCGCTTTTATACATAGTATTATCTTTGATTTGCCCCTCCCGAAAGTTTTTGGGACTAAAGGGAGTGAAGAAAATTAATTTGCACCCTTTAGGGTTAGGGGCAAACAAATTGATTTTCAAATTATTTGAGCAACTCTTATGACAAGAAAAGGACATTCAATAATTTAATAAATAAAACGATGCTTAATATTGCGTTATTCGGACCTCCGGGTGCAGGTAAAGGAACACAATCTGAACGATTAATTGAAAAATATAAGTTGTTTTATATTTCAACCGGGGATATGCTACGAAAGGAGATTGCTGAAAAATCGCAGCTTGGACTCGAAGCTAAAAGTATTATAGCCTCAGGTGGTTTAGTATCTGATGAAATTATAGTACAAATAATAGAAAAAACTATAAAAGAAAATCAGGAATCAAAAGGATTTTTATTCGATGGCTTTCCGCGTACATACATTCAGGCGTATATTTTAGAAGGATTAATGATTAAGCTAAATACATCTCTTAATTGCTTGATTAGCCTTGAGGTTGACGAAGATGAATCTGTTGCCAGACTTTTGGAAAGAGGCAAATCTTCAGGTCGAACCGACGATAACGAAAGTGTTATTCGTAACCGGTTAAAGGAATATTACGACAAAACATTACCTGTACTACAGTTTTATAAAGATAAAGGTATTTATTTCCCAATAAATGGAGCCAATAGTATTGATACAGTGAATAAAGATATTTGCGATGTTTTACAAAATGAATTAAGTAAAAGATTGTTGAATATTGTTCTGTTTGGGCCTCCGGGTTCCGGAAGAGGATCTCAGGGAATGGCACTGGCACAAAAGTATGGATTAGAATATGTGGCAACCGGCAAAATGCTTGAGCAGGAGATTGAAAAAAACACAAAAACAGGAAAAAGAATTCAAGAGCTATATGAGAATGGACAGTTGGTTCCTGACGAGATAGTGGTTCAGTTAATTGAACAGAAACTTGAAAACTCGAAAGGAATAAAGGGTTTCATTTTTAAAGGATTTCCCAGAACACTTGTTCAATCGTATATTTTGGATGGATTGCTTAAAAAACATGGATCTGCAATATCGGAAATTATTGAAATAGAAGTACCAACCCTTGAACTTATTTCCCGCTTAGATGCACGAAGCAAAACAGATCGTTGCATGCCATATGATACTAGCACCGCAAAGATTGTAAAGCGTTTGCAGGAACACGAAACAAAAACTGTTCCTGTGATTCAAAAATATAATCAGCAACATGGAGTTAAAAAGATTGATGGAATGGGAACTTTCGATGAGGTTTTTGAGAGGCTCTCAGACGAAATAGAAAGAGGATTTAAAAAAATATGAGTTACTTGATTTTCTTCTTACCCTTCAGGGGAGGGGCAAAAGAAGAAAATCAATTTTTTTAGATTAGGAATAAAATAAGAAAGTCATTTAAAAAGATTTAAATACCACTTTTATACTATTCTTTTTAAAGATTCGAATCGGATTTTTGGAATCTTTCAATTAAAGAGTGAATTAATAATTAGTAAAACAATAGGATGTAAGAGATGTTTGTTAAAGTATATAACGATTTTGTCAATTTTTTAAGTTTTGCCAATAATTTGCGCGATTTACGGAAAAAGATCAACCTCAGGATCGATATTCCTGAAATGATAGTTCAGTTTCCGGGCTCGCATCCTAAAGGTTTTATTAAGGAGTTTAAAAAACGACGCACCACCATTCTCGAATCGTATTTGCTGTTAACCAAAAACCTTGAATCTCTTAACTACAACGAGCGAATAAAGGCCTTACGATTATTGGCCGAGCATATTATTTACTCCAGATCACTAAAAATGCCACTTAATACAGCCCGCGTTCAGTTGGCATTAATGAAAGAGGTAATTAAAAACCGCGATAACAAAAGGATTCAGCTTGAGCTGATGCACGATTTTTCGGTTTCATCATTCGGTCATCCTCGTGTTATCAGAAGATTTTTAAAAAAGTTTGATATTATCGAAGTTCCTGAAACAGGTGAGGAGTTAAAAGATCTTAAAATGGGGTGGGACTTTCATGTGCATGATAACACCTCTTATGGACGCAAAACACCTATTCAGCTTATTATCGATGCATTTATTAAAGGTATTTCAGAATTAACGGTTGCTTACACAAATCTCGATCACGAGGAGGCGATTAACGAAATACTCGAAGCTGGTAAAATTCTTGGTATAAAAGTGAATATTGCTATTGAATTTTCCTCAGTTATCAATGGATTCAGATTTCATTTTCTGTATGTATTGCCTGGTTTTTCAAATAAACCAAAGAAATTTAAAAAGTTTCTGAAACAAAAGTCGGATGATTATAAGCACTTTTTAAAAGAGCTTGACGAAAGCGATAAGAAACGAATAAAAAACATTGAACTTTTTATTGATAATTTCAATAAAAACCATCTGCCTCAGATTAACGAGGGCTACTCCAGCGATTCCATCTATTATTTACATCCATTATCTCTGCATGATGATAACAGTGGTTTACCCAAAATATATTCGGCTCGTCAATTGGGCGAATTGCTCTATCCTAAATTCCGAAAAGTAATTGAAAACAGGGCGCTGCAAATAACAGCCATAAAACTAAAAGCTGATAAGAAACCAGAGCTTTTCACAAAAGAAGAAATAGAAAATATAAATATCAGGTTTACGAACATTCGTAACCAATTCAGCGATCTCGATCCCGAAAAAATAAGACTTGAGTATTTTGCAAGTGCCGATATTGCTATTCCTGCCACCTCGGTTAGCAGCCTCGACGATATTTTTGATCTGGCAAAAAAATCCGAAGGAAATATTAAGCTGGTACAACCACTTCAGAATGGCTTGGAAGCAGCTGTTAATATGATTCTGGATAATTACCGCTTGATTACACATACCGAGATTTTTAATATTCACGATACTATCGAAACCAAAGAAAGCGATTTTATCCTGTTTACGCAGTTTGTAAAATTGTTGAATGATGGAAATAAAGATTCGTTACTCGATTTCTTTAGTAAAAACAATATTAATGTTAACCATTCCGGTTTACATAAAACGCTGGAATATATAAAAAGCAACAAACTTATTCCTGCTATTGGTAGCGATGCTACCGGCCGATCGACACTGGCTCCGGGTATGGGTTTTGTTATGGAAAATAGATTGCCTGCATACCAGCGAAACTATTTTAAAAAACGACATTACAATATGCCTCCCGAGGTTTCTGAACTTATGTATCAGCTTGCCAAGGTGCCTAAAACACAAATTAAAGGAAAAGATAAAGCCAATATTATTTGCTTAGGAAAACTTGATTCGAGTAAAAAGAACCTGCTTGGCGATGAAAAAAATGAAAAACCTATCTTACCAATGCAGGCATGGGAATATTTTAATCCGGTAATGAAAAACTTTATATTTATTCTTATTGGATTTATTCCGGCCTATTATATTTTGGGTTATGAGTATGCATTGCTGTGGTTTGCAATTACCGGATCGCGCAATATGTTTGTCGATGTAATTTCGGGCAACGGACTAAATCCTACCGAATGGCGATACCAGGATATTAACTGGGAAAATGTGGCCCAATCGCTCTTCTGGACAGGTTTTTCGGTACCTATACTTGGTTTTGTTAAAACCAATTTCGATCTTGTTTGGACAGGCCCACACGAAGGTACATTATTCGAATTTGTTAAGTTTTTCTTTATTAACATATCAAATGGTTTATATCTGGCTTCGCATAATTATATCCGGGGGTTTGATAAAGCTACAATTCGGGCAAATCTATTTCGTAGTATAATTGCATGGCCTTTTGCCACGTTGTTTTCGCCTATAGGAAATGCCTTGGGTGTACCAAGTATTGTTCAGGCAAAATTCTGGTCCGATTTTGTAGCTTCGATAATAGAAGGCACTGCCAAATATAAAAACATCATAAAACTTAATTACAACATATTTAAAAAGCTTATTCCCGAATTTCAGAGTGATGATGACGAAACAGTGAAACTGGCTACGTTGGATCTTATTTATTTTATGCAAGAAAGCACCAGGGCGAAAACAGTGCTTAAAAAACAACTAATTCAACAATCTAGTTTGTCGGTACGACTGAAAAATAGAATAAAAGGCAAGAAGAAAAAGACAGAGCTCACAGAATCATATCATGAATTAAAAAAGCATATATCCCAACCCGAAGGATATAACGAACTGGTTAATTATATCATTGAGCACTATAACCGCGAGCAGAGTTTGTATTTACTAAAGCTGGTATCTAACCATTACTACAAACTGCAAATCTGGCTCGAAAAGCTAAAAAACTAAAACTGTATAAAAACCCTGGTTCGCGCGCCTCTTCAGATGCGAGCTAATCAAGTTATAACTGGTCATTGCGAGTGAAACGAAGCAATCTATAATCGGGCAGGCAATCCTTAGTTTGCGCACGTCTCCAGACGCGTGCTTATCAGAATTTGTTATATAGTATAATATAAATAAAAATATATATAGATAATTATATAAATCTTCATTTTCACTTCATAATCCTGATTTATGTTTGCTTACGAATAGTAATTTATGGAATTAGTTCTAAAATTATTTTTCAAATTAATCAGTAATTAAAAATAAATTATCATTTTAAAAACTAAGTTATGAAAGCAAATTTTAAGAATCTTGTAATTAGTGGTTTATTAGCTTTGGCAATACCATTAGCTACTTCATGTAATGAAGAACAGTTAAATACTAACATTGAAAGCCCTGAATTTGTAAGTGTATTAGAAGTTTCTGATGACGGAACATCTGTTATTAACTCAACTGCTTTACAAAATGTATTTATTGAAACCAGTGATTTAACAGAAAGTGAGCTTGAATCTCTTTCGAAAATGAAGGAAGAGGAAAAGCTTGCCAGAGATGTTTATTACGCATTATATGAGAAATGGGATAATACTGTTTTTTCCAGAATTTCTAATGCTGAGAATAATCATATGAATGCAATAATAAGTTTATTGAAATACTACAATTCGTCTGATACAATTGTTAGTGAAGTTGGAATTTTTTACAGCGCTGAGGTTCAGTCTCTGTATAACGAGCTTGTAGCAGCGGGTTCTGTTTCTATTGAAGAAGCGTTGAAAACAGGTGCTATGATTGAAGAGATGGATATTAAGGATCTTCGTGATGCAATTGGATTAACAACAAATATAAACATAATTATGGTATTTGAGAACCTCGAAAGAGGATCACGCAATCATTTAAGGGCATTTCATAATCAGTTAACCTCATTAGGAATTGTTTATACTCCGGTTTATATTTCTCAAGAAGATTATGATCAGATTGTAAATTCGCCAATAGAAAAAGGTAAGCAGTATAAAGGAAATGGTCAGGGCAAGAAAAGAAATGGTGGTAATGGAAGACACCACGGATAATAAATCATGTGAAATTAACTAAGAAACTGTCTAAAAAAAAGGCAGTTTTCTTAGTTTGTGCGTGTCTTAAGACGTGTGCTAATCAAACGATTTCTCGCGCTTCTTCAGATACGCGTTTTCTGCCCATTTTGCAGGTAGGGGCGAAATAGTGAAGAGGATTAGATGAATAAAGAAACACGCACCAACCACAATCTTTATTAATTCTAAATGGCTGCATGGCGCGCAATGTTTAAATAATGATGTAAATAACATTCTGCCATTGTGTGTCCTGATTAGATTTTTGGCATTGTTTCGTATTTTTGCCCAAGCAATCTTCGCTTGTCATAATTTGTAATACTTCCGTTTTGAGTAAAATCACAACACAAATTAAACAAAAACCTACTGCTTCATGTTTAATTAATACGTATTTATAAAATATGATAGCCATTATAAATCAATAGCAATGCATTAAAAATAAATCAGAATAACACATTTTAGCAATGGAGAATAAAAAAGTGTTGTCGCCCGAAACAAAATCAGAACTAATCATAGCATTAAAAACCCGATTCGAGAATAACATGAACCGCCACAAAGAAATAGAATGGTGCAAGGTACACGAAAGGCTTGAACAAAATCCGGATAAATTGTGGCCACTCAATGAAATGAAAAAAACCGGTGGCGAACCCGATGTTGTTGGTTATGATGAAAAGACTGGTGAATATATTTTTTATGATTGTTCAACCGAAAGTCCAAGTGGTCGCCGACATGTTTGTTACGATCGACAGGCACTGGACTCGAGAAAAGAACATAAACCAGAAAATAGTGCAATAGATATGGCCACCACAATGGGTATTGAACTTCTAACCGAAGTACAGTATAAAGAGTTGCAAAAACTTGGAAGTTTCGATAACAAAACATCGAGCTGGATTAAAACACCATCCGAAATTCGAAAACTTGGCGGAGCACTCTTTTGTGATCGTCGGTACAACCATGTTTTTACGTATCATAATGGAGCAGATTCATATTATGGTGTTAGAGGATTTCGTGGATTACTTAAAGTTTAATAACGACGTATTAATTAGTTAGGAAGTGTCTGAAGATACATGCTAACGAGGGGCCTTATTTTTTATAGCATATAAATATTAGTAAATAAAAAAGGTGCAAGTTATAACTTACACCTCAAATGATTTAGAATTTAAATCTATTCTACGGTTTCATCAACGGCTTCTTCTATTGCCTCTGATTCTTCAATTATAGCTTCTGGTTCTGTTGGATTTTCGGGTATTAATAACTTTTTTAAATCATCAATAAAAATTGAACCAGCAAAATCTGAATTATTAATTATTTCATTAATTGCTTTTTGTTGTTCATCAATATCTTTTATAGCTAAAGCTTTACCGGCGTATTTTGAAACTGCAATATCAATATCCGAAGTAGAGATATTTGTAGGTTTAATCCATCCAGACTCAATCCATTTACCGTTTTTCCTTTTTCCAACTACTTCAACAAATCCGTTTTGCTCTGTTTTTAAACCAATAATATCCATTTTGCTAAATGCTTTACCTGTTTTAGTAAGTAAATCAGGTCTTGAATACATCTCTGCATCATTAATAATAGCAGCAGGTTGACTGTTTAAAACAACAAAGTCAGATTGAACCCAGCCTTCTTTACCATCCTGAAGTTTAATTTTAATAAACTTTAATGTTTTGTCTCCATTTGCAACTTCTTTCTCTTCATCTAAATATTCAGATTTCTCACCCAGGCTAATAGATGCAATCCATTTTCCATTGTTTTCCGGGGTTTCTCTAAGGGGTGTGTTTTCCCATATACAAACAATGGTTCCCGATTCACTTGTTTCGTTCTCATTATTTTTACTCTTGCCGCAAGAAATAACAATTACGACTGAAATGAATAGTAGCACATAAAAACATTTTTTCATAAAATTTAAAATTTAGGGTTAATGATTATTTCAAACCTACAATTTTTTTCTTAGGATTAATAGTTTTATTACAAAAAATATAATTTTATTAGGGTTTCAATACAATTCCCGAACAATTTTAATGGTAAAAATCGAAGTTCTTTTTTATTAGGTATTATACAGATCAAGACGAAAGTTTGAGGATTCTATGACTTCTTTTTTGTTTTATCTTTAACAAACAGCCCAGCTGTATATTTTTCGTAAAGTTCGAATAAAAACTCCATGCGTTTGGCTTCGGTTGTAAATGGTTGAGAGCGATAAGCCAGATCGACCGCCTTATCGAGCTCGTTGTGAGCTTTAACCAGAGCATGTGGCATGGTTAGTGGATCGTATAAATCGGCAGGCGAACTATTAGTGAATTCCAATCTTACATCCAATACTTTTTGAGCTTTTTCTTCGATTGTTTTTATTTGTTTTTCTGTTGGATTTTCGGGCCAGGGAAAATTGTTGTAAACAAGTTCATTTGAATAACGATAATCACTTTTTATTCTGCCACAAATATTTTTTACCCACGTCATATGCATTGAAGACATTAAAATTCCAAAATGATAAAACTTTGCCCCAATTATAAATAAACAACTATCACTAGCGATTGAATTGGCATAAAAGAAATCCATTGGGATATATTTTCTATTTTCAGATGAATGCCTTGGAATTAAAATGTAATCAATATTTGGTTGTCTATCTTCACCAAATAGTGTTGGAAATAAAGCAAGTTTCTGAGTTGCTTGTCTATTACTATCAGCTCTCAATTTTCTCACATTTTCAACTCTCTCAGTTACGAGTTTTGCTTCTTTCAAATCCGTTGGATTGGCATCTTTTAACCATAAACACCAACGTTTATGTCCGTTTAAAAATTCGTGCGCACTGATAAGGGGCTTGAAAAACTTTTCAGATTTTGGTTCTAGTTTTACAAATTCATTTTTTTCTTCATCGGTAAATAGAAAGTTTCCGCCATCGTTTGGCATACTTCCGAAAGAAATTTCTGGTACATCACAAATTGGTTTTCTTCTTTTTCCGACAAATATATCTTTTGCATCAACCAAATACGGATTGATGTTTTTCACCTTTAATTCATGGGCTTCGCCTTTAATATCTTCATATTCAAAAATAATTTTGTTATTTATATCAAAGTTTGCAAAGCCAATTATTACGCAATACACAGCTGCATTTCCTTTCGCTTCGTTGCTCCATTTAAAAGTTCGATGTGCAAAATGGATTTTAATTCCATACAAATTCAGTAAAACATTCCATAAAATGCCCACTTGTTCTCCTTGCGTAATCGAATTTGTCGATACAAAAGCAACCTTTGTTTTTGTGTTTTGAATAAGCTTGGCTGCTTTCACATACCATGCTGTAACATAATCCAATACCCCAGAACCCGATATATTTCCAAATTCCTTAGCAACATCATCTCGTTGAAATTGGGTCATTATTTTAGAACCTATAAACGGCGGATTCCCTAAAATATAATCGAATGTATTATTTATTTGTATTTTTTCTTGTGTCGAAGGTCTTTCATCAATAATGGTAAGATTATTTGTTTTAATATTTACTGTAGTATATTGAATTTCTGGTTCGTTTATACTTACAATGGTATTGTTTGCTGTAATTTCAATTGGCTGACTTTTTATAAGATTATTCCAATCTATTTGCAACGAATTACCTTTTACAATTTTTGCTGATTTTTTTAGGGGCAATCGCACAAAGTATTGTCCAAACTCATGGCTTATGAGCATATTCATTTGGTGGTCGATAAGCCACATGGCCACTTCGGCAATGCGTGCAGGAAATTCTTCGTACTCAATACCATAAAACTGGTCAACATCGAGCCATATAATATCACCCACATTTAAAAAACGTTGGCCAGTTTTGTTTAATGCTCTTAGTATTTCTATTTCGAGTAATCGTAATTCGCGGTAAGTTATTACCAAAAAATTGCCACAACCACATGCAGGATCGAGAAATTTGAGTGTGCTTAGTTTTTTATGGAATTCGGGCAGTTTGTTTTTATTGGTCTTAATACTTTCAAATTCTTTCCAAAGTTCATCTAAGAAAAGCGGTTTAATCAGTTTCAGAATATTTGTTTCGCTTGTATAATGAGCACCCAGATTTCTGCGCTCGGTAGGATTCATTACACTCTGAAACATAGAACCGAAAATAGCCGGCGAAATACGACTCCAGTCTATGCTACAACAATCCAATAATGCATGTCGCATTTTTGTGTCGAAACTTGCCATGGGCAATATTTCTTCGAAGAGTTTTCCGTTAACATACGGAAATTCAACCAGTTGTTCGTCGAGGTTTTTAAAACGTTTATCGTTGGGTGTATTTAGTACTTGGAAAAGTTCTTGTAATTTTGCTGCCAGATCGCTACCATCTTCGTTTGTTCGTTGTTCAATATAATCCTGAAATTGCTGTTTGTTAAAAATGGTGGTATCTTCTGAAAACAAGCAAAACAAAATACGAACCAGATAAACTTCCAATGGATGTCCTGTGTAACCAATTTCTTTTAATCGGTCGTGCAGCTTGCCCATTAATTCGGCTGCTTTTATATTTGCCGGATCTTGCTCTTTGTAAACTTTTTTCTGGTAACCTAACAAATACCCAAAGTGTTGCACATTATGAACGAGCTCGGTAAGCTTAAACTCAATGGTGTTATTTTCTTCGAGATCGTAAAATCGGAAGTTTTCAAAGTCTGAAACCAGAATGTATTTAGGTAATTCGTGTTGTTTTAAACCGTAGGTATATTCTTTTGCCTGTTCAAAAGCCTTATCGAGGTTTTTACCACGGCTTTTCATCTCAATAAGAATGGTTCCTTTCCAGAGTAAATCGATATAACCGTCTTTATCATCAAGTTTTTTTACGCGGTGTTCGAATGTTGAAACCCGTTTGCTGCTAATTCCAAAAACATTAAAAAATTCGACTAAAAATGGTTTTGCATCAGCTTCTTCATTTGTGGTATCGGCCCATTCTTTTGAGAAACTAACTGCGCGGTCTTTTATTTCGTTCCAGCTTAAAGCCATAAATTAAACTTAAAATTCATCTAAAAGTAATAAGAATGTTTAAGATATTAAAGTATAGATATCCACAAATTATAAAGATTTAATATTCAGTATTTAATAAATTGTTGCACTAATGGTTGATAAAAACTTTAACTTTTAAAGATACCGCAACTATGTTGCTCTGATTTTTCAACATATTTATTACAAAGATATAGCAACTAAGTTGCTCTCTGAAATATTGCGTAGCACCTGCCTGCCGCAGGCTGGGTAAAATCTTTGTAGCATTAATAAGTAAATAAAATAAAGCCACGTAGTGGCGAAATTTGAAATTAGTTACAATATTCTCAAATCACAAGGGTTGCATTTTTTAGCAGACATCAATGAAATTGTTTAAATTAGCTTTTTTTACAACCATGCAAATCAATCCATTTAAATTAGAACGCTATTTTGCAAAATACGAGTTTACAGCTCCTTATTTATTGTCGTGTTCCGATTGCGAACCCTTGTCTCTTAAAGAAATTCTGGCTCTTGCTGTTGCTGAATCACTCGCTTTATGGAATGATCTTAAACTGGGATATACCGAATCTTTTGGTCACCCGGTTTTGCGTAACGAAATAGCAAAACTGTATTCATCTATTAATCCAAGCCAGGTTTTTGTTGCATCACCCGAGGAGTGTATTTATTTAACCATGAACAGTTTGCTGCAAAAGGGCGATCATGTGGTAGTAACTTTTCCCGGGTATCAATCACTCTACGAAATTGCAAACTCCCACGAATGCGAAATATCAAAGTGGGTTCCAAAATATAACAAAGGTTGGTTTTTCGATATCAATGATTTTAAAAGTTTACTAAGAGGAAATACAAAACTAATTGTAATCAACTTCCCGCACAATCCAACAGGAGCAACAATAACCGAAAGCGAACTGAGGCAAATCATCAAAATTGCTAGGCAAAATAACTGTATAGTTTTTTCGGATGAAATGTATCGTTTCCTCGAATATGATTCAAAAACCCGGATTTCTTCTGCATGCGATCTTTACGAAAATGCCGTTTCGTTGTTTGGAATGTCGAAAAGCTTTGCGCTTGCCGGTATTCGGATAGGTTGGATAGCAACAAAAAACGAAGAAATACTTAAAAAAGTAGCTGTTTATAAAGATTATACAACTATTTGCAGTAGTGCACCCAGCGAAATTCTTGCAATTATTGCTTTAAGAGCTAAAGAACAATTGCTACAACGAAACCTCGAAATAATTGGCCAGAATCTGAACGTTTTAGATGATTTTTTTAATCATCATAAAAATGAATTCGAATGGAAAAGACCTGTTGCAGGTACAATTGCTTTTCCTAAACTTATCTCAGAAATGAAAATAGATGATTTTTGCCTAAGCCTGGTTGAAAAAAATGGTGTAATGCTTCTTCCGGCCAGTGTTTATGATTTTGATGGCAATTTTTTCAGAATAGGATTTGCACGAAAAAATATGCCCGATGCGTTGAATAAATTAAAAGAATATTTAGAAGAAAACAGGTTGTTATAGTTAATAAATCTTAATCTTGAATTATTGACAATACTGCTCAAAATGCGAATAAATCATTTTCAAATCCTGTGTATCACCTTTAACTATTTTTGTTACATTTGTAATCCATCATAATTTAAAGGCATTGAATACAGAGCTTTTTATTGCAAAACGTATTTTTTTCGATAAATCGACTAAAAAAGGTATATCGCAACCAATTGTAACTATTGCAATTATTGGTATTGCTTTAGGATTAGCAGTTATGATTCTTTCTGTTGCGATTGTTACCGGATTTAAATCCGAGATTAGTAACAAAGTTATTGGATTTGGCTCTCATATTCAGATTGTAAATTACGATAATAATGTAAGTTACGAAACAGTTCCAATAAATAAAACCAGCAGTTATTACAGTGATTTAATAAACCTCGAAGGAGTTGAGCATGTGCAGGTTTTTGGCACTAAAGCAAGTATTATCAAAACAAAAACTGACATTCAGGGTGTTGTATTAAAGGGAGTTGCTTCCGATTTCGACTGGACATTTTTTGATAAATATTTGGTTTCGGGCGAAACATTCAGGGTAACTGATACTGCCAAATCAGATCGTATTGTGATCTCAAAACACCTGGCCGATAAGTTGAAATTAAATGCCGGAGATAAATTACAAACCTATTTTATTCAGCAACCACCCAGAGTGCGGGTTTTTATTGTTTCAGGTATTTATCAGACCAATTTAGCCGAGTTTGATGAGCAGATTGCGTTGATTGATATTGCACATATTCAGAGCATTAATGGCTGGTCGGCTGATCAGGTAAGTGGAATAGAGTTAACAATCAGTGATTTTTCGAAACTGGAAGAGATGACTCATTCGGTAAACGATTTGGTTGGATTTAGCTTTTCTCCCGATGGAACCAAGTTGCGCGTGCAGAGTATTAAGGAAAAATATCCCCAGATTTTCGACTGGTTGAATTTAACGGATATGAATGTTTGGACAATTTTAATCATTATAACGTTGGTTGCAGGGTTTAATATGGTTTCTGGATTACTTATATTGATTCTCGAAAAAACCAATATGATTGGTATTCTGAAAGCAGTTGGTACCAGTAACTGGTCTGTTCGTAAAATCTTCTTGTATCAATCATCATTTTTAATCTCAAAAGGATTGCTTTGGGGAAATGTCGTGGGTATTGCGATTTGTTTATTGCAAGCTCATTTTCAGATAATAAAACT
Organism: Bacteroidales bacterium; assembly: GCA_050179935.1. Classification (GTDB taxonomy): domain Bacteria; phylum Bacteroidota; class Bacteroidia; order Bacteroidales; family UBA12077; genus UBA12077. The sequence goes on along the minus strand of JBFXEQ010000013.1, from coordinate 48,662 downwards.
CGATCCGGCAAACTACTATCTCGAAGCTGTTCCTATCAACTTAAAGCTATGGCATATTATCGCTTTAAATGCAGGATCATTAATCGTTACTGTTTTTATGCTGATAGTTCCTTCATATATCATTTCGCGATTAAGTCCTGAAAAAACGATTCGTTTTAATTAAACCTGCGTTTTGGCTAATTTAACTTGAATTCGAAATAAGCAATAATTTTTTTATTGTTTTATGCTCCGGAGGAGCAGTATTTTTATAGTAATAAATAATGTAAAAATCAGCGTGTCAGTACTATGTCGTTTAGTTTACTTGGTTTTTTTGACGCGCCATGATTCAACGACATAAAAAAAATACATTTAATGATTTTTGCACATTGCGCACCATAGGGCTGATTTACTATAAACAACATAGTAGTTGGTGCGCGTTTCTTCATTAACTTTTTCTTCTATAAAGATTTAGCTCCCATGGAGCTTTTTTATTACCGTTTATTATTTTTATTGTATTTTGAATAAGTTTAATAAATAATTGAAGCTTATATTTTTAATTCCAGATTGCTGTTTATATTTTGTTTATAGATTAGTTTTCAATTCTCCTGATTTTTTTACTAATTTAACGCTCAATAATTTTTTAAAAAAGCTTTAAAAACTTAATTAGTTTACACCGATATGAAAAAAGCTATATCAGACGATCCTGCCCAGTTTAGTCCTAATCAGAATTACGAAAAAACAAAACACGAAATAGGTTATGTGTCTCGTAAAAAAGCAAAAAAATCCGATTATGAGCGTATTGGATTTATGTCTGGTTTAGAAGTTCATCAGCAACTAAAAACCAAAGAGAAGCTTTTCTGCCATTGCCCTGCAGGTATTTACCATAGTAATGATAATTATAATGCAGAGATTATTCGCCACATGCGTCCAACACTTAGTGAGCTTGGTGAGTATGATGGAACAGCTTTGATGGAGCAGAAAACCCGAAAAGAAATCGTTTATCGAATTAATAATAAGACTGCCTGTACTTACGAAATTGATGATACACCGCCTTTTAAAATTGATCGCGAAGCGCTTGAATATGCATTGGAAATTTCGTTGTTGTGCAAACTAAATATTGTTGGAGAGGTGCATATAACCCGAAAACAATATCTTGATGGAAGTATCCCTACTGGATTTCAGCGAACAGCAATTTTAGGTGTTGAGGGTGAAATTCCTCTTAAAAATAAAAAAGTGAAGCTAATTCAGTTAAGTATCGAAGAAGATTCGTGCCGCGAAATATCAGATATACGTCATACCCGTGTTTATAAAACAGACAGGCTTGGAATGCCATTAATCGAAACGGTTACTTACCCTGAGCTTTTTACTCCCGAAGAACTTAAAGAGGCAGCTGAATATATTCGTTTTTTAAACCGAAGTACCGGAAAAGTCAGAACTGGAATTGGTGCAGGTCGCGAAGATGTAAATGTTAGCTGCAAAGGCGGAACTCGGGTCGAAGTAAAGGGCGTGGCACATAATAAATGGATTCCTGAGTTGTCGCATAACGAAGCATTCCGTCAATGGGCTTTATTAAATATTCAGAAAAAACTTAATGAGCGAATAAAAGACAAAAAGCAATGGAAAATTCAACATGCCGAGATTGATTACCGTGATTATGAACTTAAATATCAACCTATAATTGATGGATTAATTGATAAATACAGAATAATTGCTGTTAATCTGCCTCAGTTTAAAGGAATTATGTCGCACTTCACCCAGCCAGGCAAAATATTTGCAAATGAAATTTCCGACAGATTAAAGGTTATAGCTTGCATCGAAAAACCAAATATGACTCATTCTGAAGAAATTGAAAAAACTATAGAACCTCAGAATTTTGATAAGCTGAAACAACTTTTTAATGCTTCCGAAAATGATGCTCAATTAATCTTTTGGGCTCCCGATGAAGATATAAAAACAGCTCTCGAGGTAATCGAAGAACGATGCTTAATGGCACTCGAAGGTGTTCCAAAAGAAACACGTAAAGCACTAACCAATGGAACAACCATTTTCGAACGTGTGCTTCCTGGTGCTGACCGAATGTATCCGGATACCGATTCAGCTCCAATTCCTCTCGAAAATGATTATATCAAAAAACTGAGTAAAAATGTACCGACCGATGTTATCGACCGATATAATCAACTTATACAATGGAATGTTCCGGAAGATACGTACACCTATATTTTTAGGAATAACTTATTTCCTTTAATCGAGAAAATAGTAACAAAACTAAAATTCGATCCTAAGTTTGTTGGTTCATTTATTGGTCACCGGCTTAAGTTTGTCGAAGGACATTATAAGTCAGCCGATACTTTTAATTACGATAAAATCTTTGAATTGTTTAAGTTCCTAATCGATAAAAATCTTGAGATAACTCTTGCAAAAAAGATGTTGCCTACTCTATACCAATATCCAAAAATGGATTTTAACTCATTGCTTACAAGTATTAATTTTAAGCAAGTTCCAAAAGAAGAAATCTTATCAAAAGTTCCTTTTTTAAAGCAAAAATTTAAAGAAATTCAGGTTTCGAAAACCGATAAAGGAGCAATTCATTGGATTATGGGCGAGCTGCAAAAAACGGCTGTTGGTAATATGGCTCCCGATAAGCTCTTTATGGCTATCGAAGAAAAATAATTCTATTTAAAATAAAAATTCATTACAATGAGCGAAGATATTTTCCAGGGATATAAAGGTAAATCACTTGAGGTGCTTAAGAAATATAATGTTCGGGTTTGGGGACAGGCAAATATAACAACCACCAGAGGTAATTTTAAAGGTACTGTTTTACCTCGTTCCGAAACCGACGACGATAAACATATTGTGCTTAAAATAGCTACCGGATATAACATCGGTATCGATATAGATACTATTCAGGATATGAAAGAAATAGGGTATCAGAAAGCAAATTATAAAATTCCTGAAAAAGAATTTCCATACACTAAAGGTAAACCAAATGTAAAATTACTCGGTACTGGCGGAACCATTGCATCACGCCTTGATTACAGAACTGGAGCCGTAATACCGGCTTTTTCACCGGGTGAATTGTATGGTGCTGTTCCTGAGTTAGCCGATATTTGTAATTTAACAACCGAAAAGCTTTTTGCTGTTTTTAGCGAAAATATGGGCCCTGAGCAATACAAAGCTCTTGCCATAGCAATAGGTAAAGAAATCGAAAATGGTATAGATGGAATTATTATTGGCCATGGTACCGACACTCTTGGTCATACTGCTGCTGCTCTTACTTTTATGATTCAAAATTCGCCTATTCCAATAATTTTAGTAGGTTCTCAACGATCATCCGACAGACCATCATCCGATGCCGCATTAAATTTAATGCATGCCGCCTATGCGGCAGGTCATTCAGATATTGCCGAAGTTATGGTTTGTATGTTCGGACCAACATCCGATGAATATGGGTTTTTGCATCGTGGTACAAGAGTTCGAAAAATGCATTCATCTTACCGATCAACTTTCAGAACAATTGGCGATGTTCCTTTGGCAACAGTGCGCCGTGGTAATGTTACTCCAATTAAAACAGAATATAACCACCGTAGAAAAGACAGAAAAGTTAAAATTTTACCATATTTCGAAGAGAAAGTTGCAATCGTATATTATTACCCTAATATGCAGCCCGACATGATTGATTCGTTGGTTGAAAATGGTTACAAAGGAATCATCATAGCCGGAACAGGACTTGGCCACATCAATAAACCATTATATCCTGCTATCGAACGTGCTACAAAAGCAGGAGTGCATATTTATATGACCGTTCAAACCTTATGGGGATTTGTACATATGTTTGTTTACGATACAGGTCGCGATTTGATGAGTAAAGGAATTATCCCAGCCGAAAATATGTTGCCTGAGGTTGCTTATATTAAGTTGGCATGGGCTCTCGGACAAACAAATGATCGCGAGGAAGTGAAAAAACTCATGTTAACTCCAATAAATGATGAGATCACCCAAAAAGAACCGTATAACGGATATTTGATTTACCAGGGAGGAGTTCCAGAAGTGGAAAGTTTTATTAAAAAGTTCAGAAAATAACAATAATAAATATGTATTCGGATTTTTTTAAAAATCTGAAAAACGAGATTTCCAAAGATCTGCCAGGGATATCAGCTCAACTGAGGATGGCTCCGGAAGAGCGACCTTTTGGGCAGAATAGGACAATGCTTAATGCCGGTGTTTTAATATTACTTTACAATAAAAACGATGAAATTCATCTGGCATTAATTCAACGCCCCGAATATAATGGACCTCATAGCGGACAGATTTCTTTACCCGGAGGAAAATTTGAAGATCGTGATAAAACACTTATTCAAACTGCTATACGAGAAAGTTATGAAGAAATAGGAGCTAATCCGGATGAGATAGAAATACTCGGATCTCTTACTCCTTTGCAAATACCTGTAAGCAACTACTTTGTACAACCAGTGGTTGGGTTTTACAAATCGAGCCCTCAATTTAAAGCTGATTTAACTGAGGTGGATAAAATTCTGGAGGTTCGATTAAAGGATTTGATTCATCCTGAAAATAAATCAGTTAAGGAATTTGTTTTTGGTTCATTGCGATTTAATGCCCCTATTTATAATCCTCACAATCTTGTTATTTGGGGAGCAACAGCAATGATTTTGGCCGAGTTTATTGAAGTAGTATGTAGATTAAAACCTAATCTGCTTCAATAAAGTTTTTATAGTGCTCGTATCGATCAATTATCTGAAATACATAATTATAGGTTTCTTCGCCGCGGCAATATCCATATTCTACAACAGGATCAAGAAAATACTTTGGATTGGATTTTTTTAAAATAAATTCATCAACATTTTTGTCCCATATTTTAGGATCTTTGCCATATTTTTCGGCCAAACGCTGTGCATCTAAAACATGTCCCAGACCTACATTGTATGATGCGAGAACAAATTTTATTCTTTCTTCTTTGGGTTTTATTCCATTTTTTTCGAAACGTTGATCGAGCCATTTGATAAAACGAACACCTGCTCTTAAATTCTCGTTTGGAGCCGATTTTTTATCAACCCCATATCGATGAGCCGTGGTAGGCATTAATTGCATCAGTCCATAAGCTCCAGCCCACGATTCAACTGTAGGATCAAACTTCGACTCCTGGTAAATTATCGATGCGATCAATCGCCAGTCCCATTCTACGATCTTAGAATATTCTTTAATATAATCATCGTAAATCGATATTTTACCACTGGTTAGTGCGTAGTAATCACTCTCGACAATACCAACTGATCGTTTGTTTTTAAAATATTTGGCATATAGTAAATTGTAATCGCGCGAAAACTTATATTTTTCTAGCCATTTATTTATAGCCATCCTAAGTGTATCGTCATCTTTTCGCAATCCCCATGCCTGATTCTGAGGAAAACTAACAGCTGTTTGAACATCAATAATCGGGTAATAAGTTTGATTAACCAGAGCAACATTTTCGTCAGCAATAGTGTAATCTAGCTCTCCTTTTGCTACAAGTTGTATTAATTGTTCAACTTCCAGGTCATTTAACTCTTTAATAATTATTGTGTCACCAATCTCATCCGACAGGTTATGTAATCTGGAGAGATAAGAGGATCCTTTTTGAACATAAATTGTTTTACCTGCTAAATCAAGCTGATTTCTTATTAGCATCGATTCATACTCACGTTCGGTAAGCTTATTCCAGTTTTCGGGTTTACGCTGTATTAAAACCTGTCGTGTTTGGCTATGCGGGAGTGTAAAATCGATTTCAGCATTTCTCTCTTTGGTTATTGTAAGATTTAAAGCTAATATGTCACATTTATAGGTATTTAGCATTTCGAAATATTTGCTAATATCATTTTCGACTTTTACCTCTAACTTTACTCCTAGGTTGTCGGCCAATAATTTCATCATTTCGTATTGGTAACCCATTGGCTCACCTTTATAAATAAAATAATTGGTCGAATTAAAATCGAATAAGGCTGTAATTTTTCCGTTTTTTTTAATTTTTTCGAGCGAGTTTAGCTCAACTGGTTTGTGATGAAAACGGTTACATCCTAACAATACAACGAATGTAAAAACAGATAAAATGGTAAACTTAGTGAAAGAGCTTGGTACTTTCAAAATAAATTGATTTGGTTTAACAGGGTAATTTACGAATATATTTTTACTTTGTTACAATGGGTTTAATCGTAAAAAGTCCATGATATGCCAAACTTAAATACTGCTGGTGGTGCAGGATATGAAGGTGAGGTAAAGTAATAAGAATCATTAATTGCAGTATTGAGGTAGTTGTAAACCAGATAAAGTCTTGCTCTCTTAATTGCAAAATTTAAGAAAACATCTAAACATTGATAATCATCAAGCTTTTGATCGAATTGACGATAATATAATCCTGTTACTGGCATATACTTGTCTGCGTAAAAACTACTCGAATATCTATAATCAACGCCAAATTGCATTCTTAACTCACCGCCCGTTGATGAGAAATGAAATAACTTCTCATAATATAACGATTGATATAAGTTGAGTTCGGGGAGGTTCAAAATACTGTCGTTAGTTGTGGTTTGGTAAACAAACTGTGTGGTTGAATGAAAAACACCCAGCGTTATTTTTTTATTCGCTCTGGCTGTTAAAATATTAATCTGATCGGCATATTGTTGCACTTTGGCTAAAGTATCAAGGTACATATAACCAGTAATTTGGCCATATCCTGCGCTTAATGCAAATCGGTATTTGTCTGATTTTAAAATTATATTTCCGTCCCATTCTTCGGTTCTTATAAGATAATCATTATCCCACTTAAATTGGTTCGACTGAAAATGTTCGTAAAAATAATCTGGACGTTTGTTTCTGTACTCACCTTCAACGTGTAACCACACGTCACTAAATAATCTATAACCCAACAAAAGGTTTATTTTGGAGTTTTCTTTTTTGTATCCACTTAAATAATATTCGGCTGTTCCTGTGAATAAAATATGATTAAAAAGTACGGTTTTCATATGTGCCGAAACGCTGTTATTTGAGAAATCATTTTCTAAATCAGCTTTTATAATTGTATCCAGCGGTTGATTTTCAGAATTAAATGTAAAAATCGAATCGGGAATAATATTATAGGTATAGTTTATTTGCTCAGTATAAAACGATAAACGAAAATTAAACAAGTCGTTATAGCGAAAATGAGCCGAAAATTTATTGCCAAATAGATTCTGATAAACAGCATCGTTGGTTTTTTTTGTATTTATTAGTGTATCAAAGCTAGTATAGAATGATTCGCTAATATCTGAATCAGAAAATTTTCTGGTATTAGCATTATAGGTTAGCTCGTGCGAGATACTAAATCCATTAAGTTTGCTAAAAGCCATTAGTAATCCAGACTGTTTTTTTTCTACAGCAGGTGAGGGAGTTATCGAATCGTTCAAAGCAATAGATAGTGAATCATTTAATTGCACTTCTTCTGGTTTTGGACTGGAAATAATTGTATCGGTTAAAGCGGGTTGGGTTTTACTAGTTTTTTTCATGTTAGAAATACCTTTACCATCACCTTTTGGATTGAAAATTGGTTTTACATCTGCCGATGGAGCCGCTTTCGTTTCTGTTTCAACCTCATCGTATTTTCCAAATTTATATTCCTGAGCTATATAAAAGCTTGAGTTAACTATTTTTGAGCTTGCATCGTTCAGTTTTACCGGAATTGTTAAAGCCCGGCTGTATTCTCTGCTTCCGAGATAATGCAGACTGTCAATTCCTCCGTTTTCTTCGTTGTTTACTTTATTAAGAGTGTAATTGCCATGTATCTGATATCCTTTGTGTTTGTAGCTTGTAAACAAGGTAGCCGAGTGTATTTGTGTTTTCTGGTTTAGATATCGTCCGTCGGACGAAACTAAGTCGTACTTTAATCCAACGTTAAAATCTTTAGTAACATTTTGAGTATGTAATACGCCTAAAAGTTGTTCGCTTTCTTCTTTAGGGCCTCCCGAACTGTAATTTAAAACCGTGAATTGTCGTTTTGTATTAAAATAGTTGTGTTCATAAGGTAATAGAAAATAAACACCAAATGGTTCACTGAACAAAAACCCAGTTTCATTAATTCTTCGATCATAGAAAATATTTGATTGAGAAGCCGATCCAAGATTGCCCAGATAATTGCTGGTAATGGTTGATTTTAATAAAGGATTAAAAAGCTGAAAATCATTCAGGCTTGTATCAATATCATTATATTTTGTATCTAAACTTGTTGGGTCGATTGTCCAAGTGTACAATAATCTTCCTGATAAGCTATCAATCTGACCAGATACGCTGGAGATAAACAAATTAAAAAGGACGAAAATAATCAGTACTTCTCTTTTCATGCAGGCAAAGATAAAAAAAACAGCGGATAATTAAATCCGCTGTTCATTTGTTTATTTATAGATATTAAATTGTTCTGCCTGGATATTGCTTTAAAGCTATTTCAAGAGTTTCCATAGCCTTCGCAAGGTCTTCTTTTTTAAGAACATAAGCAATTCGAACTTCGTTTTTTCCTAATCCAGGTGTTGAATAAAATCCGGTTGCAGGAGCAACCATTACGGTTTGCTTTTTATATTCAAAATCTGTTAAAATCCATTGTGCAAACTTGTCAGCATCGTCAATCGGTAATTTTACAACGGTATAAAATGCTCCTTTTGGTTTGGGGCAATAAACACCCTCCATTTTATTTAAGGCTTCAACCATAAAGTTACGACGATCAATATACTCGTTATAAACTTCGGTAAAATACTCTTTTGGAGTATTTAATGCAGCTTCGCTTGCCCACTGGCCAAATGATGGAGGACATAAACGAGCTTGTGCAAATTTCATGGCCGTGGCCATTACTTCTTTGTTTTTGCAGATTAATGCACCAACACGGGCACCACACATGCTGTAACGTTTTGAAACAGAGTCAAGTAAGATTACATTATTTTCAATGCCTTTTAAATTCATTGCCGAGAAATGCTCATTTCCGTCGTAACAGAATTCTCTATATACTTCATCAGAAAACAAATACAAATCGTATTTCTGGATTAACATTTTAAGCTGTTCCAATTCTTTTTTTGAATATAGATATCCAGTAGGATTGTTTGGGTTACAAATTACAATTCCCTTTGTTTTTGGTGTGATTAGTTTTTCAAACTCCTCGATGGCGGGTAAAGCAAAATCGTTTTTAATATACGATGTAATTGGTTTTACCACAACACCTGCAGAAACAGCAAATCCGTTGTAGTTTGCATAAAAAGGCTCAGGTATAATTACCTCATCACCCGGATTTAGTGTTGATAAAAAAGCAATGGTAATGGCTTCTGATCCTCCGGTTGTAATAATCATTTCGTTGTGGTCAACAATAATTCCTACGCTTTGGTAGTATTTTGCTAATCCTTTTCTGTACGATTCATTACCAGCCGAATGGCTATATTCAATAACCTTTTCATCTATATTACGAATAGCATTTAGGGCAACTTCGGGTGTTGGAATATCCGGTTGTCCTATGTTTAAATGATAAACTTTTACACCTTTCTTTTTTGCTTCTTCAGCGTATGGCACCAATTTGCGAATAGGCGATGCCGGCATAAGTCTTCCTTTGTCTGATATTTGAGGCATGATTCTATTTTTTATTATTTATTTTCTGGATTTGGTTGATTATTTTCAACAGTGCCTTTTATGGTAAGCATTACCATGTTGGTTTTGGCATTTGAATATACGCGAATGCTTTTGGTAAATGAATTAGGGATTTTTGTATTGTATTTTACAACAATGGTACCTTTGTCTCCTGGTTTAATAGGTTCTTTTGGCCATGTTGGAGTTGTACATCCACAAGTTGCTTGCACTCGAGTCAATAATAAAGGCTCGTTTCCAATATTTTTAAAAGTAAACTTACATGTACCATCGCCATCATATTTTATCAACCCAAAATCATGGGCTGTTTTTTCAAAAAATATCTCTGGCAAATTCTTGTCATCTTTATTGGTGTTTATTTCTTCCTGACTATAAGCTGAAAAAGAAATACTTAACAATGCTATTAAAGCAAAAAATATGTTTTTCATATCGATTAAATTTTTATTGAACTTTACAAAATTAGATTTAATTCACAAATTAAACTATGTTATTAAATATTTAACATGAATTCAATCATGATTATTTCAATTATCAGGTTTATTTGGGAATAAATTTATATTTTTACAAACTTTTTATTTTTAGTAAACATTTTAATATTTTGTTGAGCCAATGGAAATTCCTGCAAAATACAATCCTTCATTGACTGAAGACAAATGGTATAAGTATTGGATGGAAAACAATTTTTTTCATTCAGAGCCTGATGATCGCGAGCCTTATTCCATAGCTATTCCTCCTCCGAATGTTACCGGAGTATTGCATATGGGTCATATGCTAAATAATACTATTCAGGATATTTTAGTTCGTAGAGCTAGGATGCAAGGTAAAAATGCATGTTGGGTGCCTGGTACAGATCATGCTTCGATTGCTACCGAAGCAAAAGTAGTATCGAAATTAAAAGATGCAGGAATTGATAAAAACTTGCTTACACGTCAGGAATTTTTAGAACATGCCTGGGAATGGAAAGAAAAGCATGGAGGGATAATCCTCGAACAATTAAAAAAACTGGGTGCCTCTTGCGACTGGGAACGTACTAAATTTACTATGGACCCTGATATGTCTGAAAGTGTTATAAAGGTTTTTGTTGATTTGTATAATAAAGGACTTATTTACCGAGGTGTACGAATGGTAAACTGGGATCCTCAGGCAAAAACAGCTGTTTCCGACGAAGAGGTGAACTATAAAGAAGTTCAATCAAAATTATACTATGTTCGTTATAAGGTCGAAGGTGTAGATGGATTTGTTACTGTTGCTACAACTCGTCCCGAAACTATTTTGGGCGATACTGCCGTTTGTGTTCATCCTAACGATGAGCGTTTTAGACATTTACACGGAAAACGTGTGTTAGTGCCATTAATAAACAGATCAATTCCGATAATTCTTGATGATTATGTTGATCGCGAATTTGGAACAGGTGCCTTAAAAATTACACCAGCTCACGATATTAACGACTACGCCATTGGCGATAAATATAATCTCGAAACCATCGATATATTTAATGATGATGGTACGTTGAATGAAAATGCACAACTTTATGTTGGGAAAGATCGATTCGAAGTTCGCAAGCTTATTGTTAACGATCTTAGTGCAGCCGGACATATTGTAAAGCTCGAAGACTATATAAATAATGTAGGTTATTCAGAAAGAACCGATGCTATTATTGAACCAAAGCTTTCGATGCAATGGTTTTGTAAAATGGATCAGCTTGCAAAGCCTGCATTAGATAATGTTTTAAATGATAATGTTCAGTTTCATCCACCAAAGTTTAAAAACACTTATAAACATTGGATGGAAAATATTAAGGATTGGTGTGTATCACGACAGTTGTGGTGGGGACACAGAATTCCTGCATATTATTTACCCGAAGGTGGATTTGTTGTTGCCGAAACGGCCGAAGAAGCTCTTGGCATAGCTAAAGTTAAAACTGGTAACAGAAACCTAACTCTAATGGATCTTCGACAAGATGAAGATGTGCTCGATACATGGTTTTCTTCGTGGTTATGGCCGTTGTCAGTTTTCGATGGAATAAGAAACCCCGATAATAAAGATATAAACTATTATTATCCAACTAACGATTTAGTTACAGCTCCCGAAATTCTTTTTTTTTGGGTTGCACGTATGATCATGGCCGGATATGAATACCGTGATGAAAAACCATTTAAAAATGTTTATTTAACAGGTATTGTAAGAGATCACCTGCGCCGTAAAATGTCAAAATCTTTAGGTAACTCACCCGATCCTATAGAGTTAATAAAGAAATATAGCGCCGATGGTGTTCGTGTTGGTATGTTGCTTTGTTCTCCTGCAGGTGGCGACTTACTTTTTGATGAAAGCCTTACAGAGCAAGGACGAAATTTTGGTAATAAAATATGGAATGCCTTTAGGCTAGTTGAAAGCTGGACAGTTGATGAAAATATTCCACAACCGGAATATGCTCAAAAAACAATTGAGTGGTTTAATCATAAATTGAACAGCGAGATAGAAAACATCAATGATTTGTACGAAAAATTCAGACTTTCTGAAGCGCTTATGGCGGTGTACAAATTATTCTGGGATGAGTTTTCGTCTTGGTACCTTGAGTTTATTAAACCTGCTTATCAGCAACCAATTGATAAAAAGACTTATGATCAAACCTTACAATTTTTCGAAAACCTGTTAAAACTGCTTCATCCTTTTATGCCATTTATTACCGAAGAAATATGGCATTTAATTGACGAAAGAAAGCCCGGTGAAAGCATTATGATTGAAAAGATGCCTGTTGCCGGAAAATATAACGAAGATTTGATTGAAGATTTTGAATTTACCAAAGAAACAATTAGCGCTGTTCGTAATGTTCGTAATGCAAATTCCATCGCTCAAAAAGAAATTTTAAAACTACTTGTTAAAGGCGATTATGATAAACAGTTTGATTCATGTATTAAAAAAATGGCAAACCTCTCTGAAATAAACCCAACTGAGGTGAAAATTAACGGAGCCGTTTCTTTTATGGTTAAATCAGCTGAGTTTTACATCGAATTAGGTGAGTTAATTGATGTTGAGGAAGAACTAGTTAAGCTTACCGAAGAACTCGATTATTATAAGGGATTTTTAGACTCTGTTTTGAAAAAACTAAGCAACGAGCGTTTTGTGAATAATGCACCCGAAAGTGTTGTATCTGTTGAGAAACAGAAAAAGTCTGATGCCGAAACAAAAATTCAAATGCTTCAGGACAGGATAGCTAGTATAAAAAAATCATAACACATAAAAGCATTTTAATGTATTGTTAAACATACTTTTATAAGCATTGAAATGTAAATATTAATAAGTAGTTTAGTGGAATAATTATTAATTTTAATAGCGATGAAAGAATTAGAAATAAGATTAAATCCAAATCCACTGGTGCAGTTTTTAAAAAAACCAGCCTCTGAATTTACTCGACAGGATATCATTTACTTTATAGAAGAAAATGAAATTGAAATGATTAATTTCAGATATGTGGGTGAAGATGGAAAGCTTAAATCACTAAATTTTGTAATCAATAGTAAACAACATCTCGAAGATTTGCTTTCAACAGGCGAACGTGTTGATGGATCAAGTCTTTTTTCTTATATCGAAGCCGGTTCTAGCGATTTGTATGTGATACCACGATTTAAAACCGCTTTTGTAAATCCATTTTCAGAATATCCAACTCTTGATATTTTATGCAGCTTTTATACTCGCGATGGACTTCCTTTGGAAAGTGCTCCGGAGTATATCCTTAAAAAAGCCTATACCGATTTTTGTAGCTCTACAGGCTACGATTTTAAAGCAATGGGCGAGTTGGAGTATTATATAATTTACGAAAAAGACGATATGTATCCTGCTGTTGATCAAAAAGGATACCATGAATCGCCTCCATATACCAAATATGGCCATATGCGTAAAGATGCTATGAGTCTTATCTCGCAATGCGGTGGTCAAATAAAATATGGACATTCTGAGGTGGGCAATTTTACAAGCGGAAATTTAGCATACGAACAACAAGAAATAGAGTTTTTGCCTGTTAATCCATTAGATGCAGTCGATCAATTAGTTGTTGCAAAATGGATTCTGCGTATGTTGGGAAATGAGTATGGTGTTGATGTTTCGTTTGCGCCAAAAATTACTGTGGGCAAAGCCGGAAGCGGATTACATATTCATATGCTTGCCGAGAAAAATGGCGAAAACGTTATGGTTGAGGGCGATGGACTAAGTACAATTGCTAGACGAATGATTGCAGGAATACTTGATCTTGCCGGTCCGTTAACTGCTTTCGGAAATACTATTCCCACTTCGTATCTGCGATTAGTTCCTCATCAGGAAGCACCTACCAATATTTGTTGGGGTGATAGAAACAGATCAGTACTTATTCGTGTTCCTCTTGGATGGATTGCAGATACAAGCATGATTAAAGATGCTAATCCACAGGAAACCGGACGTATTCCTTATGTTCCTGGTAAACAAACTTTCGAATTACGTTCCGGTGATGGTTCGGCTGATATTTATGCATATATGGCTGGTATAATTTTAGCTGCTAAACACGGTCTCGAAATGCCAAATGCACTCGAAATAGCAGAAAAACTTTATATGGATGTAAATATTTTCCATGAACAGCACAAAGATAAACTTGCAAAACTCGATAAATTACCTATTTCATGTTCCGAATCGGCTGATACTTTGCAGGCACGAAGAGCTGATTTTGAGAAAAACGGAATATTTCCTGCAGGATTTATCGATAATACGATTAAAAAACTTAAATCGTATAACGATCATAAATTAAGCGAAAAACTTTATGGTAATAACGAGGCTATTCGCGAACTGGTTATGAAATATATACATTGTATGTAATTACTAGATTGATAAAACACAAAAATCCCGCAGATATTATATCTGCGGGATTTTTTTTGTTAGTGTAATATCAGGGAGCCAGGCGCCTTATTTTCCAATTATTATCGTCATAATAATATTCAATTCGGTCATGCAACCTACTTGGACGACCTTGCCAAAACTCAAAAGTGTAAGGGATTAAAATATATCCACCCCAATTTTTAGGACGAGGCGGCAAATGTCCTTCGAACTTATGTTCGTACTCAGCTTGCTTTTCTTCTAAAAACTTACGATCAGGAATTTCTTTGCTCTGTGGCGATGACCATGATCCGATTCGACTTTTTGCTGGTCGCGAAAGATAATACTCATCAGAAATTTCATCTGATGTTTTTTCTATTCGGCCTTCAATCCTAATTTGTTTCTCAAGTTCGGGCCAATAGAAAAGCAAGCTTCCATATGGGTTTTCTTCCAGATGATGACCTTTTTTACTATCGTAATTCGAATAAAAAATAAATCCTTCGGGTTTTATTTCTTTTAATAGAACCATTCGAACCGAAGGTTGTAGGTTTTTGCCAACTGTGGCTAAAGCCATAGCTGTTGGTTCTGGCAATGCAGAAGTAATTGCTTCATCCATCCAGATATTAAATTGCTTAAATGGATTGGCATGAACATCTGATTCATTCAGAGATTTGAGTTTATACTCGTTACGTATTTGAGTATATTTTTTTTCCATAATCAGATATTGGTTTAGGTTTAGGTTTAGGTCATGTTTTTAATGTGGGCATTTTTAATGCTGGCATTTAATTCGAATCCCAATAATAACGAAAAAGAATTAAAATACAACCACAGCAAAATAACCATTATGGTTCCTATCGATCCATATAATTTGTTATACTGTCCAAAATTATTTACAAAATAGGAGAACCCTAGCGATGTTAAAAGGGTTAATATAGTTGCCAGTGTTGATCCTGCAGATATAAAGCGCCATTGGGTTTTCTTTGCAGGGGCATAATAATATAAAAATGAAATTGCGATAAAAAATAACGCTACTGCAATAATCCACTTTCCTGCCATAATGAGGTAATAGGTAAGATTAACCTGTAAAATATGATATTCAACAAGTTGGTTGATAACAATCTGACTAAAAACAATGATTAGTAATGCACAGGTTAGCAATACAAAAATAACAAACACTAAAATTGTTGATACAATTCTTATAGATAGCCATTTACGTGTTTCTATGGAGTGATAGGTATTATTAAAAGCATCAATAAGTGAATGTATTCCGCTGCTCGAAAAAATTAAACTGCTGATAGCTCCAAAAGAGAGTATTCCTCCATTTTTTTGGGTTACAACCGAAACAAGGGTCGATTCAAAAAAGCGATAGGCATTTTCGGGTAAAAATTCATGAATTAATTCTAATAGTTCGGTCTGAAGATTTCCAATCGGTATGAATGGTATCAGCGTAAATAAAAACAAAATTGTTGGAAATAAAGCAAGGGCAAAATTAAATGCAATAGCTGAGGCGCGGGTGGCTAAATATCCATTATAAATACCAGAATTAAAGAATTTTATAACATCATAAAGCGGAACGCCATCGAATCCTGGGACTGTTACATGTTGTGCCCATTCGACAATTTTTTTTGTTTGCGTACTTATGTATGTAATGATTTTAAATGATTTGGCCATTTTAATTTACAAACAAATACAGTCTGTAAATTAAATAGCTTTTAAGCTTAAATCCAAACTTTTTATTTGATGAGTTAATGCTCCAACAGAAATATAATCCACACCTGTTTCGGCGAATTTTTGAATTGTTTCAAGGGTTATTCCTCCTGATGATTCTGTTTCAACTTTTCCATTAATAAGAAAAATAGCTTCGCGGGTAAGTTCTGGAGTAAAATTATCGAGCATTATGCGATCTACACCTCTGGTGTCGAGTATTTCCTTAACATCATTCAGCGTTCTAGCCTCAATTTCTACTTTTAGATTTTTATTGGTGCGCTTTAAATAATCTTGTGTTTTTTCGATCGCTTTTTTAATACCTCCGGCAAAATCGATATGGTTATCTTTGAGCATAATCATATCATATAAACCCATCCGGTGGTTTTCGCCACCTCCGATTTTTACTGCAATTTTCTCAAAATACCTAAATCCGGGAGTGGTTTTACGGGTATCTAAAATTTTTGCTTTAGTGCCAGCTATTTTTTTTACGTATTCGTTTGTAAGGGTTGCAATACCACTCATTCGTTGCATAATATTTAATACCAGCCGTTCTGATTTTAAAATGGATTGCGTGTTTCCGCTAACAATAAAGGCTATATCTCCATATTTTACTTCTTTCCCATCAGTAATAAAAACTTCGACAGATAATGCAGGATCTATACTATGAAATACTTTTTGAGCTATTTCAATTCCGGCAATTATTCCGGATTGTTTTACAAGTAATTTTGCTTTTCCTGAGTTTGTTTCGGGAATACATGCAAGCGAGGTGTGATCACCATCTCCGATATCTTCCTTTATGGCGATTTTAATAAAATCATCAATAGAAAAACTATTCATTTTCAGCTTCAATTCTTAATTGATGAATAAAAGGCTTGTCGTTTTTGAGTTTTAATAACAAATATATTCTGTATGTGCCGTTAAATGTAACCAATTTGCCAATAGCATATTTTGATTCTTCTTTTCCTCCCTGGTGGATTATTTCAAAAGTTTTTGGAGTGTGTTCTGTAAAAAAATTATCGATAATCTGCTGAGCCTGAACTTTGCTGTAAACGTCTTCTTTGTCCAGAATTACCAGTTCGATTGTATTGTTAAAATACCTGGCTAATTCTTCAGCATGTCCAACCCTGAAAGCAATTGAAATGTCGGTAGGTATGTCCTGGTCATACGAATAAGAACCTAAACTAAATAGAAAGGTAAATATGATAATAAAGGGAACTGATTTTTTGATCGTTTTCATACAAAATATCTTAAGTTTGCATTACAACTGATAGCAAAAATTGAACCAGAAATTGACACTGCTGAAAAATACTTGGTACTAATTTTGCGAAAATTAAGAAAAAATGATGAATAAAAAAATTTAATGCTCTATGAAGGTTAAGTTGGTTTGTATGGGTAAAACCGATAAGGATTACATTATCGAGGGTGTTAAAGAGTATGAGAAACGTCTAAAACACTATATTTCATTCGAATCTGTGTTATTGCCCGATATTAAAAACAGTAAAAATCTTACTGAGATTCAACAAAAGGAAAAGGAAGGCGAAGTTATTTTAAATCAGATTAAAGAAGCCGATTATGTAATAATTCTCGATGAGAAGGGTAAGGAATTTTCTTCTGCTGAATTTTCGAAGATGATTGAAAAACAAATGGTTGCCGGACTCAAAACATTGGTTTTTATTATTGGTGGGCCATACGGTTTTTCAAAACAGGTGTATAATAGAGCAAATGCGAAGATTTCTTTATCACAAATGACATTCTCGCATCAAATGGTACGATTAATTTTTACAGAGCAGTTGTACCGTGCAATGACAATTCAAAAGGGCGAACCATATCATCATGAATAATTATTACATTTGTTAAACTAATTTGAGTACATTGGTAAGGATTTTTATAACTATTTAAGGATGCTTGTAAAGCAGATATATAAATTCAGGTTTTTTATCGCTGTAATCCTTTGTTGGATAGTGGGTTTTGTATTTGATAATAACATTAAAAACGATCCTTACGATCAAAAAAGACTAAGTGAGTTTCAATTAATCTTAAATGAACGTATTGAAACTGTTGATAAATGCCTGAATACCTTTGTGTTGCAGGTTGATTCGCTGAAGCCGAACGAGTTAATGAATGATCCTGATTTACTCTTTCCTAAATTAAAAAAGGATAACGGAATCGTAATTCTTGCTTACAAAAATGATTCGCTGGTGCTGTGGACTGATAATTTGATGCCCATAGAAACATTTTCGATTGATAGTGGTCTTTTTAATAATGTTACCAAACTTAAAGATGGCTTTTATGTTGTAAGAAAAAGAGAATACAACCAATATAAGGTTTTTGGGTTGATCCATCTTAAAAATGAGTATTCGTACGAAAATAAATTTATTAAAAATGAGTTCAGACCTGAATTCAAAATTTTACCCGAAACCAACATTGTAATCGACGAAAATTCAGGAGCTCAGTTATATGATACCCAAAGTAACTACCTTTTTTCCATACTAAATCAATCGAAGAAAAATATTAATAGTACAAATGCTTATCTGGCTTCAATTTTTTATTTCCTGGCCTTTGGTTTTTTATTATGGATTATTTGGATCTACATTAAGCAAATTAAATCTCCTTATAAGAAAAATATTGCAATACTTATTTTAGGAATAGCGTTATTCCTAATAAGAATTTTGATGATTAAGTTTGATTTATTGCCTGTTTTAAAGCAACTCGAATTGTTTAAACCGCACCTTTTTGCTATTTCGTCATTAGTACCTTCGCTTGGCGATTTATTAGTTCATACTATATTCGTATTTTATTTTTTTCTGCTGTTTTACAAAGAGTTTACGATTGATTGTTTTTACAACAACAAAAATTTACAATATTTTTTATTTATAAGTTTTGTCTCTTTAAGCTATATATGGTTTTTAGTAGTTCAGTATTTCTTTCAGAGTCTTATAATCCATTCAAGTATATCCTTTTACATTCAGCAACTGTTTGATCTTTCGGTTTATACATTTGTTGGTTTTTTTATCATTATTTTATTGCTGGCAACTGTATTTCTCTTTATTGATCTGCTGGCTAAATTTTTCACCAGTTTTAATGGTTCCAATAAAGCTTTATGGATTGTTTTGCCTGTAATAGTGGTCATTTCGTTTTGTTGGAATTTTTTAATAAATCCGGTCGAATTTTTAATCCCGGTTTTTTATCTGCTAATTACCACTTTAGTTTTCTATTCAAGGATTAAAATAAAAAATTTGGGTTATACAACCTTGCTGTTACTAATTCTGGTATTTAGTTTTTATAGTGTTTATTCTATCACACAATCATCTAAATTTAAAAACAGAGAAACAAGTAAGGTTTTAGTTGTAAATCTGGCCAATGAACGAGATCAGATTGCCGAAATGTTACTGGAAACGATAACTAAGCAAATTGAATCAGATACAATTGTTCGTGATTTGCTTACCTGGTATTTACAAAACGAGGGCGCTTTGCTCGATCATCTGCAGATGAACTATTTTAGTGGTTATTTTATTAAATACGATTTGCAGGTTTCCGTGTGTAATCCAAATGATAATTTAACTCTGGTGTTGGATAATAGCACCGATATTGTAAAGTGTTATCAGTTTTTTAACGATATTTTTTATGTTGATGGTACTCGTATTAAAGGAAGTAATTTTTATTTTCTCGATAATCTGAATGGTAGAATAAGCTATCTTGCACAGTTTGTTTATCGCAAACCAGAATGGGATAGCGAGGTTTCCATATTTGTTTCGCTCGACTCAAAATTGGTTAGCAAGGAACTTGGGTACCCGGAATTGTTGTTAGACAAAAGATTGTCCGGATCCACTATTTTAAGCGACTACTCTTATGCAAAATATCGCGATAAAAACCTGGTTACACGATCTGGTGATTTTTCGTATCAATTACAATTGCCATTAGATTGGGAATCGGATAATGAATTTTACTTTGTTTCAGACACCGAGGTCGATCATCTGGTTTATAAAATTGATAACAGCACACAAATAGTTATTAGTAAGAAAAGCCTTAATTTTGTTGATATATTGGCCTTGTTCTCGTATGTTTTTGTGTTGTACTATTTGTTAATCACTATTGTGTATTTTTTTATTCATTTTCCGGCAAATATTCAAAACTTTAAGTACGATTTTAAAAACAAAATTAAATTTTCGATGATAGGAGTTCTTCTTCTATCTCTTATTTTTGTTGGTTTTGGAACGGTTTATTATAATATCGATCAGTTCGAAAAGAAACTACACGAAAGCGTAACAGAAAAAATACAATCGATTTTAGTCGAGATGGAACATAAGCTGGGTGGAGAAATGGATCTTACTTCAAATTATTCCGATTATCTTACTTATCTTCTTACCAAATTCTCCAATGTTTTTTATATTGATATAAACCTGTATGATATTGATGGAAATTTGCTGGCATCATCGCGGCCACAAATATTCGAAAAAGGATTAATGGGTAAAAAGATGAACACCGATGCATATCGCGAAATGGTTGTTAACAATAGTGGTAAGTTTATTCATCAGGAGAAAATTGGCGATCTTTCATATCTTTCTGCTTATGTTCCTTTTGTAAATGATGAAAATGAATTACTTGGGTATTTAAATCTTCCTTACTTTACTAAGCAAAGCGAACTGAAGAAAGAAACCTATACCATAATTCTTGCTGTGGTAAATATTTATTTTTTCCTTATTCTCCTTACAATTGTAATTGCCGTTTTTATTACGAATAATATTACTCGTCCATTACAGTTAATTCAGGAACGATTCAGAGAAATGGAGCTGGGCAAAAAAAACGAGCCTATTTTTTACGAAAGCCATGATGAGATTGGTAGTTTGATAAAGGAATATAATCGTATGGCCGAAGAACTGTCCGAAAATGCTAAAAAACTAGCTACAAGTGAAAGAGAATCAGCCTGGCGCGAAATGGCTAAACAAATTGCTCACGAAATAAAAAATCCACTTACTCCAATGAAACTGAGTGTTCAGTATCTGCAACGAGCTTGGAATGATAAACAGCCTGATTTCGAAGTATTGCTTAAAAAATTTACCAATTCGTTAATAGCCCAAATAAACAGCCTGTCGCATATTGCAACTGAATTTTCGAATTTTGCATCAATGCCAATGGCTAAAAAGGATAAAGTAGATTTGATAACAAAACTAAACGATACAATCGTACTATTCGAAAACCACGAAAATATTGTAATTGATGGTAATTATTCTGATTATAGAGAACTCTTTGTTCTTGCCGATAACGAACAATTACTTATTGTATTTAGTAATCTGATTCAAAATGCCATACAAGCTATTCCTCGCGATAAAAAAGGAGAAATAACTATATCAGTTGGTAAAAGCGATAAAATGGCTCAAATTACCGTTGCAGATAATGGAATAGGTATTCCTATTGAGATGCGCGAAAAAATGTTCCGACCAAATTTTACAACCAAATCAAGCGGAATGGGTTTAGGATTATCCATCGTAAAAAATATTATTACTTACTCAGGTGGTGAAATTTGGTACGAAACAGAGATGGATAAAGGAACGTCATTTATATTTACATTACCCTTATTTGATCCAGAACAGCACATTTTTTAAATTCTACCATTTCATTAAATTGATGTAATTTGCATTTCTACAATTAATTGCAACTAATTTAATATTTTTAAAAAGTTTTATTTTTAACCTAAAATAATTATATTTGTTATAGTTTAAGGATTTATGATAGATTTTAAATATTAAAACATTGAATAACAGATATAAAACATTTCTAATACTATTTTTTTCACTTTTATTCCAGAATAGTTTATATTCACAAGTACCCATCTCAGGGGTAATAAATAAATATACTAAAGTTGTCTCTATTTCTACCTTAAATGATACTGTTTTGGTAACCGATGCATCGTTATTTAATGATGGTGATACTGTGCTTATCATGCAAATGAGAGGTGCTGAAGGTAGGCCTTATAGCTATTTTAACGAGGAGTTATTTGGAAGAGTTGATCTTATTTCAGTTAAAAAAGCAGGAAAATATGAAATAATAATCGTTAAAGAGGTTATTTATGGTGATAATAAAATTGTTTTAAGAAATCCTTTAGATAAGCTTTACGATCCTGATAAAAAAGTTCAGTTAATTAAAGTACCTTCTTATACAAGTGCTCATGTTGTTTCAGAATTAACCTGCGATCCATGGGATGGAGACAAGGGCGGAGTATTGGTTTTCATGGTTGCTGATACACTTAGTTTAAATAGTAACATAGATATTACAGCGAAAGGATTTAGAGGTGCATTGCCCGTTTTAAGTGATGGTATTTGTACTTCTTCTGATTCAGTAACATTTCGTAACTTTTATTTTAACGAAGCTTTTAATGGCGCAGGCCGTAAAGGCGAAGGAATTGCTGATGATTATATCGGATACGAAAAAGGACTTGGCCGTTGGTCTAGTGGTGGTGGCGGTGGTAACGGACGGTTTGCTGGCGGTGGTGGAGGTAGTAATGCTGGAAGAGGAGGTTTAGGCGGAAGAGAAGATACAACAACCTGTACTACTCCAAATTATATTGGAGAGATTAAATATAGCGATCCACCATTTGTAGAACCAATCGATACGGTTTCTTGGCCTGGTATTGGAGGGCGCGGAGGTCAGGAGCTTACAAGCCCTATGTTGTTTACCGACTCAACGATTTTCCTTGGCGGCGGCGGCGGATCAGGTACTTATACAAGCGATTTGACTGCTTCGGCTGGTGGAAATGGTGGAGGAATAGCTATTGTTTTGTCAAATTTTGTTAAGCCAAATGGTTTCGAAATAATTACCGATGGTCAATCTGTAACCGATCCTGCAACAGCTTCAGGTGGTGGTGGCGGCGGCGGTGGTGTTATTGTAATCGATGTTGAAAGTGTCGAATCTGACCTTGTACTTTCTGTTAAAGGAGGAAATGGGGGCAATACCCAGGGTATTTTCGCTTCAGGTCAAGGTGGAGGTGGTGGTGGAGGAATTATCCTGAATGGATTACCTGCTACAGATCCTATGTTTAAACCACAGACTAATGCAGGGAAAGCTGGTTTTGTTTCAGATAAACCTGGATCAATATCATATGCTGCAACCGATGGAAGTTCAGGAAGTATTAGAAGTAATTATTCCGTTCCACTTACTGGGTTTTTATTTAACTCAATTCTCGAAAATCAACGGATTTGTATAGGTGATGTGCCAAAGATTATTCATGGATCAACTCCAAAAGGTGGTGATGGAAATTTTGTGTTCGAATGGCAAAAGAAAACAAATTACACTGGTTGGAGTAAAATTATTGATTCAATACGAAGAGATTTTCAACCTCCAGCTCTTTATGATACTACTTACTACAGACGTATTGTTAGTTCTGCAGATGTAATTGATACAAGCCTTGCCATTGGTATTTATATTCACAAAAAGATTCAAGGTAACCAAATATGGGGAGTTGATACAATATGTATCGAAAATTCGGCTGATACACTATTTGGTACAACAGTTACTATTGGTGGTGATGGTTCTGGAATTTACAACTATATCTGGCAATCAAGTTTTGATCAGTTATTATGGAATAATTCTACTGCCATTAACGACACTGTTTGTTGGGGAGGAATTATTACGGATACAACTTATTATCGTAGAAAAGTATCTTCAGGAGCCTGTTTTTCATTTAGCGATACCATTGAAATTGTTGGATTACCCAAAATAACAAATAACACTTTGCCCGATAACCAGGAGATCTGTTATGCACAAATTCCAGATCCTTTAATTGGCCAAGAACCAGAAAATGCGCTCGGTTCAGGATCGTACAGTTACTTTTGGGAAAAAAGTGAAGACGGTGTTTCTTGGCAATTAATTACTGATTCAATCCGCAGAGATTTTTTTCCATCAAACCTAATCGAATCAGTTTATTACAGAAGAGGTGTTATATCAGGGGATTGTAAAGATTATAGTCTGCCGCATAAAGTAAATGTTTTACCAAATATTACCTCTAATACCATAATTAATTCAGTTCCGATATTTACATGTTACGAAATAAAATCTGAGCTTTTACTTGGTTCCGATCCTACTGGAGGTGATAATGTTTATCGGTATCAATGGCAAATCAGCAACGATAATTCAACATGGGCAGATATTTTAGAAAATGGAACAAGTAAAGATTACCAGCCTTTGCCTCAAACAGAAAAAAAATATTACAGACGCATTGTTTATTCCGGAATTAGTGATTGTTGTGTAAATATTGGAAACTCAGTAAGTGTAGATATATTGCCTCTTCCAGTAGGTAAGTTGAATAGCTTTGACACAACTATTTGTAGTTTGCAACCTATCAATCTGGATTTTGAGATTACATCAGGATCTGGTTCATATACTTTGTATTACAGCGATAGATTTGAGCCATTACAAAGGGCAACAGACCAAACAAATACTGTTATCATGGTAACTCCAGAATCTTTGGTTACCAGCAAACAATTTATGTATTCGATTGATTCAATTAAAGACAGCGAGGGATGTCTGGCAACTACAAAAGACGGAGAGGTAACTGCTCTGGTTTACGGATGGCCGGTTTCTGATCCTGGAATAAATGATGAAATTTGCGACACAACATATATTCTCGATGCAACTCCATCTCTTGGAAAAGGATTGTGGAATCAGGTTGATGGTCCCGGCACAATTGTATTTGATGATGATACACTATATAATTCACCAATGCATATTGACATTTCAGGAAATTACACTATTAAATGGAAAGAGATTAACTGGCAGTGTGCCGATTCTGCAATTATTGATATTTTGCTTTACCGACCAGCATTTGTTAATGCAGGACCTGATACTATTTTGCATTACGAAACAGATCATGACTTAGTTGGGCAGGTTTTTAATCCCGACACAATTAAACAAAACGAAATTGTATTTTCATGGGATAAGCTTTCTGGTCCGGGTGAAATTATAGAAAACGAAACAAATGCAACACTTACAGGCTTAGGAGGTTTTTATAAAGAAAAAGTTGTTGTTACCTTTTCTATGGATAAACCTGGTTGTCCCATTGTGCCTGATACGATCTTGTTAACACTTAAAGATTTATTGTTACCAACAGGATTTTCTCCAAACGGTGATGGCATAAACGATGTTTTTGTTATCAGCGGAAGCCATAACAGTATAACCAACGAATTGATTATTTATAATAAATGGGGAACCGAAGTTTACCGTAAAAAAGATTATGGTAAAGGCGAATACTGGGATGGTAAAAACATGAAAGGAAATACGTTGCCTGAAGATACTTATTTTTATATTTTTAACTATACTGATTACGAGAACAAATCGCATAACGAAAAAGGATTCGTAATTCTTAAAGGCCAGGGAGAATGATTAAAAAAGTTTTTCAGATAATATTCTTGATTTTAATTTCGGTATCAGTGTTTGGTCAGCGATATACTCCCTTGTATAGCCAATATTGGATAAATGGCTTAGCAATTAATCCTGCCTACGCCGGAAGCCGCGAATGTTTTAGCAATTCCGTAATGTATCGTAATCAATGGGTCGGGTTCGAAGGAGCACCCGAAACACAAACCCTTAGTAGCCACACATCTTTATTAAATGAAAAACACTCAGTGGGATTATTGCTTTTTCACGAGAAAATAGGTGTTTCACATAATTACGAAATCTTTGGAAACTACGCTTTTCGCTTTAAACTTGCTGGTGGCAAATTTGCTTTGGGATTAAGGGCAGGAACATCGATTGTACAATCAAATTATTCTGATGTTTTAACTGGCGATGTAAACAATGATCCAGAGTTTTCAACTGCCGAAAACGAAATAGCTTATCAACCCAATGTTGGCTTTGGATTATATTATTATTCAGATATCATTTATTTAGGAGCATCAATCCCTTCGTTTTTAAGTTATAAGCAAGAAAACGGAAAAAACGTAGTATATAACAATGTTAACAATTACGATTTTCTCTTATCTGCAGGGATTCTTTTAGGGAAATCAGATGTTTTCAAAATCCGCCCAACAACATTAATCCGTTATCGACTCAATAACACCTTTCAGGTTGATATAGGTGGAAATTTAATATTTTATAATGCATTTTGGATTGGTGCAGCTTACAGGTTTGATGATGAGATCGCATTTATGTTCGAATATCAGATCAACGATCAGATAAGGCTGGGGGGGTCTTATGATATGGTAACGGGCGATCTTGCAGGCATGAATAGCGGATCTTTTGAATTGATATTACGATACGAATTTAAATATAAAATTAGGGCTGTAAGCCCAAGATTTTTCTAACTATGACTGGTTTAAAAAATAAATTAATCATTTGCTGCTTGGTGTTGTATTGTTTTATAACAACACACGGACAGGATTATTCTATTGTGCAGTTGCCATTTAATTCCAGTTATTATGATGAGTTTTCGCCGGTTTATTTCGAAGATGGACTGGTCTTTTGCTCCAACCGAAAAGGCGAAATATTTCTTAATTTTACTGATGATCGTAGCGATAAACCCCTTTTTAATATATTTTATGTTGAACAAGGTGGAAAAACTAATTGGGGCAAAGTTACCCTGTTATCAAAAAATTTAAATACCAGCTTTAACGAAGGTCCTGCAACCTTTAACGACAGGCAGAACGCAGTTTATTTTTCGCGGAATTTAAATGTGAATAAACGGATAGGAAATATTATTGATCGCAAAAACTATTTGGGTATTTATTATTCTAAACGCGACAGAGAAGGAAATTGGAGTACCCCAAGTGCATTTCAGTATAATAACCCTGAGTATAACCTTGCGCATCCCACTCTCAGTGAGGATGGTAGCTATTTGTTTTTCTCTTCCGATATGCCGGGAGGTTTTGGCGGTTCCGATCTATATGTTTGCGAATGGAAAAATGGGGGCTGGGGCGAACCAGTGAATCTTGGTTCTCGAGTTAATACTCTTCAAAACGAAGCATTCCCATTTATTCATAGCAGTGGAAGATTATATTTTTCATCCGATAAACCAGGTGGGGTTGGACGTTTGGATATTTATTATTCTGAAAAAGTAAATAACGAATGGATTACACCTATCCCTATGGAGCCCCCAATTAATTCGCGTTTTGATGATTATGGATTTATTATCGATGCATTTAAAAAGAACGGATTCTTCTCGTCCGACAGACAGCGGAGCGACGATATTTATAGTTTTAATGCATTATATCCTATGTTCGAAAATACAAAGCGAATGGAATTAAACAACTACTGCTATGTCTTTTTTGAAGAAGGAGCGCAAAATCCTGATTCATTAAATTTTATGTATGAGTGGGATTTAGGTGATGGTACTAAAATAAGGGGTAATGAAGTTGAGCATTGTTACAATGAACCAGGAGAATATACGGTTTTGTTAAATGTCATTGACCGATTAACAGGGGAAGTCTATTTTAATGAGGCTGCATATCAGGTTCCTGTCGAAGATATTGAACAAGTTTATATTAACTGTCCCGATTCAGTAGTTGTCGGTCAGGAAATAGAATTTGATGGTAAACGAACAAACTTGAAAAATTTTGATATAAGATCTTACCATTGGGATATGGGTGATGGACGACGTACAAGGGGTATATCAACAACACATGTTTATACAGCACCCGGAGAATATATTGTTCAGCTTGGAGTTACCAGTAAAACAGATAAACAGGGTAACTCAGAAAAAATGGGTGTTTTTAAAAATATCGTAGTTCTTCCTGGTAAAAATGATAGAGGAAGAAGGGAATAATTTTTGTACATGGTAGCTTGATAATTTATTTTATTTGATTGAAAACTTTATGACAATGAAAAAACTATTTTTATTAATACTAATTTCTTCTGTTTATTTAGCCGTTTATGCACAACCTGTGCCCGCCGAGGATGAAAATATCCCTCATCTAATGACTTTTGGGCCAAAGGCTGCAACATCATGGGGCGATGATGATTTTTCGCAAACATTCTTTTTTGTTATTCCCGAGGAACATACTAGTCCCATCTATATCAGAGTTTTTGACCCAGATGCTGGTGGTGAGGTTGATGAAATTAATGGGTTTTGGGATACCAAAATAACTTATACCATTTATGGTGGGTTAAAATGTTATACCGAACCTGATGCTCAAGGTGTTGATCCCGTAGGTAATTACAAAAGTGGAAACATGCTTGCAACAAGAGTATTTGGCGAAAATCCTCGATATGATAATCAATGGTTTACATTTGGGCCATTTAATCCAACTGAAGGGGAGCTTGTTAGGAAATACGGAGGATATATTTTTAAAATTATTTGCGAAGGTACTGAAGGCGATGATGGAAACATGTACCGGTATTTTGTTAGCACATCGGGTACCGAAAATAAGCGAATCGAAGGGGCTAATGCTTTTGCTTACGAATATAGCTTTAGAATGCATAACGATCCCAATGAGGTTTCACATATATATCCATACATTGATGATCGTACAATTTCTGTAGAGCAAAAGAACTTCGACTGGGACAATGATGGCCTTATTCGTGTTGTTTCTGTTGCTCGTCAGGGTCTTTTATGTTCTGTTTCTGGCGATGATACCTGGGCTCAGAATCAATTTAAAATTCTTGAAGAAGAAATTGGTACTTCACTGGATTTCCAATTCATTAAACAAAAAAATCCACCAGTTAAAAATAACAACGTGGTTGTTTCGGTTAAAAACCAATATGGCGAATTATTACCATTCTTTACTATACCTATTGGTGGCGTTCCGAAATACAAATATTCCATTGGAGTTAAAAAGAAAGAGTAATTATTTAAAATGCAAAAATTATGCGTTTCCTACGATCAAGACTACTGCTAGCTCTAGCGTTTATTATGTTCGCTTTTATGGCAAAAAGCCAGGTTTATCAGTTTAAGCAATATAATATCGAAGATGGACTTAGTCATCCATTTGTTTATACCGTTAATAATGATATAAATGGATATATCTGGGTTGGAACAGGCGAAGGTCTATGTCGATTTGATGGATTCAGCTTTAATTTATGCAAAGAAAATGACACCCTTACAAATGGGTTCATTTCTTCAAGTTATCTCGATAAAAATGGATTGTTATGGTTCGGACATAACTCAGGTGATGTTACTTATTATAATGGCAACGAGTTTAAACGCCTCGATTCCAGAATGTATCTAAACAGTTCTGTAACCGATATTAGTTCTGATAATAAGGGAAATATACTTATCTCAACCCAAAACAATGGATTGTTACGAGTTAATAAAAAGTTTGAGATAGATACATTTACAGCAGCTTTTAAAGGAAAAATTATTTATTCTATAGCCTCTGTAGGAAACTCAAATTACCTGATTGGATCCTCAGATGGATTGTTTGTTTATAAAATTGAAAAGAAGAATGCCGAAAAAATACTCGATATCAGCGAACTGTCATATATACCAGTTCAATCAATAGAAAATGGAGTAGTTGAGAACTCGTTTTGGATTGGAACAGGAGATTCCGGTTTTTATTTATTGCGTTTCAAGGATGACTCATGTGAGTCGTACGAGCTAATAAATATGGGCGAAAAGGTTAATCTTGCTTTTGATAATATTCAATCTGTTTTCGAAGATCATGAAAAAACACTCTGGGTTAGTACCTTTGGAAAAGGAGTTTTTAAAATGATTCCCGATCCTGATGAAACTTACAAATATAGCCGGGTGGTTCAGTTCTCAACCCAAAATGGATTACAAAATAATTTTATTAAACAAGTTTATCAGGACTGGGAAGGTAATTTCTGGATCGCAACCTACGGTAGCGGAATTGCATTTTCCTCAGATGAAGCTTTTGCTTTTTTATATCAGGATATTAAAGAATTAAATGGCAATATTACATCTATTGAAGAAGATGAAAAATATACCTGGCTGGGTGGTGAAAGTGTAATTGCAAAAGTTGATAAATCAACTAACGAGATAAAAATAATTGATAACCGAAGTGGGTTGCCAAAAGACAAAATAAATGCACTTTATTTGGATAAAAACAATAACCTTTGGATAGGTACCGAAAAATCAGGCGTTTATCAGTTAAATACACAAACAAATAGTATCCGGAAACTTTATAATTCTGCAAACTCTCTCGAAAATACCATTAATTCAATTACCGGAAGCGATCAGCAAGTTTATGTTGCAACTAAAAACGGTGTTCTGGCTTTTAATCTTAATACAGGCGAAAAGGCTTTATTTGGTACCAGTCAGGGTTTACCGCATAATGATATCCGTTTTGTGTATCTCGATTCGTATGATAATCCTTGGGTTGCCACCAAAAGCAATGGAATATTTTCATTAAACGATTCGTTAAAATACATCATTGAAGGTACTTTTAAACTCGATTTCTCATCTATAACCGAAGATCTGGATGGAAATATGTGGGCATCGACCTATGGCGATGGAGTTTTTAAATTCTCAAAAGATACTATTCAGTATTTTTCGACTGATAACGGACTAAAATCAAATTATTGTTATAGCCTTATTGCTGATAATGCAGGCAAAATATGGGTTGGACATCGGTTGGCATTAAGTTGCATTGATACTAAAACACTTGAAGTTAAAACTTATGATAAAGAGGATGGAATTACCGGTGATTGTAATTATAATTCATTAATTAAGCAGGAAAACGGGATTCTTCTTTTTGGAACAACAAACGGGATTATTCGCTACGATAGCTCCAAAGAAAAGAAAGGCAAGATGCTCCCCAAAGTGAATATTGCAGGTATTCTTGTTTCTGATATTCCTCATGATATAAATAAGCCTGTTTTTTTGCCCTACGACATTTATAAACTTAAAATTTCTTACGTGGGATTAAGTTTCTCTGATCCTAACGGAATTTACTATCAATATAAACTCGATGGCTATGATCTCGAATGGTCAGAAATTACTAAAGAAAGAGAAGTTTTTTATCCACGAATAGAAGATGGAGATTACACCTTTTTATTAAAAGCTTGCAATGCTGATGGTGTTTGTATTGAGGAGCCAGTTTCTCTTAAGATATCAGTTAAGCCTCCAATATGGAAAACATGGTGGTTCATCCTGCTTATGATATCTTTAGGGATTGGATTGATTGTTTTTTACATTAAATACCGAGAGCGTAAACATAAAGCAATGCAAGAATATCTCGAAACAGAACTTAAAGCTAGAACAAAAGAAGTTGTTGCCCAAAAAGAACTGCTCGAGATAAAAAATCGCGATATTACCGACAGTATTAACTATGCACAGCGTATTCAGCAAAGCATTTTACCTTCGGTAAATACTATTAATAAATATTTTTCGGGAGCATTTGTTTATTACCAGCCACGAGATATTGTAAGTGGCGATTTTTACTGGTACGATAAGGTAAATAATGATAAATTTATGATCGTTTGTGCCGACTCAACGGGTCATGGTGTTCCGGGTGCATTTATGTCGATGATAGGTACTACGTTAATTAAAGATATCTGTTTAAGAACGAATATAAAATCACCATCAGAGGTGCTCGAAATGCTCGATAAAGATCTGCAGAGTACATTAAATCAGAATTTAGACGCAGAGAAAGCTAACGATGGAATGGATATTATTGTTTGCGAAATTGATATTAACACGCATTATATGCGTTTTGCATCGGCCATGCGACCATTAATTATTTATAAAGGCAAAAAATTACAATATGTAAATGGTAACAGAACTTCTATTGGAGGTTATTCAAAAACCGCCAAGCAATTCGAGAACATCGGTTTTCAGCTCGAAAAAGGTGATATTATTTATATGTTTTCTGATGGATTTACTGATCAGTTTGGTGGTCCTAAAGGCAAGAAATTTAAGATAGACAGAACCAAAAATATGCTTGCCGATGTTTGTGACAAAAGCCTGGAAGAACAACAAACCCACATAAATAAGATTTTTAATGAATGGCGTGGTAGCCTGCACCAAGTTGATGATGTGTTATTTATGGGTGTTAAAATTTAAATTATTTTACCTCATCAAGGCTAATTAATTTATTTAAAATAGCATAAATTGTTAAACCCGAAACTGACTTAATACCCAGCTTTCGGGTTATGTTTTTACGGTGAGTGATAACTGTATGCTGGCTTATAAATAACTTGTCGGCGATTTCTTTATTCGAAAGACCCAGTGCGATTTCTCGTACTATATTTTCTTCGCGTGCGCTTATCGATTCATTTCGTTTTTTAATACTCCGATTCTCTATGGTTCCCAATAAAGAGCTAATCTTTGCAACTATCTGTTCTTCGTTATCACAGCCTGTAATTAGTTCATCGTAATGCAGATTGTTGTAACCCTCTTTATTATCCGATTGCAGAAGAATAAAACGAATGTCGTTTTGTTGAATCGCATCTTTAAACGATTTTAATTGATTTTTTTCCAGAATTGACGGATTTACGATAAGAATATCTGGAGAATTGTTTTTTAATAAATCTATTAATTTATGCGGCGAGTTTGTAGATCTAACGTCGCAAGCAACAGGCAATTTATCAATCAGCGACAATAATCCGCAAAGAATAAGCGATGATTTATCAGAAATTAAAATCTGTACTTTTGCCATGGTTGATTTTTGTTATAAGCCTGCTTTTCTTTTAATTTCTTTTTCCATGGCTCGGATTTTTGGAACCAGCACCTTGTCCTCTATTCGTGAATGATCGTTTATATCTTTCTCTAAACCAAAAAGCTCGTGTAACAGTCTGTGACAAAGATTTTTATTGTTTGGTTGAGGCAGGTACTTGATTAAGATATTTTTTAAATCAAAAAGCTTTTCTTCAATATCATCATGCTCCTTTTCAAAAATATCAATTGAGTATTCCTCCATATTTTTAATTACAGAAGGATCAATTTTAGAAGCATTATATGCTTTCTCAATCATTTGAGTATAAGGAAAAACAACCTTTTCTTCGCGCATAATATGATTTTGCAGCTCAGTGTTGTACTCAAAGAAAAATTGTTTTAGTAAACTCATTATCTCCTTTTGTGAGTTGCAGGTGTTTACCATCTCGTTGATCAGACTTTCGATTTCAGGTACCTTTGTTTCGATATAATAAGTATGCGTTTTTTGCAGATAATCGGTGATGAGGTTTACTGAAAAGCCCTGCAATTGTTTTTTAGGAAAGTAGTCTTTATCAATAAAAGCATTTATTATCTCGAGAAAAAAATGATGATCTACATTAAATTCACCGCAGGTTTCTTCAATAGTTTTATCACCAAACCCAAGATCAATACCAAAACGATCAAGAATAGAGAGGCTAAAGTGATTGATGTGAATTACATCGGCCATTTTTAAATCTTTTGTTACAATCATATTAATTGCAAGTTTGTTTTTGTATAAAACAGTTATGGGTTATAATTGTTCCATCAATTTAGAGATGATTAATTCTGGAGTTGTTTCTGTATTGCTCTGATGGCCAGCCCTGTCGATCATGTAAAATGAATAAATAAGAGTATCTGGAGTTTGAATAGTGAGATCGATTTCTATTTTAATATCTCCCTTAACTGATTTTCTGTAAACTCCACCTTCAATAAAAGGTAAATTTAACGAACTGGAATAGAACGGAATAAAATTACCTCCATCTTTGTACGATCCAAAAATGAACATGTTAAGCGAATCAGCATTGTTGTTTTCTTCAGGATTGTTAAAATTGCCTACATCACCATCACCATCAACAAATGAAAAAACCAGGTTGCCGGTAGCTATCGACATTCCTTCTGTTCCAGATGTAAGATAAAAGCTTTTGTATTTTATTTCGGGAATTTCAGAGTACTCCTCAACCTTTTCGCATGAGGCAAAAATGATAACCAATAAAATGACAACTGCTATGTATAATTTGCTATTCACAATTCACTGTTCACAATTCACTAAAATTACTTTTTCCGCATAAAAATCTGAACCGGTGTACCAGCAAAATCGAATCGTTCTCTTAATTTATTTTCAAGATATCGTTTGTACGGATCTTTAACATATTGTGGCAGGTTACAGAAAAACACAAAGGCCGGATAATGCAATGGTAGTTGTGTTACATATTTTACCTTAACATATTTTCCTTTCAATGCTGGTGGTGGATAATTTGCAATTATCTCGTCGAGCATTATTTCGTTAAGTTTAGCTGTTGGTATTCTGCGCGTTCGGTTCTGATGAACTCTTACAGCTTCTTCCAATACCTTGTTAATTCTTTGTTTAGTTATTGCCGATGTGTAAATGATTGGAACATCAACAAAAGGAGCTATTTTCTGCTTAATTTGCTCTGAATAATGCTTTGTGGTATTGGTTTCTTTTTCGTACAAATCCCACTTATTTACAAGAAGAACCAACCCTTTATTGTTTTTCAGAATTACTTTAATAATACTCATGTCCTGCGATTCGAGCCCTGTGGCAGCATCAATCATGAGTAAGCAAACATCAGAGTTCTCGATTGCACGAATAGATCTCATAACTGAAAAGAACTCCAGATCTTCGTTAACTTTACCTTTTTTTCGCAATCCTGCGGTATCAACCAGGTAAAAATCGTGACCATATTTGTTATATCGAGTATATATCGAATCGCGTGTAGTGCCGGCAATAGAAGTCACAATATTACGATCTTCGCCAAGCAATGCATTTACTAATGATGATTTACCCACATTTGGACGACCAACAACTGCAAATTTAGGAATATCGAGTTCGGCAGGCAGGTCTGTTTCAACATATTTAACTATTTCGTCGAGTAGTTCACCTGTACCACTTCCGTTTATTGATGAAATACAGAATGGGTCACCGAGTCCGAATTTATAAAATACATGCGACTCGATTATTCGGCTATTCGTGTCAACTTTGTTAACTACCAGAATTACTTTCTTTTTTGATTTTCTTAGAATCTCTGCAACAGCTGTATCTAAATCGGTAATTCCATTGGTTACATCAACTACAAAAAGCACAACATTGGATTCGTTTATGGCAATATCAACCTGTTTGCGGATTTCTTCTTCGAAAATATCATCCGAATTACGAACATAACCACCGGTGTCGATTACCGAAAAATCTCTTCCCGACCATTCTGCTTTTCCATAAATCCTGTCGCGCGTTACACCTGCTGTTTCGTCAACAATGGCGTGTTTTGTTCCTGTTAAACGGTTAAATAGCGTCGATTTCCCTACATTCGGTCTTCCTACAATTGCTACAATCATGATAAAACATCTTGTTTAATAAAATTATTTCTTCAACTATTATTGGTTATAACCAAAGCTGTTTAATGTTCGATCTTTGTCGCGCCAGTCTTTGCTGACTTTAACATATATTTCGATAAAAACTTTTTTCCCAAAAAATTCTTCAAGATCTTTTCGCGCCTCGGTGGCAGTTTTTTTAAGTGCTTCGCCTTTATGACCAATAATAATTCCTTTTTGCGAGGGGCGGATAACATAAATTATTGCACGCATACGCAAAAGCTTTTCTGTGTCTTTAAACTCTTCTATTTCAACTTCAACAGAATATGGAATTTCTTTTTGGTAGTTTGTTAAGATTTTTTCACGAATAATCTCCGAGGCAAAAAACCGTTCTGTTTTATCAGTAAGAGAATCTTTTGGAAAATATGGTGGATTTTCTGGTAATTTCTCAATAATCCGTTTTAGTATATACTCGAGATTAAAGTTTTTTAATGCCGAGATAGGAATGATTTCGGCCTTAGGCAGAATTTTACTCCAGTTTTCGACAATCTTATTCAGTTCATCAGGATTCGAAAGATCGATTTTGTTTATCAGCAACAATACAGGAGCTTCGGCTTGTGCCAGGCGATCAATATACAGTTGGTTTTTATCCGATTTTTCAACCACATCGGTTAAATACAGGATTATGTCGGCATCTTCGAATGCAGAACCCACATAACCCATCATTTTTTCCTGCAACTTGTAATTGGGTTTAAGAATACCCGGAGTATCGGAATATACAATCTGAAAATCCTCACCATTTACAATACCCATAATACGATGGCGTGTTGTTTGGGCTTTTGATGTTATTATAGAAAGCTTTTCACCCACCAAGGCATTCATTAATGTTGACTTACCAACATTTGGATTACCTAAAATATTTACAAAACCTGATTTATGTGACATTTAATACGTTATAAAGATTGTTGCAAAGATAAGGCAAATTTTTGGGATTCTTTTTTAATCAGTTTATTAGGATGTTACAAATCTCAATAAATCATTTTTAGAGATGATTACATGTTAATATAATATTTATCTCCACTTAAATTGCATATTCAGATATAATAGTTTAATTTTAAATAAGTTATTCAAATTAGTAATCAACAAAAAACTTATCTAAATATTTTTTCTTATTGACCAAAAATTAAACAAATGATAAAAAAATTTTTGATACTGACTGTGTTGATTAGCAATGTATTTTTTACGTTTGTCTGTGGGCAAGACAATGCATTTCTTTCGGGCAATTTAGATTTTATAAAACAGGAAAAGAGTTTTAATGTGGTTTTTAATTATGAATCGATGGCGGTTGGTGTTTTTAGAACTGAGGAAGAATATGTACAAAAAAAAGTAATCGAATTGAATAATTCAGAAACTGGAAAAGGTGATGAATGGCTCAAAAAATGGAGCTTTAAAAAGTCATCTGATTTTCCGCGCTGTTTTCTAAAATCATTAAATAAAAAAATAAACAAGGCAGAAATGAAAGCTGATACAGCCTTGGTAAATGCCAAATATACTTTTTTTATTAAGCCCTATTATCTCGAAGAAGGCTGGGATGTTGTTGTTAATTCAGCCCCAGCAATAGTACGAATGCAAATTCTTGTTTGCGAAACTGCAAATATAAATTTAGTGGTTGCCGAATTCAGAATAACTGGTGAGTATTCATCCGGTAGTCAATTGTTTGGCGGTATGGTTGCTTTTGATGAAGCAGGAAAAGCTTTTGGTAAAATCCTCATGAAATCGCTAAAGTAAATAGCTGCAAAATGAAAACATAAAGTACATTATTTAGAAAGTATTATTAACAGAAAAAAAGGGTGGCTGAATTTGTCTCAAAAGTTTGCGATTTGAGAGCTGCAGTCGATTATGAAATTTAAAAGTAAAGAAATTAATATGAGCGGCACGAACAGATCGATTATTAAACCTGGAACAAAAGTAGCTATTGTTCTCAAGAAAGATCAACGATCGGGAAAACTAACAGAAGGTATTGTTCAGGATATTCTTACCAATTCTTCAACCCATCCGCATGGAATAAAAGTAAGGCTTACAACAGGAGATGTTGGGAGAGTTAAACAAATTTTAGAATAAAAAAGAGGCTGTATCAAAAGCCACTTTTTTTGTATTATAACTTCGACAACGTGACCTATTGATTATTAGATTGTTGTCATTTTGAGCCTGCCTGCCGTCGGGCAGGCCTGTCGAAAAACAGACAAC
Organism: Bacteroidales bacterium; assembly: GCA_050179935.1. Classification (GTDB taxonomy): domain Bacteria; phylum Bacteroidota; class Bacteroidia; order Bacteroidales; family UBA12077; genus UBA12077. The sequence goes on along the minus strand of JBFXEQ010000013.1, from coordinate 11,119 downwards.
AATCTTGCTTTTGATACAATCTCTTTTTGTTGTTAATGTAATAAAACATTACCAAGGAGTCAGTTTAATGGAAATTGAAAAAAGGGATTTACTTAAACGATTTCATCTTTAGCATGGCTAATTCTTGAGGTGTAAGAAAACGCCATTTTCCACGTGGCAGATTTTTCTTTGTTAATCCGGCAAAATACACCCGGTCGAGTTTTTCAATTCTATAACCCAACGATTCAAATATGCGTCGTACAATGCGGTTTTGTCCGGTATGAATCTCAACACCAACCTGTGTTTTGTCATTTTCTTCAACATAACTTATGGCATCGGCAGTAACAAAATCTTCATCAACCTGAATACCTTCAACAATACTGATCATATCGGCTTTGGTAACGGGTTTATCGAGATGAACATGATATATTTTCTTTTTAATATAGCTGGGATGAGTAAGTTGCTTAGTTAATTCGCCATCATTGGTAAGTAACAAAACACCAGTAGTATTTTTGTCGAGGCGCCCAACAGGATAAACACGTTCATCACAGGCGTTTTTAACCAAATCTAACACAGTTTTTTCGGCATGTCGATCACGAACAGTTGTGACAAAATCTTTCGGCTTATTTAGTAAAATATATACTTTCTTCTCATTGCTAAGAAGCTTACCTTTGTATTCAACTTTGTCCTTTGGATGAACTTTTGCTCCAAGTTCAGTTACTACTTTGCCATTTACTTTAATAAATCCTGCCTCAATAAGTTCATCAGCTTCGCGGCGGGAGCAAACACCCGAATTAGCTATGTATTTATTAAGACGAATAGGTTCGTTTTCGTCTTTTAAAGTTTCTTTTTCCTTGTATTTTAAAGGTTTACCACCTGTTTTTGCTGGTCTTTCTAATCTTTCATCAGATTTATATTCTCTTTTTTCTCTTTTCGGAAATTCTTTTTTCATGGTCGTTTATCCTTTTAAATAGCTGATGCAAAGGTAATACTTTATTTTTAGTAAATATCCCTACGAGGGTTTTAAACCCTCGTAGGGATAAAACAAACTCTACGAAGGTTTTAAACCCTCGTAGGGCTAATAAGGTTGGGTTTGTTTGATCATTTCATGTTAAAGTTTCTTAAAATTTGTTTCCATTGGTTCGAATTAATTATCTTTATTCGATTTTTTAAAATCCAACAAAAAAATTCAACGATTATGACACTAATAAAATCAATATCCGGTATTCGGGGTACAATAGGTGGAAAATCAGGCGAAGGATTAAGTCCGCTTGATACAGTTAAGTTTGTTTCAGCCTATGCTCAATGGATTATAAATAATACCAGCGAAAGGGAAATAAAAGTTGTTGTAGGGCGCGACGCTCGCATTTCGGGCGAAATGGTAAATCATGTGGTTGTTGGAACACTCATGGGAATGGGCTTTGATGTTGTGGATATTGGCCTTGCTACTACTCCAACTACCGAAATTGCTGTTGTGTCAGAAAAAGCACAAGGCGGAATAATATTAACAGCCAGTCATAATCCAAAACAGTGGAATGCTTTAAAATTATTAAACCATAAAGGAGAGTTTTTATCGGCATCTGATGGTGCCCAGATACTTGAAATTGCGGAGAAAGAAAAATTTATATATGCAGATGTTGATCGGTTGGGCAAAGTAGAAATTAAAAATAATTATACTGATATTCATATTCAGCAAATATTGGATCTTCCATTGGTTGATGTGGATGCAATTAAATTATCACAATTTAGGGTTGCTATTGATGCTGTAAATTCTGTTGGGGGAACTGCAATACCAGAATTACTAAAAGCGTTGGGTGTTAAGGAAATTATTGAACTATATTGCGAACCCAATGGCATTTTCCCACATAATCCTGAGCCTTTACCTGAACATTTAACCGAAATATCAAAAGTGGTAAAAAATAATAAAGCACATCTGGGTTTTGTAGTTGATCCGGATGTTGATCGACTTGCTATAATTAACGAAGATGGAACCATGTTTGGCGAAGAATATACATTAGTTGCTGTTGCCGATTACATATTACAATATAAAGTTGGAAACACCGTTTCTAATTTATCATCAACAAGAGCTTTGAGAGACATTACCCAAAATTATGGAGGAAACTACTTTACTGCAGCTGTTGGCGAAGTAAATGTGGTTGAAAGTATGAAAAAGAATAATGCGGTTATTGGTGGTGAAGGAAATGGTGGCGTTATCTATCCCGATTTACATTATGGTCGCGATGCGTTGGTTGGTATTGCCTTATTTTTAACTCATCTTGCAAAATCTGGTAAAAAATGTTCTCAGCTCAGAGCTCAATATCCATCCTATGTAATCTCAAAAAATAAAATAGAATTAACTCCTGAAATAAACGTTGACCAAATTTTGGAGTCTATAAAAAAGAAATTTAACAATTTCCCGGTAAACGATATTGATGGCGTTAAGATTGATTTCGATCATGGATGGGTTCATCTGCGAAAATCAAATACCGAACCGATAATAAGAATTTATGCTGAAAGTACTGACGAGAAAAGCTCGAACGAACTGGCAAATAAAATAATATCAGAAATAAAATCAATGGTTTAAACAGATTACGAATGAAACGAAAACATTATTTAATAATCGCAATTGCTGCAGTAATTATTATTGCTATTGTTATTATCACAACAGGAAAAGAAAAAATAAACGATCAGCTCATTGTAAAAGCGCAAAAAGGTGAGTTTGAAATTTTAGTAACCGTAACCGGCGAGTTACAGGCAAAAAGTTCAATCGATATTACAGGACCTGCTGAGCTAGGTAATAGCCGTGACTTGCGAATTCGCGAAATTAAAATTCAGGATCTTGTTCCTGAAGGTACGCTCGTTGATTCAGGCCAATATGTTGGTGATCTCGATCGTTCTGAGGTATCGATTAGCTTAAAAGATTTAAAAGACGAATTGGAAAAAGCAGAATCGCAATATATTAAAATCCAGCTCGATACTACCATGCAGTTGCGCGAATTAAGAGATCAGCTTGTAAATCTTAAATTTGCTATGGAAGAAAAGCAGATTGTTTTGGATCAGAGCAAGTTTGAACCTCCAGCTACAATACGTCAGGCTAAGATTGACCTCGACAAATCTGAAAGAGCATATGACCAGGCTGAGAAAAACTACTCACTTAAACAACAGCAATCAAGAGCCGATATGCGCGAAGCTGTAATTAACTTCGAAAAGGCCAAACGAAAAGTAATTGAATTAGAGAAAGTAATTGGTAAGTTCCGAATTTATGCTCCTGCATCGGGAATGGTTATTTATAAAAAGGAATGGGATGGTCAGAAACGTAAAGTAGGCTCAACGATTAATCCCTGGGATATGTCAATTGCTACATTACCCGATCTGTCAAGCATGTCATCAAAAACATTTGTTAACGAAATTGATATTAGTAAAGTTAAATCAGGGCAACAGGTTCGAATAGGAATTGATGCTTTCCCTGAGAAAAAATATACAGGTAAAGTTCTCGAAGTGGCAAATATCGGTGAACAATTGCCAAATACCGATGCAAAGGTTTTTGAAGTATTGGTTAATGTTGATCAAACAGATAGTATTCTCCGCCCCTCAATGACAACAAGCAACCAGATTATTACGGATGTTTTTAAGGAAGTGGTTTACCTTCCTCTTGAGGCAATTCATAATAACGATAGTTTGAGTTTTGTATATACTACTTCGAATAGAAAGCAGATCATTGTTCCCGGGTTATCAAACGAAAATCACATAATCATTGAGCAGGGATTAGCAGAAGGAGATGAAGTTTATCTTTCTGTTCCAGATGAAGAAGAAAAATGGAAATATGCTGGCCTAGAGCTTATCCCTATAATCCGTGAACGCGAAAATCAGAAGAAATTGGATGAACAAAGAAAACAGGAGCAGGCAGAAGAGCGCAAGTTGATGAAAATGAATGGCCGTAAAAATGGAACACCAGCATTTAAGAAAGATTAACCAAATGAAATAACATTTTATTTTTTTTGAATGATTAAAATTTGGGTTTTATTAATTGTGTTGTAAGTAATAGAATTAATTAATGATGTTTAAAATAAATTTTTTTGAACGGTATTTTCACGACATCGAGATTGCATTGGAGTCGATTCTGGATAATAAACTTAAATCGAGCCTTACGGCATTAGGTATTATCTTTGGTACAGCTGCGGTTATAAGTATGCTCGCAATAGGTAATGGCGCTAAGCAAGAGATATTGGAACAGATGAAAATGGTAGGTGTTAATAATATTGTTATTACTCCTATTATTGATGCAACTGAAGATGGTGAAGAGTCTTCCGGTAGTTCAGAAAACGGATCAAAAGAAAAGAAAAAATTCTCTCCCGGACTAACTCTTGAAGATGTTCAAGCTATTAAAGAAGTTGTACCTTCTGTTAAAAGAATTACTCCTGAGATTGTTGCTAATTCGTTTGTAGTGCAAAACGGTAAACGTGTACCGGCAAAAGTGGTCGGTGTTAGTAACGATTATTTCGGATTATATAATGTGAACCTCGAAAAAGGAACTGTTTTTAATGATTATCAGGTTGAAAATGGGATTCCGGTTTGTGTTATTGGGGCAAATATTAGCGCCAAAATATTTAGCGATGTTGATCCAATTAATCAGTACCTTAAGTTCGGACATGTTTGGCTTAAAGTGATTGGTGTACTCGAAAAAAGCAATATCAGCCTTTCGGCATCTGAAAATGCTGGAGTAAACCTAGTAAACGATAATGTGTTTATTCCGGTACAAACTATGTTGCTGAGATATAAAAACAGAGCGTTGGTGAATTCCAAAAAACTTAGTAGTGGATCTTTTTACGGGGGAGGATTCTTTTTTTCTTTCTCGAATAGTCAGGATAAAACCTCAAGCAATTATAATCAGCTCGATAAAATTATAGTTCAGGTTGAAGAAACCGAGCAGCTTACGCCAACAACCGAAATCCTCAGTCGAATGTTGCTTCGAAGACATCAGGAAGTTAAGGATTACGAAATCACAGTTCCCGAATTATTATTAAAGCAACAACAACGTACTAAAGATATTTTTAACATTGTGCTGGGTGCTATTGCCAGTATTTCACTTATTGTTGGTGGTATTGGTATTATGAATATTATGTATGCCACAGTTATGGAACGTATTAAAGAGATTGGTATTCGGCTTGCACTGGGAGCAAAGAAAGTAGATATTATTGCTCAGTTTCTTTCTGAAGCAATCATGATTAGTGTTTCGGGAGGATTGATCGGAGTTATTCTGGGAGTTGTTTTGTCAAAACTGATTACCAAGTTCTCAGGGATTTTAACAATAATTTCCCCCGGATCAATCATTATAGCGTTTGGCGTGAGTGCTGTTATTGGTATTGTTTTTGGTATTTCACCGGCCAAGAGAGCAGCCGACCGTGATCCGATTGAATCGTTAAGATATGAATAAGTATTTTTTAATTATTATAATTTTTTATTACCCAACCAAAACCCTATTTTTACTGGTTTAAAAACGTTATTGCCAAGCTCTCAACTCCAAAACATGTTTTTTAACATATAGAGAAGATTGGATATAATTAAAATCAAATAACTACTTTCGGGCTTGAATTTTCAATTACCTTGTTAAGCAAAGAAAAACACCTATATAAATGCATGAGTTGTTTAGGGCTAGATTATAATAATTTATGAAAATGAAAAATAAAATATTTTTGTTGTTAATAATAGTTATTTCTATTTCTAGTTGCAAGAAAAAAATGGAGTTTTCTATTGATTTATTTGGAAATACAGAAGAAATCCTAATTGGTCAAGAAATACAATTAACTGGAGAGTTTCTTCTAGATCCATATTTTATTGAAGTTATTGATTCTTTTCTAATTGCAATTGATACAGACAATTCAACAATTTTAAATATTATAAATCTTAACAATGGGGAACAATTATTTAGAACACTTAAAAGAGGTAAAGGTCCTTATGAGTTAATTTTTACAACCAATTTGCACAAGTATTCACCTAAGAATAGACACTTTTATATTGGAAATGAAAAAATTTTATTATATAATCTGGATAGTCTCATTGTAAATTATGAAAATTATGAACCGAATATTATTTTTAATAAAAAATCTAACGAATTTTCTGGATTAGATGTTTTATATATTAATGATAGTTTGTATTTGAGTTCAACAAATTTTCAATTTCAAAAAAAATATTGTTTATTAGATAAAGAAGGATCTTTAATTACAGCAAGTTTAGATTATCCAGAAGATGATTTTTCCGAAGACTTTACATTTAAGAGCTTAGCTTATCAAGGTAGATTTGTAAAACATCCTATTTTAAATAAATTTGCATTTTGCATGGTTAATACGCCATACTTTGAGATTGGAAATATTGAAAATGATACAATTAAAATTATTAAGGATTATTATTTCAATAGAATTAATTATAAGCCAATTGAATTGTCAAACAATTTTCAAAGTGTTGTTATGGATAAATCAAATGCCTATGGTTTCCTTCGAATTGTATCAACAAATGAATTTATTTATTTGTTGTATTCTGGTCGCAATGAAGAAGATTTTGGTGATAATATTTTTCAAAGCCCAGTTATTTTAGTATTTGATTGGGAGGGACAACCAATAAAGCGATATCATTTAGATAATGAAATTAATTGTTTTACTGTAGATGAAACAAATTCAATTCTTTATGGTATTTCTAACAAACCAAAACCAATGGTTTTTAAATATAAAATTTAAACCCAATTATTATTTTAAACTTAAAATCTAAAATTATGAAAAGTTTTTTAAAAAGAAAAGTTGTTCTTTTAATTCTGTTAACAACTATGACATTGTTGCCAATTTCATCAGTATTCAAAGATGCAAAAGCAACAGCTACTTATCCTACATTATATGCTTGTAAATGGCCTTATTGGAGGACTTGTGCTACAAATGAAGATGGTACTATAGTAATTGAAGGAAGACTTGTTGAATTACAAGATTAGTGAAAAACAATTTAATATCTATACATATGAAAAAAAATATTTTTATAAACCTGAAATCTGTTTTTGTTTTATTTTTTGCAATAATTATTATTATTGGAATTAATGTAAATTGGAAAAAAGAAGCAAATGCTCAAGTAACACCATCAACAATTAGATGCAAAAAGCCATATGATACTCATTGTACAAAGAATACAGATGGTACTTATATTGAAGGACATGCAACAGAAGTCTAGTTAATATTTACTTTTTATAAAAAATCTAACCTAAATTAGGGTTAGATTTTTTCTTTATAATCCTTTATCCAATTGTTCAATAATGCTAATAAACAAGATATTATTACAAAAATGATTATTAATAAGAAAACTATAGTATTCTTTATTTTCTTTTTACTATCTATAATAATTATTGGAGTATTTTATATTAGAATTTACAACCAAAATCTATTTTCTGGATTTTCAAAAGAGAAAGTTAACTTGGACTTAAACTTATTTTACTATGACACAAAAGATTCAAGTATTCTTTATACCAAAATACATCAAAAATCAAATGATGGATATAGAATATTAAATGTAATTGATGGAAATTGTTCAATTTGTATTTTAAAGCTACAATTATGGAAAGAATTTATGGATAGATTAGACAATAATTCAATTATTACTACATACTTTATCTTAAATATACGTGATTCTATTATGTTTGAGTATAATTTGAAACCATTAATAGATTTTAATCATCCATTATTTTTTGATTATAGTGGAGAGTTTTTCAAAACCAATGCAGCTTTAACTAAAAATATTACAAATACTTATATTTTAGATGAAAATGGTTTTATTATATTCAAAAGCAAATCAATAGATGATGAGAGTATTATTAATGAGTTTAATTCTTTTTTTAAAAATGAAGAAAATTATTAGTTGAAGGCAAATTTAGAATTATGATAAATAAGAAAAATATATGGTACTGGATTGTTTTTTTACCCCTTATTACTTTTTCTATTTTCCTTTTTTCTTCTTATAATATTTATAAGATAAAATCCGAATCAATGGAAAAAACATTGTATAAAGGGGATTATATCCTTGCCAGAAAAAGAAATTATACGATTAGGAGAAATGATATTATTCTATTTAAAAATCCAATAGATGAAACTGTCTATATAAAAAGGTGCATAGGTTTGCCTAGTGATACGATAATCGTAATGAATGATAAAGTTTATATAAATGATTCAATTATTGAAAATCCAAGCAGTTTAAAATATAGTTATTTAGTTTACTTTTCACCACAAAGTGATATAAGTTTAAAGAAAAAGATCCTAAATAATTATACTAAACTAGTTTTTAAAGATTTTGAAGTTTTTGAGTTGTCTATTGAAGAAAAAACAAAAATCTCCACACACGCAGAGATTGATTCAATTGTTTTTTTTAGTTATGATGATTATGAAGTTGTAAAGGATTTTAATGGTCTAAATGATATTCTAATAACCGATTTAAAGCTTGGTGTAATATCTCCTTATGATACTATAATTAAAAATAAAAATTGGTTTGGACCAATTTTTATTCCACAACAAAATTCTATTTTACCAAAAGATACTATTTATTCTCAGCTATATTGTAATCTAAACAAATCTGAAAACTTTTACAGGGATACTAATAATTATTTTAGATTTAAAAAGAACTTTTATTTCGCCATAGGGGATAATAGAAATAACTCATATGATTCCAGATATTGGGGGCTCTTGCCTGAAGATAATATTATTGGACAGGGCCAAATTATTATTTTTAGGAAAAATTATGGTTTTGTTTTCAAGAAGTTGTCTTAAGATATCATGCTTTTTACCTATTTTAAAATCATTTTCTTTATGAGAATATTTAATATCCCAGCTTGCACTGACATGCTGTCGGTGTCTGGTTAAAAGTAACCTATAAGTAACTGCCCTTTATTTTAAATTTTTAAGCATTTATATTACCCAACCAACACCTTATTTTTATTAACCTTTAAACGTTATTACAAAGTACCACAACCCCAAAACATGTTTTATAACATGGGGGGTAAAACTAAATTTAAAAACAAATAACGATCTTCGGGTTTGTAATTACAATTATCTTGTTTCGAAACAACTCAAAAAATTATTAACTTAAAAATTAAATGATTATGAAAAAATTGATATTATTTTTCTTAGGTACAGCTGTTTTAGTAGCTATAGTGCTTACAATAAAAGTTTTAACATCTAGTCCTGTTTCAGCAATTGAAGCACCAAATGAGTCATATAAAAGACCCTCTTGCGAAGGAGACAAAGGTACAAGAGGATGTGGCGATCGACAAGAAACAGCTTGCAGCTTTGGTGTAAAAGTAAATTGTTAATAAAATTATCTAATTTCAGGCTATGATGATTAGCCTGAAATTTTTAATAAATAAAGATTTAATATGAAAACACCTAAACCCTTAAAAACATACCTATTAGGATTGTTCTTGTTTTCCTTGTTTTTTGGTTGTAAGAATGAGGTAAAAAACAAATTAGACATATTGGTTATTGATGTAAATCCAGAGTCCTCAAATGATATTGTTTTATCTGATATTTTTTCAAAAAGTGAGTATATTCCTTTGCAAACTGATTCCAATACAATTATTGGTGGCATTAATTCGATGAAAATTTATGGAGAAAATATATTTATAAATGATGGAAATAGCATTTTTCAGTTTACTAAAAAGGGCCAATTTGTTAATAAGATTGGAATTAAAGGAAAAGGACCTGGTGAATTTATAAACTTAAAGGATTTTAGGGTGGATACAGTAGCTAATATTTTAGAAATATTAGATTTGAATGGAAAGAAAATAGTTTATTATAATTTGAATGGGAGGTTTATTGAACAATGGGAATTAGGATTATATGCATACGATTATTATAAAATATCAGATACAAGATATGTTTTTTATAGTGGCTATGAACAAAATAGTAATACAAATTTTTCTTTAAATATTCTAGAGAAAGAAAGTAATAAAATAATAAAAAAGGATTTCCCGATTAATGAAAATATGGCTTGGTACTATTATTTAATGCAGGCTAGGCACTTTGTTACTATAAAGGATAGTTTGTTTTGTTTTAGAGATCCATTTGATACAATTTATTATGTTGCAGATAATGAGATTTTACCGTCAAGGGTATTGAGTTTTGGGAATTATAAAATGCCGTTAAAATTTATATATGATAGGTATGAGGATATAATGGAGTTTGGTGATAAAGCAGAGGAAAATTCATATGTGCATCATGTAAATCATTATATTGAAAATGACTCCTATATTTTCTTTACTTTTCGATTCAAGTATGAAAAATACCATGTATATTATAATAAAAATGAAAATAATATATATGTTGGAAAAGCAATAATAAATGATTTGAAGCTTAATGGATTAAATAGTAATGCAGATTATACAAATATTCCAGAAACTTATGATGACAAAGCATTTTATTATGTAATTGAACCTTATCTTTTTTTAGACCAGCTTAAAAAAATAAAGGGTAAATGTAATAGTGAAGAGTGGGACGATTATTTGATAAAAAACCCAGATGTAAATAAAATCTTACAAACTCTTAGTTTAAATAGCAATCCAATTATAGGTATTTATTATATAAAACAATGAAAAATATAACCTTATCCAGATTTTTTATTTGTATTCTAATTTTAACACTTTTATTTTTAAATGGATTATTATTATTCAATTTAAAAAAGTGTAAAAAAAGTTTCTCAGATGAAAGGAAACAAAACAATATTAAATTAGAAAATCTATTTATACAGAGTAGTATTTTAGAAGACTATTATATTGAGCAATTAAAATATGATTATATTAAACTTGAAAATTTTTTACTTTCTAAAAACGAAGAAGTTATTGATCTTAAAGAACTTTTAAATAATGAAATGGATTTGGTCTTTTTTGCTCCAGAAAACGCATGTAGCCCTTGTTATGATGGGATTCTTGATCAATTTAGTTTTATTTCAGAAAGCATTGGAGAGGATAGGTTTATAGTAATTGTTCCTGAAAATGACACTATTTCACAAAGTGTGTAATTTAAAAATATCGAGGGTTTGGCAATTTAAAGCTGAACCCTTTTTTCAAATAAGATTAAGAACTGATTAAGTATAATGCCCCAATTTTGGATTGGCATAGACC
>JBFXEQ010000012.1:0-83385 GCA_050179935.1 Bacteroidales bacterium | reverse complement strand
AAATAACATCTTTTTTGTTTCCAAGAGTTTCAGTAAAGAGCTCAGCCAACCTCGATTCAATATCAGAGATTATTTCATTTGAATCCGTTTCATTAGCAAATTGCCTTTCAATAGCAATTAAATAGGAGTGAAGTATCTGATATGCATCATCGTCGATGTGAAAGATAAAGCCTCCAAGATTAATAGTTACAGTTGTTTTCATGATCAATAAAAATTATAGTACTATACAATACAAATAAAATTACATAACAAAGATATAAAATAAAATTAGTACTATGCTACACAAAGTAGTAAAAATATTTTAGTACACTCATTAATTTATTGAAAATCAGCATAAATAATTTTTATTATATTTATAAAAAAAAATTGTTATGGTTATAAAAGGATCATTACTTAAGATGATTACTGTATTAAATAATCCGGTTGATTATTTTTTAGAGCTTGAAAACAATAGAATTCATCTTAATAAATTCTTAGGAAAACACATTAAGATTAGTTATTTGGGCGAAATACGGTGCATAAAATGTGGCCGAAAAACAGCTAAATCATTTCAGCAGGGTTATTGTTACCCTTGTTTTATGACTGCTCCTGAAACAAGCGAATGTATTTTAAAACCTGAGCTTTGCCGAGCGCACGAAGGGATTTCACGCGATATGGAATGGTCAAAAGATCATTGCCTGCAAGATCATTTTGTGTATTTGGCTATATCAAGCGGATTAAAAGTAGGTGTTACACGAATGTCGCAAATACCAACCCGATGGATTGATCAGGGCGCTTCAAAAGCAATAAAATTAGCTCAAACGCCAAACCGTTTTATTGCAGGGCAAATTGAAGTTGATCTCAAAAAATACTTTGACGATAAAACTAACTGGCGCAATATGCTTATAAATAAAATTGATCGGGAAACCAACCTTGTTGAGCAAAAGAAACGAGCTATTGGGTTGCTTAGTAATGATTTTAATAAGTACGTTATAAACACTGATGAAATAGTTGATATAAGCTATCCGGTTATTGAATATCCAACTAAAGTTAACTCAATTGATCTGGAAAAAAATCAATCAGTCGAAGGAATTCTAAATGGAATAAAGGGTCAATACCTTATTTTTAAAGGAGATGATGTAATTAACATTAGAAAACATAATGGGTATATGGTAGAGCTTGAATATTGATTATTCATCCTCAGCTTCTATTGCTTTTCTAATCTCTGTGCGGATAATATCAAGTTGTTTATTTTTATTAATCTCCCGCAATTTTCTTGCTGTTTGAGTAAAGTACTGATGACCCTGAATAAATTTAGTTTGATGATTGTTCCATTCGTGTAAGGAATCGATTTTATTTCTTTCGCGTAATTCTTTAAACAGGTTTACCGAAACAGGAACAAAGTCGGCACGACCTAGATAGTCAAGGTCGGCATCGCACATAATTTCTTCGAGTATGCCTTCTGGTTGGGGTGGCATTTGCGTGCTCATAATGAGTTTAGAAATCTGCTCAATTTGTTTTTCGCTGTAATGATAGGCGGGTAATATTTTTTTCGCAAGTTTAACGCTTTCCTCTTCGTGTGTATCATAATCTATTAGGTGTCCCATATCATGAAATAAAGCAGCAGTTTTTAGAAGTAGCATATCTTCGTCGGAAATCTTTTCGGATCGACCAATTAATTCAACTTGCGTAACAACATCTATTGTATGCTTTATATTATGATAATACAAGTTTTTTGGCAATCCATTTTCGAGTTTAGTAAGAACAAACTCCTCAATATCGTTTAACCGAAGCAATTGAAGCTGGGTAAAGAAACTCTCATTCGGATATAATCCTTTAATATCGCTTGCCAGATGAGGCATAAAGCTTTCGACAAAATACATGTCGAGTTCTCCTTTATATTTTACGGGCATTTTGCCTCTGTACTGACAAATAAAAAACTCCTTAATAAGCATGTAGGTGTTTTCGGTTACATTAACTTTACCGGGTTCTCCTGCTGCTTCCATTCTGCTGGCAGTATTTACAGTACCACCCCAAATATCATAAGAGATTTTATTTCGACCAAGAACTCCTGCAACAACAGGGCCAGTATCAATGCCAATACGAAGATCCCATATTCGTTGAGTTCCATCACCTTTTTCGTGTTTGAGTGTTTTCATATAGTTCTGCATCTCAATAGCAGCAAGAACTACCTCAACCGGGTTTGTACGATTTTTCTCTGGAATTCCTCCGGCACACATATATGCATCACCAATTGTTTTTATTTTTTCGATATTGTATTTATCCACTACCGAATCAAATTTCATAAAGAATTTATCAAGCTCATCAATAAGCATTTCGGAATTGAGTTGCTCCGAAATTTTTGTAAACCCCTGTATATCTGAAAACAAAACAGTTACCATGTTGTAATGATATGGCCCTGCTTTTTTGCCTGATTTTAACTCGGTAGCGGTTGTTTTTGGCAATACTCTTTCGAGCAGGTTTTCAGCTTTTTCTTTCTGAATAACAACTTCTTCAGTTCTTTCGTTTATAATGTTTTCTAATTTAAAACGCTCACGGGCAAAATAATAGGCTCTCCATTTTATGATTATCAAACCAATAAAAGTTAAAAACATCAGGTAAATAAAATAGGCTACACCTGTACGATAAAAAGGAGGTTTAATTACAAATTGATATTCGATTTTGGGTGATTCATTTTCGAAAACATTTTTTGCTTTTACCCGAAAAGTATATTTGCCTTCGTAAAGATTTTTATACTGGATAGTATTAACCGAATTCCAATCCGACCAGTTATTTTCAAGTCCATCGAGCTTATGCTTAAACCTTAGCTTTTGTTCACTTATAAAATCTGTTGATGAAAAACTAAACGATATCGAGTTTTTATTATGGTTTATTTTGGGTGATTTAATTTTCTTTGTTTTCTCTGAAAAAAGCTGTTCTGATAGATTATAGATAACCGAATCGCCACCAATTTGTATCTTGGTAAAAAACAAAGAAATACTGTCGTAGTGGTTAAAATCTTTTTCTGGATTATACTGTATCAACTGATTTATTCCTCCTATCCATATGGATCCTTCTTTATCCTTTTTAAACATGGTAATAACCAAATCGTTAAGCTGATTTATGAATAAGGGATATGAATTTGATTTTTGAGTTGGATTTGTATAAACAAAGTAAGTTCTATCTGTTAAAGAAGTTTTGTCAATAAAATTAACTACCAATTGCTGTTCTTTATACTCTAGAATTGGATATGCAAACGTAAAGTCTTGATTAATATTTAATCCTAACAAAGTATCTTTTTTGTACGAAGAATTCTTTTTATCGAATACAAAAACTCCCTCAGAGGTAGAAAAAAGAATTTCTTTTTTTGTTCTGATTACCCGAACCCATTCAGGATCATTTTTGTCGTTAATTTTTATTGGGAAAAAATCATATATAACATCCGGATTAAATTCAGAAAATGGATAAATACAGTAAACATTATTTTTTTCGCAAGCTAACCAGATGGATCCATCAATATCTTCGGCCATACTTTTAATAACGCAATTTATAGACGATAACTTACCGATATTAAAGAATGATTTATTTGAATATCGCACGGCAACTAAACCATCCTTTGTTCCTAAAAACAAATATTCGGGATGGTTCTCGGAGATTAAAACACTTACTACTGGCTTTCTTGATTTAAATCTTAATGTGGCTTTATTATTCGTTATTTCATAAATTCCATCATCAGAAATAGCAAATAGCGTATTATCAAAAATCTTAAAAGCCATACAATGCGAATTTATCTCAGTTATTTTTGAAAACAGCAAATCTTCGCTTGTACTATTATTGCTTATTGCGTTTTGTTTAAAAAATACACCATTTGTTGTTGCAACAAATAATTTGTTATTAAAGAACTCTATATTGGTTACACTCCCTTTTATCCCGTATTTCTTAGTAAAATAACAATAGGCCGAGGGATATTCAATTCTACTTAAACCCGAATTATGCAATGCCCAAAGATTATTCTTATTATCGTGGTAAATAAAATTTACTTCATCGCTTAAAAGACCTTTTGATTGATTAAAATGATTAATAATATCTCCATTCTCATCAATGATAATTATTCCGGCACATTTAGTAGCAATTCCAATAGTATTATTGTTTAGTTGGTAGCTTGCCTGATATTTATTCTTTAGTAAAAACTTATCTGCAGAAGCATTTATCTTGGTAATTCCTTGGTTGCCAATCTTATAAAAAGCATTTTCGTCGGTAGTTATGGCAAGAAACTGGTTATTCGAAATCGAAAATAAATTCAATATTTTTTTTTCTGCGAAAAATTCTCCGTTTGGTAAAATTTTAAATTCATCACCAAGAATCCTATGTAACCCAACATGTTGAATATTGCAATATATCAGGTTGTTAGTCTTATATAATTCCACAGAATCATTCCCTGTTTTAAGAATAGAAAGTTCGGTACCATCCCAATTATACACTGTTTTTTCGGAGCAGAAGATGATCTTGTTTTTATAAGAAAATACATTTTTTATTTTACCCAAATCAGCAGTTCCTAATTGCATTGAATCAACAAGCGATTTAAAAACCATATTATTTTCAGCATCAGTTGCCAAAACACCAAATTGATTTATGGTTCCGACATAAATTTTATTATCTGATCCCACAGCTAATTTGGTTACATCGTTTATTTTTATTAGAGAACTGTTTTTACTGTCGAGTTGAATTATTCCATTAGAGTTTGCAATGTATATAAGGTTTTCTTTTGTTTGTACTAAGGAAAAATTGTTATTTTCGATTCCGTAATTTTGTAAAATTATTTTTTGAATGTAAGGAGTACCAAGATTATCTGATATTGAATTTGCGGAACAAGGAATTAAAAAAATACAATTAACTATCCAAAAAAACAGGATATTTTTACATATAATTGTATTATAATTCATAACTTGTTATTTTAAACAAAATAAATTCAAAAAATTTAAGTTGTAATTTAATAAAAATATTTACTCAACCATTTAAATACAAGAATTATATTTATGGATAAAGATAAACGAACGATATTAATTCCTTGGGATTTTACACACGTTGCTGAGTACGCGCTACTTCATGGACAAAAGATTGCCAAAGGCATAGGCAGTAAAAAAATAGCATTAATTCACATTACCAAAAAAGAAAAAGATAATCCCGAAGCATTAGAAAAACTTCAGATAATAGCAAAGAACAATGCAACGAAAATGAACCTAGAAATAGAACCCATTGTTCGCGAAGGAAGTATCTTTACTACCATTGGTGAGGTTGCTGCCGAAGAAAATGCAGAACTTGTTATTATGGGGACGCACGGATTACATGGTATGCAAAAACTTACCGGTAGCTGGGCTTTAAAAGTTATTGTAAGTTCAAAAGTTCCTTTCGTAGTTATTCAAGAACCACCCAAAGATCAACCTTTAAAAGATATTGTTTTCCCGATTGATTTTAAATGGGAGAACAAAGAAAAGCTTAATTGGGCAAGTTATTTTTATAATTATTTTTCTCCTAAATTTCATATTATAAAACCAAACACAACCGATGTTGGGTTTATCAATAAAATTAAAGCAAATATTACCTTCGCCCGAAAATTTATGGAAGAAAAAGGAATGAATTACGAAATATCAACAGTTGAGGGAAAAAAGAATTTTGCAATTGAAACTATTGATTATGCAAAAGATTCAAATGCCGATCTAATTCTGATTGTTTCTACAAAAAACATTGGTTTTTCAGACTATGTTCTGGGTGCTTCTGAGCAGTTTATTATTGCAAATAGCGCCAAAATTCCTGTTATGGTAATTAACCCACGCGAAGATCTTACCAAATTTATGGGATTTAATTAATTTGAAATTAAATAAAATTACTTGTGTGGATGACCATTGGGCATCCACTTTTTTTGAATAATTATGGAATTAGTTTTTGCCACAAATAACCGTCATAAGCTTGAAGAGATTCAGCATTTACTTGGATCGAAAATAAAATTATTGTCTCTAATGGATATTCATTGTGATGAAGAGATTCCTGAAGACTATTTTACATTAGAAGAAAATGCCTCACAAAAAGCGTGGCATATATTTAATAAATATAAAGTAAACTGTTTTGCTGACGATACCGGATTGGAAATAGATTTTTTGAATGGTAAACCAGGAGTATTATCTGCCAGGTATGCTGGTGATAATAAAGATTCGCAGGCAAATATTGATAAAGTACTTAATGAACTAAAAGGGATAAACACCAGAAAAGCCCGTTTCAGAACAGTAATTTCTTTAATTATAAATGGTTGCGAAACTCAGTTCGAAGGAACTGTTGAAGGAACAATACTTACTGAAAGGCATGGTGATTCTGGTTTTGGCTATGATCCAATTTTTTTGCCTGATGGATTTTCTTTATCATTTGCAGAAATGAGCCTTCATGATAAAAATAAAATAAGTCACAGAGCAAGGGCTATTAAGAAATTAGTCGATTTTATAAAAAAAACTAGTTGGTAATTGCCATAATAAACAAACGAATTTTAGGTTTTGTAGTAAAGATAAAATTATGCGGAAAACGATTTTGCTTATAATTATTTTAAACGTTTTACAAATTTCTCAAATCTTTTCTCAAATTGGTATAGGTCAATGGCGTGATCATTTGCCATTTACGTTTCAGCAATATATTACCCAATCTCCAGGGAAGATATACTCAGCAACCGATTATGGTGTATTAATTTATTCCGAAAGCTCAAAAAGCATTGAGAAGCTTACAAAAGTTAATGGATTGTCGGATATTGGTATTTCAGCCTTATCCTATTCATCTAATAATAACGTTCTATTTATTGGTTACGAAAACGGAAATATCGATCTCATACAAGGGAAAGAGATTGTCAACATACCCGATATTAAACGAAAAGTAATTTTAGGAAGCAAAAGAATCAATAATGTTATTTTTATTGATGAGTACGCAGTTATATCCTGTGGATTTGGAATTGTAGTTTTAAATATCCCCAAGCATGAGGTTAAAGATACTTATTTTATTGGCGAAAATGGATCTATATTAACTATTAATCAGCTTGCTTTTGACGGACAATACTTATATGCGGCAACAAACTCAGGGGTTTATATTGGAGATTATATTTCTTCAAACCTAGCTGACTATAATAACTGGATACAACAGGTATCGCTACCCGATAACTCAGGTGTATATAATTCAGTAGAATTAGTTAATGGCAGAATTATGGTTAACTATTCAAACAATCTGATAAATGATGTTATTTATGTATTAACGGAAAACGCATGGAGTGTTTTTAAAAACGAATTCTCAGAAATTCATAAAATAAATTATACCAACAATAAGCTAATAGTAATCGCCGACAAACGAATGTCGGTATATGATCAAAATCTTAATTTTATCGATTCAATTCGTACTTCGGATTATACAAATCCCAATATCTCCGATGCGTTGATTACATCTGACAATACAATCTGGATAAGCGATTTAGGTAATGGTCTGGTTAAAAAAACTACAAATAACTTTGAGTTCATAATTCCAAATGCGCCTTACTCATCCGATGCGTTTTCGTTTGACATTCAGAATAGCAAAGTTTTGGTGGCTGGCGGAGGTATAACTCAGGCAGGAAACAATGCATTTAAAAACGGTACAGTTCATTCTTTTAGCGATCAGCAATGGAATACAAAAATAAATTACAATGTATCTGATATAGTATATGTTAGAATAGATCCCACAAACAATAACCATTATTATGCCGGCACATGGGGTTTTGGATTAATTGAATACAGCAACAATGAACCTGTTCAAATATTTAATGCTGAAAATAGTACGTTGCAATCAATTGTTGCAGGCGAAAACTATATCCGAATAGGAGGATTGGATTTTGATAATGACAACAACCTGTGGATGACTAATTCGGGTGTTACTAATTTAATCTCAGTAAAAAAAGCCAATGGCGAATGGAAAGGATTTAATTTCGACGATATTATTAGTAATGTTCGTACCGGCGAAATTTTAGTAACCCGTAATAACGACAAATGGATTATTCTACCAGATGGGCTGGGATTACTTGTTTTTAGCGAAAATAGTACTATTGATAACACTAACGATGACCGGGTAAAAAAAATTAGCCTACTCGACGAAAATGGCAAATTAATTACGAACAATGTTTACTCAATAACCGAAGATCTGAATGGCGTTATCTGGGTTGGAACCGATCAGGGAGTTGTTGTTTTTTATAATCCCGAGAATGTTTTCGAAAATGATAATTTTTATGCCCAGCGAATTGTTTTAACTACTGGCGAAATAACCCAATATCTGCTTTCTACCGAAGTAATAACATCAATTGAAGTTGATGGAGCTAACCGTAAATGGATCGGAACCAGCAGTTCTGGTGTTTATCTGGTTTCAAAAAACGGAACAGAAGAAATAAATCATTTTACTGAAGAAAACAGCCCCCTTTTATCTAACAGAATCTTTGATATTGGAATTGATAATGAAAGTGGAGAAATATTCTTTGCTACAGAAAAAGGATTGGTGTCTTATCAGGGAACAGCAACCATGGGAACCGATGAATTTAAAGATGTTTATGTTTATCCAAATCCGGTACGCGAAGATTTTGAGGGAGACATTACCATTCGCGGATTAGTATCGGACGTAAACGTTAAAATTACTGATATAAGCGGAAATATTGTTTACGAAACCACAGCCGAAGGTGGACAAGCAACATGGAATGGCAAAAACTTTTCGGGACAACATGTTAGTACAGGAGTTTATCTTGTTTTTTGTACCAATGACGATGGATCAAAAACCCATATTACCAAATTGTTGTTTATAAAGTAAGGTTTATTAAACCAAAAAGAAGGATCGATAATCCTTCTTTTTCTTTAACTTTTATAATTTTTACGATGACTAATTAATCAATCTAATAATCGTTGGAAATGTCAAGATGAGCATAACTCCGATAAGCAAAATCAGATTGTTAATATACGCAAATTGCAAATTTTTATCAGGTTCTTTATAAGCTCTTATAATTGCTAAAATTACAAGAATTGTATAAGTTACAAAGAATGTGTAAAGCATAACTCCCGCACCAGGCCAATGCATGATTTTAAATAAAAATCCTATGCACATAATAATTCCGGATATACCAAAAAAAACGATATAAGTTTTTTCTATACCGTTACCCGCAGTTTTTAGTTTTTCAATCATATAGGTTAACGCATAAATTGCTAAAGCTAATGCTCCTATTAATACAGCAATTGCAGCGCCAGGCCAATGCATAGTTTTAAATAGAACACCAATAGCAATGAAAATTGCTCCAATAATTCCAGTAATAATAACAACTTTTTTCATAAGGCTTAAATTTTGGGTTAATGCTTTAAAATATTTGATTATTAGGTTGTTGATTAATAAAATATAAATTTACTATTTATAAATTGCATAGTCAATTCTTTGATAAACGTTTTATAACCTGCCAATGGTATTTTATATGAAATATAATTAACTCAAAAATAGATTGTGCTGAGTTTTTCATAACGAAAACAATAAATCAAGTTTTTATTAATTCTCTAAAGAATCTTCAATTTAAAAGAAAGAATGAATAATTTTGACAGAGAAATATTTAGGTATGATCCAAAAAACCCGAGGAATTGTCTTACATTTTATTAAATACTCCGAAACAAGTGTAATTGCCACAATTTATACTGAGAAATTCGGAAGACAATCGTTTTTAATTAAAGGGGTCAGAGGTAAAAAATCGAATATTAAGGCCAATGTTTTACAGCCACTTTATTTACTCGATATGGAGGTGTATAATAAGCCAAACCGCGATTTGCAATCGATTAAAGAGGTTCGAAATGCATTTGTATTTAGCTCCATTCCTCACGATATTCGAAAAAGTTCCATTTCGTTATTTATTGCTGAAATATTATATAAAACTATTCGCGAACAGGAACCCAATGCAGGATTGTTTGATTTCTTGTATCATAATATTCAGTTGTTAGATATTAAAACAGATGGAATACCTGATTTTCATCTTTATTTTTTACTACAACTGTCAAAATACCTTGGTTTTTACCCAACAAATAACTATTCCGAAACTGAAACATTTTTCGATTTACTAAACGGAAATTTTGTGGCGTTAAAACCCATGCATTCGTATTTTATAAATCCTGAGTTAAGTTACTGCTTTTCAAAATTAATTCAATATCAGGGGATTCAGCAACAAGAGATAAAGCTTTCTTATAATCAACGAATTAATTTGTTAGAAAAAATTGTCGAATATTATTATCTGCACAACGATGGGTTGAAAAATATTAAATCGTTGGTGGTTTTGCGAGATGTGTTTCATTAATCAACATACTTGCCCTCTTAATAGCCTATAATCTTAAATTGGCCAAAAAAGATCCTGAAAAATAAAAGAAATCAAAAAACGGAATAACATTTGTAAAAGAATTAACGCTTATTTTACCATAAGAAATACATCCATTTTGTGAACAAACAAATAATGAATTAACTTTTATAATTTGGATAATTTTATACTTTTGCGTTCCTAAAACGAAATTACAGGAAATGATTAAAACAAAGTTTTTAAATGTTGGGAAAGATATTCATACTTTAATTGCAGAGTTAGTACAGGATAGCGATGTGTTAAATCTAGCCCAAATTTCACCCGATTTTTCATGTCCTGCAGAGCTTTCAAAACTTGCTGAAAAATACATTAGAAAAGGATATAATCAATATGCTCATACCGATGGATTGCCAGAACTGAGAGAGGCAATTTCTGAGAAAGTTGAATCATTTTACAACGCTAAATACAGTCCTGCAACAGAAATAACAATAACAGCAGGTGCTACACAGGCTATGTTTACTGCAATTAGTACATTTGTTAGCGAAGGAGATGAGGTTGTTTTGTTTGAACCTGCCTATTCGAGTTATGTTCCTGCAATACTTAATAGTGGAGGTCGTCCTGTTTTTGTACAATTAAAACGCCCCGATTATTATATTGATTGGGAAGAAGTTCAAAAAATAATTAATACCAGAACCAAACTGATAATTGTAAATTCTCCTCACAACCCAACAGGATCAGTGTTTACAGAAGAAGATATTGCACAGCTCCGAAAAATTACAAACGGTACAAAAATTCTGGTAATTAGTAACGAAACATTCGAACATATTGTTTTCGATACCAGAAAACATCATAGCATTGCCGAAAATCAGCAGTTAGCCGAAAGAAGTATTATTATATCGTCATTTGGTAAAACACTGAATATTCCAGGTTGGAAAATTGGGTATCTATTAGCACCTGAAAAACTTATGAGTCAGATTCGTAAATCAAATATATTTCAGATAAACTCGGTAAATACACCACTGCAATATGCTCTGGCTGATTATATGAAGACAACAATCGATTACTCTGCCATTGTAGAGCCGTATGAAGAAAATAGAAACATGGTGTTGGATTGCTTAATGAATTCAAAATTTGAAATTGTTCCATCAAAGGGAACATTTTATCAATTACTTGATTATAAGGCTATAAGCGACGAAAAAGATACCGAATTTGCAAAAAGACTTATTGATCAGGTGGGTGTAGCTCTTTTCCCATTGTCTGTTTTTTATCACGATTCTGTTGATAATAAAATGGTTGGAATGTGTTTTAATCGTAATAGGGAAATTATGAAAGAAGCTTGTATGCGCCTTAAAAAAATTAATTCACTTGGCTAATTTTTTGAATTCTGAAATTTGTAATGAAATAGAAACCAAATATTCTTTATATTTGGTTTTGTTATTTTTAAAGAATCGATCTTTAAAAATTTAAAATTGAGTTATGCAAATCATAAATTCCATAGTTACCTGGATAAACTTTAAAAGAGTATATCAGATTGATTTATTCAAAAAATTCCCCTTTGATGCCCAGCAAGAGGTACTATTCAAGCTAATTGATCAGGCTAAGAATACCCAGTTTGGTAAAAAGTATCATTTTGATTCTATTCGAAGTATTAAACAATTTCAGGAAAGAGTACCTATTCAAACTTATGATACTCTTAAACCCTATATTGATAGGCTAATGCGAGGTGAACAAAATGTGCTTTGGCCAACAGACATAAAGTGGTTTGCAAAATCATCGGGTACAACCAGCGATAAAAGCAAATTTATACCTGTCTCCGCTGAGTCGCTCGAAGAATGTCATTTTAGAGGAGGCAAAGATGTATTGGCTCTTTATACAATTAATTATCCCGAAACAGAAGTTTTTTCGGGCAAGGGATTAACTCTTGGTGGCAGTCATCAGATAAATAAAATAAATAACGAATCGTTCTATGGTGATTTATCAGCAATATTGATAGAAAACCTTCCCTTTTGGGCCCATTTTATAAAAACACCAAGTCAGGAAATAGCCCTGATGAGTGAGTGGGAAGAAAAACTCAGTAAGATTACTGAAGCCACCATAAAAGAGAATGTTACAAGTATAGCAGGTGTTCCGTCATGGACATTGGTGTTGTTAAAATACATACTTCAAAAAACAGGTGCAAAAAACATTCTCGAAATATGGCCTAACCTCGAGCTATTTACTCATGGTGGGGTTAGTTTTCAGCCTTATCGCGAGCAGTTTAAAATTCTTATTCCGAAGGATAAGATGAATTACATGGAAACATATAATGCTTCTGAAGGTTTTTTTGCAATTCAGGATTATCCAACCCGCGATGATATGCTACTTATGCTCGATTATGGCATTTTCTTTGAATTTATCCCTTTCGAAGAACTGGAAAAAGAAAATCCGATAGCCCTTCATATTGACGAGGTGGAGCTGAATAAAAACTACGCAATTGTTATATCAACAAACTCAGGATTATGGAGATATATGATTGGCGATACGGTTATTTTTACCTCTAAATATCCGCATAAAATAAAGATCAGCGGGCGTACCAAGCATTTTATAAATGTATTTGGCGAAGAAGTGATAATAGATAATGCCGAAAACGCCTTGAAATCGGCATGTGAAAAAACCGGAGCAATGATAAAAGATTATACAGCTGCTCCGGTATATATGGGTGCGCAAACAAAAGGAGCGCATCAATGGCTTATAGAGTTTGAACACGAACCATCTAACTTTGATGAGTTTGTTAAAATACTTGATCTTTCGTTGCAACAAGTAAACTCCGACTACGAAGCAAAAAGGTATAAAAGTATTACTTTAGAGCAACTTACGGTTGTTAAAGCAAAACAGAATCTTTTCTACCAGTGGTTAAAAGAAAAAGGCAAAGTTGGAGGGCAAAACAAAGTTCCGCGATTATCAAATAGCCGACAATATATCGACGAGCTTATAGAGCTAAATAATAGAATCTAATCAAGTATGTGGACAACATGGATTTCGATATTGATCTTCACTATCCAAATGGATTACTATAAACCTGTCGATCTGGTATGGATTAAAGACATACCCCTAAAAGGAGAATTAATAAATACCGATCATCTGGGAAATATTTATACAGTAAACAACATTACGTTAACCCGGTTCTCGGCGTTGCAAAATACAATACAGAGTTATTCAAATAATCTGTTGGGAGGAATTCATTCAATTGATGTAACCGATCCATTTAGGATAATCATTTTTTATAAAGAGTTTAATACCCTTGTATTTTTAAACAGCGAACTCGCCGAATTACGAAGCGCAATAAACCTATCCGACCTTGGATATTATAATGTTATTGCAGTAGGAACAGCTGCAAATGGTGGTTTCTGGATTTACGAAAAGGAGTTGGGGCAGATTATATATATTGATAACAACCTAAAAACAGCACACAAAAGCTCGATTTTATTTGATTTGATAGAAAGTTCGTCTCAAGAATCTTGTCAAATAGTCGAAAAAAACGATTTCATTTATTTAGGAGTAGCAGGGCAAGGCATTTTTCAGTTTGATAACTATGGAACCTTCATGAAAAATTATCCTATATTAGATTTTCTAGATTTTCAGGTAGTTGGGAACAACATCTCTTTTTTTAATGGGATTGAGCTTACTATTTATAATACTCAAACTTATGAATCAGAGAACATCAAAATGCCTGTAGAAAAAATAAAAAATGTAAAAATTGAAGGGTCAAAAGTTTTTTTGTTATTGGATGATAGAATTTCAATTTATAGCATAAATAACTAATCACAAATAATTAACTTTATAGTGAAAAAAAGGAAACCTGAAAAAGTAAAAAAGCTAAAACGAATATTTAAGAGAACGATCTTGTTTAATGAGAAAGAGATACAAGCCATTAATCATTATTGCAAGAAATACAAAATTACCAATAAGTCAAAAATGATGCGCGAAATGATTATAGGATCGATACTTAAAAAATTTGATGAAGATTATCCTACATTATTCGAAAACACGCCAAATCTATTTAATCAAAACGGAAACAGTTAAAGATATTACAATATGTCAAAATCAATTAAAACAGAAGCAATGCATATTGCCATTGCCGGAAATATTGGCTCGGGGAAAACAACCTTAACCGGTTTGTTGTCAAAACATTATCATTGGGATGCCCATTATGAAGATGTTGATGTAAATCCCTATTTAAATGATTTTTACGAAGATATGCAGCGCTGGTCGTTTAATCTGCAAATTTATTTTTTAAATAGCAGGCTTGGACAGATTTTGAGTATTCGCAAATCTGGAAAAACAGTTATTCAGGATCGCACAATTTACGAAGATGCGTTTATCTTTGCTCCCAATTTGCATACCATGGGTTTAATGTCAACACGCGATTTTGACAATTATTTTACCCTGTTTAAATCGATGACAACACTTATTCAGCCACCAGATTTATTGATTTATCTAAGAGCTTCCGTTCCAACCCTTGTAAATCAAATACAGAAAAGAGGCCGTGATTACGAGAATTCTATTCGCCTTGATTATCTTAAGAGACTTAACGAACGATACGAAGCCTGGATTGAAGGATATGACTTGGGAAAATTGTTGATTATTGATGTTGATAATCTTAATTTTTCGGAGAACAAAGAAGATTTAAGCCATGTAATTAATAAAATTGATGCACAAATACATGGATTATTTTAATCTACTATAATCCACAAAAAAGAGGCTGTAAACAGCCTCTTTTTTGTATTCACATTTCGACAAGCTCATTGTGACATATTGATTATTAAGTTGTTGTTATCTTAAACCTGTCGAAAAATAGATAACTTTCGTGCTTTTGGCACAATCTCTTTTAATTCATTACTTTAAAACCCCGAGCTCTTTACCAACTTTTATAAATGCAGCAACAGCCTTGTCAAGATGTTCTTTTTCGTGGCCAGCAGAAACCTGAACTCTTATTCGGGCTTGTTCTTTAGGTACTACAGGGAAATAGAATCCGATAACATAAATACCTTCTTTTAGTAATTTTGCTGCAAAATCCTGCGAAAGTTTTGCATCATATAACATTACAGCCAGAATTGCAGACTGTGTTGGTTTGATATCAAATCCGGCAGCAATCATTTTATCTTTAAAGTAATCACGGTTGCTTATTAACTTATCGTGTATAGCATTTGATTCTTTTAATAGATCAAAAACTTCGATACCGGCATATACAACTGATGGTGGAATTGAGTTTGAAAACAAATAAGGGCGCGAACGCTGACGTAGTAATTCAATTATTTCTTTTCGACCGGTTGTAAAACCACCAATAGCTCCACCAAAAGCTTTTCCAAGCGTTCCGGTAATAATATCAACTTTCCCACGAACATTGAATTGTTCGGTAACACCACGTCCTGTTTTGCCAACTACACCAGCAGAATGGCATTCATCCACCATAACAAGCGCATCGTATTTTTCGGCCAAGGCAACAATTTTATCCACTGGAGCAACATTGCCATCCATGGAGAAAACACCGTCGGTAACAATTATTCTGAATCGTTGTGCTTGAGCTAATTTTAGTTGGTTTTCAAGATCTTCCATATCAGCATTCTGATATCTGTAGCGCTGAGCCTTTGAAAGTCTTACCCCATCAATTATTGAGGCATGATTTAATGAATCGGATATGATGGCATCCTGTTCACCAAATAATGGTTCGAAAATACCTCCATTTGCATCGAAACATGCAGCATACAGAATGGTATCTTCAGTACCAAAGTATTCAGCAATTTTTGCCTCAAGTTCTTTGTGAATATCTTGTGTCCCACAAATGAATCGAACAGACGACATTCCGAAACCTCTTTGTTCTACACCTTTTTTAGCAGCTTCTAACAATCTTGGATGATCAGATAATCCAAGGTAGTTATTGGCGCAAAAGTTTAATACTTTTTCACCCGTACTAATAGTTATTTCTGCTTTTTGATGCGAGGTAATAACGCGTTCATTTTTATATAATCCAGCAGCTTTTATATCAGCCAGTTCTTTTTGAAGAAAATCTTTTAATTTACCGTACATAATAGTAATTTTTAATTTTGTTTTCAAAAATACAATAAAAAAAATTGTCAATAATAAATTACCAAAAATTTAAGGTTGATTTATTGAATATCACTGCGAAAGAATAAAGCAGCAACCATAAAAAAACAAATTATTTAATTTTTTTTGATATAAGTTTTGTTAAATAGTAAAAAGAAATTATTTTTGCCACTCGAAACACCAACTAGGTGCATAAAATTCCTCAGTAGCTCAGTTGGTTAGAGCACCTGACTGTTAATCAGGGGGTCCTAGGTTCAAGTCCTAGCTGGGGAGCAAGAAGGTCGGCATACAAGCTGACCTTTTTTGTTATGGAAAATTTTTTATGTTATATATTGGTGGATCCCACAATTCCAGGTATTCATTTTCAATTTCATCCGATTTAGGAAGATCTGCAAAAGTGAATTTTTTTATTTTCTTCTGAAACCAATGCTGCTGCTTTGGTTACAAGCGAAGATTTACACCATCTGCGAGGTAAAACAAGAATTTTATTGTTTAATGATTTAAAGTTTTGCTTTACTATCTCGGTTTCTTTTATTCTTTTGGGAAGATCTTTATCCTATGTTATTTTTCCAAAAGTAAATGGAGCTTTCATTTGGTTATTTTTTAGCAAGTATAATAAAAAACGCCATGTTTCCAAATAGAGTAAGTTACCAAATAGGAAGTGGTCTATTAACAATATGTAAATACATTGATAGAAAAGAAATAGTAAATATCATCTGCAAATTAGATAAATTTGTCTGATTTAAATTTGTTAATTATACCTACAAAACTGATGGGAATCTCAAAGAAATTGTTATTTTTGAATACGTTTTTCGGTCTGTAGCTCAGTTGGCAGAGCACGTGACTCTTAATCATGGGGTCGAGGGTTCGATTCCCTCCAGACCGACTATTTATTTAATGCTTTTTTCTTCTTCTTATATTTGTCTTGTATTTTCTTCTGCCACGAACAATTTGCATTTTCCTCACCGTTTGAATACTTATTAATTTTTGTCGGATCTTTTCTGTTTTTAGGACAACCAAGCAGAACACTAAAACCAAATCGTAAATTTAAATTACGAGCATCCAATGGTCTAAAAATACCCAATAAGTTATCGCTCACCATATGTATCTGCAACCCTCGGTTGTGCCATGCAAGTCCTAACCCTATGTTTTTGTAGGTGTTGTTTAAATACGACCAGCTAACTGATGCTGAAAATTTGTTCCACAAGGTTGTATTTGCCGATAATGTTAACGATGAATGCAATTTATTCCGGTAAATTACATTTCGATTTACAGCCCCTATTCCCAATTTTGGTAAATACTGGTACATTGCTCCAAAATAAATTTGCAAGGGTAGCCAAGAGTAGTAAGTATTGTGAGTTACATCTTGTGTAAAAGCGCTAACCAGCGAATCCCGCAGATCTAAAATATACCCGTTTGAGTCAAAATCGCTATTTAACCCTGTACCTTCATAAACAAAAGATCCCTGCATATGGATATTTGTTGGAGTGGTTTCCCAACGAATAAATCCCAGATCGAGAATACTTCCTGATAAAGTTAGAGATTCATCATATCTGTAAATTCCTCCAAGATCGACTGCAAAACCTTTATTATCTGAATTAAACAAAGTACCCATATAATCAATTTCGTTTACAGTAATTCCCGAAATGGTCCCATCAGCATTCTGATTTACTGTTAGAGGTAAAGATGAATTTAGTGTTATATCTCCTTCGAGATGCAAATCGTATGTTGTTGGGTTGGTATAAAGGCTCATTTCTGATTTGCCTGAATAAATATTTAACTTCCCGAAAAGCAGTTTTGCACGAATTCCAAAAGTTCTGTACTGGTCAAAAACATTTGAAACACCAATTGCATATTCGCGATAATAAGAAGTATTTGTCCGCAGGTTGTTAAAATTTGCTGTTTCGCCAATAAATTGAGCATTTCCCTGCCACGCAAGCCCTATCAAATCACCAGGATAAGTAACTGCTATATTAGCTTTTTCGGCAATATTAAACGTTATATAATACTCATTGTATTTATACCCAAGAGAAATGAGATCGAGATGAAGTTCTGAAGCGAGCAAATCAGTTTTATGCACATTGTTATTCAATGAATTAATGTCAATATTACCACCACCAAGAATATCGTTAAAAGAAAAAGCGGTATTGCTGTAATTTAATTGTGTCGAAGTAAGTGCAGGTATTCCGATAAACCATTTGCAATCAATCTGAACAGCAGGATTAAGCAAATTGCTCTGAGGAACATTGTGCATTAAGTAGAATGTATTATTTTGTTGTGAAAATAAGCTTGTTGTTAATGAAATCAATAACAATAGAAGGATTATTATTCGAAGGCTCTTTTTCATTTTAAATCTGAATTCTAAGGATTAAACCTCAGATTTGCTTTTACACCTATTTGCACATCTATTGTGTATTCATCGTAAAGTTCAACCAAATCGGGATCAATGCCATCCGTACTAAATATTGCATAAACCTTAATCTTATTGGCATATTGAAGGTTTTCAATCCGTTGGGTATTAAATAGGATGTCCTTTTTGGAATACGTTTTTCTTATAATTACACCTGTATTATTAGCTGTTGCGGCATTCAGATGTAATGGACCATCAGAAAACACAGAATCAACTGGAAATTCATTTTGATCTAAAAAATAAAGTTGTACCCGAACCTCAGATGGGAATCCATTATACATGTTCAATCTGAATATCAACTGAACAATTTCTTCGGCACTCTCATAAATATCTCCGATTTCGAATGGGATTGTATAATCTAATGGAATATTTTCAAAATCGAACAAGTAAGGTTTGTTTGTTAACGGATTTATCTCTAAGAGGCTTTCATCAAATCCGCTAATATCATTTAATTCAAGCGATGTTTCACCAATAGGAAAAGCAAGTGCTGTATTTATCTCAACATCAGATGAAATAGTTTCGGGTAAGTCATTAAGACATGACGAAAAGATAACTGTTAAAACTAATATAAAAAACGTTAAAATCTGTTTCATCTTTTTATTACAAAATTCCAAGTTAACCAAATTTGTTTTATCAGTAACGAATTATCTGTAATAAATTTTGCACATTTGTAATGATAAATTTAATTAATAACCAATCAATCAGTCACATGAAAACTTTAATTATTATAAATGATGCTCCCTATGGAACCGAAAAAGCATTTAACGGACTTCGCTTAGCAAATCAGATTTTAAAAGATTCTGAAACGACAGAAGTTGTAGTTTTCTTAATGGCAGATGCTGTTACCTGTGCTCTGCCAAACCAAAAAACGCCCGATGGCTATTATAATATCGAGAGAATGCTCAAACTATTTGTTCAAAAAAAAGGCGCAATAAAAATTTGTACCTCATGTGCCGAAGCCAGAGGGATACATAATTTGCAATTGATTGAGGGAGCTCAGTTAAGCACCATGAAAGAACTTACACAATTAACCCTTGAAAGCGATAAGGTGATAACCTTTTAAACTTAAACCCGAATTAAACGTCAAATAGAAAAATTCTAATTTTCTAACAATTAATAAAATCCATTATTTATGCAACGTACTTTTCATTTCCTGAAAAGGAGATTTATTATAGCTCCTTTATTTCTTATTATCTTATCATGTCGCGGACAGACCAATGAATTGGAAACATTCTTAAATCGTATTGAAACAGAATATGAGCAAATTTCTATTGAACTAGGTACTGCTTATTGGTACTTTTATTCAGGTGAGGGTGAGGCCGATTTATTAACTCCAAAGAACAAATACTATGCTTTACTAACTAACGATACGCTAAATAAATATATTGATCAGTGGTATCCAAAAAGATCAGAAATTACAGATACCATATTACGACGCAGAGTGGCTATTTGGCATAATACTTTGCTGTCGGCAAAGGTCGAATATGATGCTGAGATTATGAATGCACGAAATGAACTCGAAAAAATGCTTGAGGTAAAAGATGGCAATAACGCATCAGCCGATAGTATATCGATAAAAATGATTAATCTGATAAATCTACGAAATAAAAAAGCACAACAACTTGGATATGAAAATTATGTGCATCTTTCATTCGAAAACAATGGCTTAGGATACGAATGGTTTAAACAATTTGTCGAACAACTTGATAAGGCTACCCTCGAACCTTACAAAGCACTTGTTGAACAAACTAAAAAAGAAAGAAATATTAAACAATTCGATCAGAGAGGTGCTTATCAGTTTATTGGTTTGTTCTATGGTAATAATAGTCCAAAGATTTCAAAATCGTATAATAATATTGACCTGGTAAAAGAATCGCTTTCAAATATTGGAATTAATTATACCAATTTTAATGCTAAGTTGGTAGAAAAGCAATTACCTGCAGGAGTTGGAGGACAAGGCATTATGTTAAATATTCCGATGGACTTCAGAGCTGTAATGACTTTGGGTATGGATATCTCTGTTTGGATGCATGAGATGGGACATGGATTACACGGACTGTATAATTCAATAGGTCATCCTGTTCTGGAAGGTTATGAATGGATTCCGGGAAACAGTACTCCTGCTTTTTCTGAAGGAATGGCCGAAACATCTGCCTGGTTTACCAGAAATCCTCAATGGCTAAAAAAATATGCAGAGATGACAGATGAAGAAATCAAGAACCAACGCGAAACATTGAATACTTATGCGCCAGCTTATATTCGTTTTAGCATTGTAAATTTTATGAAAGAAATTGAGTTGTACATAAATCCCGAAAAACCTTACGAAGAAATTCAAACTGAGTTAGCAAAGAAATACTTGCTAATAGAAACAGAAAAAATCAGAACCCAAAGCCTAAATGATATCATTTATGTTTCATATCCATTGTATTTGCAAAACTACTTATTAGCTGATATGATTGCTTGTCAGGTTCATCAAACACTAAAAGAAAAATTTGGTGATGAATATGCATTTAATAAAAACGTAGGCCCCTATCTTGAGTCTTTTTACAAAGATGGAGAATACTATACCTGGCAAAACAGGTTAATCAGAGGAACCGGAAAAGAATTGGATCTTAAAGCTTATCTTGACTTTTATAACATTAAATAACCTTACTAATTTAAACCACTTAGCAAATGAAAAAAACAATCACCCTTGTAACAATTTTTGTTGTTTGTTTATTGGCTTGGACCGCAAAGGCTCAAACCAAGTTTGAAAAAGGAAAAACCTACCATGGGTTTAAACTCATTGACCAACGGTTTGTAAAAGAAATAAATACAAACTGCCTGTATTTTGTTCACGAAAAATCAGGTGCCCGTTTATTGAAAGTTGCTGATAACGACAATAATAAATTATTTGGTATTACTTTTAGAACTACACCCGAAACCGACTATGGTACTCCTCATGTTCTTGAGCATTCGGTATTGAATGGATCCACTAATTTCCCTGTTAAAAGTCCTTTTGATATACTCATAAAAGGGTCATTAAACACTTTCCTGAATGCAATGACAAGTTCTGACTTTACAACTTATCCAGTAGCCAGCATGAACGATAAGGATTATTTTAATTTAATGCATGTATATCTTGATGCTGTTTTTAATCCTGTTTTACATACTGACTCAAGGATTTTAAAACAAGAAGGATGGCATTACGAACTCGATAATATTGAGGGAGATATTGTATATAAAGGCGTTGTTTATAATGAAATGAAAGGCGCTTTCTCAAGTCCTGGTCGCGAATTAAGTTATCAGGCTTATAAAATCCTTTTCCCCGACAACACTTATGGCGTTTCTTCTGGTGGATATCCTTCTGCAATTCCAAAATTAACTTATGATTATTTCAAAGCTTTTCATAAAAAATATTATCATCCTGAAAACAGTTATATTATACTTTATGGAAATGCTGATTTAAATAAAGAACTCACCTTTATAAATGAAGAGTACCTTTCAAAATATGAAAAAACAGGTGAAAAAATTGAAATTCCGATACAAAAACCATTCGAAGCAAAAAAATATGCCGAAAAACCTTATGCTGTAGCCGAAGGGAGTTCAACAACAAATAATACTTTTTTAAATTTAAGCATTGTTACAGGTAAAAACACCGATCAGGAACTTGTAATGGCTTTGAATATTTTGCGTGAAGCATTAGTAAACCACGAATCGGCCCCAATTCGTATTGCTTTGCAGGAAGCCAAAATTGGAAAAGACGTTAGAGCTTCGGTTAACGATATTTTGCAAAATGTTTTTCAAATAACTGTTCAGAATGCAAATACTGAAGACCGTGATAAATTCGATCAAATTGTATATTCTACCATGCAAAAGGTTGCCGAAGAAGGTTTTGACAAGAAAATGATTGAAGGTATTATTAATCGTATGGAGTTTGGATTAAGAGAAAACAACAGCTCTCAGAAAGGGATGATGTATCTGATGAAAACACAGAAAACCGTTTTCTTTGACAATGATCCGTTTAAGGGATTAGAATTTGAACTGGCTCTGGCGAATGTTAAAAAGGGAGTTGAAAACGGACTGCTTGAAAAAATTATTAAAGAGAATTTATTATCAAATCCGCATACTTTATTACTGGTTTTAAAACCACAACCCGGACTTGAAAAAGAGATTGCTGCCCAAACAGCCAAAGAACTGGCTGAGTATAAAGCCAGCCTGAGCAAAGAACAACTTGAAAAATTGGTTGAAGAAACTAAAGCGTTGAAAGCATATCAGGAAGAAGGAGATTCTCCTGAGGCTTTAGCATCAATTCCTATGCTCGAAATTAAAGACATTAGCCCAGAAGTGGAATATTTTACTGTAAAAGAAAAAAACATTGGAAATGTACCAGTACTGCATTATGAAGATTTTACAAACGATATTCTTTATTCAACATTATATTTTGATCTTCGCGTTTTGCCTCAGGATTTAATTCCTTATGCATCATTATTGTCAGAGCTTTTAGGATCAGTAAATACCAAAACCTATTCTTTTGGCGATCTGGACAATGAGTTAAACATACATACAGGCGGTTTTAATACTTATATTTCATCTTATTTAGAAAATTATAATGATGATTTATTGCAGCCCAAATTTGTAATCTCATCAAAAGCCACAGTTGGAAAAAGCAAAAAACTTTTCGACCTGACATCAGAAATACTAAAAAACTCTAATTTAAATGATGCCGAAAGAGTGAAAGATGTTTTAGTAAGATATCAAGCAAGAATTGAATCAAGCGTAAAAAATAACGGAAGCATGTATGCCATTAACCGATTGCAATCCTATTTTAGTAAGCAGGGCATGTATAACGAGCTTACCAACGGGATTGAGTACTACCAGTTTATTACCGATTTAACTAAGAATTTTGAGATAAAACAAAAAGAAATTAGTGATAATCTGAACAAAGTTATTGCGCTATTAATGACCAAAGAAAATTTGATTGCTGCAATTACCTGTTCAAAAGAAAACTACGCTGTTTATACAAAAGATTTTAATTCATTTGTTTCTTCGCTTGAATCAGGCAAACCACAATACCAGAACTGGAATTTTAAATATGAATTAAAGAACGAAGGTTTAACGACTGCATCTAAGGTTCAGTATGTTATTAAAGGTTATGATTATAAGAAACTAGGTTATCAGTATAATGGTAAAATACGTGTACTTAACCAGGTTTTATCAAGAGATTACCTGCATAATAAAATCAGGGTTATGGGTGGAGCCTATGGAGGATCAAGCCGATTTACAACATCTGGTATTGCTTATTTCCAATCATATCGTGATCCAAACCTAAAAGAAACAATTGAAAACTTCGATGGCGCTCCAGAGTTTTTAAAATCCTTTAATCCGAATAATACCGAAATGACACGTTTCATAATCGGTACTATCTCCGATTTGGATCAGCCAACAACCGCATCGCAAAGAGGCTCTATTGGCGTTTATAATTATTTTACAAAAACGACATATGAGCAACTAAAAAACGAAAGAAATGCCATTTTAACTACAACTCCTGAAGATATTAGAGCAATGGAAAAAATGGTAAAAGATATTCTTTCTCAAAATGCAATCTGTGTTTATGGAGGTGAAGATAAAATTAAAGCAAATAGTGGTTTATTTAAAGCAACATTTAATGTAACTGAATAAATAATGTTGTAACAAATTTGAGTCAAAAATCGAAGATGTTTTTCTCTTTGATGAATAATAAAAAAAGACTGCTCTCTTAAAGCAGTCTTTTACTTTATAATTTTTTATGTATTAAACCAATTCTTCCTGCAAAACAGTAGTTTTCTTCTTTTCGTCAGATTTTTCGTTCTTCTCCAGTATAGATATAGCTATAAGTTCAGCAATATCGAGAACTTTAACATTTGAAACTTTAATAAATGTTTTTTTGCATAAAGGGCAGGCCGTTGCAATAATATCTGGATTTGGTTTGGTGAGTTCGTCAACAACATCTTTAGCAATTAAAGAACGATTTGTAGCTTCAATTTCGAGGTTTCCAAGGCTGCCTCCACAACACAACGAATCCTGTTTTTCGTGTTTTGTTGAAACAAGTGTTGCCACATGGGTTAATAGTTTTCTCGGCTCATCGTAAATTCCTGCACCTCGTCCAAGTTCACAAGGATCGTGATAAACAACTTTCTTAGTGTCTGCTTGTACAGGGATTAATTTCTGCTCAACTAACCTGTTCAAATATTGTGAATGATGCAACACTTCTATTCCCAGCTTATAATCCTCAGAAAAAACTTTATAACAAATAGGGCAAGAAGTAACAAGTGTTTTTGCACCGGAGTCTATAATTTGTTTTTTATTAAAATCCATTAGTTGTTGCATGGCTTTTAAGTTTCCGGCAAGCTTCTGTGGACGACCACAACAAACCGATCCATCTTCATCCATAAACCAATAATTAACCTTCGCTTTTGAAAAGATTTTTACCATTGACCGCGTTATACCTGGAGTAAGATGCGACATACATCCGGCAAAATAAACCACATCGGTTTTTGCCTGATGATTAATCTCCTTTAGATAAGAGAAATCACCTTGCCTCTTATTGGCTAAATTTATTCTTTGCGCTAATCGTTGATTTGTGGTTGTAATACCTACCGGGCATTTATCTTCGCACCTCCCACACATCAAACAATTAAAGGCATCGTAAGAGTTAATTTCTTTGTCACGAACTGATTTTAAAAAATAACTGGCCGGTGTTTTTTTGCTAATTCCTGTTGATGACATCTGGCAGGGATCAATACATATTCCACAACGCGAACAAGAATGTAACTCAACATCGGCAAAGGAATCGAAGGTTTCTTTTGATTTTACTCCCCATTTACGCAAGGTAATTAGTAATAATTCTGTAGGAATATGCATATATCTTGAAAAAGGAAGTGATAAAAAGAACACTCCTAAAGAAATAGAATATGCCCACCAAAAAACAGGTTCAAAGCCAGTTGCAGGAATAAATCCGGCTATCCAGTTACCAAAATTTTGTGTTAAAAAACCACCTGTACCATGCAACGAAGCAGTTGTGCTTTCGGCAAATAAACGCAATGGGAAAATTAGCCATAATGATGCCAATGCAAATTTATCACCTAATTTAAGCGAGGTGGTTTTTTTCATCCCAAACATTTTTGAATAAAAACGCTTAAAATATGCTAGGGCAACACCGGTAAGAATAAATAGCAGAATTAAATCCATTGTAAAAGTAAGTACCTCACCAAACAGCATTCCTGTTTTATTGTGCACAAAATATTCGAAAAATATTGGTATATAAACTGGATTTGAAAGCGTATTGTAATAAATCCAGGTTTGAATATGGCCTCCAATAATTAATAATAACCAGCCAAAAGCAAGGCTCATGTGCATATAGCCAAGTACTTTATTGGTTTTGAAAATATTGCGATGCAATAAACTTTCTGTAAAAATCTCTTTAACTGCTTGCAGCGATTTTATCGAAAAAATATTTTTACGTATATGCTGCTTATCTTCTTTATCAAGTTTATAGATCCAAATACCAAACCGAACCAGCATGTATGCTAGTAATGCTATTAAGCCAATAGTAAATGGCAAAACGAAATGACTATAATTCATGGCTTTCGATTTTAGTTAATGCTTCGCGTACTTTTAAAACAATATTGCGGTTATTTACTCCTCGTGGACAAACCAGAAAACATTTGCCACAAAGCATGCATTTCTCCGCTTCGACTCCAATATCTTCAACTAAACCACGACGAATAAACATTTTCAGTTTCCGGATATTAAAATCCGTAAAATTACATGCCGAACAGGTTGATGTGCAAGAACCACAAAAGATGCATAAATTAAAGCTGGGTTCATTTGCAAGTACATAGTTCAATACGCGCTTATCGGCGAGATCGTAATCAATTACCCGGGGCTTATTTATTGTAAATCCAAATTTTGACATGTATTTAGTTTACTAATATTCGATTTTGTAATTCGTATTCTTTTAAAAAACAATTAATTTTTGTAACTGCGGCGCGTGCATCGGTAAATGTATATTTAATAGACATTGGACCACTGCATGTTCCTGCAAAAAATACCCCCGCCATATTCGATACATTCGACATGGTATGATCATCTTCGGGCTTTAAAAATCCGCTTTCGCGTAGTTTAAGATTTAAAAGATTTGCAATTTCTTTGGTTCCTTTCGATGGTTCCATTCCAACCAGGAGCACTATCATATCAACAGTCATTTTCAGTGGTCGGCTGGTTAATGTATCTTCAACTTTAATTACGATTCGTTTATCAATAGTTTCATTAGCCTCTGATAAACGACCTCGGACAAAGTTGATTCCGTATTTTTTTTGTGATTCGAGATACAATTCTTCAAAATGTGTATCGAACATGCGCATATCCATGTAAAAATTGAAAATTTCAGCATCCGGAATAAGTGTCTTAAGTTCCATCGCCTGCTTTACTCCAGTAACACAACACACATTCGAGCAGTAGTGGTTATTTACTTTCTCATCGCGTGATCCAACACAATGAATGAATCCAATACGCTTTGGCTTTATTCCTGAGGGAGTTTTAATTTCTCCTTTTTGAGCAAATAGCTTTTCCAAATCGTATGATGTAATTACATTTTCGTAAATACCGTATCCAAATTCTTCTTTGCGATGAGCATCAAATAAATCAAACCCTGTAGCTACCAGAATGGCATCAGCTATGATTGATTTTCTGCTTTCGAGAGCAATTTCATAATGTTTATTAACCCTTTTTATTTCAGAAATTTTTGAGTTGTAAATAACATTTACTTCCTGTAATTCGAGTCCGTGTTCAAGAAACGATACAATCTCATGACCTTTTCGGAGATTGGGGAAAAGTACAGTCCAGTCTTTTAAATGACCACCAAGCTGGCTTTCTTTTTCTAAAATTGTAACCGAATAACCTAATGCAGAAAGCTGCACTGAAGCTTCCATTCCGGTAATTCCACCACCGATAACAACTACTTTTTTATTCATAATTAGTAACTAATATTTGCAGGACATTCAGGCATAGGCATCTGAATTCCTGATCTTGTTTTATACTTATCTTTTGAAGAATAATCAATTCCCATTTTTTGAAGTAACGGCTCCGACTGAATTTGATGAAACTGCAATCCCAGATCCCATGGATTATAACCTAAAACTAATCCTGCAAGCTCTTCATAAGTAAGAACAGGAATTCCCTGATTGTTTTCGCCATAGGTTTTGGCTACCATCTCTGAAATAGTGTACTGCCATTTATCCATAAACATAGTACATCCCGGGCAATTACATAAAATCATATCTGGTTTATAGGGCTCCATCGATTCAAATTTCTTTTTAGAGTTTGCTGCAGAATAGCCTCGATTTGCCTGAACCAAATATTGTCGAAAACCAAAACCACAACAATGGCGACGCTCGGGATAATCGATAACATTTCCGCCCCACGCATTAATCATTCCAGCTAATACTTGAGGAAACTCAGCCCCACCAACTCCATATTTTGGGAACATTTTAGAGTAATGACATCCAATATGTTCTACAATTTTTAGCGGCTTACCTGTTATTTGATTAACCAGTCTATATTTTAATTTGTCAGCAATCTCGTGTCTGAATTTGTAGATAATATCACTTGAATGAGCCATGTTAAGCGGAATATCAAACTCTCTTTTTGTGGCTTTATAAAGATTTTCACGGGTTT
The DNA here is from genome assembly GCA_050179935.1 of Bacteroidales bacterium. GTDB lineage: Bacteria > Bacteroidota > Bacteroidia > Bacteroidales > UBA12077 > UBA12077. The sequence goes on along the minus strand of JBFXEQ010000012.1, from coordinate 54,853 downwards.
TTTCAAGTACTTCGGGAAAATGTTTCCATGTTTCTATAATTTCAGTATAAATACCAAAGGATGTAACACAGGAAATAATAATGTTTTTGTATCCGGATTCTTTCATCAGGGCAAAATGTCTGGCCACAACAGTCATTATAGTTTCAAAAGGCACCACATCAGCATGATAGCCAATACCTGTGCAAGTGGTATGGTTCGGATCATCAAAAATATCCTTACCCAGTTCATCTTTCAGAATTTTAAGAAAAAACTCCTCAGAAGCCGGAAAAAAGCTCTGACGAATGCAACTGCGAACATAATAGTAATGATCTTCTGCAATCTCTTTCTGGTAATTTTTCCAAATATTATTTGTTGCGTCCATAATTATTCTTTACTATGATTTCCACTGTTAAATGTATATACATGCCTGAAATACTCATTATCGGTACCCTCTTTTTTAAATTCCAACCCCATCTCATTTGCTTTTTTCTCTGAGTACTGCTCAATATCTTTAAACATATTATATCCACCAGAAACTTCGAAAATTTTATCAAGTTCATCCAAGTTGGATTGATGAATCTTTCGCATTGATCCAGGGCCTGGTTTTCTTAGGTTTGCACCTAAACGTTCCATAACTTCTTCAATATTTTCGCTTATATAATTCCAAATGGGACCTTGCTCAGGATGCATTTCGGGCGTAACAGCATACGTTGGTACGCAGTAACCATACTTGAGTATATTTTCGCCAACAGTTCTCTTTATGGCAAATTGCTGACGACCTTTTTCCGAATCGGTAAAATATCCAAGTTTTTGCGATAATGTTCGTAAAGCCATAATAACCATTGCAGGAGTATTACCACGCGGACATCTTGTTTTACAAGACATGCATTGGCCACAGTACCAAATGGTTTCTCCCTTTAACAAAGCTTCGATTTTGGTTTCATCTTTGGTTTGAACAGTATCAACTATTTCGCGCGGATCATATTTATAAAACTCTGCAGCAGGGCAAATTGCTGTACAAACACCACAATTCATACAGGCATTTAATCCTTCTTCAAAACGAATATCCTGCAAAAGAAGATCGTAGAGTTTTTCCATAAAAAATATGTAAGATGGTTATATTCCTAATCTTACAAAAGTAGATTGAATACTCGTCTAAGTAAACAGTTAAAAATCGTAAAAAAGAATAGGTATAAATACTTATCAAATAGAAAATCAGCCTGTTATGCCTATAAAGATTGGTTATTTACTTTATTTTAACTAACATACAGGCCTCCCGCAATAAAATTCTTTAATTATTATTTCCCTTCACCCCAATTTTTTTGTAATTTATCAATCTTAAAAATTTAAAACTAACCGACCATGAAAAAAATATACATTTTTATTATTTTAACCTGCACTGTTTTTGCAGTAAGAGGACAATTTTTAATGAAAAGTGATTCGCATATTCTTAAAATAGGTGATGAACATTATTTTAATATTACAAACAACGTTGAGGCAGGACCAAGTGGAGCAGCACGAGTCTGGGATTTCTCGAATATCGAAACAAATTCACAGCTTACCAGTTATATGTACGATGTGGCTAAAACGGGCAAATCTCTTGATATTCCGGAAGCAAATACTGTTCTCGAAGAGTTTGGTGTTAAATTCTTTTTTAAATCAAATGGGAATATTATGGAGCAATATGGAACTGTAACAAATAATACAATTACCAAATACGATAAGCCTTTTGTAAAAATGGTGTTTCCTTTTGAATATGGTGATGTTTATTCGGGTGATTTCTCAGGAACAATAACAGGGCCCAATTTTGAGCAAGCTATCGAAGGAAAATACACTCTTGAAGCTGATGCCTACGGTACTTTGATAATTCCAACCGGAACTTATAACAATGTAATTCGAATAAAAACTTATAAAGAAGAACACGGCAAAGATTCTAAATGCAACTGTGGGGTTGTATCATACAAATGGTATTCAAAAGATATTCGATATCCTTTATTGACTATAATTCAAAGTCAGAATGCGAATGGATATTCGACAATACGAACTGCCTATTATTCAAAAGTTAAAATAAATGAAACTATTGAAGGGGAAATTACAGAACTTGAAAATAATAAAGCCAACCTATATCCAAATCCTTTTAACCAAAGCTTCAAGATAGATTATTTTGTTCAGAAAAAAAGCCCTGTAGAGATCACCATTTTTGATAACTCAGGACGAAAACTAAACACCCTACAAAAATCAGAACAGGCAGCAGGAAATTACACAGAAACAATTACTTCAGAACAACTTGGCAACCAGCAAGGAATATTCTATATTAACATTAAAATCGGTGATGAAAATATTTCAAAAACAATTATTCGTAGTGGAGAATAGAAAAAACTTATCCTTACACTTTATACGAAAAGCCGGTTAACCCCGGCTTTTCAAATTATTAAACTTATAAACAAAGAATTATTTATTGATAAAAAGCAACGTTATGAGATCGAAAAGCAATGATGATCCAATTGAAGTATTTGAAGGAACTGCCTGGCAGGCAGCATTGGTTAAAAGCTTGCTTGAAAATGCAGATATTAAACCATTTGTTAAAGATGAAATTTTAGGAACACTAAATCCTTGATGGACATCACCCGGAGGAGCTGGTCCGATTTCCATTTTTGTTTCAGCAGGTGATTTTGATAAAGCAAAACAAATTGTTAATGAGTATCAAAGAAATTTGAACGAATAAAAACACACTCAAAAATAAATCCATAAATTTGTTTTTATCAGAATTGTAATTAAAACTTAATGATATGCTTTGGAAAGGAAGACGCGGAAGCGAAAATGTTGAAGACCGCCGTGGAATGTCGGCAAAAAACGTGACTATTGGCGGAGGTTTAGCCGGAATTGTGATTGCAGTAATTGTGATGTTCCTTGGTGGAGACCCAACTGAAGTTTTGCAGCAATTTCAAAACGGACAAGAACAAACCTCAATACCTTATGAATCAAACACAGCAGAAGATGAAATGGCTCAATTTGTTTCTGTTGTTTTAGCTGACACTGAAGAGATCTGGGGCAAAATCTTTGAACAAAATGGATATACTTATCGAAACCCTTCGCTAGTTCTGTTTCGCGATCAGGTCGAATCAGCTTGCGGATACGCAAGTGCCTCTAGTGGCCCATTTTATTGCTCTGCTGACGAAAAAATATATATCGATTTAAGCTTTTGCGATTTGCTCGAATCTCGATTTGGCGTTTATGGTGATTTTGCGGTAGCTTATGTTATTGCACACGAAGTAGGACATCATGTTCAGCAACTTTTAGGAATATTACCACAGGTTCATGAGCAGCGTCAACAACTGAGTGAATCACAAGCTAATGCATTAACTGTAAGACTTGAATTGCAAGCAGATTTTTTTGCAGGAATCTGGTCTCATTATGCACAAAACATGCTTAACGTATTGGAGCAAGGTGATTTGGAAGAAGCATTAAATGCTGCAGGCGCAGTTGGTGATGATGCTATTCAACTAAAAACCAGAGGGAGAGTTGTTCCCGACGATTTTACACATGGCTCCTCAGAACAACGGATGAGTTGGTTTAGAAAGGGCTATAATACAGGTGATATTTCTCAAGATGATACTTTTAGTGGATCAATTTAGTAGATCAAATATTAATTAAAATCCCAAACAAACAAAATCTTTAATCCAATAGTGGTTTTTAAATCTGTTATAAATTAATTCCTTTTATATCTTTATATAAATCAACAGCATACAGATCGGTCATGCCAGAAACAAAGTCTACGACGGCCATTGTTTTTTTATAAAAACACTCATCTTCGATATTAAATTGTGAAGGAATAACAGAAAGTATTTTCTTTGAGTATTTGCTTTCAGAATTATTTATAGCAGATATAAATTCGTCCAAAAGTGTTCCGAGTATATTAAATCCTGACAATTCGATTTTTACAACCGACGGGTGATTATATATTACCTTATTTGCCAGTTTTTTGCATGTATTGAATGCATCATAACTTATTCCACTCAGCCCATTTACAAGACTTTTATCATAATTCCCGTTCAGAATTTTATCGTGATTTTCGATAAACACAGTTGCTGTCTCTCTAACAAGCTTGTTTATAACCGAAGCTCTTAAATAAGCAACCTGTTCATTTAGATCAGTAACTTCGGAAAAGACATGTTCCTTTTGTTTGTAAAACAACGAATCTTCTGATTTATCAAAAAACCCAAGCAAAAGATCGAATGTTTTCACTGAATCAAGAATTTTGAGTTTATGAGCATCTTCAATATCCATTATTTCGTAACAGATATCGTCAGCCGCCTCAACAAGAAATACTAAAGGATGACGAACATAACTTTCCGGATGTTCACTTGTTTTTAATAACCCTAATTCTTTTGCAATAAAATAAAAGGTTTCTTTTTCAGATTGAAAATAACCATATTTCCTTTTCCCTTTTTGTAAGGCATTCGATCCATGTGGATATTTTACAAGTGAAGCCAAAGTTGAGTAAGTAAGAGCAAATCCGCCTCTTCGTCTACCAATAAATTGATTTGTCAATAAACGCAATGCATTGGCATTCCCTTCAAAATTTACAAGATCAAGCCATTCATTTTCAGACACTTTTGATTTTATCATCTGTCCGTTGCCCGATAAAAAGAACCTTGAAATAGCTTCTTCGCCCGCATGACCAAAGGGAGGATTGCCTAAATCGTGAGCCAAACATGCTGCCGATACAATTGATCCAAACTCATCGAAAATTTCTTTGTTTTTAATTTCTGGTCTTTTTTTAAGCTCCATTGCAACCAGATTTGCGATTGATCTGCCAACACTTGCAACTTCGAGGCTATGTGTAAGGCGATTATGAACAAATATGCTCCCAGGTAACGGAAAAACCTGTGTTTTGTTTTGTAATCGACGAAAGGGTGATGAAAATATTATACGATCATAATCGCGTTGAAACTGCGATCTTATTTCATCAGGTTTTGTAATTTCAATTTTTTCTTGTCCTAATCGTTTGGCAGAAATTAGTTTATCCCAGTCCATCATTTAAATTAATTTTAAGTTTGATCAAAGATAATGCATCCTCAGATCTTTTAAAACGAATATCCCAATAACAGATTGAAGCTATCGGCCCAGTCGCCATGTACTTTAAGCGAAGCACCTATTTTAAACCGATTGGCAATTAAATAGCTTAATGTATATCGCTGGTAAAAGTTTTTAATTTTATATGGAGCATAAATATATGTTCCCCAGTGTTGAGAAAAATCAAAACGGCCTAGCAACAAATGATGTCCGATTAAAAAGGATACTTGCTGATGATCGGTGTTCAGATTTCTTCGTTCAATTTTTTCTTTTGCTGCACCATCATTTATATATTCAAATCCTACACTTATTCCATTTAACTTTGAAATCGTTCTACCGGCTAAACCATAAAAACCAATGATTAGATTTGTTGCTTCTGAATAAAGACTGTCTTTCTCAATTTTTTTAACAGTTCCAAACACATTTGTTTCGTAAAACCATCCGGGATCGAACTTTTGTTTTTTTGCCTCAGGGAAACCAAATTTTCCTTTATAAGTGTAATTAATTCCTACTCCAAAGGTCGGAAAATTCATTCCATAATTTGGTGACTTTATTCCACCATTTGAAATGTGATTGTATTTTGCAAACGCTAATAGCAAAAAATTATCATGTAATTTGTAATAGGCATTCAGATCAACATCAACAATAAATGCAAGATTAGTAGAAAAAAAGAGGTTCTCCGGATTCGTTTTTTCATTATAAATTTTGTTGAGAAATGTTATACCTGCCCCCATTCGTGCAGAGATAAAAAAAGACTCGGATCGATACAAAAAAGGTTCTGCAAATCCGATAAAATTATACGAGCTTCCAACAACTTGTGGATTATCAAAATTGATATATAAGAACGAAAAGCCTGCTTTCGAATAACAATTGCATTGCTGGTAATTTTTTTCTTTAATCCTAAGCCACGATACTTCAGCTTCAACACCAAAAGGATTTGTATTGCTTAAATGTTCAATTTTACTCGAATGTGGCAATATAAATCCAACTTGAGGTTTAATTGAAAAATTAATCGGATTCGTTAGTGAATCCTGCCCTTTTAAAAACATTGTTGAAATAGCCAGCAAAATAATTAGTACCGCTAATCTCTTATTCATAATAACTAGCCATTTAGTATAATAAGTACCCGCAATTTATACTTTATTCAATAAAAATAAAAGATAAAAACTTGAAGTAATTATTATAAAACAGATTGTACAGCCTGTTTTTGTTTAACCTTTCTGGCAAAATCCTTCACCTGTCAAAACATTTTTTAATCTTTTAAACAATTTTTAAATGCCTATCGAAATCGATCTATTTTATTGATCCTTTGATAGTTTATTAACAATCCGAAAAATAAAATTTAACGGTTATTTTAATAAAAAGATTACAAACCTATAATCCGTAAGTTTTTTTGTTTCAGAATTTTTACTTTATTTGCGGGTTGTTTTTTTGATATAAGGAGTTTAAAGAATTCATGGAATTCGAGAAAAAATTAAAGACTAAAACCATTCTTGCTGTAGTTACTGTTTTGCTTATTTTGTGCTCAGTGTACTTTTACCTAGGAATACAAAATCAAAGACAATATCGCGATTGGCAAATACAGAAGGATAATGAAATTGTATGCCTTGAAATTAAAAACCTCCTTTATAATACAAATTCGTTATATCGCGAAAAAATAAAATTTTTTGTTAATAATCCTGAAATAAGGAAAGAATTTGCGACTATTAACGTTGACGAACTTTACAGAAAAGCACTACCTCTCTATTCTGTCCTAAAATCTGAAAATCCGTTCCATTTTATTATCAATTTTTATGGCCCCGATAACCTCTCTGTTCTACTTCTGGATATTGGTCCAAATGCTTCTGTTGAAACAGCTCCACCAAGCTCATTTGTTGCAAAGGTTAATGCAACAAGTAAACCTGCTTCTGGATTTGAATATTTAAATTCTCAATTATATTATAAAATAGTTGAACCCTTGTTTTATGATGGCAAATACCTTGGTTGTATTGAGTTTGGATTACGTGAAAACGAAGTGGCTGAAAGCATTGCTAAAAAATTTAATGTTCAGATAGCTTCTGTGTTTGATAAAAAAATTGTATCCCCTCTTTTTCTTGAAAACTCAACCAATCAAAACTCAAATAAAGATTTAATAATTCACACACTTTATAACAGCCCTGTTTTATCAAAAATATCAATACAGAACAATAAGCTTACAAAAGAAAGGTTTAAGTTTAACGATAAATATTATTTTTCTAATTTGGTTCAGGTTCAAAACCAATTCCATTCCGAAGGATTTGTTGGTATTGTATTTGCCAAAGATATTACCCAGCTCGAAAATCAGTTTCAGGTTACTATTTACAGATCGCTACTAATAATTATCCTTATTTTAATTGCTGTTTCATTAATTCTGCATTTTTCGTTTAATATTATACTGCATAAGTTGTTTAACCTGCAAGATAACCTGGATAAGCGACTGGAAGAAAAATCGAAAGAAATAATAAAAACAAACGCTGAGCTTAATCAAATTTTCAATACTACAGGCAATAGCATGAGGTTAATTGATACCAACTTCAACATACTTCGTGTAAATCGAACCTTTACCATGATGTCGGGTATAAGTAAAGAAAATGCAGAAGGCAGAAAGTGTTATGAAGTTTTCCCTGGTCCATTTTGCCATACAGCCGAATGTCCGCTTGTAAGAATTATGAACGGAGAAGAAAGAGTTGAACAGGATATTCAGAAAAAAAACACTTCTGGCTTAATAATCCCAGGTATTATTACTTCTGTAGCTTTTAAAGCTAGTACAGGTGAGGTTTTAGGAATAATTGAAGATTTTAAAGATATTTCAAAAAGGTTAGAGATTGAAGAAGCTTTAAAAAGAACAGAACAACAGTTCTCCTTGTTTATGGACAATATTCCTGTTGGTGTTTTTATTAAAGACGATAACGGAAAAATGCTTTACATAAACAAATATGTAAAAAGATCTGTATTATCTGATAAAAGCATTGGCAAGCTCCCTAAAGAATTATTTTCGGAGAAATATGCTAACCGAATAATTAAAGAAGATCATAAAGTTGTTGCTGGTGAAATTTTAGCCTTAGAAGAAGAGTTACCCGATTTTTCAGGAAATCTAAATTCGTTTTTAACCCATAAGTTTCGTTTTAGAAACGCTGATAACCAATGGCAGATTGGTGGAGTTATGGTTGATATTACTAATAAAAAGAAAACCGAACTACAGCTTAAAATTCTTTCCAATGCTATTCAACATTCGCCCACATGCGTTATTATTACCAATTTAAAAGGCAAAATAGAGATTGTTAATCAAAGCTTTACACAAATTACAGGATATTCTACCAACGATGTAATTGGCAAGGAAATAAGTATTTTAAGATCCGAAGAATTATCAAAAAGCATTTACCAAGATATAATGGATATCGTTATAACCGGAGTAGATTGGCAGGGAGAGTTTCAGAATATTAAGAAAAACGGAGAAAAATATTGGGAGCTTGCATCTATTTCGCCGGTTAAAAACGAAAAAGGAGAAATTACCCATTTTGTTTTTATTTCTGAGGATATTACTAAACGCAAGCATAACGAAAAAGAATTAATACTGGCCAAAGAAAAAGCAGAAGAGGCCGATCGACTTAAATCTGCCTTTTTATCGAACCTTTCGCACGAAATCAGAACCCCAATGAATGCTATTATTGGCTTTTCAAATCTTTTATTAGACGAAGACCTGGCATTCGAGGAACGTGTAAAACTCAATAACTTAATTAATGAAAACGGCTTTAGTCTCCTCAAAATAATTGATGATGTAATCGATATTTCGAAAATACAATCAGGAAGTTTCGAAATAAAAAAATCCGATTGTCAGGTAAACAAATTAATTACAGAGCTTTATACCGAATTTAACAATAAAATTGAAGCAGACGAAAACAAAGAAATAAGATTGTCAGTTAACAAAGGCGTTAGAAGAAAAGGATTTACCATTTCGACAGATGTTAGAAGACTTAGACAAGTTTTGAATAACCTAATCGAAAATGCAGTTAAATTTACATCAAAAGGATTTGTTGAGTTTGGTTATTCAATTATCGAAAAAAACACGATTCAGTTTTATGTAATTGATTCAGGAATTGGAATTGCTCACGAAAAATTTGAACATATTTACGATTTATTCCGACAGGCCGATGAATCATTTACCCGCGAATATGGAGGCATGGGAATTGGACTAACGATAGCTAAAAAAATTATTCAGCATCTTGGCGGAGAAATATGGGCACAGTCAACTCCAAACCAGGGAACAACAATCTACTTTACACTTCCACTAGAACCTGCCGAACACAAGTTCGAAAAGAGCAACGATGACGAAACTCAGGATTTTGATTTTAACTGGCAAAACAAAGTTGTACTTGTTGCCGAAGATCTGCCAATTAATTATACTTTCATAGAAGAAGCACTAATTCCTACAAAAGCTAAAATTATTTGGGCAAAAGATGGAAAACAGGCGGTTGAAATGTGTATGCAAAACGACCAAATTGACTTAGTTTTGATGGATATTAAAATGCCTGTAATGGATGGATTTGAAGCTGCACGAATAATAAAACAGCACAATAAAAACCTTAAAATTATAGGGCAAACGGCTTATGTTCATAATAACGAAGAAAAGCAATGTAGCGATGCTGGATTTGACAACTACATTTCAAAGCCTATAACAATAGAGAGCCTGCTTCATGCTATAAGTCAGGCTTTTTCTCAAAACTAATGTGTCTGAAACTACCCATTTTTATAACAGGAGTATTTATTTTGTATCATATTTATTATAAATTTCTTACATTTATACAATTATTTTGTTAACTCAAAATTTTTTTGATATGATAACTAGTTATATTCAAGAGCTTTTAGCAACAAATAACCGTGTTATAATTCCAAATTACGGCGCATTTTTGGTCAGAGCTACATCAAAAGGAAAAGATTCGAATAACCTTGAAGAAAAATTAAGCGATGTTTATTTTAGCCCATTTTTAAAATTTAATGATGAGCTATTAGAAAGATTTATCATAAAGAAAGAAGGAATAACAAAAGATCTGGCGTCGGTTAAAATTAAAGATTTTATCGAAGAAATTAAACTAAAACTTACCGATGATTCGGTTTATGATATTCCGAAATTCGGCCAGTTTACAATGGATAAACAAGGTAAAGTAGCTTTTACACCAATTGTTAATGAATCAGGTATAAAAGATACTGAATCAGAAAAACCAAAGGAAACTACAAAAAAAGAAACCAAAAAAACATCAACAAAAACTGGTAAAGAACCTGTTAAAAAAGTTACAGCAAAGGCAAAATCAGCCAAATCAACCGAAAAAGAAATAGCACCTGAAATAAAACAAGAAGAATTAATTATTAAAGAAGAGGTAAAACAAACAATTAAAACAGAAGAAAAACCAATTATGCCCGAAATAAAAACACCCTTCTCAACATCAAAAGCTGAAAAGGAACAAACTACAGTGAAAAAAGCATCTTCTGTAAATAAAGGATTAGTTTGGTCAATTGCAATTGGATTACCACTCGCTGCAATTTTTATATGGGCTTTATTAAACTTCGATACCGTTAATAAGATTCTTAAAAAAGAGAAAAAACAAGAAACCAAAATAGAAAAAATTGTAACTGAAAAAAACATAAACGAGAATACAGAAGTTACAGAACCCGAATCACCAATTACCGAAAATACCGAACAAGCAATTGATGCTTCAACAACTCAAGAGCCGATTAAATCTGTAGAAATTCAGAAAAAATATTACATTATTGCCGGTAGTTTTAAAAATCAGAAGTACGCCGACAACTATCAAAAATCATTGATAGAAAAAGGTTTTCCTGCAGAAAGACTTGGGGAACGTAATGGAATGTATGCCGTAAGTTATAGTTCGTTTACTGATAAAACACAAGCCCTGGCAGAATATAAAATCATAACTCGCGAAAAAGGATTAACAGCTTGGATTTTATATTTTTAGAAATTAAAAAAAACAACTCTCAAAAGCCACGTTTGTGGCTTTTTTTGTTGATATAACTGGCTATTATTGATTTTTTTTATTAATTTTAATTTTGCAAATTTTATAAACAATTTTTCTTTACTTTGCGCTTTATTATTAATCAATTATACCCTTTTATGAATGAAAATTAAATACGCAGATCTTATCGAACAAACTTTTGACTTTCCTCAGAAAGAGTTTGAGTTGGATGATGACAATCTCCTTTTCCACAAGATTCCATTAATGGATATTATTGAAAAATATGGAACTCCACTTAAATTTACCTATTTACCACAGATCTCAAATCAAATAAAAAGAGCTAAAAAATGGTTTGCTACAGCCATGGAAAAAGTCGATTACAAAAGCGATTATTTTTATTGCTATTGTACAAAAAGCTCTCATTTTAAACATGTTTTGAACGAAGCATTAAAAAATGATATTCATATCGAAACGTCTTCGGCTTTTGATATCAATATTGTTGAAAAACTTTTTGAGGATAAAAAAATCGATAAATCAACGTACATTATTTGTAACGGTTATAAACGCGAAGCTTATATAGATAATATTGCCCGATTAATAAATAATGGATTTAAAAACACGATACCTGTAATTGACAATATTTACGAAATAAATCAATTTGAAGAAAAAGTCGAAGTTCCTTTTCAGGTAGGAATACGGATTGCTTCTGAGGAGGAACCTAAGTTTGAGTTTTATACCTCGCGCCTTGGTATTGGATACAAAGACATTGTACCTTTTTATAAAAAGAAAATCCGCGAAAATCCAAACATCAAGCTTAAAATGCTCCATTTCTTCATTAATACAGGTATAAAGGATAATTCATATTACTGGAGTGAGCTTGGAAAATGTATGAATGTTTATGGTGAACTTAAAAAGGTTTGTCCTGAGCTCGATTCTTTGAATATCGGTGGAGGATTTCCAATAAAAAACAACCTTTCGTTCGAGTACGATTATGAGTACATGGTACAAGAAATCGTTTCGCAGATAAAATTATTTTGCGAAGCCAATAACTTAAAAGAACCCAATATTTTTACTGAATTTGGGTCATTTACTGTAGGCGAGAGTGGCGGTTTAATATATTCTGTGCTTGGTCAGAAAAAACAAAATGATCGTGAGGTTTGGAACATGATAGACAGCTCCTTTATGACCACTTTACCCGATAGTTGGGCAATAAATAAACGATTTATTATGTTAGCGGTAAACAAGTGGAACAATACTTATGAGCGTGTTTTTTTAGGTGGACTAACATGCGACAGTGATGATTACTATAACTCCGAGCAACACAGCAACGCCATTTATCTTCCAAAAGTTTCTTCAGGCGAAACACTCTATATTGGATTTTTTAATACTGGAGCTTATCAGGATTCTCTTGCTGGTTTTGGAGGTATTCAGCATTGTCTGATTCCTTTTCCAAAACAAATTATTATAGACAAAGATAAAAAAGGGAAGTTTACCTACGAGCTGTTCTCTGACGAACAAACTCCTTTAGATATGCTTCAGATTTTAGGTTATTAATTATTAGTTTATTATTTAATGACATACGCAGGAATACCAAAGGAATACTCTATCCTCGAAACAGCAAAAATTGTTCTAATACCTGTGCCATACGATGGTACCAGCACTTGGGTAAAAGGATCTGACAAAGGCCCTGAAGCTTTTCTTGATGCGTCGGCAAATATGGAGTTGTACGATATTGAAACAGATTCAGAAGTTTATAAGAATGGTGTCTTTTTAGCTAAACCCATAACCGAAAACAGAACTCCTGAATTGATGGTTGATGCAGTCCATAAAACCACATTAGAATATTTAAACAAGGGGAAGTTTGTAACCCTTTTTGGAGGTGAGCATTCAATAAGTATAGGTTCTATCAGGGCTTTCAAAGAGAAATTTAAAAATATCACTGTTCTTCAATTTGATGCACATGCTGATTTACGTAAAGAATACGAAGAATCTGCCTGTAACCATGCATGTGCTGTACACGAAGCTCAGCATACCACAAACCTGGTTCAGATTGGTATTCGAAGCATGGATGTTGAAGAAAAGCAATACATGAAAAAAGAAAACTGCTTTTTCTCACATCAGATTCATGCTAATAAGGACTGGATGAAGGATGCATTATCAAAAATTACCGACACCGTATTTATTACTATTGACCTGGATGTTCTTGATTCATCTATTATGCCTTCGACCGGAACACCTGAGCCTGGAGGATTGAACTGGTTTCAGGTTGTCGATTTTATTAAATTGGTGGTGCAAAATAAAAATGTTATTGGTTTTGATATTATGGAACTCTGCCCGAATAAATCGAACAAAGCTCCCGATTTTCTGGCAGCTAAACTTTATTATAAAATTCTTAGTTATATTTTTAACAAATCGAATTCATTAAAATAATATTAAAGATGAAAAGAAATACAATATCACAGTTTATCGAAGATCATTATTTACATTTTAATTCTGCCGCCTTAAAAGATGCCGCCAAAGGGTATGAAAAACATCTTGCTGAAGGTGGAAAAATGATGATTACACTTGCTGGAGCGATGAGTACTGCTGAATTAGGAAAGAGCCTTGCAGAAATGATTCGTCAGGACAAGGTTCAGATTATTTCATGTACAGGTGCAAACCTCGAAGAAGATTTAATGAATCTTGTCGCTCATTCGCATTATAAAAGAGTTCCGCATTACCGAGATCTAACACCTCAAGATGAGTGGGATTTACTCGAAAAAGGACTAAACAGAGTAACCGATACATGTATTCCAGAAGAAGAAGCTTTTCGCAGATTGCAGAAACATATTTACAAATTGTGGAAAGAAGCAAATGATAAGGGTGAAAGATATTTTCCACATGAATACATGTACAAAATGATTCTTTCGGGTGTGTTAGAACAATACTACGAAATTGACCGAAAAAACTCCTGGATGATAGCTGCTGCAGAAAAAAACCTACCAATTATTGTTCCAGGTTGGGAAGACAGCACTATGGGTAATATTTTTGCATCCTATTGTATAAAAGGAGATCTTAAACCATCAACCATGAAATCGGGTATTGAGTACATGACTTATCTGGCTGATTGGTATATTAAAAACTCCGGAGGTAAGGGTGTTGGATTTTTCCAGATTGGAGGAGGAATATCAGGAGATTTTCCAATTTGCGTTGTACCAATGCTATACCAAGATATGGAAATGCATAATATTCCTTTCTGGAGTTATTTTTGCCAGATTTCAGATTCCACAACCAGTTATGGATCCTACTCGGGAGCAGTCCCTAACGAAAAAATTACCTGGGGAAAGCTTGATATCAATACGCCTAAGTTTATTGTTGAGTCGGATGCAACGATTGTTGCTCCCCTTATTTTTGCATGGTTATTGAATTGGTAATAAGAAATTTATCTAAACATAAAAAAGGACCCTGAATTTTAGGGCCTTTTTTTATGTTTTTTTGATACTAAGAAAAGAACTCGATACCAATTATTGAAATATCATCAAAAATAGAAATACTGCCTTCTAAAATCTTTTGGCTTTTAACAATTTGATTAATGTTCTGATCTATTTCATCGTCATTGGTTACACACTTTTCAACTTCTTCTGTTCCAAAGTTAACTCCGTCTTCATCAGTAAGTTCAACAAGACCATCGGTATAACAAAATAACTTTGATCGTTGATCTATAGTTATAGATCCTTGCGATATGCCAGGAATTTCATCGAGCATACCCATTCCAACACAACCTTCGCTTAAAAAAACAAGTTCTTTATCTCTAACTTTGTAAAAAATGGGTTGGTTATGGCCCGCATTCACATATTCAAGCTTATTGGTTTTATAGCTGTATTTACCGATAAACAACGTAATAAACTTCTCTCCTTTTGCACTCGCCATAACTCTTTCATTAAGTTTATGAAGCACGTCGGGAAGAGTTGCACCAGAGGTAAAAAGAGCTCGTAAGTTGGCTTGGAAATTTGACATTAATATCGCAGCGGATATTCCTTTACCAGATACATCAGCAATACAAAATCCAAATTCCTCGTCGCTAAGCTTTAAAAAATCATAATAATCACCTCCTACTTCTTGGTGCGGATGATAAAAAGTTGAAACAAATATTTTATCATTATGTGGAAGAATATCATTCTCTGGAATTAACATTGCCTGCATTTTTTTTGCTAACTCCAACTCTTTTCTTAATGCTTCCTGTTGCAGCGATTCTTTGTACAATCGGATGTTCTCTATAGCAACAATTATAATATTTGAAAGAGTCTGAATAAAATGTAGGTGTTTAATTGTGGGACTTACACCTTCGCTCTCCTCTTCAATATCACCAATAAGAACAAATGCAATTGGTAAGTTATTATTAAATACCGGAATAATATTATCAAAAACACGAAGTGATGGATTTGGAGAAGAGGTTATAAAAGATATTTCCTTGTGTTCAATTAAATCTTTCTCAACACTAATCTGTTCTATTATTTCTTTTGAGCATCCTGAACTCAATATTAGATGCCATGATTTATCAAACTTAAAAATAAGAATCTTACCAATATTAAGATCATCGGTAAGAATTTTCTCATAGCTCTTTAATAAATCTTCTGTTGAAAGATTGGCGTTTATAGCCTTGGTAACAGCAAGCAAAGTATTCAACTTAAATGTCGAAAGTTTTAATCTGTTAATTGATGCTTTGCTTGAAATATCCATATTTCAGAATTGTATTTGGGTATTCTGACTAAATATATAAAAAATACAATAGAAATGAAAATATTATTTTACTCTTTCGCTATATGATCCATCTCTGGTATCGACCTTAATCTTTTCACCTGTAACAATAAACAATGGAACCATAACAGTAGCTCCTGTTTCAAGGGTTGCTGGTTTAAGTGCGTTACTTGATGCGGTATCACCTTTAAGACCTGGTTCTGTATAGGTAACTTCTAAATCAACAAATGGAGGAAGTTCGCAATACAATGGGGTTTCTGTATCAGCATGGTAAACAGCTTCTACACTTTGTCCTTCTTTTAATAACTCTGGTGCATTGATTAATTCTTTCTCAAACGATACTTGTTCGTATGTTTCGAGATGCATAAAATGATAACCCATATCATCGGTATAAAGAAACTGATATGGACGTCGTTCAATACGCTGAACATTGATTTTTACGCCAGCAGAAAAAGTATTTTCAATTACTTTTCCGGTTTTTAAATTTTTTAATTTGGTTCGAACAAAGGCTGCTCCTTTTCCTGGCTTTACATGTTGAAACTGAACTATTACATATAAATCGTTATTATACTCAAGACACAGTCCGTTTTTAAAATCTGCAGTTGTTGCCATAAAAAAATTAAATTTTACATTTTTAGGTTGCAAAAATAGTGTAAATCATTAAAATAACTAAAAATATATGAATAATATATTTGTGTATTTTAATTTTAATTCATTTGTGCCAGATTATGCTTTAATCCCTTATATTCAATTAGATCGCATTTTATTGAGCCTATAATTAGATCTATTCTGATTTGTAATGGAATATAATTTTTGTCCTTCGAAATCCATATGGTAACATCATCTTCAGAATCGAAAACTCTACCAGGTTCTACTACAGGTGAAAACTTCATGGCATTGAACTTGCCAAGTTTGGTTTTCACCTTTTCATCGCCAACATATCTCATTTTTAAAGGAAACAGTTCGTCGGCAAAGTAAGTATCAAGAATCACTGTATCACCAACCTTTTTAACTTTATTAAACATTGCATTGCGCATATAATAAAATGCTGAGAGCATATCAAGAGTAAGTTCTGGAACGTTTTTTTCACCAGAACGCTTACTTAAAATTTTCTTTTGAAGATGAAAAAACTGAACTTCGTTATAGTATTTATATCCGCCCTCCTTTATGTTTCGGATTGAAAAATAGGGTAATCCGGTAGTTGTATCGAACATGCTTTCGTAAATATCACGAACTTTGTAAAGCCTCTCAGCTATTCCTATTGTATGAGCCAGTGCTTTTGCATGAAAAACTTTTTTACCTTGATATACCGAGTCTTTAACAACAAGCATTGCTGAACCTGCATTTAACATTCCAAAATAGGCTACATACTTTAAGCTTTCGCCTGATGTAAAAGCACTTCTTTTACTAATAGTTTGACTTACTAAGGGTTTGGCAAGCAAGCTCACCAGAACTAAAGCTGAAAATATTTTTATGCATTTATTCATGTTTTATCTTTTTGTTAATATAAAACAATTTTTATGCTACTTTAATTAAAAATGTTTTTTTTGGGAACTGTTGCAACAAAATCCTTAAGATAGAAAGGCTCAAAATATGCAATATCCTCAAATTTCTTCATTAAATAGAATTCTTCTGATATTTCGGTCATATATTGGGCTAGAGTAAAAATATCAGGAATAAACTTAAAATTCGGATGTTTGATTATTTCGCTGGCTTTAAAAGCCCCGTTGCCAAAGCACACTATTTTACTTACATCTAATATTTCCTTATATGATTCAGGGGTTATTATTTCGGCTGAAACATCTTTAATAACTTTAGCGTCTGATGAATATAATGCAGTATAAACTTCCATTCTTCGAGCATCAATCATTGGCAGCAAGTAGGAACTGCTAAAATTTTCGATAGGAACCTCTCCTGAGTTAACTTTGTTTATTAATCCCAAACACATTAATTGAAGAGTATTAACTGCTATTAATGGTTTATTAAGTGCATAGCATAATCCTTTGCCAACAGAAACTCCTATTCGTAAACCCGTATATGATCCCGGGCCTTTACTTACGGCAATAGCATCGAGCTGATTATAATTAACCTTTGCTTCCTTTAGTACTTCATCAATATAAATGGTCAGAGTTTTTGCATGCGATTTCTCGTCATGGTTTTCTCTTTTGCTAATTGCAATACCGTTTTTCGCCAGAGCAACAGAACAAACAGTGGTTGATGTCTCAATATTTAAAATTAAGGCCATAATAAAAGCTCTGATTTGTTTTTTTAGATGTGGAAATTATTCTTTTTCTTCAAATAACTTGTCCTCAGCCACCACAGAAACCTTTGTTCCGTTTTTCAGTTTTCGGGATATGGCACTGTAGGGTGCTATAACAATTTGATCATCAATAGTAACTCCAGTAACAATTTCAATAAATTTATTATCCTGAATTCCAGTAACTACAGGTTGTAATTTTACCGAGTCAGCCATAACTACAAACACCATTTCTTTTGGAGTATCATCAACTGTTTTTGATACAAGTGCACCTTTTATTTCGAGAGAATCTACTCTTGTTGTAACTGCCTGAATTGGAATAGACAGAATATTATGTTTTGTTGTAGTCTGAATATCAACTGAAGCTGACATTCCAGGGCGAAAAGGATTCAGTTTACCTCTGTTTTTTAAATGCTCATATGAATCTTTTAACAAAAGAATTTTAACCTCAAAGCTAGTAACCTGGTCAACAGACATTCCAGTAACATTTGCCGAATTAGCTATTTGTGTAACAACTCCTGTAAATTTATCTCCCAAATAAGCATCGATCTCAACAAATGCAGTATCGTTTAATTTAACTTTAATAATATCATTTTCGTTTACCTCAACTTTAACTTCCATTCTCTCGAGGTTAGCGATTCGTAATATTTCTGTACCAGGCATTTGCATAGTACCTACCACTCGCTCACCCTTTTCAACATTAAGTTTTGAAATTGTTCCGGTTATTGGAGAGTAAATAGTTGTTTTTTTAAGATTTTCTTCGGCTTCTTTAAGTGTTGCCTCGGCACTTTGAACAGCATATTTCGAAGCTTCGACTGCTTTTTTAGCAGCTTCGAGTTCAGATTTAGTGATTTCAAAATTAGATAATGCAGTTTCATAATCTGCTTCGGAAATTGTTTTTTGCTCCCACAGTATTTTACTTCGCTCAAATGATCTTTGCATCTGATTGAACTTTGTTTGTACTTGTTCTAACATAGATTGCGAATTGGCATAATTAGCCTTGGTTGAGTTTACCGATGCTCTTGTTCTGTCAATTGCAGACAGATAAATGTCGGGTTTAATTTTTAGCAATAAATCACCCTTTTGAACGTCGTCTCCTTCTGCAATATTTAACTCAACAATCTCACCAGAAACATCAGGAGATATTTTAACTTCTGTTTCGGGCTGGACCTTTCCGCTTGCAGTTACCATTTCATTAATTGTTCTGTATTCTGGCTTTTTCGTACTTACTTTAATAAGTACCTGTCCTCCAAACCAACCCGCCTTTTTACCAATAACTGCAAATACAATTAACACAGCAGCAGCAATCAGAAGATATTTTAGCAATTTATTGTTTTTCATGATTATCGAATTAGAAATTTACTTTGTTCTTTCAATTTTATAATTTTACACAATAATAGATTATTTTAAATCACACGTCAAATTTAAGAAAACCATTTTGTTATAATTAAGAGTATTAATTAATAAATTACTTTTTTTTGGAAAATAATATTCCTATAATTGGTCTTTTACATTAATAAGAATGAAAATTAGTAATTCGTTTTTAAAGTATTTTTCATCTCTGTCAGGGAAAAATCGTAAACTGGTTAATTTACTGGTGGTCGAAACGTATATTGTAATTGTTGTTTTATTTCTTTTATTGGGATATTTTTCTATTTATCAAAAGTTTACTGCATTTAAAAAGGAAAGTGTTAAACTTCAGCAAGATTTTATTGAAAAGAAAAAACAATCAGTAAAAAAAGAAACATTAAATGCTATCGACTTTATTAATTACAACCGAATACATACTGAACAAAATCTAAAAGATTTATTACGTAACCGCACAAATGAAGCCATAAGTATGGCACAAAATATTTATTCCGAAAATATAAACAAGAAGTCAGTAAGCGAAATTCAAAAAATTATAATAGATGCATTGAGACCAATTCGGTTTAACAACGAACGGGGTTATTACTTTATTGGATCGTTAAGTGGTATAGAATATCTTTTCCCCATTAAAACAGATTATGAGGGAAAAAACCTTATCAGCCTGCAAGATGATATGGGAAATTATGTAATTCGCGATGAGATATTAACTGTGAAAACTTATGATGAAGGGTTTTGCTATGGTTATTGGAAAAAACCAGGTTTATCAGACAATACATATCAAAAAATCTCTTTCGTAAAGCTATTTGCCCCTTTCAATTGGTATATTGGTACCGGTGAGTATATTTATGATTTTACAAAAGACGTTCAAAGAAATGTGCTAGATAGGGTTTCAAAAATCAGGTTTGAAAAAGAAGGATACATTTTTATAAATACTTACGATGGTGATGCATTAATTACAGATGGAAATCTTATCTTAGATAATAGGAATCTTTGGGAGCTCGAAGATCCGAATGGGGTAAAAGTAATTCAGGAGGAAAGAAATGCTGCAAAAAATCCCGAAGGGGATTTTATTTATTATTCGTGGCGAAAACTTACCTCCTCTGTTATTGCAAATAAAATTTCGTTCGTAAAAGGTATTCCCGAATGGCAATGGATGGTTGGAGCTGGTGTTTATACCGATGAGATTGAAACCACTCTGTCGGAACATAAGCAATTGCTTTATAAATCAATCAAAACCGATATTATAATTATACTAATTGTTTTGATAATTATTTTTTCTGCATTTACTGTTTTTTCGATTTACATTTCAAAAAAAGCAACAAGTAGCATAGACTCGTTTCTACGTTTTTTTAAAAAAGCTTCTCACGATTTCATTTTAATTGATGAAAATAGGGTTTATTTTTCTGAGTTTAAATCTCTAGCCAGCTCAGCCAATGGCATGATCCGAGAAATGAAAAAAACGCAGTTGCTAAAAATGGAAGAAGAATTATATTTCGAAGGTCTGTTTGAAAGTGCCCCC
Source organism: Bacteroidales bacterium (assembly GCA_050179935.1). Taxonomy (GTDB): domain Bacteria; phylum Bacteroidota; class Bacteroidia; order Bacteroidales; family UBA12077; genus UBA12077. The sequence goes on along the minus strand of JBFXEQ010000012.1, from coordinate 33,930 downwards.
GAAGCAATAGTTTTAGTCGGAAACAACAATCATGTTATTCGGGTAAATAAAGAGTTTACACGGTTGTTTGGTTTTACAAAATCAGAGATACATCATAAGGACGTTGATGATTTTATTGTTCCGGAAGAACTTAAAGCCGAAGCAAAAGAAAATGCATTAAGAACCGAAAAAGGATCTAATGTTTCTTTAGAAACAATGAGGGTTTGCAAAGACGGAAGAAAAATATTTGTTTCTATCTTAGCTACCCCAATAATGAATACTACGGGTAAATTAGGAACCTACATAATTTACCATGATATCACCAACCAAAAACTTATAGAACAAAACCTTAACGAAGCAAAACTAAAAGCCGAAGAATCGGATAGATTAAAAACCGCATTTCTGACAAACATGTCACACGAAATAAGAACACCAATGAATGCAATTATAGGATTTTCAACACTTGTAAAAAATCCAAATTTATCAGAAAATGATAAAAATGAGTACCTTAATATTATTGAAAAAAGTGCAAATAATCTGTTAATCATTATCGATGATATAATTGATGTTTCAAAACTTGAGGCAGAGCAGCTTTCAATAAATAAAATTAACACCAACATAAACACCATTATAGACGACTTGTTGGTTGGTTTTGAAGCGTTAAAAAAATCAAAAGAGATAAAAGGTCTTCGTTTTATTGCCAAAAAAGGTGTTCCAGATAAAGATTTTATAGTAAATACCGATCCAAAAAGGTTTAAACAAATTTTTACTCATTTGCTCGATAATGCATTGAAGTTTACCGAAAAAGGAAAAATCGAATTTGGATATTATACTCAGGATTCCAACATTATTTGTTATGTTAAGGATACCGGTATTGGTATTCCTAAGGAAAAAATGGATTCTGTGGTAAAGCCTTTCAGGCAGGCTGATGAAACCGATACCAGAAAATATGGAGGAACAGGATTAGGTTTATCTATTTCGAAAAAACTTGTCGAGAATCTGGGTGGCAAATTGTGGTTCGAATCAGAAACCGGAATAGGAACAACGTTTTATTTTTCAATTTCACAAGACCATCCAATAAATCAGATAAAGAATGAAGAGCATAACCAGTCGGATTTGCAGTTCAGCAATTGGCAAAATAAAAAAATTCTTATTGCCGAAGATGCCGAAACAAACTTCAGATTTCTTGAAGCTGTTCTTGAGAAAACAAATGTTACTGTAAACTGGGCAAAAGATGGTAAGGAGGCAATTGACTTATTGGAACAAAATAACGATTATGATCTAATCTTAATGGACATACAAATGCCGGTACTTAATGGTAATGAAGCTCTTAAATTAATTAAAAGCAAAGGCATTAAAACACCGGTGATTGCACAAACCGCATTTGCCATGGAAAGCGACCGCCAGGAAATAATCAATCTCGGTTATGATGATTATCTTATTAAACCCATCGAAATTAGATTATTATTAAAAAAAATATCAGAAGTATTTGAAAATAAAGTCGCTGAATGACAGAAAAGATTATTCCGGTTGAAGGAATTGGCCCGGTGAGGTTTAAAAAAAACAAACGATCAAAAGCTGTTACTATTTCTATTCGTCCCTTAAAAGGGATAACTGTAAATATGCCACTTTTTTTGTCCTATTGGGAGGCTCAACGAATTGTAGAGCTAAGAAGAGAATGGATAGAAAAAAACTTGCCGAAAATAAAAAAACTAGAAACCAATTCAACCGTTTTTTCAGAAACAACTGTTTTTAAAACCCGAAAAAGGATTCTGCTTATTAAAAGCCACAACAATGAAAAATTTACTGCCCAATTAACACCAACCACAATTGAGCTAAATTATCCAAAAGAACATTCTGTTTCTCAAAAAAATATACAGGATTTAATTCGAAAATCACTGCTCTGGGCAATTAAGGTTGAAGCAAAAGAATATTTGCCTGATAGGATAAAAACTTTTTCAATCAAATATGGTTTCAAATACAATAAGTTGTTTTTAAAAAACAATAAAACCAATTGGGGCAGTTGTTCTGGTAAAAACAATATCAATCTTAACATTCATTTAATTCGACTGCCAGATCATTTGGTTGATTATATTATAATTCATGAATTATGCCATACCATTGAAAAAAATCATGGCCCTAAATTTTGGGAGTTAATGGCTCGTTTTGTCAATAATCCCAAACAGTTATCAAAAGAATTAAAAACTTATTCAACCCATATTTATTAATCTCTATAAAACAATTGCGGGTTAATAGTTTGATTTTTTCACAAAAAAATGTAAGTTTAGAGGTTTTTATAAAGGAAACAGAGGAAATAGTTTTTTTAATTAAAATGGGGTATCTGTTCTTTTTCTATGTTTCATAATGATGACCCTTAAACTAAGATTTCGGCTATGAAAATAAAGCTCAAAATCCAGCAAAAAATCCAGCTATTCATTATTACGTCCTCCATTCTTATTTACATTATAGCCATTGGCTATATTAGTTTAAGTGCCAGAAAAATGGCCTACGAAAATGCTATTAATCTTACTAATAATATTGTTCTTGAATCAGCCGGAAAAGTCAAGGTTGAACTCGAAACCGACTTTAATATTGTTAATACTCTCTCTAAAGCATTTGTTGTTTATAAAGAATTTCCCATGGATAAATGGCAAAAGCTTGTTTCGGCAATGTATGGCGAAATTTTCCGAACTACACCTTCTATGTATAGTATTTGGGATAGCTGGGAATTAAAGGTTTTTGATCCAACCTATAAAAAACCAACCGGAAGATTTGTTGTAATATACTGGAGAGATAAAGGATCAATTAAAAACAATATTGAATACCGCAGTATGGATGGAGATCCGGTTCTTTATGCTGAAATTAAAAAGCATGTTTTACCATCCATTTGGGAACCATACGAAGATGTTTTTGCAGAAAATAAATCTGAAAAATTCTTAATGACAACTATTAACTCTCCCATTCTTGATGGAGGTAAATACGTTGGAATTGTTGCAATTGATATTACTCTTGACCGTTTTCAAAAAATGGTAGAAGAAATAAAACCTTTTGAAGGTAGTTATGCTTTTTTAGTTTCTAACAAAGGCATAATTGCTGGACATCCTAATAAGGCATTTCTTAACATAACTCTTGCAGAGTTATTTCCAACTGAGAAAAAAATTGAGGAGGTTAATAAAAAAATAACCAAGGGTGAAAGAGTTAATTTTATAACCCAAGATTCAAATGGTAAAGATCATTATATAACCTTTGCGCCAATTACTATTGGGAACACTGGCACTCCCTGGTCTGTTGCTATTTCGGTTCCGGTAAATGTAATTATGGCCGAAGCCAATAAAAATTTTCTGATTTCAGCCATTGTAGGTGTTTTCGGTCTTATTTTATTAATTATAATTATATTTATCATTAGTAAAAACATTACTAATCCATTAGTAAAAATTACCAGTCTTCTTAATCTATTATCAAAAGGACATATTGATAAAAAAATGGCGGTAAAATTAAATTCGGGGGATGAAATCGAAGAAATGGCAGAAGCTCTTAATGAGTCGATAATAGGTTTAAATAAAAAGGTTGAATTTGCCAATCATATAGGTGCTGGTAATCTTAATGCCGATTTTACTCTTTTAAGCGAAGATGATGTGCTTGGAAGGTCATTAATTGAAATGCGAAATAGCCTTTTAAGAGCAGAGGAAGAAGATGAAAAACGACATCATGAAGATGAAAAGCGCAGATGGTCAAATGAAGGACTGGCTAAATTTGCCGAAATACTTCGTCAGAACAACAACAACCTTGACCTTTTAGCAAACGAAATTATCAGAAACCTGATTTATTATCTTAATGCAAATCAGGGCGGCATATTTATAATTAATGATCAGGACCGAAGTAATGTAATGCTAGAGCTTTTGGCTTCATTTGCATATAACCGTAAAAAATATATTAAAAAACAAGTTCAACTTGGAGAGGGATTAGTTGGTGCTTGTGCTGTTGAAAAAGAAACAATTCATCTTACCGAAATACCCGAAGATTATGTAAAAATAACTAGTGGACTTGGGGGCTCAAATCCCACCAGCTTGTTATTAGTACCTATGCTTATTGAAAAAGATATGTTGGGTGTAATTGAACTAGCTTCTTTTAATGATTTTAAGAAACATGAAATCGAATTTGTCGAGAAAGTAGCAGAAAGTATCGCATCTACCCTTAAGTCGGTTAGAATAAATATCCGAACATCACAGCTTTTAGAGCAGTCGCAACAACAATCAGAAGAAATGGCTGCACAAGAGGAAGAAATGAGACAAAACATGGAAGAACTCCAGGCAACTCAAGAAGAATCAGCTCGGCGAGAAGCCGAATTTAAAGGTACGTTGGATGCTATTGATCATTTTCTTTTAAAAGCAGAATTTTCGTTTAGTGGGGATATTTTGTTAGCCAATAATCAGTTTTTACAAAAATTTGAATATTCTGTTAACGAAATTAAAGGATTAAAAAATACAGCCTTTATTTCAGAGCAAGATAAAACTAATTTCCATAAAATCTGGACATCAGTAAATTCAGGATCGGCGCATCACGAAAAAATGAGACTTAAATTAAAATCAGGAAAATTAGTTGAATTTATTGTATCAATTAGTCCGGTTTACGTAAATGATGAAATTGAAAAAATAATTTTATTAGCCATTGATCCGATTTTGTTTTAGTTAGCAAGATTTTGGATTAATTTGTTTCATAACAGATTTTTGAAGTAATAAGAAAATGAAAAAAACAAAAAGATATGAAGATTAAGCTCAATTTAAGAAACAAAATGCAATTATATCTGATAACTGCTTCGGTTGCTATTTATGTTATAGCAATTGGTTATATCAGTGTAAACGCAAAAAAAGCAGCTTATAATGATTCAGTAGAGATTGTAAATACATACGTTGAAAAATATGCATTTCAGATTCAATCAGACATGAATGAGTATTTTGCAACAGTAAGAACTCTTGCAAAAGCATTTTCTATTTATAATACCATGCCAAGACAAACTTGGGATCCGTTGTTTAACAAAATGTACGACAAGGTTTATCGCGATAACTCAGAGTTTTATAAGCTCTGGGATAGTTGGGAGCTAAATAAATTTGACGAAAATTGGACTAAACCAACCGGGAGAGTTGCAAATGTTTACTCACGCATTAATGGCGTAGTGCACTTTAAACAGGATATCAGAAGCCTTGATGGCGATCCAGCTGTATATGCCTACATAAAACAACATGCAAAAGAATTAGTACTACCCATTTATTTTGATGTTTATACCGAGGAACTTGAAGACACTAAATTGATGACAAGCCTTGTGTCACCAATTATCGTTGATAATCAATATCATGGAATGGTTGGAGTAGATCTAATCCTTGAAAAATTTCAGGATATGGTGGAAAAAATCAAGCTTAAACAGTTTGAAGGCTCGTATGCATTTTTATTAAGCCAGGAAGCTAAATATGCAGGACATCCTAAAACTGAATTATTAAATCAACCAGCTGAATTTACTTTAAAAACTGGTGAAAAATTCGATTTGTTAAATGCATTTGAAAAAGATGAACAGTTTTCAATTATTGCAAAAGATGAAGCAAACTCAACCCATTTTGTAGCATTTGCTCCCATTAAAATCGGACGAACAAATACTCCCTGGTATATTGGTTTGTCCGTTCCAACCAATTCTATTATGGCTATGGCCGATCGAAATTTTATGATTTCGATTTTGGTTGGTATCTGCGGAATAATAATTCTAGGATTAATTATTTATTTTATAACTAAAAATATTTCTGATCCGATTCAGAAGATAACCGAGTTTCTTAACCTTCTTGCTAAAGGAAAAACCAGTGTTAAAATGGCATTTAATATTAATACAGGCGATGAAATAGAGGAAATGTCGAAAGCATTAAATACTTCGATAATAGAACTTAACAAAAAAACCGACTTTGCAAATCAGATTGGACTTGGAAACCTCGATCATGACTTTAAACTTGTTAGTGATGAAGATGAATTAGGGATCGCCCTTATAAATATGCGTAATAGCTTAACTCAGGCCCGTGCTGAAGAGGAAAAACGAAAAACAGAGGATGAAAAACGCAGATGGACAAATGAAGGATTAGCCAAATTTGCTGATATTTTAAGGCAGAATAATAATGATTTAGAAAAATTATCGAATGAGATTATTAAAAATTTGGTTTATTATCTTAATGCTAATCAGGGAGGATTGTTTTTGCTAAACGATGACGATAAAAACCACCAGTTTCTTAATTTAATTTCGGCTTTTGCATACGATTCTAAGAAATTTGTTGAGCGTACTATAGAGCTTGGAGATGGAATTGTGGGAACATGCGCGATCGAAAGAGAAACAATTTACATGACGGATATTCCACAGGATTATATTTCAATAACCTCTGGGCTGGGAGGAGCAAATCCCGATTCATTGCTTATTGTACCATTGAATATGGAAGACAAAATTTATGGAGTTATCGAAATAGCCTCCTTTAAAAAATTTGAAGATTACCAGATTGATTTTGTCGAAAAAGTGGGACAAAATATTGCATCTACACTTTCATCGGTTCAAATAAACATTAAAACCAATGAGCTTTTAGAGAAATTCCAGCAGCAATCAGAAGAAATGGCTGCTCAGGAAGAGGAGATGCGTCAAAATATGGAAGAACTGCAAGCTACCCAAGAAGAAGCAGCCCGAAAAGGAGCCGAAATGGAAAGCTTAATTCATGCACTCGACCAATCGAGCTATGTTATCGAATATGATTTAGATGGATATATTACTAAAGCAAATGATAATTATCTGAACCTCTTAAATATGAAAAGGTCGGATATTATTGGCGTTCATCATGCTGATAAAATGGAGTTTGATGATCAGCAAAAAACGGAGTACAATAAATTCTGGACCGATTTAAGACTTGGAAAAACGCGTAAAGAAAGAACGAGGGCCACCGTGAACGGAAAGACATATCACTTTTTCGAAATCTATTCGCCTTTGTTTGATGAAAACGGATCTGTTACAAAAATCTTAAAGATTTCTCATGAGTTATCTGATTTTAAATAAGAATCGTAAAAGTAAATTATAAAAGCTATGAAGCTCAAACTTAAAATACAACAAAAGATACAACTGTTTATTATCTCATCAACTATCATAATTTACATTATAGCTGTTGGTTATATCAGTTTAAATGCTCGTAAAATTGCTTACAACGATGCAACAGAACTAACCAACACCCATGTTCAGGAAGCCGCTAAACAAATAAAAGCACAGCTCGATGCCGATATGATGGTTGTTAAAACACTAACCGATGCATTTTATCTTTATAAAGAGTTTCCGAAAGATGAGTGGCAGGATTTAGTGCATAAAATCTATTTTAATGTTTTCAAAAATAATCCACATATTTATGGTCTTTGGGATAGCTGGGAGCTTGGTTTTATTGATAAAAACTATGACAAACCCTATGGACGAATTTGCCATACATACTGGAGAGATAATGGAGCTATTAAAAACAGCATAGAATATAGAAGTATGACAGGTGATCCTCCATTATACACTATAACCAAATCTTTATTAGTGCCATCTGTTGCTGAGCCTTATTTCGATATTGTTACAGCCGATAAAACAGCATCCTATCTTATGTTTAGCTTAAGATCACCAATGCTTGTAAACAATCAATTTGCTGGTGTAGTTGCAATAGATATAACCTTAGAGGAGTTTCAAAAAATAATTGAAAGCATCAAACCATTTAATGGTAGTTATGCCTTTTTGCTTTCAAATAAATCGGTAATTGCAGGTCATCACCAAACTGATTTGCTCAACCAAAAATTCGAAGAAGTATTTCCACAAGACGAGAAGCAGTTTAAGGTTTCAGAAAAGATTACAAAAGGCGAGAGTTTTAACTATATAAGCAATGATGCTAATGGTGTTCCAACGTATTATTCCTATGCACCCATTCTGGTAAAACATACCATAAACCCATGGTCAATAGCTGTTGCAGTGCCTGTAGCCGAAATAATGACAAAAGCCAATAGAAGCTTTAGAATATCTATTCTTGTTGGTATTGCAGGAATACTCATAATGATTATTGTAATATATTTTATCGGAAGAAATATTACTAATCCAATAACCAAAATTACAAAACTCTTAAACCTTGTTGCCAAAGGGCATATTGATGAAAAAATGCGAATTGAAATCTCCTCGGGAGATGAAATTGAGGAAATGGCCTTAGCCCTAAATAAATCAATCGAAGGATTGAATAATAAAGTTGATTTTGCCAACAATATTGGACAAGGAAATTTAAATCACGAATTTGTATTATTGAGCGATGACGATGTACTTGGAAAATCGCTGATTGAGATGAGAAATAGTCTTGTAAAAGCCCGTGAAGAGGAAGAAAAGAGAAAAATGGAAGATAACAATCGTCAATGGGCAAACGAAGGACTTGCAAAATTTGCTGACATTCTAAGACAAAACAACGATAATCTTGAAACCCTTGCTACTGAAATAATTATGAACCTAGTTAATTATCTCAATGCAAATCAAGGGGGTGTATTTATTTTAAACGACGACGATAAGGAACATGTATTTTTATCGATGCTTTCTGCATTTGCTTTTGACCGACGTAAATTTTTACAAAAAACCATCGATTTAGGCGAAGGACTTGTTGGTACATGTGCGGTTGAGAAAAAAACTGTTTTTATGACCTCTCTGCCACAGGATTATATCGAAATAACATCGGGTCTTGGTGGCGCGAATCCAAATTGCCTATTGATTGTTCCCCTAAAATTAGAAGAAACAGTACTTGGAGTTCTCGAATTAGCCTCGTTTAATGTTTTTAAAAAGCATGAGATAGAATTTGTTGAGAAATTAGCAGAAAGTATTGCATCTACATTATCTGCGGTACGAATTAGTATCAGAACTACCGAACTGCTTGAAAGATCGCAGCAGCAAGCAGAGGAAATGGCAGCTCAGGAAGAAGAGGTACGTCAGAACATGGAAGAACTACAAGCCACACAAGAAGAATCAGCCCGTAAAAGTGCTGAAATGGAAGGATTAATTGAAGCGTTAAATACTTCAAGTTATGTTATTGAATACGACACCGAGGGATATATTCAAAATGTAAACGATAATTACCTTTCGCTAATCGGAATGAACAAAAACGAAGTTCTAGGTACACATCACTCTGGAAATATTGAATTTACCGAACAGCAACAAGACGATTATGATAAATTCTGGAAGGATTTAAGAACAGGAAAGGTGCGAAAAGAAACAACTAAAATAAGTATTAAAGGTAAACAGTTTATTTTTGCCGAAACATATACTCCTATTAGAAACTCTGAGGGTGAAATATACAAGATTCTAAAGATTTCGAATAACATAACTGACTTTCATAAAAAATAATTATTCTCATTAAAATGAGTTTATCTTAAAATAACAGAAGTTGCCTGTTCGGCAGGTGAAATGAATAACAATCTAACAATCTACATGTCGCACTAAGCTTGTTGAAGTGTATAAACAAAAAAAGAGGCTTTTTGAAAGCCTCTTTTTTTATTTCAATTACCAAGTTATTTATTGACATTTTAAAACTGTTTCGATTTGATATTTAGCCTGAGCCGCATAATCTCCTTTGTTTGCTTTTTTATAAGCATCGCATGCAGCAGCGTTATCCGTTTTTCCTACATAAGAATTACCTAACTCAAAATAAATTCTTGCATTTTTATTTGCATCCTGATCTGTAAATAACTCTATCGATTTGTTTGCAGCAGCAATTGCCTCATCCCATTTTGATACTTTGTTATAAGCAGCAGCTAATTGATAATAAATCTCAGAATCACCTTCTTTGTAATTTAATAATTCATTAAAATAACTTATTGCATTATCATATTTCTTAGCTTTTACAGCTTCGGCACCATTTCTAAGAAAGAAATTGCCAGCCAATTGCTTAACAATGTCTTCTGATTTAGTGTCATTGTTTTGAATTGAAACTTCCAATGCTTTATCAATGGTTTCTTTAAATTCGGGGCTTTTATTTGTCTCATCATAAACCTGGGCTTTACGAATATAGGCTGTAGCATAGTTTGGATCAAGCTCAATTGATTTGTTTAAAAGCACCAATGCTTCATCATATTTCTTTAAGTCAAATTGTTCTTTCCCTTTAGCATAATATACTTTTGGAATAGTACTATTTGCTCTTTTAAGATATTTCTCGTTATTATAGGTGGTCGAATGATCAACCAACGATTGAAATGATAATAGACAATCATCGTACTTTTTTGCTTTGAGCTGAGTACTTGCTTTTTTGTACAATACGACCAATACTTGTTCTTCGGCTTTTGGTTTGTTTTCGTTTGCTGGTTCAACCTGATTAAATATTTCGATTGCACTTTTAAATGATGCTATTGCTTCATCAAAATTATCGGCTTGTGATAATTCAATTCCTTTGTTAAATGCCATTAATGCATCATTAACCTCTTGGGCTTTTATAAATGTTGCACTTCCAACTAAAAACACTAAAATAATAAATGTTTTAAAAAATAATTTCAATTTCATAATTGTGCGTTTTTATTAGTTACTTTTTAATAGTGGGTTTAAAAATATAAAAATGATTAGTAATACAAAACATTTACAATTTTTTTTTAGATCGTAACAAAAATTAAACCAACTTATCCGTAAGAGGTAACTTATAGTATATCTGGTTTTCGGTAAATTTGATTTCAAGCAAATTAAGAACAATTAAATTAACCAGTATTCTTTCAGCTTTATATTTTGAAATATTTGCAAGCTTTTTAAACTTCGAAAACGTAATCTTTTCGTTTTCTAGGAGATAATTAAATAAAAGCTTCTCTATATCAGTATATCTCACTAAAACACCTTTTAATGCTTTCCGCTTTTCCCAAACCTTAAGAAGAACACTATTAGCAATAAAATTCTGATCATTAACACGCACATATACCATCCATTTTCCTTCTTTATTGGGTGCTGAATAAACAATATCGTTACTTTTAGCGATCGTAATTTCAAGTACTGATTTTTCATTAATTTCCCAAATCTTCGAATCAAAACTCATTTGGGGTTTACAATATAACTGAGCTGCAGCCTGAACCATATAAAACTCTTCATCGTCGTGAACTCCGGCTATTGCACCATTGTCTTTCACTCCTACTAACAACGTACCACCATCTGTATTAGCAAAAGCAACCAACGATCGGGCAATTTTTTTTGAGTCGCTTATAGAATGTTTAAAATCCAATTGTTGATTTTCACCAAGTCGTATCAATTTTTGAATATGATGACTCATAAAATATATTGTATTATTTGTGAAAATAATACTTTTAAAGACAACTATTATTATGGAATTTTATTTTTTTAACGCTTCGGCTCCACCTACAATTTCGAGTATTTCGCCAGTGATTGAAGCTTGTCGGGCTTTATTATAGTTTAACTGAAGATCTTTAATCATCTCAGAAGCATTATCGGTAGCTTTATGCATGGCAGTCATTCTAGCCCCGTGCTCAGCAGCCAAAGATTCGAGCATGGCCTCGTACAGTTTTAACTTTAACGACTTAGGTATAAGCTCCTGCACAATATACTCTTTTGTAGGCTCAAAAATGTAATCAAAATGACTTTCCGAAAACTCATCTTTCTTAATCTCAATAGGTAAAAAAGTATTTGTCGTTAAGATTTGTACACCTGCATTTTTAAATCGATTATAAACCAAAATTATCTTATCCGCTTTTTTCGATAAATAGAGGTTTAAAATTTGTTCGATTAGCGAAAGTGCATTTCCATAGCTTAATTGATCTAATAGTTGATTATTTGTTTGCAAAACGGGGTATTTTTTCGACTGAAAGTACTCTGATCCCTTTTTACCCAACGAAATAATTTTCACGTTCCCTTGAGCAAATTCACCTGCATAATCATTATTGAGTAACTGATTAACCTGTTTAATTACATTTGCATTAAATGCACCGCACAAACCCTTATTTGAGGTTATCGCTATAATTACTATTTTTTCAGGTATTTCATCTCTGTTATAAATATTTTCAATCGATCCTTCAATTGACTGAGAAATATCCTTAAGAATAAAATGCAACTTTTCGGAATACGGACGAAGATTTATCACAGCATCCTGTGCTTTCTTTAACTTTGCAGCAGAAACCATCTTCATGGCACTGGTAATTTGCCGGGTAGATTTTACCGATATTATTCGTGAACGTATTTCCTTTAAATTCCCCATTCTGATAGCAATTATATCTTAAATCTTGTAACTAACATGCTCGCAACACTTTCAATTGTGGCTGTTATACTTTCGTTAATAATTCCTTCTTTTAATTGATTTAAAACGCTTTGATGTTCTAGTTCGAGGAGTTCTAAAAACTCTGATTCGAACGCTTTGATTTTAGGTAAAGGGACCTCTTTTAATAATCCCTTGGTTCCACAGTAAATTATAGCTATCTGCTTTTCGACTGACATAGGTGAATACTGTCCTTGTTTCAAAATTTCAACATTCTTTGATCCTTTATCGAGAATAGCCATAGTGGCGTCATCCAGATCAGAACCAAATTTCGAAAACGCTTCAAGTTCACGATACTGTGCCTGATCAAGTTTTAGTGTACCTGCAACTTTTTTCATTGATTTAATTTGCGCATTTCCCCCAACACGTGATACAGAAATACCAACATTTATAGCAGGACGAATACCCGAATTAAATAAATCAGATTCAAGAAATATCTGGCCATCAGTAATTGAAATAACATTTGTCGGAATATATGCAGAAACATCACCGGCCTGGGTTTCGATAATTGGTAAAGCGGTTAAAGATCCACCACCCTTAACTCTTTTTACAAGGGAATCGGGTAAGTCGTTCATTTTAGCAGCTATTTCATCAGACTGAATTATACGGGCAGCTCTTTCTAACAGTCTGGAGTGTAAATAAAATATATCTCCCGGATATGCTTCTCTGCCTGGTGGTCTTCTGAGCAATAAAGATACTTCGCGATATGCCACAGCCTGTTTAGAAAGATCATCAAAAATAATGAGAGCGTCGCGACCAGTATCTCTAAAATACTCACCAATACATGTTCCTGCAAACGGAGCATAAAACTGCAGTGCAGCTGATTCGGATGCAGTAGCACAAACAATTACTGTATAATCCATTGCTCCATGTTTTTCGAGGATTTGAGCAATATTGGCCACAGTGGAACCTTTCTGCCCAATTGCAACATAGATGCAATACACAGGTTCTCCTTTATCGTAAAATTCGCGTTGATTAATTATTGTATCAATTGCAATAGCTGTTTTCCCAGTTTGTCGATCGCCAATAATAAGCTCTCTCTGACCTCTGCCAATAGGAATCATTGCATCTATAGGTTTAATGCCGGTTTGGATTGGCTGGTTCACTGGTTGTCTGAATATAACTCCCGGAGCTTTTCTCTCGAGCGGCATCTCGTATAAGTCTCCATTTATAGATCCTTTTCCATCAATTGGTTCGCCAAGAGTATTAATTACTCTACCCAACAAACTTTCTCCAACTTTAATAGAAGCTATTCTACGCGTTCTTCTTACTTTATCACCTTCCTTAATCTGTTGCGATGATCCTAAAATTACTGCTCCTACATTATCTTCTTCAAGGTTAAGAACTATTCCTCTTACTCCATTCTCAAACTCTATTAATTCATTTGATTGAACAGAAGATAATCCATAAATACGGGCAATACCATCACCCACTTGCAGAACACTTCCTATCTCTTCAAGTTCTGCATTCGAGGTAAATCCTTCGAGTTGAAGTTTTAATATTTTCGAAACTTCACCTGGCTTAATTCCTGCCATAATTAACTAATTTTAGTTTTTTTCTTTGTACTTAAATCGTATTCAAATAAGTTGCTCTTAACACGGCTTAATTGCCGTGAAACACTCATATCGAGTTCCTTGTCGTTGATCTGTAATATAATTCCTCCGATAATTGCCGGATCAATCTTTATATTTAGCTCTATTTTTGATTTCAACTTACTTTCAATTGTCTCAGATATTTTGTCTTTTTCTTCATTTTCCAGATTATAGGCAGATGTCAATAAAACTGACTGTATATGCTGATTCTTTTTATATAAATCAATAAAATTTCTAACTATCCTCCTTAGATAAATTTCGCGTTTATGTTGAATAATTAATTGCAGAAAAGAAAGTGTAATTTGATCAACCTCATCTTTAAACAAGTTAATTAAGGCTTGAATTTTTTGAGAAGGTTTAACTACAGGATGCTCCAGTAGTTTAATTAGATCTGAGGAATTAATTAAAGTATCATTTAAAAGTAAAACATCCTTAAAAATAATATCGACCTTATTTTTCTCCTGAGCAAGAAAAAATAACGCTTTGGCATAACGAATGGCTATCTGGCTTTGATTCATACCCTGCTTTTCAGATCAATTTAAGTCTATATCGTCAATTAGTTTGTTAATGAGTTGTTTTTGTTTTTCTTTATTCTCAAGTTCACTTTTAAGAATTTTTTGAGCGATTATTACAGATAGCTCTGCTATTTGATTTTTTATTTCATTAATAGCCTCAACCTTTTCTTTTTCAATACTTTTACGAGCTTCCTCGATAATTTTACGGGCTTCAAGTTTGGCTTCGTTTTTGGCTTCCTCGATAATATTATTTTTTATTTCTTTAGCCTCCTTTAAAATATTTTCTCGTTCAATTTTTGCTAAAGCAGTAATTTTTTCATTACCAAATTCAATTTTTGCCAGTTCGTCTTTAGCTTTTTTAGCAGCCAGCAATCTCTTCTCTATAGTACTTTCACGCTCCCTTAATGCTTTAAGTATTGGTTTCCAAGCATATTTAACCAACAAAAAGGTAACAGTACCAAAAGATACTATCATCCATATTAATAGCCCAATGTCAGGTTTTATAAGTTCCATAGTGCTGAAATTAAATTTTAAAAACTTTACAGCTCGCCAACCGCAAAGCCGTAAAGTTTATCCTTAAACAAAAAGAATAAGGAAACAAACTACAATTGCAAAAAATGCAACTCCTTCGATAAGAGCAGCAGCCACAATCATATTAGAGCGAATGTCGCCGGCAGCCTCGGGCTGTCTGGCAATAGATTCCATAGCAGAGCTACCTATTTTGCCAATACCCATTCCTGCTGCCAAAGCTGCAATCGCTGCTGCAAAACCTGCACCCATTTTTGCTAAGCTTGCTCCTTCAATTACTAATAAAATAAAACCTAATGTACTCATAATGTAAATATTAAAGTGAATTGAAAATAATTAATGATGTTCTTCGGTTGCCATACCAAAATATAAAGCTGATAAAAAAGTAAATACATATGCTTGAATAAATGCTACTAAAAGCTCTAATACTGACATAAATATTGTAAACAAAACAGAGACTGGTGAAACAGCAAATCCTGCAATTGTGTTTATATTTCCAAAAATAAAAATCAAACTAAAAAATCCAAGAACAATAATATGCCCTGCAGAAATATTTGCAAAAAGACGAATCATTAAAACAAAGGGTTTTGTCAGCATGCCTGCGAGCTCAATAAATGGAATAAGAGGAAGTGGTGCTTTTAACCACCAAGGGACACCAGGTGCATTAAAAATATGTTTCCAATATACTTTATTCCCAGTGATTGTGGTTATCGTAAAGGTGAACAACGCCAGAACCAGTGTAACCGTAATATTACCTGTTACATTTGCTCCTCCTGGAAAAATAGGGATTAATCCCATCAAATTATTTAACAGGATAAAAAAGAAAATCGTTAAAAGAAAAGGCGTAAATCGTTCGTAATTTTTTTCATTTATGGATGATTTTGCAATATCATCACGAACAAACAAAATTACTGGTTCAAGCAGTGACTGAAGCCCTTTTGGTGGCATATCGGTTCTGCGTTTATAGGTTTTAGCAACCGACATAAACAGTACGGCTAGTATAATTGAGCTAATAATAATTGCTAAAACATTCTTTGTTACAGATAAATCAAATGGTCTTTCAATAAAAGAACCATTTTTATCAACTTCAATAATTTTCCCTTTATAATTACCAGTTAGATCAATTTTGAAATTTTTAAATGAGTGGCCATGACTGAGTTTTGATGATAAAAAAACAACCCATCCCTGATTATTGCTATATAAAATTACTGGTAAAGGAATCGAAATATGTTTATGGTGATAAGTAAATAAATGCCAACCATATTGATCGAGAATATGATCGAATATAAAAGCTCCAACATCTAATTTTTTAGATTCAGCAGATTCATCTACAAGTGAATCTGTCGGAAAATGCTTATCACTAGCAATAGTATTATTGCAAATAACTAATAGCAGAAGCAATACAGGAAATATTTTCAGCCAGCTTCTTATCATAATATCGCTTTTGGGAAATACAAATTTAACTATTAATAAGAAAATATGATATTTAAAACAAATAAAAATATGACAATGCTTTTAATTAAAAGCATTGCCATATCATACGTAAAATCTCATTAGTTGTTTCTTTTTATCCAGCCAAACCTGTGCTTATTAAGAAGGTTGCTGCAAAAGCAATAATTGCATACAATTCGGGGAATACAGCTAAAATAAGTGTATTACCAAAAACATCGTTCCCATTACCAATTTCTACAATACCATTAGCTACTATAGATGCCTGTTGTTTTGCAGAAACAAGACTAACAAAACCAAGAAATAGTCCCATTGCTAAAATTGCTACACCGGTAAACATTGACATGGTAGGAGTTAATAAACCATAAAGTTTATCAATAACAAAATATCCTCCAAATCCATACAATCCTTGAGTACCTGGTAATGCTGATAAAATCATAAAATTACCAAATTTTTCAGGATCTTTCTTTAATGCTCCAATTGAAGCATTACCACCCATAACTACTCCTATCGCACTTCCAATACCAGATAAGCCTATCATTAAGACTATACCAGTATAAGCTAAAAAAACTGCATAATTAACTTCCATAAATTATTCTCCTTTAAATTATATTTATTTTGAAAATGGTTTATATTCTTTTCCTCCGCCATTAAAACCGGCGTTTTTATAAAATTCAACAAACGTTAAACGCATTGGGTGAACAATCCCGCTTAAACATGAAAGAAAAATATTCAATCCATGTCCTATTAAAAGCAATAAAATAAATGGTATCCAGCCCCAATATTTAATTGATAAAAATGGAATTGAAATCTGATTAAATACAAGACCAAGTATTGAACTTGAAATTCCTAAAGCAAATAAACGAATATACGAAAGCATATCGCCAAATATTCCTGTTACCATATTGTATGATTCATAAATACCCAGTCCCAGATTTGCAAATATGTTTTTATCCGGATTATTAAATAAAAATATTAATCCAAAACTTAATACATATAATATTATTTTTACTATTGATAGTCCTGTTAAATTTAATCCGGCTTTTTCTCCTCCCACAAAAAGTGCTAATGTTAAAATAAGTATTATCCAACCTATTGTTGATAGTCCGTATTTAAAACCTCTTTGTTTTATTTGATTTGCTGCTTTTAATCCCATTCCAAAAAGAATCTGAACCAAACCAATCGCAATGGCCAAATAAAACATCACAATGGGTTGAAGGAAGTATTTTTTGTATGAACTAAATAAAGCTAATTCACCAAGACTAAATCCAAAAACAGTACCTGTTAACATGCCCAATATAACAGTTGCGCCTCCCAGCCATGCTGCCAATGTGAGTATTGGTTTTAAATCAGGCTTTGCATTTCTTCGGTACAATAAAGTACCTACAAGCAAAACAAGGCCATAACCTGAATCGCCAACACATAAACCAAAAAACAACATGAAAAAAGGAGCAAAAAAAACAGTTAAATCAAGTTCTACATAGTTAGGTAATGCAAAGAGTTTCCCTATTGGTTCAAATAGCTTTGCAAACTTTCCGTTTTTTAATAAGATTGGTACTTTATCGTCGCTCGTTGGTTTAGCAGATACATAAACCACCGTTTGGTTCTGAAGGAATAATTCAAGTTCTTCTTTCTTTTCCTCAGGAATCCATCCCTCGATCAACAATACTTTTTCTTCTGCTTGTTTTTCGGTTTGATTAATAGCCAGATTATAATCAGTTTTTACCTGAATTTCTTTTTTGGTTTTTAATAATACTTGTTTGTAATTAATTGATATTTCATCCAACGCTTTATTTAATTCCTCTACCCGTTGATTATTTGCAGTATATTTATCTTTTAGTACTGTTAATGTTTCTTTGGGTAGTTTTATTTCTTCTGCATCAATTTCAATCTGTTCATTATCTTTCTGAAGAACAACAAAGTACAGAGACCCTTTTACTTGATTTATTATTTCGAGAAAATAGTTGTTTTTCCATTCTTCTTTAAATTTCTTTTCGTTACAGGAATAAAATTTAAATTGAATATTTACTTTTTCAAATTTTTCTTTTGTTTCATTAGAAAAATCGCCGAATGGAGTTGTTTTTTTAATATCTTTTTTTAACTCTTCTTGTTCCAATTCAATCAGAGTAATTTCTTCTATATGTCTTTTTATCTTTTCTAAAATAGCATAGCCATCAACAGTATAATCTACAGGGTTTTCGGTTACATTTCTTTTTTCAAGAAATTTAATGGTTTTATTCAGTTCTCTAATCTCGTTCAGAGATTGTTTAATCTGTTCGTTTACTTCCTTTGTTTTTTGAATAATATGAAGCATTCCTAAATTCTGAAGCTCTTCAAGAAATTGAAGATATTCTTTATGATAAATCAGGAATGAATATTTAATCATTGGAGAAATCATTATGCTACCTCCCTTTGTTGTTGTCTTGTTTTTACAATTTTTTGAGAAGATTTTGAAAGATTTTCTTCGTCTTCGAGGAAACGTTTAATCTTCGAAATTGCCTCTTCATATCCCGGAATTTGAACCTTTTCGTACAAGTTTACTTTTTGAGTAGTTTTTCTTCGGGCATAATCGAGTAATTGCATTTTCTGCAAAAAGAACTCACTTTCCAAAGAAATTTTAACCAGTGATTCAATTATTTGAATTCCATTAAGAAACCAACTCGGTTTATTAAAAAGGCTGAATTCTTTAATTTCAAATAAAACATTATCAAATATTGGAATTTTGACCCCGGCAATTTTTTTAGATGACATCTGAACATCCTTTACTGCAACTAAATTAGTATCAAACTCACCCCATAACTGAACCATAGCTTCGTACTCGTTCATTTTAGCATTCAACCGGCGAAGTAAATCTTCCGACTGATCTTTTGCTCTCTTAACTTCCATACGCAAAGCAGCTTCTTTACTTTGCAGGGTAGGTAGGGCTCGCAACCGTATTTTTAATTGCTTATTGAGCTGTTGTAATGCTGTTTTATTATATTGAAATTTTATCGCCATATCTTATTAAAGTTCAGGGTTTTGTGTTCCAAGTTTTGAGTTCTCTGTTTTATTATTAAATTTTCTACCTTTAACATCAGATTTCAAAAGATAATTTATTAGCCCTCCAATTATATTAGATAATTCATTTGCTTCAACAATTTTTTTGTTTAATTGATCTATAATTATATATTTTCTGTCATATGCGCGATAAAGCTGAGATCTTGTTTCTGCTAATGAGCTTTTTGCAATAAATAGAAATTGAACAAATTCCTTGTTCCCTCCTCTTTCAAATCCTTCAGCAATATTATCCATAACAGAGCCACTAGATCTTCTAATTTGATCAATTAAAGAAAAATCGCGCGAGAATTTTTCCAAACATGTTAACTCATAAACTTCATGAGCAAACTGCCTTGCCTTTTGCCAACCTATTAAATCCTCAAATTTTTCTATGGTAGCCATAATTTATAAACTCCAAACACAAAACTTATAACTCTAAACTATTTTCTGTTTAACTAATTTTTTGGCCAATATTTATCTACAAACTCTTGCTTAATACCAACTTCAGCAGGTTTAAAATGCTTATTAAACAGGTTCCAGCTTGTTGAAAGCATGGTATCAACTTCAATATTAACATCAATAGCTAAAAGTTTTTCTGAATAATCTTTGGCAAAATGCAACGTACGTTCGTCATAATCAGTTAGGTCGAAACCATTCTCAAGTTTGGTTTTTGCATTTGCAGCATCGGCATATAAACGAATTGCAGCATTCATAACCTGAGGATGATCTGCTCTTGTTTTTTTACCAATTACCAATTGTTTTAATCTTGATAAACTTCGGAATGGGTCAACAATAACTTTACCTATATCTGTGTCTTTACGCAAGAACAACTGACCTTCGGTAATATAACCTGTATTATCAGGAATAGCATGTGTGATATCACCTCCAGAAAGTGAAGTAACTGCAATAATAGTTATTGAACCGCCATCAGGAAACTGAACTGCTTTTTCATAAATTTTTGCTAAGTCGCTGTATAAAGAACCTGGCATACTATCTTTCGAAGGAATCTGATCCATACGGTTCGATACAATACTTAAAGCATCGGCATACAAGGTCATATCTGTTAATAAAACAAGTACCTTTTGGTTTTTATCCACAGCAAAATACTCAGCTGCCGTAAGAGCCATATCGGGAACAAGAAGACGCTCTACAGGTGGATTTTCGGTTGTATTTACAAAACTGATAATACGATCTAAAGCTCCTGCATTTTCGAATACATTTTTATAGTACAGGTAATCATCGTTTGTTAATCCCATACCACCAAGAATGATTTTATCGGCATCAGCACGAAGGGCAACCATCGCCATTACCTGGTTATAAGGTTGGTCGGGATCGGCAAAGAATGGAATTTTTTGACCTGTTACAAGTGCATTGTTTAAGTCGATACCCGCAATACCTGTAGGAATAAATTCTGATGGTTGTTTTCTTCTAACAGGATTTACCGATGGACCACCGATCTGGCGTTCTTCACCATCGATTTCAGGGCCACCATCAATTGGCTCGCCATACGCATTAAAAAATCTACCGGATAATTCTTCGCTAACTTTTAAAACTGGTGGGCGTCCTAAAAATATTACTTCTGCATTTGTTGGAATACCTTCAGTACCCGAGAAAATCTGTAGTGTAACATTATCACCAATAATTTTCACAACCTGTGCTAACCGGCCATGAACAAAAGCCATTTCTTCATAACCAATGTTTGAAGCTTTTAAAGAACAGGTAGCTTTTGTTATCTGACTTAGTTTTGTATAAATTTTTTGAAATGCTTTTGTTTCCATTATGCAATTTTTCTTTCGTCAATAATTGTAAACAGTTCTTTCTCGTTCTGAATATATTTTTCAGATTTAAATTCTGAATAATTCATTTGTCTCATTTGATTTATAATTCGTTTAAAGAAAGTAGCAACTTCCTCAAATGATTCGAAAGAGAATTTTGTATTATAAATATTTAAAACACTTGTTAGCATGTATCTCTGACGTTCGAGTGAACTTGAACAGTCGATTTTATCGAAAGCATCTTGTTGAAGAATAATAAAGTCGATTACTTCAGCTTTCCAGAATTTTTCGTGATAATCAATTGGAACACCATCATCACCTAAAATATTAATTTGTTCGGCCACTTCTCGTCCGCGAATTAGTATGTCGCGAGCTATCCTGATCTTTTCTGGCCATTCAGGCTCGATGTTTTTAATAAAATATTCTTCAACTTCAGGATATTCAGCATATTTTGAATAACTATCAAGAGGATCAATCGCAGGATAACGTTTACTGTCGGCACGTTGCTGAGATAGAGCGTAAAAACAACGGGCTGCTTTTTTTGTTGATTCTGTTACTGGCTCTTTTAAGTTACCTCCAGCAGGTGATACTGTTCCAATAAAAGTAATTGATCCGGATTCTCCATTATTTAAGTAAACAAATCCTGCTCTAGAGTAAAAGTTTGAAATAATTGCAGGTAAGTCCATGGGGAAAGCGTCTTGTCCTGGTAATTCTTCCATTCTGTTCGACATTTCGCGAAGAGCCTGAGCCCATCGAGAAGTAGAATCTGCAAGCATTAATACTTTTAATCCCATTGCACGATAATATTCTGCTAGAGTCATAGCTGTATAAACGGAAGCTTCACGAGCAGCAACTGGCATATTTGATGTGTTTGCTATAATAGTTGTTCTTTCCATTAATTTCCTGCCTGTACGAGGATCATCCAGTTCGGGGAATTCACTAAAAATTTCTACAACCTCATTCGCACGTTCACCGCATGCTGCAACAATAATCATATCTGCATCTGCTTGTTTCGATAAAGAATGTTGAAGAACGGTTTTTCCTGTACCAAATGGACCGGGAATAAATCCTGTTCCTCCTTCTGCAATAGGATTAAGTGTATCAATTACACGAACTCCTGTTTCGAGTAATTTAAATGGGCGGGGTTTTTCCTTGTAGGCTTTAATAGGAATTTTAACAGGCCATTTCTGAACCATTGTAATGTTAATGTCTTTACCTTTTGAATCGGTAATTACTGCAATAGTATCATTAATTTTATATTCGCCTTCTTTAACTATGCTTTTAACCGTGTATTTTCCCTCTAACTTAAAAGGAACCATAATTTTATGTGGCATCCAGTTTTCCTTAACCTCTCCAAGCCAACCACCAGCTATAACTGATTCTCCGGGTTTTGCAATTGGTTTAAATGCCCATAGTTTATCGTCTTCGAGGGGATTTGTATGTTCACCACGTTTAAGAAATACTCCTTCCATTTTGTCAAGGTCGTTTTGTAACCCATCAAAGTTTTTTGAAAGAATGCCCGGGCCAAGTGTAACTTCGAGCATATGACCTGTAAACTCAACTGTATCGTTTACTTTAAGTCCGCGAGTACTTTCAAATACCTGAACATACGCCTGAGCACCCATAACCTTAATTACTTCTGCCATCAACATCGTACCTGATAAATTGATATAGCATATTTCATTCTGATGAACAGGTCCATCAACCTCAACAAATACAAGGTTGGCAATGATCCCTGCAACTTTTCCTGTTGTCATATTATTTTTTTTGTCCATTTAATGCAAATTCTTTGGTAAATTCAAACCCTGATTTTATATCCTTAATAATTTGTTTAAATATAGTTTGTCCCTTTTCAGGATCAAGTGCTAACCATCGATACGCAATATCAAGTTTTATTGTATAAGCTAAAACTTTATCTATTGTAAAATACTCAAACAAAGTTAGTTCGTCTATTTTATTCCAACGAAGCATATCTATTTCTCTTTCACTTGCCAGATAGTTTTCCTTTTCATAAATAGCCAACAATAAGGTAACCATTGGATATTCTGTTTCTAACCCAAAATCTTTTGATTTGTTAGTTATTATTGATTCTGTAATTATATTCTTCCCAACAAGATGCTTTTCCGGGTTAAAACCAAACTTCCGACAATTAATTCCGGTTAAAATATTTTTAATATTTCTATTAAACTCAAACCACTGTTTTAAGAATTTGTTTTTTGTTGCTAAAGCATACTCATAATACATCTCCGTTAGAATATTTTCCCAGCTTTTATCAACTTTTTGAGTTTCGTCTTCATTTTTATACAGATCATAAAATTTGTACATATATGAAGGAAGAATGTTTTTTCTCTCTTTAGAAAATTCTAGTTCAAAATCTGATTTTAGATAGTTTCCAAGCGGATTGAATTTATCGAAATCTTCATTTAAGAAATGAAGTAAATTTTCATTGTCGTAAGGCAGAAAAAGGAGTTTAACCAATTTATAATCATCTGGCTTTATCTGTTCTTCCAGTAGTTTTTTAAATTGGGGCATTCCAAAATTAATTCCGGAATTATTGAAAAAAATTTCAGTAAGCCCAGCAATAAAATAATGATAATAATTCTGAGGCATAATTATTCTCCCTGATATAATAGTTCAATCGTTTTGGCACGTAAAAAACTTTTAAAGAAACTCTCAAAATCTTCTTCTGTAAAACTAATTTTATATGAACCATCTGCAGGGCCAATTTTAAATCCTCCCTTAATTGATTCGCTAAAAGACAATTGTAAATTGGTATTTAATTCTTTTGCTGATTTTTCTTTAAAATACTCAGTAAATTCCTTCTCAAGTTTGGCTGGTAATAATACTGAAAGATCGATTGATTCATTTTTTTGTGGATTCCAGTTTTTTACAGCAGTTTCGATTATTTCTTTTACTAACTTGTTATCGTCAAATGATTTTTTAACAGGCTCCTCAATTACTTTGCTTACAATTAAATCTGTAACCTGCTGTTTAACAGAGCGAAGTGTTTGTTTCGCGGCTAATTGAATTTCTGAAGTAGTAATTTTTTGGATTTCTGAAGCTCTCTGCTCTGCTTTAGTTACAATTGTTTTTGCTTCTTTTTCTGCATTTTGCATTATTTTTAATGCCTCTGCTTTTGCATCAGTCAATATTTTATCTGCTTCCTGATTTGCTTTTTCAACTCCTTCGTTATAAAGCTTTTGGGTTAATTCCTGTAATTTATTTTCCATATGAAATTTCTTTTTGTATGCTTTTGTAAAACCGAACTACAAAGCTATGAAATTAAAAATTAAAAATAAATGATGAATAAGTCTAATTTCTAATTAAAACACAAAATCTTTTTTGATTAAAATTAGTTAAATTATCAGAATAGATCTAGATAACAGATTGTCTATTGTTGTCTGTTCTGATATTTAAAAAATGGAAGGATAATGATAACTTCAAATGCAGTATACAAAATATATAAAACTATAAAAGAAATAAGAAACGAAACAGCTTGTTTAGGATTTAAAAATGAATAACTTATGATAAAAAAAAGATAGAAAATCATTTTTATCCCTGTGATAAGAATAAATCTACTCGAGAATTTTGAAATACTTTGGATTGAAAGTTTAATTAATAAAAAATGTATAATGGCAGTTAACACTGCCATTCCTATTAAAATTAGCCAATATACCGGAAGGTAATTTGCAGAAAAAACTGTTTTAAAAAGTACAAACGAAACAACAGCTATAATAAAAGTAAATATTAAATTCTTTAAGAGAATTTTTGTTATTTGCTGCATTAAGGTAATTATTTTCTATGGTAAATCGGGTTGGAGATTTTGGCTTGATTAATAACAAGTTAATTCAAAAAGAAAAAATCTCCATCCCAAACTCTAAAACTATATTTTATTTTAAACCTGTTGTATTATCAGTTTTTACAAAAGGAGTTGATTCTTCACCCATATTGCAATTCCCTGTAAATTTTGAACCTGGTTCAATAGCCAATTTCTTAGTAGTAATATCACCGAAAATTTTTGATGTAGCTTTAAGAGAAAGTAATTCGCTAACTTTTATTTTACCTTTTATTTCGCCAAGTACTTCGGAGTTTTTACAAACTATTTCGCCATGAATTTTACCTGTTTCTCCAATAACAAGTTTCCCTGTAGTACTAAGGTTTCCTGTTAATGATCCATCAATCCTTATATCTCCGTTTGAGGTTATATCTCCTTTTATCTCAGTACCAACTCCAATGAGGTTTATTGCGGCGGTTACTTCAATCTCGTTATTTTTTGCCATCTCTTGTCAATTTATGGTTTTACTTAATCATGTTTGTTGGAAAACGACAAATATAAATAAATTATTTTTTAACCTGTGATTAAAAGTTATCTCAAATGTACTTATAAAATTATTAATTACATTTAAAAAGCTTATTAATTAAAGCTGAGAGATATTTATTCCAAAAATCAACTCTGAAAAAATACTGTTTGAATAATTGGTATATCCAACTCTTACACCTGTATTTAATGGAAAAATCATACGTAGCAAATGGTAATCAACTGATATTTCGATTCCGTAACTCACTAAATTATAATTTGTCCAAAAAACACTATTTGTGTTATCGTCTATTGCTCTGAATCTATTATTCGCATAATTAAAGAAGAAGTCCCCTTTTATTCGCTTAATGTATGCAACCGGTCCGATGCTCCAATCGGGGTAAGCAATCGGAAAAACATAATTAAAATAAAACTTTGATAACTTTTCTGTTCTAAATTCGGTTATACCATGCGGAAAACTAAAATTAGTTGTAAAAAGATACATCTCAGGTTCCTGAAACTGATAGCCTGCATTAAGTTTTACTCCATGGTTTTTGAAAAAGCCTGGCAGATATACTGTTCCATCAATATTAGCCATAAATCCAAAAAGCTTATTCTCAAGCGGAGTATTGAATAAGGTTATATCAACCGATAGTCCTGATCGAGGTTGAATATCTCTTTTTGATGTTCTTTTTAACCAATAAAAGATGATTTGCTCATTAAAAAAGGTATTTCCGGAAATGTAATAATCATCAACATAGTTATAGTAATATGAATTCTGAAAATCAATGTTAAGTCGCGGTATAAAACCTCCAACCATATTTCCGGATGATATATTTATCGGGATATAAATATCAAGATTGTAGGAGAAATCATTATAGCTTAACCTGGGAAACCAAGTAGTATTTAAGGAAGCAAAGTATTGGTGCAAATCGCCATAATTAGCTGAAAATTTGATAACAGGTAAAAGTCCTTTATAAATTAATGATGATTCGATATAATGATGTCCGTTTTTATACGCATAAGCAACCACTGCTTCTGTTGTGCTTAGTTTACTCTGAGATAAAAGCATTATCCCGGGATGAATAATTGTGGTTAGTTTTTCGGGATCTGTTAAAAACCCATTAAGTGTTTCATTTGAGTAATCAAAATAAAAAGGAATCCAGCTATGAAAATTAAATGTGTTTAATAGCTTATTGTATGGTCGCACAGTATGTTTTACCGATGGCAATTTTTCAATCTTGTCTTTTACAGATTCTTGTTCGGTTAGAGCTTCAGAAAAAGTCATATTATTCTGTTTTGTATCTAAAATTTTCCACAATCCTCTTTCTATGGGAATTACCCCTAACCTATTTCCCTGCGAAGAATACTCTGCAACAATAATATCTTTATCATTCTTATCAATACAAAAATCGGTAATCCCCGATGCGGAAAGGGATATCTGATATTTTTCCTTTGTTAATAGATCAAATACACAAACTTCGTCGTTGCCATTTTTTGTTGAGTGGGAAAAAAGATAGCTGTTGGACGGAATAATTCTTTGTATATCTGCATTTTCGGATTGCATAACCATTTCCCATGACTTATTTTCGAAGCTATACGTTGAAACTTGCTTACCCTTATCTGTGAGTTCAATCAGATAAATGCTTTTTGAATCGGAAGTCCATTTGGGTCTCATTATAAAATTTGGTGATGGAATTCGATAGTGGACATCTCCGTTGAATGAACTTATAACGGTTAAAAAATACTGATTATCGGGAGTAACCTCTATAACGACAATTTTGTTTGCATCAGGAGAAATATCGGGACTAAAATAACGGCTTTTTAATACTACCGTTCGTGTTTTTTTTGTTTCAATATTCATCATTTTTATGGTTGAATACTCTTTATTTTGCCATCGAAAATGAGGTTTAAATTCGGCCCACACTAAAAACTTTTTTGCCACAGAAAAATCATCAGAGACCAGTATTCCAGGCTCAATTATTACCGTTTCGTTTTCGGGACTAACAAGTACAAATTGAGGAATGTGATTTAGCCCTTCTTTTAATACAATAACCTGATTTGTATCAAAGGAAACTGGGTTAACATAATCTTCGTATTGTTTGATTTTGTATTGCTGAAAGGGATTGGGACGGATTGATTGATTCCTTTCTTCTTTTTCAGTATAAACGCTATCGAGAAAATTGAACGTTTCATCATATAATTGCTTGTGATTTAAACCTGTCTGCTTTTTTAATCCTACTGAAAAAGCCACTGGTGTTGGTAACAATGAATAGGAATTTCGGGCAACAAAGTTATGAGCAGAACTCACGGCTTTGGTTCCGTATTTTATTCTAAGATAAGCTGTTAGCTGATAACCAAACTCATAATGATTAGGAACATATTGATTATACGAACCGAAGAGCATCTGATCAAAAGTAAACCATTTTTCGTCGCTCAATAAATGCGTTTTAATATTTTTTTCGAATGCTGGGGATCGTCCACGACCAAATTTTCCGAAAGCCGTTTCTGTACAAACAGCATCACCTTCGTAATACCACATTGGTAATTGCCCTGCAGTCATTCCTACAGCCATTTGACCAAATAAAACACTCAAAATTTTTGTTATTCCCTGATTTAACTTATCAATCTGGACAACATGTCGCAGTTCATGAACACATAAATGCTCAAGCCAAGGTTCGGGCAATAAATCTTGTGAAGGTGTTGTGTATAATTCCATTCTTTTAGGAGCCCAACTCACATAACCATTCGACCGAATAGTTTGATTATGAACAATAACTGTTATTTTTTGGGGTTGATGGTCTAACGATTGACTTGCGGAGTGATAATAACCCTCTAATATATTGGCAATCAATTGGGCTTCAGCTTCGTAATTACAATCAAAAAGTACCTGAAAGTGACTAGTATTGATTTGACTCCATTTAACATTGGCCGGCTCCTGCCCTGTTGAATAAAACTGAGCAAAAATCTTATTACTTAAAAAAATAACAACAAAAAACAATATGAATCGAAGGTGTTTGGCCATTTATATTTTTTGATTAATAATCTTTTGGCTATAGTAACCCAAATCCGTTGTTAAACGAATTACATATATTCCGCCAACAATATGTTGAACCGAAATCTTATCCTGAAAACCTCCTTTTTGCTTATAATCTAGCTTCTCATAGACCATCTCTCCTTGCAAGTTAATTAATTCAATCTTTAGATTAGTTGCATTTAATAACTCCCCTGAAATTGAAATATAATCTTGTACAAGATTAGAAATTTGTATTTTTTCAAACTCACTACAAGTAAATTGGGTACTCATTGGATCGGCAATAGTAAAATGATATTCGTCGCTTAATAAAATGATATTATCAGAAATATCATATCCTGCAATTTTAAAATAGATTTCTGTTCCGATCGGAAACTGGCTAATTATGCCGCTGTATGTGTTTTCAACAGCTGACATAACTATTCTATTTGGATAGGAGCCAGATGCATTTCCCCAAATAATTCTTACCTGATTAACTTTGTTTTGAGAATCGGTAATAGTAGCATAAACCGTTGTTGCACTTAATGAGTTTGGTGTTATCGGATTTGTATTGATATTGCTCACATTAAGTTCAGAAACCGAAGTCTGATCAACTTTTAATTCCAAATAAACAGGCAAATGATCAGACATATTATACAATGCCTGAGCTACCGTTGAAGGAACAGAAGTATTCGTCGAAATATTAATAGAGCTGTTAAATGCATTTCCGTCCTGACCGATTGCTTTATAAGATCCTGGAACAAATGCAACTTTCTGTGTACCATTCATTATATAGTCTGATGCTAAAATAAAATCAAATCGATCGTCCATTCCGCCACCTGAATGGCAATCTCCACTCACATGTGTTGATTGGGTATGAACAAACCGATAATCGTAGTTATTATTCCAATCCCCGATTTGATTTGCCGGATCGTAAAACTTATAAAGCGTATTTGAAGGATTAATTAATTTTTGAAAAGCGCCTTCTGATGAGGTATAAAGATTTAAATCACCCATAAAAAGATAATTTCCAGCAACGCCCAAATTAGTTAAGTAATCCATAACAATTCCTGCTTCCACAACTCTTTCCTGAACATCTTCGGAATAACTCCCTGCTTTAAAATGAGCAACTATACAGGTTACAAATGCAGAGTCATTTGTTATTGCTAAGTCAGGTGCGTTGTAATAAAAAGTGTATGCATTAAAAGCCTTATCCGATGAAATATTAAAACTTATCGGAGTATGATTTTTAAGTTTCAATTTTTGTGTATTATAAAAAATGGTATTTGCAAGATATACTTGAGGAAAAGGAGTTCGGCTGTAATAATTAATACCATCAACATTTAAGGCATTGTTAAGTAAATAGGTTGCATCATCAGTTATAGGATAAGAACTATTTCCATCTAGCTCATTAACACTAAAAATATCAGGTCTTATATATTTAATAATTGTTTTCAGATTTCCATTTTTAGCATCGATTGAATTATTACTACTTGTACAATACGAGGTGTTTTTACCATAATACAATAGGTTATAATGCATTACTTTTAAAGTATCCTGCGCCTTAGCATAGAAGCTGATTAATAATATAGAAATTAAAAAACCTCGTTTTATTTTCATCTTTAGAATCTACTTTTTATTAAATTTTAGTGGCTTTGTATCCTTTAGCCGAAAGGATTTGAATCAATTTATCTCTAAAATCGCCTTGAATAATAATTTCTCCATCTTTAATTGTACCTCCAACGGCACATTTGGATTTAAGAAATTTTGCCAAATCCTTTAAGTCCTCCTCTGTTCCAATAAATCCGTTAACAACAGTTGCCTGTTTTCCTTTTGATCGGGCTTTTGAATCCATATAAATTTTTAGTCGCTGTTTTTCCGGATTAAGGGTTGTTTGCTCTTGCTGAACAGCCTCGGTCTCATAGTGGAAATCAGGATTTGTGCTATAAACAATATCTTTTCTATCTTTCCATTTATTCGTTTTCATGATAACTCTTTTTATAATAATTTGAAAACCAACAACAACTATCAAGTTTTAGAATTGGCTAAATTAAAGATTTTCGAACCAAAATGCTGCTTTTACAATAAATTTTTTATAATTGAGGTAATATTTTAAATGAATAATCATTAATAAAAATAAATTAAATTAGTTTTGAGATCTAAATTATAAATTACAACCCATGAACAGATACAAAATTGTTAACCTGGTAACCGGCTGGATCATTTTTTTAGTTGCATCAATAGTTTATTTGTTAACCATTGAGCCCACCACAAGTTTTTGGGATTGCGGCGAATTTATTGCCACTGCATTCAAGCTTGAAGTTGGACATCCTCCTGGTGCTCCGGTTTTTATGATTCTTGCCCGATTCTTTTCACTGTTTGCCAGCGATGTTACTCATGTTGCACAAATGGTAAACGCCATGTCAGCATTAGCCAGTTCGTTTACGATATTGTTTTTGTTCTGGACAATTACACATCTTGCAAAAAGGTTTATTGTAACTTCTGATCAATTAACCACGGGACAACTTGTTGCTGTAATTGGTAGCGGAGCTGTTGGAGCATTGGCTTATACTTTTTCAGATACATTCTGGTTTTCGGCAGTTGAAGGTGAAGTGTACGCTTTATCATCATTATTTACTGCATTTGTATTTTGGGCTATTCTTAAGTGGGAAAATGAAGCCGACGAAAAACATGCAAACCGATGGATAATTCTTATTGCTTACATGATGGGATTATCGATTGGTGTTCACTTGCTTAATTTATTAGCTATACCTGCCATTGTGTTTGTTTATTATTTTAAAAAATACGAAGTAACCCGAAAAGGAGTTATTGCAGCGTTTCTTATATCTTTATTAATTCTTGGATCTGTAATGTATGTTATTATACCCGGTGTAATAACTGTTGCTACGTGGTTTGAGCTGCTATTTGTAAACGGTTTTGGCCTTCCATTTAAATCAGGAGTAATCTTCTACTTTGCATTAATTATAGGTTTGGTTGTTTGGGGAATTTATTATACCGTTAAAAAGCAGAGAGTAGTTTTAAATACAATTCTTGTAGCTTTTACTGTTATCATGATTGGATACTCAAGCTTTACGATGATTGTAATCAGATCATTGGCTGATCCCCCTATGGATGAAAATAATCCGGAAACCGTTTTTAATCTGCTTCATTATCTTAACCGCGAACAATATGGCGACAGACCATTGGTAAAAGGGCAATATTATAGCGCACCAATAATCGATAGCGAAGAACCTTATACCTATCGTCAGAAAGATGGAAAATATATAAAATCATACTCGTTGAACTCTAAATATATTTACGACGATCGTTTTACAACTATTTTTCCAAGAATGTACAGTCCCAAAGAAGAACATATTAATGAATATGTAAAATGGGGAAATATAAAAGGTAAAAAAATGTCGATTACCGGATATAATGGTGAACCCGAAACAGTTACCCTTCCGAGCTTTGGTGAAAACCTACGATTCTTTTTCACTTATCAAATTGGGCATATGTATATCCGTTATTTTATGTGGAATTTTTCGGGCAGACAAAATGATACTCAAAGTCATGGTGAACTGCTCAATGGAAACTGGATAACAGGAATTAATGCAATTGATAATAAACTGATTGGCCCTCAGGAAAATCTACCGGAATCGATGAAAAACAATAAGTCAAGGAATGTTTATTTCATGCTTCCTTTCCTGCTTGGTATTGTTGGATTTTATTACCAGCTTCGTAAGCATTTTAATGATTTTATTGTGGTTTTCTTGTTATTCATATTAACCGGATTAGCCATTGTTGTTTACCTTAATCAGTATCCAATACAGCCACGTGAGCGCGATTATGCCTATGCAGGATCGTTCTATGCATACGCTATCTGGATCGGATTAGGAGTTTACGCATTATTTGATTTGTTGAGCAAAAAAGTAAATCACTTACTAAGTGCATCCTTGGTAACATTATTAACTCTTGTTTTTGTTCCGGGTATTATGGCTCGTGAAAACTGGGATGATCATGATCGCTCAAACCGATATGTTGCAAGAGATTTTGCATATAACTATCTAAATTCATGTGCTCCGAATGCAATCTTATTTACCAATGGTGATAATGATACATTCCCACTATGGTATGCACAGGAAGTAGAAGGAATAAGAACCGATGTGCGCATTGTAAATTTATCACTTTTAAATACCGATTGGTACATCGATCAGATGAAACGTAAAGCATACGATTCAGATCCAGTGCCTTTCGGTATGGAACATGAGCAATATATCAACGGTGTTCGTGATATTGTGTATATTAACGAACGTATTCCCGATTATGTGGATCTTAAAAAAGCCATCGAGTTTGTTGCAGATGATGATAAGCGAACCAAACTGCAGGTTGGACAGAACGACTGGATCGATTATCTGCCAGCGAATAAATTTATTATTCCTGTTGATAAAGAAAAAGTATTAGCCAATGGAACAGTAAAACAAAAAGATGCGGATAAAATACTTCCTGAGATTAAAATCACCTTGAATAAAAAACGCATTATGAAAAGCGAATTGATGATTTTAGATCTTCTGGCAACCAATAACTGGGAACGACCGGTTTATTTTGTATCAACCGGAGGCGATGCAGATGTAGGCCTCGAAGAATATTTGCAGCTCGAAGGATTTGCTTATCGGTTTGTGCCTATTAAAACAACAGCTAAAGGATACCTTGATATAGGCAGAATAGATTCGGAAATTATGTACAATAAACTAATGAACGAATTTAAATGGGGCAACATTAATGATTCAACCGTTTGGCTTGATCATACCATTACCCGAACTGTTTCAGTAATGAAAGTACGCAATAATTTTACACGTTTAGCCCAGCAGCTTATGGTTGAAGGTAAAAAAGACTCTGCTATTTCCGTTCTCGATCGTTGCTGCGAAATAACTCCTCACAATTGCATTCCGTACGATTTATTTTTCCTTGATGTAATTGAGGCATATTATCGCGCAGGAGCTAAAGATAAAGGAGATAAATATGCAGCTGAATTTGCTGATATAACAGAGAAAGAATTAAATTACTATTTCTCTTTACCACAAAAGTTTTTAGTTACTCTCGATTACGAGCAACGATTATCCTTGCATATTATGCAGCGCTTAAAAGATTATACCAAATATTTTGGAAATCCAGAGTTAAGCACCAAAATTGAGAACTCCCTGAATAATGCATTTATGATGTATCAGGGAAACTAATAATATCCTTTCGAATTTTAAAGAAGGTGAAGCAATGCTTCGCCTTTTTTCGTGGCAGAAACATTATCAATCTAAATTTGTTTTACCCTTAAATCCGCAAACAATTAATTAAAAAAATAAGTTAAAGCACTGTTTAATATTATTTTAAACAGTGCTTTGTAAATAAAGTTTTATCACTTATTTTTATGATGCATAACAAAAAAACAAGATAAA
>JBFXEQ010000011.1:0-85046 GCA_050179935.1 Bacteroidales bacterium | reverse complement strand
GAAAAAACCCTAAAAATAATTTTAGGGTTTTTTTATGTGTTTTTATCAACTTAATAGGTCTCGATCAATTTAAAAGGTATTGTAAGTATCGACTGATAATGTTTTCCAAGTTCCAACACTGCTTCATCATCTTCTTCATAATACCAGTTTATTTTAGAATTTGCACCTGTTTTATAAAAATCCTGGACAATATAAAAAAGCTCTAAAATGAATTTTGATGAACCACTATTGATGTACTCCAATTGAACCTGAACAGAAGTTTCGGGTTGTGGATTTACATAATAATCTTTTAACCATGAAAAAATCTGGGTATAAAATTCCTCAGGATTTTCGGGTATAGAACGTCCATTTATTTTAATAATGCCCGATTTGGCATCACAATGAACATATGGTGTTTTTACAGTTTTTTCAAGTATTAATTCTTTCATAATGTGGCTAAATTATAAAAAAAAACTGAAATAAATTACTCGTAGCGAAGAGAAATAATAGGATCGAGTTTAGAAGCCTTAATTGCAGGAAATATACCAGATACCAACCCTACAACAAAACACAGAACAACTCCTCCAATTATCCACAACCACGGTATTACAAAATTTCCATTCGTTAATAAAGATACAACATTTCCTATTAGAATTCCTAAAATAATACCTAGTATTCCCCCAAGCTGGCCAATAAGTATCGACTCGTATAAAAACTGCCGTCGTATAACCGATGCTTTTGCACCAATGGCTTTTCTGATACCAATTTCTTTAGTACGTTCTGTAACAGAAACAAGCATTATATTCATTAACCCAATAGCTGCGCCAAAAAGCGTGATTATGCCAATAATAGTAGCAGCCCAGGTTACCGTTTGTATATTTTCAATTAATAAATTTGCGAGACTATCACTTGTTTCAATAGAGAAATTACTTTGTTCAATACTTTTAAGCTTACGAATAACTCGAAAAACACCCTCTGCTTCGTTAACTGCGGCATCTAAAAGACTTGAAGATAATGGCATTACAGAAATCCTGAAATTCATATTAGGTCGTGAAAAATATTGCCTTACATTGGTAATTGGTAAAATGCATATATCATCACCTGTTGATCCAAAGCTCGATCCCTTTTCTTTCAGAACACCAATTATCCTGTATCTTCCGGGACCTATATTGATGATTTTCTCAAGGGGATTTTCATCTTTGGCAAAAATATCCTTAACCAACGATGAACCAATAATTACCACATGAGCATTAGAAAGGATTTCGTTTGCAGCAAAATTTCTCCCTTTTTCAATCTCATATCCTGATAATAATAAATAATTTTCGTCGGAACCTATAACGGTTATATTTGGGTTAGTTTTTTCTGATTTATATTTAACAGTTGCAATATCAGATGCATTAGTAGAAATTGAAACAAGTGCGGGGAAAGTAAAATCATTTTTAAAAGCCATTGCCTCCTGATATTCGATACTTCTGTAAAAATTGGGCCTTCCCTCTCCTCCCATGCGAACTCTGCTATCGCGATTTACGATAAAAAACGAATTAGCACCTAAGTTGGCAAACTGATTAGTAATAGAGCTTTTTATTGAATCGATGGCAGTTAAAATTCCTACCAGGGCCATTATTCCAAATGCAATAATAAAAACTGTCAAAAAGGTTCTGAGCAAATTTGATCGAATTGAACTTAGTGCGATATGCAGATTTTCAAAAAATAAGCCAGTTGAAATCATAGTATTTATTATTCATTCAAAAATAATACATCTTATAAATAAAAACTCAGATATTGATTAATTTTTAGTTGATATCTATATATTTAAACATTTTAACCTATACATATCATCGCTGCAATAGGCAAATAAATAGCAATTAGATTGAAGTTTATTATCAAATGTTGTAAATTTACTTTTATCAGTATTACAAATTAACATTTTACTCTGAAATAAACACGCGGGAATTATCTCTCTGGTTTTTATGTATTTTATACAAATCGACAAAATAAAATTAGTAAAGAAAAATCAATTAGTATGTTTCAACCAAAAACACAGTATGCTAAGATAGCTTTTGATACTATCTTATTTTATAAAACTACCGGGCAAATACGTAAGCTTGAAGAAAGCAAGATAACTCCAGACCTTAAGCTTAACCTGGGTTGCATTGTTTACATCTATGATCTCAATAACACACTTATCTCATATTTTGGAAATGTATATCCTCAAAATCCATTTCTTTACGAAGAAATTATTTCGAACGCATTACAGGCTATTGAAAACTCAGATAAACAAAAGCTTTCGGAGAAAGTTATGGATACCATAAAAGTTTTTGTAGATGTTCTATCGCTTCCTCAAAAAGCAGATCCTATAAATGAGTTAAACCCAAAGAAGCAGGGTGTTTTTATTAAAGGACCTAACAATAAATCAGCTTTTGTGCTACCTGGAACCAAAGGTATTAAAACCGGAGCCGAGCAAATAGATTTTGTAAAAAACCTGGCTGATCTTATCGATAAAGATAACTCAGAACTTGATATTATGAGTTTTAAGGTTACACGTTATGATTAAATACAATGAAAAAATGTTTAATGATAACTGTTTGTGGAAAAGTTCAGGGTGTAGGATTCAGATACAGCGCACTTAATAAAGCACATGAATTAAACCTTACAGGATTTGTAAAAAACCGAAGTGATGGAAGTGTTTATATCGAAGCTGAAGGCGAATCCGAAAACCTGGATCAATTCATCGATTGGCTGAATAGAGGTCCTGCTTGGGCTATGGTCGAAGATATTGATATACAGATTATTCCAAATTCGAACTTCTCAAATTTTGTAATCAAGTAAAAATGAAAGCGTTGTTTTATACCAAAATCAATGATGACAAGATAATTTGCAATCTTTGTCCTCATAATTGTACGATCTTAGAGGGCAGATATGGAATATGCAAAGTAAGAAAAAACGTAAACGGAACGCTTATTTCAGAGAATTATGGATTAATATCATCGTTGGGGTTTGATCCCATCGAGAAAAAGCCACTTTATCATTTTTACCCTGGAAAAGAAATTCTATCTATAGGAAGTGTTGGATGTAATTTGCAATGTCAGTTTTGCCAGAATTACAGTATTTCTCAAACATCCATAGCTGATTATAGAAAAAACTGCACAATATATTCACCCGAACAAATCAGAGATATTGCACTATCACATTATGCAAATATTGGTGTTGCTTATACGTATAACGAACCGACGATTTTCTTTGAGTTTATGCTCGACACAGCAAAATTGATTAAGTCTGCCGGATTAAAAAACGTAATGGTAACTAATGGATTCATAAATCCAGAACCTTTGAAAATGCTAAATAACTACATTGATGCATATAATGTTGATTTAAAGGCGTTTAATAATGATTTTTTCAGAAAGTATACTAAATCCGAACTCGAACCTGTTAAAGAAACACTAAAAAGCATTATTAAAGCAGGCAAACATCTGGAAATTACAAATCTGGTCATTCCTACCCTTAATGATTCTGAAGCAGAGTTCGAAAATATGTGTCGATGGATAGCAGAAACCTTGGGAAAAGAAGTTGTATTGCACATCTCACGATATTTTCCAACCTATAAAATGACCATTGAGCAAACATCAATCGACCGAATGATTTTGCTCCATACTATTGCTAAAAAATACCTCAATTTTGTATATATTGGAAATGTTTTGCTTGATGAAGGAAATAACACGTATTGCAGTTCGTGTAAAGAATTGCTTATAAGCCGCAAAGGGTATTTTACCAAAATGGTTGCTATTGATAAATCGGGAAATTGCAGTAAATGTGGTAACAAAGTATTAAAAAATTCTTAATTATTTTGATGATAATAAATTTATAGTGGGCTAAAGCCCAAATTTATTGAATACACTTAACCCCAGCCTTAAGGCTGGGGTTACAAAATAAAAGTTTTTGAGGACTTCAGTCCTTTACTTATTAAAGAAATAAATGAATTTAGATTAGAAAGTATGCTGAATGTTAGAAAAGCCAGTGTGGCAGGCAAATTTTACCCGGCTGAAAAAGAAGCCATAAAAAAGCAAATCGATGAAATTCTAAATAAAGAATTGCCTAAAATAAAATTAGAACTAGCCAGTAAAAACCTGATTGGAGGCATTGTACCTCATGCTGGTTACATGTTTTCGGCTTATGAAGCAGTGCATTTTTTCGAAATACTTAAACAATCGCAACAGATTTTCGATACGGTGGTTATTGTTAATCCAAATCATAGCGGTTTAGGTCACGAAATAGCTTTTGACTCAAACAATATGTGGGAAACCCCATTTGGAAAAGTTGAGGTTGATACCGAATTTGGAAACAATCTTGGTATTTCGGTTTCGGAAATAGAACAACGTTATGAGCATTCGGCTGAGGTAATGATTCCTTTATTACAAATTTTTCTAGGTTATCCTTTTAAAATTGCTCCCATAACCATGATGAACCAGAGCCAGAAAACTGCAAAAAACTTAGCCAGTAAAATTTCAAAAGCAGCTTTGCAACTTAATAAAAAAATACTTTTTATTGCCTCATCCGATTTTTCTCATTATGTATCGCCCGAGTACGGACAAAAACAAGATTTATATGTAATTGAACAAATACTTGCTCAAAATACCGAAGCCATTGAACAGGTAGTGCACGATAAAAAAATATCGATTTGTGGTTATGGTCCCATCATGACATTGATTGAATATGCAAAACTGGTTGCTGAAAAACCAGCTGTTGATATACTTCGGATAGGCCATTCAGGCGAAGTGATTGCATCGAGCGAGGTGGTAGATTATGTGTCTGTTTTATTTTCGCATAACTAACTATTTTTAAAGGTATGCTTGATAAAATAATTCATTGGCTCGAATCTCACCAACAAAGTTGTTTTTACAAAAAATATCTTGGATTTGATTGCCCTGGATGCGGAATGCAACGATCCTTTATCGAATTACTGAAAGGTAACTTTTGGGAGAGCCTTCTTTTATATCCCGCACTTATCCCAACTATTATTATGATTGTCTTTTTATTTGTTCATATCATCTTTAAATTTAAAAACGGAGCCACTATCCTTAAATATTTATTTGTTTTTAATGCCTCTATAATTGTTTTAAACTATATTTATAAATTATTAACCCAATAATTTTTTATTCAAATGGAAAACACAACTGGAAACCAATCCGTAAATACCGAAATTCCGCAAACATTACCAAATTCATCTGCTGTTTTAGTAATCGGAATTTTGTCAATCGTTTTATGCTGGTGCATTGGCATCGTTGGACTTACTTTAGGGATAATTGCACTTGTTTTATCGAGTAAAGCAAAAACTCTGTACAATCAAAATCCAGAATTATATTCCATTGGATCATATAAAAACATGAACGCTGGTCGTATCTGCGCAATTATAGGGACCTCTATATCAGCAGCCTATCTGCTCTTTGCAATAATAAAATGGGTTGTTATTGGCGGAGCTTTAGTTGCTTTATTTTCAGAGTTTCCTTGGGAATCGTTTTAAGCTGAAAATCATACCAAATAATTGGTTAATTTTGGATGACTGTTTTTTCGGTCATCCTTTTTTTTGAATTAATAGTAAGTAACCCATGAAATTAGAAGAGCGGATAACTGCATTTACAAGGCTGGGAGATTTTTTAAGAGGATTCTCAGAATACAAAAATGTGGATAACGATTATTATAAGACGCTTTCAGAAATTGTACTGAATGATCATTTATATAATCCGTGGTTTACCGAGGAGAATATTAACAAAGCCATTAAGGCCATTGGAAATTCTTTACATGAATCAACTATAAATAAATGGCTGTTGAACTATCCTGAATTAAATATTGAAAAGGAACCGAAACGAATAGGAGTTGTTACTGCCGGTAATTTGCCTTTGGTAGGATTTCATGATTTCATTTCAGTACTTATTTCAGGAAATATTTTTATAGGTAAACTCTCATCAAAAGATAACCGTTTGTTGAAATTTATTGCTGATTATTTAATAGATACAAATGCTGAGTTTAAAAACCGAATCTTTTTCGAAGAAAACCAACTTACTGGTTTTGATGCCATTATTGCAACCGGGAGTAATAATACATCGCGGTATTTTGAATATTACTTTGGTAAATATCCTCATATTATTCGCCATAACCGAAACTCAATCGCTGTAATAACCGGGTCGGAAAGCAATGAACAGATTTCTTTATTGGCTGATGATATTTTTCAGTATTTTGGATTGGGTTGCAGAAATGTTTCGAAGCTTTTTGTTCCCGAAGGATATAACTTCGATCAGTTTTTTGAGAATATCAATCATTATCAGTATTTATATCAGCATAATAAATATGCAAACAATCATGATTACAATCGTTCGGTTTATTTGATGAACCGAACACCGCATCTGGATAGTGGTTTTGTATTGCTGAAAGAAGATATTCAAATGACATCGCCCATTGCAGTGTTGTATTATGAATTTTACAAAAATATTGATCGTATAAATCAATATATCGAATTAAATAAAGATCAGATTCAGTGTGTAGTATCTGAATCGGGGCAAATAAAAAATGCCATTCCGTTTGGCAATGCTCAACAACCCGAATTATGGGATTACTCTGATAATGTGGACACTATAAAATTTCTATTAACCCTGTAATCAGTTGATGATGAAAACCCTGATTGCAATAATTGGCCCCACCGGAATCGGAAAAACCGATCTTAGTATCAATATTGCCAAAAAATTATCCACCGAAATACTATCATGCGATTCGCGCCAGGTTTACAAAGAGCTGAAAATAGGTACAGCCGTTCCATCAGAAAGTCAGTTACAGAAAGTAACACATCATTTTGTTGGGCACAAATCCATACACGATTATTACAATGCAAGCATGTTTGAGATCGAAGCTCTCGAAATACTTGAAATTCTTTTTCGAAAATACAATCAGGTAATCATGACAGGTGGTTCGGGATTATATATAAATGCTGTGTGCCACGGAATCGATGATTTGCCAGGCGTAGATCAGGAATTGCGTAAAGAATTATTGCAAAGACTGCAGAACGAGGGAGTTGAAAGTCTGCGAATGCAACTTAAATTAATCGATCCAGAATATTACAAGCAAGCCGATACTCGTAATCCAAAACGAATTTTAAAAGCACTCGAAGTTACGCTGCAGACAGGAAAACCATATTCATCGTTTTTAACCAACTCAAAGAAAGAACGCAACTTTTCAATTATAAAAATTGGATTGCAACGCGATCGGGACGAATTATACGAACGCATAAACCAACGTGTTGATCAAATGATTAGTGAAGGACTACTTGAAGAAGCAAAATCATTTTATCCCTTTAAATATTTAAACTCTTTAAATACAGTTGGATATAAAGAACTTTTCGATTATTTTGATGGAAACATTTCGTTGGAAAAAGCGATTGAGCTAATAAAACGTAATTCGC
Organism: Bacteroidales bacterium; assembly: GCA_050179935.1. Taxonomy (GTDB): domain Bacteria; phylum Bacteroidota; class Bacteroidia; order Bacteroidales; family UBA12077; genus UBA12077. The sequence goes on along the minus strand of JBFXEQ010000011.1, from coordinate 77,620 downwards.
GACATTATGCCAAACGCCAGATATCGTGGTTTGGTCGCGATAAAGGAATACATTGGTTTCATCCCGATGATGAAGACAGAATTGTTGAGTTTATAAATAAAAGTCATTAAATGGAATCGAACCCAAACAAATTTATTATCCGTGTTTATGGAATTTTTATAAATCAGAACCACGAAGTGCTTTTGAGTGATGAGTTTATGCTTAACATGAAAATGACTAAATTTCCGGGAGGCGGAATGAATTTTGGCGAAGGACCCATTGACTGTTTAAAGCGCGAGGCGATGGAAGAAATGAACCAGGAAATTGAAATAATCAGTCATTTTTACACCACCGATTATTATCAGCCTGCTTACTTTTTTGATAATCATCAATTAATTAGCATTTATTATTTGGCTAGATTTATTGAACCAATTAAATTTAAAATATCAACCATTCCTTTTGATTTTAAAGAGTTAGTAAATGGGAATATTTCGTTCAGATGGCGAAAAATTTCTGAATTATCAGAAGATGAGCTTACTTTTCCGATAGATAAAAAAGTTGTTGAGTTATTGAAACTGAAATACAATAAAAAGCAATGATAAAATTTAGTGTAATAATTCCGGTTTATAATCGCCCCGATGAGTTAAAAGAATTACTCGAGAGCTTAAAGCATCAAACGTATAAAGAATTTGAAGTTATTGTTGTTGAAGATGGTTCCACTTTAAAATGCGAGAATATTGTTACTGATTACAAAAATTCGTTAGATATAACATATTACTTTAAATCAAATTCGGGTCCAGGTCAATCGAGAAATTATGGTGCAAAACGTTCTTCTGGTAATTACCACGTTTTTTTTGATAGCGATTGTATTATTCCCGAAAAGTACTTTGAGATTGTAAATAATAGATTAACAAAAGAATCTGTTGATGCATATGGAGGACCTGATATGGCTCATCCTAGCTTTTCTGCCATTCAAAAATCAATTAATTATTCGATGACTTCATTTTTTACAACTGGAGGTATTCGTGGAGGGATGAAAAATGAAAAAAAGTTTCACCCCCGGAGCTTTAATATGGGATTTTCGAAAACAGTTTTCGAGAAAACCAATGGATTTTCAAAAATGCGATTTGGCGAAGATGTTGATATGAGCTTACGAATTATAGAAAATGGTTTTTCAACAACCTTAATAAAAGATGCTGCAGTTTATCATAAACGAAGAGTTGATTATAAAAAGTTTTTTAAGCAGGTTTTTAATTCAGGAATCGCACGTATTAATTTGTATAAAAGACATCCTCAATCGCTTAAACTAGTACATTTTTTACCTGCTGGTTTTACAATTGGATTATCTTTTTTACTGATTTTAAGTGTGTTTCGTATTTATTTTTTACTACCAATAGGGATTTTTATTGTATTAATTTTTTTAGATTCCTTTCGATTAAATAAAAATCTTTATGTAGCATTATTATCCGTTATTTCCAGTTTTATACAACTAATAGCTTATGGTTTAGGATTTATAAAATCATTTTTCAAAAGAATAATCTTGGGACAAGATGAATTTCAGGCGTACAAGAAAAATTTTTATAATTAATTTTATATGAGAGATATTTTTTTTTGAATGTCCGTTTTATGTCATAAATATTATGTAAATAAATTGAAAATCAATTTGTTTGCCCCAAACCCCTAAAGGGTGCAAATTGATTTTCTTCACACCCTTTAGGGACGGGGCAAATGAAGAAAATCATTAACAACAATTATGAATAAAAGCGGCAATCGTTTATTTTTTAAACCTTTTCTTCTATTTTATAATTGTTTCTATCACTTGAACTTCTAGAAAATAGTTCACCTAAAAATCCAGCGATAAATAACTGAGTACCAATAATCATCGATGTGAGAGCCAAATAAAAATAGGGGCTCTTTGTAACCAAATCGGCAGGAATTCCATTCGAAATATAATATATTTTCTTTGCTCCAAGCCACGCTGCTGAAAGAAATCCAACAATAAACATTAGCGTACCCAACGTACCAAACAAATGCATAGGTCGCTGTCCAAATTTAGTAATAAAGGTAATTGATAATAAATCAAGATACCCTTTGATAAAACGGTCTAATCCGAATTTAGTAACACCATATTTTCGTTCCTGATGATGTACTATTTTTTCACCAATTTTTTTGTATCCTGCTTTTTTTGCAATTACAGGAATATATCGATGCATTTCGCCATAAACCTCTATATTTTTTACAACCTCGTTTTTGTATGCTTTAAGGCCACAGTTAAAATCATGCAATTTTATTCCGGTTAAAGCACGGGCTGTTCTATTGTATAGTTTACTTGGAATAGTTTTGGTTATTGGATCGTAACGTTTTTTCTTCCATCCCGAAACCAGATCAAAATCATCGGAACGAATCATTCTATAAAGCTCAGGAATTTCTTCCGGACTATCTTGTAAATCGGCATCCATAGTAATTACAACATCTCCTTTAGCTTGTCCAAAGCCAATGTGAAGAGCAGCTGACTTACCATAATTTCTTCGGAATTTTATCCCTTTAATTTTGTTAAACTTTTCATTTAACTGATTAATAACTTTCCACGAATTATCAGTACTTCCGTCATCCACAAGAATTACCTCGTACGAAAAATTATTCGAAACCATAACCCGATCAATCCATTCTACCAGTTCTGGCAACGATTCATCTTCGTTATATAAAGGAATAACAACAGAAATATCCATTTTTATAAAAATTAATCAGGGAAAGTAACCTTTCCCTGAGATTTATTTTCTTACTCTACATCTTTCATGGCAGTTTTGTATGGATCGCCTTCTTTTTTAACCACAGCAGAAGTTATTAAAGCAATAATAAAACCAATAACAACTGTTCCTATAAAACCCATAATATTCATTAATCCAGGACTCATAATTTTCTTACTCATCGATTGAGCCATTTCAATCTGATCATCACTCATTCCTTGTTTAATCATTTCTTCTTCAGCCATTGCCATGCCTTTGTCAATTACCGAAGGATCAATAAACTTAATAAAAATATAGCTATAAATACTACTAATAATTGCTGCAACAACAACAATAACCATTGCATACCCAAGAGCCTGTCCATAAGTAATATTTCCACCCAGATTATTATCGCGATATGATTTTGTAAACCACCACAAACCAACAATAATGAAAAGGTTAGATATATATCCAATTGACTTGTTCATGTTAAGATCAAGTATATACAAAAGCACAGAGTATATAACCAAAACAATTCCCAGAATAACTCCGCTGGTAACACTTGATTTCCAAAATGTAGATTTTTCATTCATAATTGTAATATTTAAGATTAAGGTAAAACAAATATATCCGTTTTTTTATAAATAATAAATTAAATGTTTGAAAACAATCAATAAATTACTATTTTTGTGCCCCCGGGTAAGTCTCATACGACCAGCTCCCGTTGAACTCCCCCAGGTTCGGAAGGAAGCAAGGGTAAACGGTTGTAGCGGTGCGATGTGAGTAGCTTGCCCGGTCTTTTTTTTGCTTGTTTATTAAATAATCTTTTGTAATTTTATATCACAAATTATTATTAACCCAAACAAGTATACCATGAAAAAATTATTGATTCTTTTATTTATTTGTGGTTTTGCAACTAATATTTATGCACAACCTATGTTTGCAACTGATGGTGGCAGTATGTCATTAGGTGGTAATATTTCTCTTAGTTCTTCTGGAGGAGATTTATATATTGATTCTGAAGATAACCGATCTTTTAATGTAAGTATAAATCCGGATTTTTCAATTTTTATTGTTCCTTCCTTATCAATTGGAATGGAATTTCTTGCACGTTTTTATTCGCAAGGAAGTTACAGCAGCAATTCTTTAGGATTAGGACCATCTCTTACTTATTATATTGCTGGGCATAAAGATCGACGTGTGTATCCATATATTGGAGCTTCATACACGTTCTATAAATATGCATATAAAGATACAGAAACTGACTATGAAAGCGATAGTAAACAAACCTCAATAACTGGTCGTTTTGGGGTTATGTTTATGCTTTCGAGTGCTGTAGGCCTTACTATGGAAGGTAACTATATAACAATATCTTCAACTTCTGGAGACAGTGACCCAGTTTTAGGTAATCAGTTTTATTTTGGATTAGGTGTAAAATCTTTTATTTTTTAACACTTTTTATCATCGTATAAATATTTATCCCGCTAATTGCGGGATCTTTTATCTTCATAATTTAAAAAAATATAAAACCTGATTTGGATCATTATTCTCCTTAAATTGATTTTTGTATGTTTGTAACATTATTTTTAATGACAACAACACCTTAAAACAATAAATATAAAGGGTTTATAAATTCACAGATCACTATTCACCAATCAATCGGATTATGCTTTCAACAATTTTTAATCACAGATCAATTCGCAAATACAAGAATACAGCTATTCCAGAGACTGATTTACAAGAAATATTAGAAGCAGGTATCAGAGCGTCAAATACAGGAAATATGCAGGTTTATTCGATAATTGTTACCCGGGATGAAGAGATGAAAAAGAAACTTGCTCCTACTCATTTTAACCAGCCTATGGTTACTCAGGCTCCTGTTTTACTTACATTCTGTGCTGATATTAACCGATTTAATAAATGGTGCATTAGCCGAAACGCAGAACCTGGCTACGATAATTTTTTGTGGTTTACAAATGCTGCTATTGACGCTATTTTAGCGGCTCAAAATTGTTGTATAGCTGCCGAAAGTAAAGGACTTGGAATATGCTATCTTGGAACAACTACTTATACAGCCGATAAAATAATCGAGATTTTAAATCTACCCAAAGGTGTTATTCCAATTACTACAGTTGTTATGGGTTATCCTGATCAAAATCCCGCATTAACAGACCGTCTTCCCATCGAAGCGGTTGTTCATTACGAAACTTATAAAGAATATTCCACTGAAGACATAAACAGATTATACGCTGATAAAGAAGCACTTGAATCAACAAAGCAATTGTTAATAGAGAATAAAAAAGATACACTCGCCCAAATTTTTACAGACAATCGGTACAAAAAAGCGGATAACATTCATTTTTCAAATGTATTTTTCAAGGTTTTAAAAGATCAAGGTTTTTTTAATCAGTAATTTACTTGTTATTGTCAAGAGAAAATACTTCAGAAAATAATTTATCAGACAATCCACTTTTACCTCTAATTTTGATTTTAAACCAAAAGCAACCTTTTAGCTTTTGATTGCATCTATACTACATAATCAATAAAAATAATGGGGTTGCATACCAAACAAACTATTTTCTTACAACGAATTAGCTGATATGCACCATGGTAACTTAAAATCTATAATTCAACCTTATAGTTTTAAAAACGAAAACATGTTCATTATTTATTGCAACGATGATGCTGGTTTAAAAATCTATGATGCTGCAAATTCCTTAACAATCACAAGCAACCAAATAGCGCAGTATTCAGACATACAAACCAACGACGTTATTTCGCTTAAAAGAAAAACGTTGCTATTCAACAACGATGGTTTTTACCCAAACCATTTTACTGACGAATACAATAAATTACTTTTAGGCTTGATAGCTGTGATGAATTAACCCCCAAATTTGTTTTGCTTTAATAGATGCGCATCATCTGTCTGCAAAGAAAAAGGGACTCTAAAAAGTCCCTTTTTCGCTTTTTAATATGATCTTTTATTTCGAATAAATTTCTCCTTTTGCTGCTTTAAGCGTATTTTGAAGTAGAGAAACTATTGTCATTGGTCCAACGCCACCTGGTACAGGAGTTATAAACGAAGCTTTTTTCGAAACCTCATCATACTTAACATCACCGATAAGTTTCCAACCTGATTTTGTAGTTTCTGATTTAACACGTGTTATTCCTACATCTATTACCACAGCTCCTTCTTTTACCATTTCGGCAGTTAAAAATTCGGGCTGACCAAGGGCTGCAATAATAATATCTGCCTTTGAAACTATTTCTTTTAAATTTTTTGTACGGCTATGAGTCAAAGTTACTGTAGCATCGCCGGGATTCGCCTTCTGGCTTAATAAAATACTTATTGGTTTTCCAACAATATTACTTCGGCCAATTACCACAACATTTTTGCCTGATGTTTCAATATCATACCGCTTTATTAATTCTAAAATTCCGGCAGGAGTAGCGGAGATATAGGCAGGTAATCCAATTACCATTCGACCTAAATTAATAGGATGAAAACCATCTACATCTTTCTTGGGATCAATAGCCTCGATTACTTTTTGTTCTGAAATATGCTTTGGCAATGGCAATTGCATAATAAAACCATCGATGGCCGGATCGTTATTAAGTTTTGCTACTAAATCGAGTAGTTCCTTTTCTGTAATAGTTTCTTCGAAACGAAAAACAGTTGAGTCGAAACCAACTTGTTTGCAGGCTTTTTCTTTATGTCCGACATAAGTTTCGCTGCCACCATCATGCCCAACAATAACTGCAGCCAGGTGAGGAATTTTTTCCCCTTTGTTCTTCATTTGCTGAACTTCTAAAGCAATTTCTTCCTTTATTTCAGCTGAAATTTTATTTCCATCGATAATAATCATATTGTATCTTTTTTAATTATTATAACCAGCAAATGATTAATTAGTTTAGTTTGCTGAACTACCTTTTCATGCCCTGCATTTTGCTCATTAAGCCAGCCATTCCTTTACCCTCTTTCATCATCTTCATCATCTTTTTGGTTTCGTCGAACTGCTTAACAAGCCTGTTAACTTCCTGAATATCAGTTCCGCTACCATAAGCTATTCTTTTTCTGCGGCTACCATTTAGAACTGCAGGATCATTTCTTTCTTCGGGAGTCATTGAATAAATGATTGCTTCAATTCCTTTAAAGGCATCGTCATCAATATCGAGGTTTTTCATCATCTTACCCATTCCGGGAATCATGCCGGCAAGATCTTTTAGGTTACCCATTTTCTTAATCTGACCAATCTGATCGAGAAAATCGTTAAAATCGAATTGATTTTTAGCAATCTTTTTGCTTAGCTTTCGGGCTTCCTCAACATTATATTGATCCTGAGCACGCTCTACCAGCGAAACAATATCACCCATTCCCAAAATACGGTCGGCCATACGTTCGGGATGGAAAATATCGAGTGCATCGAGTTTTTCGCCTGTACCAACAAACTTTATCGGTTTATCTACTACAGCACGTATTGATAATGCAGCACCACCGCGGGTATCACCATCAAGCTTGGTAAGTACAACACCATCAAAATCGAGACGATCATTAAACTCTTTAGCTGTATTCACAGCATCCTGACCTGTCATGGAATCGACTACAAACAATATTTCCTGAGGCTCAACAGCTTTTTTAATAGCAGCTATTTCGTTCATCATTTGCTCATCAATAGCCAAACGACCAGCAGTATCAATAATTACGAGGTTCTGACCATCTTTTTTTGCTTGTTTTATTGCATTCTTAGCAATCTGAACAGCATCTTTACTTTCTGGTTCGGTATAAACGGGTACTTCAATCTGTTGTCCGAGCACTTTTAATTGCTCAATAGCAGCAGGACGATATATGTCGCAAGCCACCAATAATGGGTTTTTTTGCTTTTTTGATTTGAGATGCTTTGCCAGTTTTCCCGAGAAAGTAGTTTTACCCGATCCTTGTAATCCCGCAATTAATATAACGGTTGGATTTCCTTTCAGGTTAACATCGGTAGCTTGTCCACCCATAAGCTCAGCAAGCTCATCATGAACGATCTTAACCATTACCTGCCCAGGCTTTAATGCATTTAGCACATCCTGACCAAGTGCTTTTTGCTTAACTGAATCGGTAAACGATTTTGCAATTTTGTAATTTACGTCGGCATCGAGCAATGCACGGCGAACCTCTTTAAGTGTTTCGGCTACATTGATCTCTGTTATTCGCCCTTCACCTTTTAACAATTTGAACGATTTCTCCAGTCGTTCCGATAAATTCTCAAACATATTATATTCTTTTTATCTTTTACAAAATTAATTAAAATTTAACCACTAAGTGCCTAAAGTTTAAAGTGCCTAAAATGTCAAAAATTTTAATTTTTACTTATTGAATAAATATGGTAAGCAAGCTTCTTGCATAATCCATAACTAGTTGATTTTCTTAAATTGTAACCCAAATTTCTTATTCTCCTTTAAAATATTTTAGTCACGTAAAATTTTAGCTCACTTTAGCTCACTTTAGTTCACTTTTTTACATTCTTTCCGGAACATCAATTCCGAGAAGATTCATTCCAGACTGAATAATTTTTCCTATTTGCTGTGACAAATATAGGCGTAATGCAGAAATTTGTTCATTTTCTTCGTTTAATATTGGATGATCGTGATAAAACTGATTGTATTCTTTGGCCAAATCATATACAAAGTTGGCTACAACAGCCGGACTTAATGTTTCTGCTGCATCATAAAGAATTGTTGGATATGTGTGAATCTGTTTAATTAATTGTAACTCTTTATTGGTTGTCGCAACATCTGTATGTATAATATCAGGAATGATTTTATTACGAGCCTGCGCTTTCTTTATCAACGATGCAATGCGTGCGTATGTATATTGAATAAAAGGACCTGTGTTTCCGTTAAAATCAATCGATTCTTTTGGATCAAAAGTCATATTTTTCTTTGGATCAACTTTAAGGATAAAATATTTTAAAGCACCCAGCCCAATCGTTTTATTTATTTGTGATTTTTCTGCTTCGCCGTATTCATCAAGCTTTCCAAGTTCTTTCGACATTTCTTCTGCAGTTCTTATCATCTCATCCATCAAATCGTCGGCATCAACTACGGTTCCTTCGCGCGATTTCATTTTGCCTTCGGGTAACTCAACCATTCCGTACGATAGGTGAAATAAATATTCGGCAAAACTATATCCCAGTTTGTGCATAATAAGTTTTAACACCTGAAAATGATAGTTTTGCTCATTTCCTACAACATATATTAGCTCATCTGCATTAAAATCGGCAAATCGCTGATGAGCGGTTCCAATATCCTGAGTAATATATACCGAAGTGCCATCAGATCGCAATAATAGTTTCTGATCAAGTCCTTCCTCTGTAAGATCAACCCAAACAGAGCCATCATCTCTTTTGATAAAAACCCCTTTTTCTATCCCTTTGATTACTATTTCCTTGCCAAGCTTATAGGTTTCGGATTCGAAATAAACTCTGTCGAAATCGATGCCCAGGTTTTTATAAGTAACATCAAATCCTTTTAGCACCCAGCTATTCATTTCTTTCCACAAACTGATTGTGGCTTCATCTTTTGCCTCCCATTTGCGAAGCATGTCCTGGGCTTCGAGAATCAATGGAGCGTTTTTCTTTGCCTCTTCTTCGCTCAACCCACTTTTTAACAACTCGTCAATTTGTTTTTTATACTCCTGATCAAATTTAACATAAAAATCACCTACCAAATGATCGCCTTTTTTGTTAGCTTTTTCGGGTGTTATGTTATTACCCCATTTTTGCCAGGCGAGCATCGATTTACAAATATGAATTCCACGGTCATTAACCAGATTAACTTTTACAGCATAATCACCTTGCGAGGCAATAATTTTTGCAATAGAATAACCTAATAAATTATTTCTGATATGCCCAAGATGAAGCGGTTTATTTGTATTTGGCGATGAATATTCAATTAAAACAGTGTTTGGATTTTCTTTATTGGTAATGAATCCGTAGTTTTTGTTACGACCAACAGAATTTAAAAACGAAATCCAAAAACAAGTATTTAAAGTTAGGTTTAAAAATCCCTTTATAACATTAAACTCGCTGATATCATCAATATTTTTCTTTAGATAATCGCCAATCTCTGTGGCTGTTTGTTCTGGTGGTTTTTTCGAAATCTTAAGGATTGGAAAAACAACCAATGTATAATCACCCTCAAAATCCTTACGTGTTTTCTGAATCTGAATATTTTCAGGATCAACAACCTGCCCATACATTTGCTGCAAAGCTTCCAGAACCTTATTTTTTAACTGCAATTCTATATTCATGCTAATGAGTTGCTTATTTATTTTTAAGCGAACAAAGATAAGCATATGCATAAAATAAAAGCAATGAAGGATAAAAGTATTTGGACTAAAGTCCAATAATATGATTAATACCATAACCCCAGGCTTAAGCCTGGGGTTAAAAATAAAAACTCAATATGGGCTTGTAGCCCATTACTTTATAATAATTCGGATAATTAATTACATTTAAAACATAATTGAACCAAAATCGTTTTTTGTTAGTTCAGTTTAATATTAAACAATGGCGTAAAATTTGAATCTAACCTGAAAAATTCATAATCTAAATGAATTTTTCTTCTGACGTTTGAAAATTATTTAATTTCGAAATGGGAAACAATATAATTTTCTCAGTCAGGGTTATCCTGAACTTTTCATAAATATTGAAAAAATATAATATTTATGAAAACGTCAGGCTAAAATAATGATATATTTGTTGGTTAAATAAAAAACACAAGTTATGAGTTTACAAAAGTCAATAGTATTGATCGTTTTGGCATTCTTTTTAGGATCGTGCAATGCAACTGCTCAGCAATATGCTATTAACATAAAAATTAACGGATTATCGGATGCCGAAATTTTCCTGGCTCACCATTATGGTAATAAACAATACCTTGATGATACTATTAAGCTTAATAACAAAGGAGAGGGTATTTTTAAAGGTGATTCATTACTGCATCAGGGAATTTATCTGGTAGTGCTTCCATCAAAGAATTATTTCGAGATGGTTGTTGGTTCTGATCAGCAATTTAGTATTGAAACAACCATGGATGATTTGCAAAAATCGATGAAAGTAAAAGGATCAAAAGAAAATTTGGCCTTTTTGCATTATCAGAATTATATGATTGCCATAAATACTAAATCAATGGATCTGCAGCAAAGATTAAAAACCAATAGCTCGAACACCGATTCGACAGAGTTTTTGCAATCCAGATTAAAAGATCTTGATAAAGAAGTACGCAGTGAATGGAATAAAATAATAGCCGAAAATCCGGGAACTTTGTTGGAATCGATAATTAAAGCGATGATCTCACCAGAAATGCCTGAGTTTGTTATTCCGGAGAATGTTCAGAATAAAGATTCAGCACAATGGTTTATGTCGTATAATTATAATCAGAATCATTATTTTGATAATGTTAATTTACATGATGAAAGATTGCTTCTTACACCCATTTTACATAATAAAATAGATCATTATTTTACCAAAATTCTCATTCAAAATCCCGATACAATAATTAAATATATTGACATTTTAGCTCAGAAAGCATCGGGTAACGATGAAGTTTTTCAGTATTTAATGAGGTATTGTATTAATACTTTTCAGCAAAGCAATATAATGGGAATGGATAAAGTATTTGTGCATGTTGCAGATACGTATTATTTGTCGGGTAAAGTAAATTGGCTCGATGAGGAAACCATGAAAAAACTTGGCGAACAAGTTGCAAAACTCAGGTTTAATTTGGTTGGAAATGTAGCACAGGATTTAAAAATGGAAACACTTAACGGGCAATACGCAAGATTAAGTGAAATAAAAGCCAACTATACTCTGGTTATGTTTTATGAACCCGATTGTGGACATTGTAAAAAAGTGGTACCAAAAATCTGGGAGATTTATAATCAGTTTAACCGAAATGAATTTGAAGTATTTGCTGTTTACACACAAACTGACAAAGCCGAATGGATGAAATATATGGAAGAAAAACATTACGACTGGATAAATGCATGGGATCCATATAACCTTACTAATTTCAGGTTTTTTTATAATGTATACAGTACTCCAACATTGTATTTGCTTGACAAGGACAAAAAGATCATTGCCAAAAGAATTGGCCCTGAGACGGTTGAAAACATTCTAAACCTTGAACTTGGGAAAAAGAAAATATCTGAAATTGATTTTACAGCAGAAGAAGAATAGTATGCAAATAAAACCAAAATTGCTCTAGATTTTAAGCTCTTTTTGGTTTATTAATTATTATCAGTGTTCCTTAGTATGTTGGATAACTCATATATTGAATTGGCAAAATAATTATTCCCATCTTTTTTAATTTGCCAGTTTTCTTGATTTATTGTTACACAAATTATAGAATCATTGCCCTTTTCCACTGAAAAGTTCAATCTTTCCAATGCTTTTTTTGTCCAAGTATAGTCTATTCCATCACCAATAAGGCCTATCTTTTTAGTATTTTGGCGTTTCATCTTAAAATCGCCTTTTACCTTATCAAAGTTTAGTCGGGTATGTTCAAAAAGGTGATTAAATGTTTCATTTAAGATAAGGTCTTCCGGAGCTCCTTCTTTTACTCCATCTGCAAGCATCAGCCAAATTTTATCAACTTCCTGAATAGCAATATTCAAATCGTGTGTCGAAAAAATAATAGTCTTACCCTCTGTTTTTGCCAGGTTATTAAGCAGATGAACTATTTCGTATTTGTTTGGCAGATCAAGAAAAGCAGTTGGTTCATCAAGAATAATAATCTGAGTATCCTGAGCAAGTGTTCGGGCAATCATAACCCGCTGCCGCTCGCCATCAGAAATCTCGTTAATATTTTTATTGGCAAAGCTAGTCATTCCGACCATTTCGAGTGCATTGTTAACAGCAACAATATCTTTTTCCTCCAATTTACCAAACCAATTAGTATGAGGAAAACGCCCTAAAGCAACCAGATCGAATACACTTAGATTATTAACATGAACAATTTCGGTTGAAACAAAGCTAACCAAGCCAGCAAATTCGGAACGCGAATAATTACCAATTAATTTATTATTTATGGTTACCTGGCCATTTTTTGACTGCTGAAGGCCTGCAATACTTCTTAACAAGGTGCTTTTGCCTATTCCATTTTTACCAACAATAGCAATTAATTCTCCTTTGCTGGCAGTAAGGTTAATACCAGAAAAAAGCGAATAAAAAATACCTTTCGAAATGGGATATCCAATCTCAAGGTTTTTAATCTCTAATATGCTTTTTCTGTCAAACATTTCAATTAACTGGTTGTTGAGAATTTCTGTTTACGAATAATTATCCAAATTACGATTGGAATTCCGACTAAAGCAGTTATTGAGTTTATTGGCAAAGAGCTTTCTTTTCCGGGTAATTGCGAAACTATATCACTAAAAAGCAAAACAATGCCTCCAATAATCATTGATCCGGGTAATAAAACCGAATGGTTGGCTGTTTTAAAAACCATTCGTGCCAAATGTGGAACTGCGATACCTATAAATCCAATAGGGCCACAAAAAGCAGTGATAGTACCGGCAAGCATACTTGTGCTAAAAAAGATTAAAAACCTTGACAATTTAATATTGAGACCCATGCTTTTCGCATAATTTTCGCCAAGCAATAAGGCGTTCAGCATTTTTACTGAGATAAACGAAATAAACAAACCGACTAAAATACTGGGTATTAAAACATAAAGATGTGAAATAGTAACTCCACCTAAGCTACCCATTGTCCATATTATGAATGCTTTTAGCATGGTTTCGTTGCTAAAATACTGAAGTATTCCAACAACTGCAGTCGTTGCACTTCCAAACATTATACCTAAAATAAGAATGGTCATAATATCCTTTACTCTTGTTGACACAGCAAAGATCAAAAGTAGTATTAAACCAGAACCAAACCACGCAGCCAACACAATTATCCAGTTACTTAAAATACCCAAATAATTAAAAATCCCTAATGTTGAAAAACCAAGAACTACAATAGCCACGCCTAAACTAGCACCGGAGCTAATTCCTAAAACATATGGCCCTGCAAGCGGGTTTTTAAAAACGGTTTGCATTTGCAATCCACTAACAGAAAGTGCAAATCCTGCAAATAAGGCGGTAAGAGCTTTAGGTAAACGAAACTGTAATACAATGATCGAATATTCAGGAAACTCAGAGTTACTCGAGAAAAATGCACTCAACACCTCGCTAAACGGTATTTTTAATGATCCCAAGAAAATATCAGCAATGAACAGGGCAGCAAGTAAAATAGATAAACTTACCCAAATAATGATTTTTTTATATCCTGATATCAATTTGTTTTGCTGTGTTAAAAAATGAATTGTCAAAAATAATAAAAACCCGAAAGATTTAAAATCTATGATGTAATCACTCGTAAAAAGGTTATTTTATTCTATCTTTTTATAGTAAACAGGCTGATAATCTTTAATAAGCTCAGGGTGAAAAATAGCAATCATATCTTTTAAAATGATATGGGGATTTACTATTCCCGACTCCCAATAATCGATTCCGCCATATTCGTTCGTTATGGCATTATTATTAAAGATTTTGGCATTCGAAATGGGCTTAAACTTTTTAAATCGCTCATCCATATCAACAATTTCATTAATTTTATTAACGGTACCGGTATTTAGCCAAATATCAGAGTTACTTGCTTTCAGAAATATGGATTCGAAATTTAATGTCAAACTTTCGCGTGATTTATCTTTTTTCCAGATATAATCTCCTCCTGCATCCTCAACCAATTTTGCCAAATAAGAGTTTCCTCCGGGAACATACCAAACTTCTTTCCATGGCAACCCGAATAAAACAGTAGGCTTCGATTCAACTTTTTTTGTTATTGAAAGTAAATTGTTGTATTGCTTCTCAATTGTATTGAAATAATCGCTTGCAAAATCATCCAGGTTATAAAATGCAGCAACAAGCTTTATCCATTCAAATTTTCCTAGTGGATGATTTTCGAGATATTCGGCAATTATCACTGTTTTAATTCCCAACTCATTCATTCGTTGATTATATGTAGCAACCTGACTATCTATACCATATGTTGTAACTAAATCGGGTTTTATGCCAGCAATCAATTCATAATTTAAACTGTTATCATATCCTACATCACCAATTTTATTTTCAGCTATTCCTTTTCTGATGTGTTGATTGCATACGTATTTATGTCCCGAAATGGCACGAATAGAATTTGTTTTATTTAAAGCGTCAATAAATGCAATGTGCGTTGTTGATAAACAAGCGATCTTTTCGATTGGTATTTTTATTTTAACAATATCATCAGGTAATTGTGGCAAAGAATCGATATTTTCGGCAAGTGCATATCTAAACTCAACCCCTTCCGCTCCCTGCCAAGGATCTTTAATGGTAATGAGTTTAAAATCTTTGAAATACTCTATTTTAAACCCTTGCGCATAGTTAATCTCACATACACCGATTCTTTTTTCGGTTGAGATATGTTCGTTTGTTTGATCAGACAAATTATTGCACGAGAACATTCCAAGCATTGAAATTAGTATTATTACCCAATTTAGCTTTTTCATGTATTTATAATTTATAATTTATTTTTATTGGTCACATGGAATGTCCATGATACTGAATTATAATCATTTTGATTGATGTTTGTAAATCGTGAACATTTTATAAAATTATATTTAGCTCAAATATAGCTTTAATTCGTTTTTTATTTAAATTACAGCAATAATTGTTTTTGTTGTTTTTGATATCTATTTTGATATAACTTTTACGAACTGCATAACGTATAAAAAAATACCTAAACAATTCTTACATATAGCAATTTAACTATGCAACCAAGAATACAAAAAGTTCTTCTGATAATTTTTTATTTGATTTTTTTCAGATTAGTATCTTTTGCAAGTTACGGATTTAATACTGACACCATTTACTTTAGAGGTAATAATGATTATCCGCCCTACCAGTTAATAAATGCTACCGGACAACCTGATGGTTTTAGTGTTGAATTATTGACTGCAATAGCAAGAACCATGGGCTTAAACATAAAAATCGAACTTGGAGATTGGAATACTGTAAGATACGAGCTTGAACAGGGAAAAATCGATGGACTTGCTGCTATGTCAGCCTCTTCGGAAAGAAGCAGAAAAGTAAATTTCTCAACCACATACGTCTTTTTAACACATTCATTATTTATCAGGAAAGGTGGCGATATTGAATCACTCGAAGATATTAGCGATAAACAGGTTATTGTAGTTAAAGGTGATATTATGCATGATTATCTCATCTCGAATCAATTAACCAAATTCATTATCCCTGTAAAAAATGCCCAAACTGCACTAAGGTTGCTTTCTGCCGGCGAATACGATTGTGCATTAATAAATAAATTACAGGGCCAGTTTGCAATTACCGAATTTAATCTTACCAATGTTAAACCTGTTGGTGCGACTATTCAACCCATGGAATTAGCATTCGCCATAAATAAAAACAGACCAGAGCTTGTTTCACAATTAAACGATGGACTTCAGATTTTAAAATCAACCGGCGAATACGACCAGATTTATGAAAAATGGTTTGGTGTTTACGAACAAACAGACATAAAGGCCAAGGTATTTACTATCATAGCTTGGATCCTTATTCCTTTTGGAATTATTTTAACATCAATTATATTCTGGTCGTGGTCGTTGCGAAAACAAGTGGCATCAAAGACCTTTGAGCTACAAACCGAGTTAAATGAACGCCGAAGAACAGAGAAAGAGCTGTTAAAAGAAAAATCATTGCTCAATTCAATGATAAACTCAATACCTGATCTTATCTTTTATAAAGACAAGGAAAATCGTTATTTGGGATGCAATGAGGCTTTTGCAAAATTCTCGGGTATAAATTATGATGTCAAAGGTAAGTCGGATTACGAGTTATTTGTTTTCGACAGGGCTCAGCAATACCATGATTTGGATAAAAAATTAATTTCTGAGAATAAGCAATATCGTTTTGAATCGTGGGAGCAGGATGCGACAGGCAATAAATTTCTTCTCGACACATTAAAAGTTCCGTTTACCGACGAAGATGGTTTGCCATTGGGTATAGTTGGTATTTGTCATGATATTACCGACCGCTATAAAAACGAAATAGCCCTTACACAAGCCAAAGAGAAAGCCGAAGAATCAGACAGGCTAAAATCATCTTTTTTAGCAAATATGTCACATGAAATTAGAACTCCAATGAATGCTATAATTGGTTTTTCTGACTTGCTAGTAGATAACGAAACTGATATTAATGAGCGTGAAGAGCTCGTTTCGCATATTAATAACAATTGCAATACCTTGTTGCACCTTATTGATGATATTATTGATCTTGCTAAAATTGAAGCAAATGAATTATCTGTTACAATCAGAGAAACAAATGTAAATGCAACAATTTATGAGTTATATGATTATTTCAACGAAAACCGAAGAAAAATAAATAAAAACCATATTCCACTTAAGATAAACGAAGATCTGCCCAGAGAAAACATTATTATTCAAACTGATCCTTTCAGACTTAAACAAATACTTACAAATCTCATCGAAAATGCATTTAAGTTTACTGAGGAAGGATACGTTGAAATTGGATACAAAATAATTAAAAGCGATAATATAATCGAATTCTATATAAAAGATACCGGGATAGGAATTCCCAAAGATAAGTTCGAAGAGATATTTGAACGGTTTAATAAAATTGAATCAGACAAATCGAGACTTTACCGTGGTACTGGCCTTGGACTTACCATTACCAAAAACTTAGTTGAAAGACTTGGTGGTACAATATGGCTTAAATCTGAGATAAAAAAGGGAACAACTTTCTATTTTAATCTACCTCTTGAAAATTCAGATACACGGCAACAAAGAATTCAGGAATTCGAATTGGTTAATGATTTCTCATCCTGGAAAGAAAAAACCATACTAATTGCCGAAGATGAAGACAGTAATTTCAAATATCTCGAAATGGTTTTAAGAAATAAGGGCTTAACAATTCTTAAAGCTGAAAATGGATACGAAGCTATTGAAATTTGTAAGGGAACCTCTAAAATTGACCTTATCCTTATGGATATTAAAATGCCAGGAATGAACGGACTTGAAGCTACGAACCAGATAAAGAAAATAAAACCCGAAATTCCAATTATCATTCAAACAGCCCATGTAATGCACAACGACAGAAATATTAGTTTTGAAGCTGGCTGCGACGACTACATTACCAAACCCATAAAATCAAGTACTCTTTTCGCTGTTTTAAACAAATATCTCTAACCTTCTAATAATCTATTAGATAAATAACTAGAATAAGAAAATTAAAATTATCAGTGTAAATTAATTCTAATACTCAATTTTGTTTAATTTTGATTAGTCTTTCTTAACCAAAATTACACCATGAAAAAAATAGTATTGGCAATACTTGTATTTTCAAGTTTAATTGCAAATTCACAGAACGAGATGAAGTCGTTTAGATTTTATGTTTCACCCTCAATACATATTGGATTTTTTAGTCCCGATGAAATAAACGAGTATATAGAAAACGCCACAAGCAGTCTGTCGTTAACAAGCGGCAACAAAGAAATGATGATTAACTTTAATGGATCTCTGGGATTTGGATTTCGCTTCTTTAATCTTGCCGAATTACAAACAGTTACTGAATATTCAATTGCTCCAAAATCTTTTTTAGTTAGCAATGG
Source organism: Bacteroidales bacterium (assembly GCA_050179935.1). Taxonomy (GTDB): domain Bacteria; phylum Bacteroidota; class Bacteroidia; order Bacteroidales; family UBA12077; genus UBA12077. Next base: position 59,196 of record JBFXEQ010000011.1, on the reverse strand, counting down.
AGAAAATATGTCGTTTACATTTTCAAAGTTTACAGCTGGATTAATGGCTAATATTATGATTCCGCTCACATCAAATGAACGCAAAACATCTGCAATTATCGGTGCTGGCATTCTTTATCATAATATGAGTTTCGAAGATTACCAAGCAACTAAAATTGCACCTCGTTTTCAAGCAGGTATAAGTTTAAACAACAACAAATTTAATCCGCAAATTCTCATATCTTACGATATGGCCAAAGCAGATGATAATGGATTTGAACTCGATTATTCAGGTGTACGAATAGGTGTACATTTAAATTTCTAATCAAAACAAGACAAAAACTATTTTATCTAATTAATTTACATATACTTAGCCTTGTTTTGAACAATTACGCATCGTAATATGTTAATATATTGATTTGTTAATTCAAATTAATAAGTTGTATATTCGCTGCTTTAAAACATATTATTACTGTGGTTTAATTTTACACTGATGACAAAACTTAAACAACAAACCATTCCAGCTTTAATAAGCAACAGTATTCAGCTATACGCAGATAAAATAGCTTTATCGTATGTTGATGGAAAATCTTATACCTATTCAGAATTAAGTATTGAGATTAATAAGGTAAAAGCATTGTTGACAGAACTTAGTGTTCAAAAAGGTGATCGGGTTGCTATTCTCAGTAGAAATATGCCCAACTGGGGAATTTCGTATTTTGCAATTACCTCATTAGGAGCTATAGTTGTACCTATGTTACCCGATTTTCATGAAAATGAGATTCAGAATATCATTGATCATTCAGGATGCAACACTATTTTTGTTTCGAAATTAATGTATCCTAAGATTGAAAAGATAAGTTCCGAAATCATTAAAACAATCATTTATACTGATGATTTAAGCATTGTTCGCAGAAGCTCGAATGAAAAGCAGCAGATTTCAGAACCTCAGGAAGTAAACGAAGAAGATATAGCTTCGATTATTTATACTTCGGGTACAACCGGCAAGTCGAAAGGTGTAATGTTAACACATAAAAACATCGTAAATAATGCCATTCAGGTCTTATCTATTGAACCTGTAAATTCGACACATACGTTTTTATCCATATTACCCTTATCTCATACATATGAGAACACCTTAGGCTTTATTCTGCCATTAATGCAAGGAGCTACTGTTTATTATCTCGATAAGCCGCCTACTGCAGCAGCCTTATTGCCGGCATTAAAAATCATCAGACCAACACATATTTTGAGTGTTCCGATGGTGATTGAAAAAATATATAAAAACCAGATATTACCTAAATTTACATCAGGCAAAATAATATCTGCAATCTATAAAATAGGGTTTTTCAGGAAGATACTTAATCGGTTAGCAGGTAAAAAGCTATACGAAACATTTGGTGGTAAGCTTGTATTTTTCGGAGTTGGTGGTGCACCGCTAGATCCTGTTGTAGAAAAATTTTTACGTGAAGCAAAATTTCCCTACGCAATTGGTTACGGACTAACCGAATCTGCTCCATTGCTTTCGGGAGCTAACCCTAAGCAAGTAAGATTCAGAGCAACAGGTCCTGTGCTTAAAGGTGTTGAAATAAAAATCAATAACCCTGATCCTATATCGGGCGAAGGTGAAATTTGGGCAAAAGGCAATAATATCATGAAAGGGTATTATAAAGAACCTCAAATAACAAGTGAGGTTTTAACTCCTGATGGCTGGCTAAAAACAGGCGATCTTGGCCATTTCGACAAAGATAATTATTTGTATATCCGAGGCAGATTGAAAAACATGATTCTAAGCTCTAGTGGAGAAAATATCTATCCCGAAGAAATCGAATCGGTTATAAACAACTTTAAGTATGTTGTTGAGTCGGTTGTTGTTGAGCAAAAAGGAAGGCTTGTGGCACTTGTTCATTTTAATTATGATGAACTTGAAAAACAATTCCAAGAGTTTAAGGAAGAAGCCAAATTATACATCAACCAGAAAATAGATGAATTAACCCTGGAATTGCAGGATTATGTTAATTCGAGAGTTAATAAATTCTCACGATTAAACGCTGTAATTGCATATAGCACTCCATTTGAAAAAACAGCTACATCAAAAATTAAAAGATATTTATATCATTAATATCGGTTCTAAAAGTAAAGATTAAAACCATCCATCCAACTGGATGGTTTTTTTCTTGATAATGTTATCAATAAAACTTAAATTAATACTTTATTATTTTTGTAAATGATTTATGCCATCAGCGATATTCATGGTTGCTTTAAAACGCTTCAGCTATTGTTTAAACAGCTGGAGAGTATTTCAGCTGAAAACAAATATTACTTTTTAGGCGATTATATTGATCGTGGCCCAGACTCCAGAAAAGTACTTGACTTTCTGATGAACCTTAGTAAAAAAAACAAAGATGTAGTGATCCTTAGAGGTAATCATGAGCAAATGATGTTTGATAACTATAACAACTGCTCAAAAGAAAACTTTCTACTCTGGAAAGAGAATGGCTGCGAAACCACACTTTTAAATTTTGATATTCCCGCAAACCATGGTTATGAAATTGCTGATTTGCCCCATGAGTATATTGATTTTATTAATTCGATGCCCTACTATGCCGAAAGCGACGAATTTTTAATGGCTCATGCCGGATTTAACTTTCAATCTTCCAATCCTTTTACTGACACCCAAAGCATGCTCTGGATGCGAACAGATGATTACGATGTAAAGATTAGTAAAGGTAAAAAAGTGATTCATGGACATACTCAAATCCCACTAAATCAGATTTTGCAAAAATTAAATAACAAATCAAATGTTATAAGTATTGATTCTGGTTGTGTTTATAATAAATATAAAGACTTAGGCTGGTTATCGGCATTTAATCTTAGTACATTTGAATTAATCTCAGTTAAAAATATTGATAACTAAACACCTTAACTTATGAAAGAAGATGATGAAATAACGCTACTTTTTACATGCTCCGAAATTGATGCACAGGTTTTGAAGGATATGCTTGAAGAAAATCAGATTCGTGCGATGGTAATTAATAGTATGCAATCGGGACTTGCTGCTGGTTTTAGCGGAGGTTTGCAAGGTATCGAATCGAAAGTTTTTGTTGAAGAAAAAGATTTAGCTAAAGCCAAAGAGATTTTGGAAGAATTTAAAAATTCTTTTTTTAAGGAAGAGTAAGGTTAAATAGTAATGAAAGACCTTTTTCTGTTCTCGAAAACAGCAATTTGTTTGTAGCCTGTATTTTTTAGCAACAAGTTGGCTTTTGAAAAATTTCTTGCAATATCAATAGCTTGATGAGCGTCGGAACCAAGAGTAACCGGAACATTTTCTTTTCTACAGATTTTTAGAAATTCTTCGGAAGGATAAAATTCGTTACACGGTTTATATAACCCGCTAGTATTCAACTCTATTGTAACGTCCGCTTTTTTAAATGCTTTTGCAGCTTCTTTATAAAAATTGCCTAATTTAAACGTTGGATAATATCCAAACTTTTTAATTACATCAGCATGACCTATAATGTCGAATAAACCGTATTTTGCAGTTCTTATAAGTAAATCAAAATAGTCTTTATATAGCAGATCGATGTTTTTCTGACTATAACCTGCAGGATCAGTATCAAAGTTCCAACCATCTATATAATGCACTGATCCAATAACATAATCGGGTTGAAGGTTTTCGATCAATTGCTTGATTTCATTTTCCCTTCCTAACAGATAATCCATTTCAATACCAAATCTAACCTTAAATGGTAATTCTTTATTATTTTTAAGTTTGAGAATTGTATCCCGCATAAAAAATAATTTATCGGAAGGAACAGCCCAGATTGGGTAATTAAGACAGATATGATCAGAAAAACCTATCTCACTCATATTATACTGGGCAGCCATACGTAGGCAATTATCGTGCGAATCTATCCCGTCAGATAAGGTTGTATGAATATGGTAATCGACCATAAAAAAGGATTTAAGTATCGAAATTATGAAATAATATCCTGAAAATGAAAGAAATTGATTAATTTCGTGTTCAATCTCAAATTTTACAAAAAACAATAAGATTGAGGTTTTATTAAAAAATGTATAAACTAAAATCCGTTCAAAATATACCAACCACCATAAGCCGTGCCTGGGATTTCTTTTCGAAGCCCGAAAACCTGGGGTTAATAACTCCCTCATCGATGAAGTATAGCATATTGGAAAAATCTATCGCTGGAGATATGTATCCCGGAATGATTATTAGTTATCAGTTAAGTCCGGTTTTTAATATATCGATAAAGTGGGCTACAGAAATTACTCAAATAAAAGAATTTAAATATTTTATCGATAATCAAATAAAAGGTCCCTTTACTATTTGGCATCACGAACATCATTTTAAGGAAATAGAGAATGGCATCGAAATGACAGATATATTATTTTACGATCTGCCTTATGGAATATTTGGGAAACTATTACATAAGTTCATTGTTAAGAAAAAAATGGATGAGATATTTCATTACCGAGAGCAAAAAATAAAAGAGCTTTTTGGTGCCATGTAAACCAAAAAGCTCTTCAATAATTACTTATGCTGTATTTCTCTAGTTATTAAAATCTTTTAGGGTTTCCATTAATCTTTTTCGTGTAAAAAATATTCTGCTTTTTACTGTACCAATCTTAAGGTCAAGCTCGTCTGCTATTTCTTTGTATTTAAATCCTGAAAGAAACATATTAAACGGAACCTTAAACTCATCGGGCAGTAAATCGATTTGTTTTAAAATCTCTTGCGTAAAATATTCGGTATCGGGCTTTTCGGGAGCAATTTCCATCGAGTTATTTAAGAAAAATAAGTTTTTGGTAGCATCGCTATGCGTATTTTCTTTTTTATGTTTTCGGTAATTGTTTATGAAAGTATTTTTCATAATAGTAAAAGCCCATGCTTTTAAGTTTGTATAACCAATAAATTTATCTCTATGCGATAATGCTTTTAAGTAAGTCTCCTGCAATAAATCTTGAGCTTCTTCTTTGTTTGAGGTTAAACTCATAGCAAAACGAGATAATTTACTTTCTAAACTTATTAATTGAGTATTGAATTCTATTGCTGTCATAGTTGTACTTTTTAAATTTATCGTTAAACAAATATACAACATAATTAAACAGATTTCCAAATTTCAAAATCTATCCTAAACCAAAATACGATCCATTTCTAAATAAGTAAATTCAATATTTTTCACTATATTTAAGCAATCTACTACCTTTTTACTTATTGATTCTAAATTATAAAAAAATGCATTTTTTTGTTTAACTTTATACGGCTTTGTATTCATCAATATTAAACAAAATGATCCTGCCGAAAACCGCGCAGGATCATTTGTTTAGAATTAATCTAAATAGATTAATTTACCTTAATAAATTCATTTAAATCGAGTGGTGATGAAATTTTTTGAACATTCGATGGGATATTTTGAATTCCTTCTTTAACCTGTAATCCGGTTACAAAAATAGTTTGAAAAGGAAACTCCTTCGATAATTTATTTAAATACTCTGATGTTTTTAACCCTGTTATTGATGAAGTAATTGAGGTAAACAAATAATCTGCTTTAACCATTTTCGACGTTTCTACGACATCGGTATACGGAACAGAACTACCTAAATAATAAGTAAGCTTACCTGATTTTTTGACCAAGTAGTAATAAAAAAGCAATCCCAACTCATGATATTCGCCTTCGGGTAAAAATAGTACAAACTTTTTTGCAGTTTGATTCTCAGTAACCGAAAGATTATCGATAGCTACCATTAATTTTTGTCTGAAAAGGTTCGAAACAAAATGTTCGTGAGCTGGATTTATCGATCCCGTTTGCCAAAGTAACCCAATTTTCTCGAAGAAAGGAAAAATGATTTTTACAACGGCATTCTCAAATCCTTCGTTCATAATATAACGAGAAAGAATCTTTTCAAAACGTGCTTCATTCATATCAACCATAGCCAACACCATATTTTCGATGTTGGTTTCGGCATTCGACGGATCACTCGAAACACTTACTACTTTGTCTGTAAGCTCGGCATCCGTTAAATGCGCAATATTCGAAATTTTTATTCCGTGGCGATTTAAAATCGCTACATTAAGCAATCGCTTTAATTCTGTATCGCAATAGTAACGTATATTAGTATCAGTGCGGTCTGGCTTAATCAAATTATATCTTTTCTCCCATATGCGTATTGTATGCGCTTTAATTCCCGATAAATTCTCTAATTCTTTAATTGAATACTTTGCCATATTTCTACGTTTTTCGGTTTTGTGGTTTTAGTTTAAAACAAAAATGCTTTGCATTGGTTCAAACATCATATTAAAACTTCTTTGTATAAGATTTGAATCCAAAACTGTAAACAAATAAAACGAACTTTTGTTTAATTGCCAAGTTTCTTAATCGTATTATAAAATTTTGATTAATCTGGTTACACAGATCAATTCTGAAATTAGTTGTATCTTTCAATAGCAAATAAGGTTTTAAATTATATGGAAAAAATTACGCTGTTCTGGTTTAGGCGCGATCTTCGTCTTTATGACAATCATGGATTATTTAAAGCTCTGCAACAAAGTAACGTGCTGCCTATATTTATTTTTGATAAAACGATTCTCGACAAATTAGAAGATAAATCGGATAAACGCGTTTGCTTTATATATGATGAGATAAGGAAGCTAAAATCTGAACTGGAATCTATAAATAGCACACTAAAAGTGTTTTATGATTTTCCACAGCATGTTTTTCAAAGCCTTTCTAATGAACATCAGATTGATGCACTGTATTTTAATCATGATTATGAACCCGAAGCAATTCAACGTGACAAAAATATTCAACAATTTCTACAATCAGTAAACGTACCAGTTTTCACATTTAAGGATCAGGTTATTTTCGAAAAAAATGATATTTTAAAATCCGACAAACAACCCTATACTGTTTTTACTCCATATATGCGCCGATGGAAAGACAATTTTAAGCTCCAACCTTTACCACAATATCCATCGGAGAGCCATTTTTATAACTTTTATAAGACCAAGCCATCTGAATTAGTTGATTTAAAAAGCATGGGATTTAAAAAAGTAAATTATCAGGTTACCGAAAGAAAAATTAATCCCGAAAGAATTCTACTTTACAATAAAAATAGAGATTATCCTGCTATTGAAGGTACAAGCCGTTTAAGTGTTCATTTACGGTTTGGAACTATTAGCATACGAAAATTAGTTGCTCATGCAGATGAAACCAATGAAGTATTTCTGAATGAATTAATCTGGCGCGAGTTTTACATGATGATTCTTTTCCATTTTCCTAAGGTTGCTAATCAGTCGTTTAAACCACAGTATGATAAGATCGAATGGATAAATAACGAAAATCATTTTGAGCGTTGGTGTAAAGGAAAAACAGGCTACCCTATTGTTGATGCAGGGATGCGCGAATTAAACGAAACAGGATTTATGCATAACCGGGTAAGAATGATAACTGCGAGTTTTTTAACCAAGCATCTGCTAACCGATTGGCGTTGGGGCGAAGCATATTTTGCTCAAAAACTAATGGATTACGAATTATCATCAAATAATGGTGGCTGGCAATGGGCTGCAAGCTCGGGATGCGATGCTGTTCCATATTTTAGAATTTTTAATCCCGAACTACAGACCAAGAAGTTTGATCCCGAATTAAATTATATTCGTAAATGGGTTCCTGAATTTGAAACCCCTGATTACCCAAAACCAATAATTGATCATACAATCGCCAGAGAACGTGTTTTAAAAGAGTTTAAAAAGATTCAACAATAAACAACATTATGCAAATAACAGTATTCGGAGCAACCGGTTTTATTGGAAAAGAATTAGTAAAACATCTAATCGAAAAAGATCATAAAGTAGCTATCGTAACCCGAAATAAAGAAAAGAACCTTAAAATAGTTGGGCAATCTGTAACCCTTTATGATTATAATCTTAGCTCACTGCTTGAGCTGATAAGCCAATCTGAAGTAATAATTAATCTGGCAGGCGAAAATATAGGCAATGGATTATGGACAAAAAAACGTAAACAGCGAATTCTGACAAGTAGAATTAATATAGGCAACTTGATTTCACAGCTATGCGAAAAAGCCGAAAAAAAACCACGATTACTTATTCAAGCCTCAGCAACCGGATTTTATGGTTTTAATCTACATAACACTTGCAATGAAAATTGTCCCAAAGGAGATGGTTTTTTAGCTGATGTTTGCGAAAGATGGGAACAATCAACCGAATCGGTAATAAACTCAGGTATTCAGCGATCGGTTATAAGAACAGGAATTGTTTTCGGGAACTCAGGCGGTATTATTCCAAAATTACTTCTCCCCTTTCGGTTTCTTACTTCAATTCTTCTTGGAAACGGAAATAACTTTTTACCCTGGATTCATTTAGATGATGAAATCAGAGCCATTGAGCATATTATAACAACACCAAATCCGGCAAAAATTTATAATCTCGCTGCACCTGAGCCTGTTACAATGAAAGATATTATAAAAGAATTATCTAAAACACGTAACCCTATAATTCGAATAACGATTCCTGATAAATTTTTAATTCTGATTTTAGGAGATCTGGCAAAAGAAATGTTATTGGCTAACCAAAGGATAAAGCCAATGAATCTCACAAATGAAGGATTTAAATTTAAATACAACCATTTAAATTCGTTAATAACCAATCTTTAAAACAGAAAGACCACTTTTCTCAAGTGGTCTTTCTTAAAAAGTAAACAATATTAAATATGTGCTATTGGATCTGGCTCTCCATCAGGATCGCTGAGAACGTATCCGCTTGTTTTTGGATTTCCATTAGTCATTAAAAGTATTCCACACATGTGAGGAGCAGCCATTGATGTTCCACTCATAGTTGTATAACCACCACCTTTGTAAGTTGAATAAATATTAACCCCAGGAGCACAGAAATCAACTGGAGGATTGCCATAATTAGAAAAATACGCAAATTTATCGGCGCTATCCATTGCAGAAATTGTCCAGATATAAGTTCCGTTAACTCTTGCAGGAGAATGATTATTAGCATCATCAGTTTCGTTACCGGCAGCTAATGCAAAGAAAATACCTTTATTTGAAGCAGCTAAAACAGCATCATCAATAGGTTGATAAACGCCACCACCCAAGCTCATATTAGCAGCATCACCAGGAGCAGCATTTGCAGCGACAAAATCGACACCGGCAATAATAACTGAATAAGCACCACTACCACGTCTGTCCAAAACCTTAACCGGAACAATTGTAGCTCCAGCAGCAACACCAACAACTCCAATTGAATTATCAATTGCAGCTACTGTTCCTGCACAATGTGAGCCATGTCCATTATCATCATCAGCAAGCGCATCATTATTAATAAAATCATATCCTCTTGAAGCATTTACATTTAAATCAGGATGATCTAAATCAACGCCAGTATCAATAATCCATGCTACGTGAGTTCCTGTGTAAGTAGCACCGCCTCCAACTCTTGCAATACCCCAAGGAGTTGATTCAGTTGGTGGAACCGGAACAGGTTTTTTCATAATATACATTCTGTCAGGTACAATATATTTTATGCTATTGTCATTACTTAATTTTTGAGCATCTTCATCAGACAGTTTTGCACAAAAACCCTTTAGTGTTTCTCCATAAACCTGTTTTAATTCATAGCTTATTCCTACAGATTTAAAATAATTGTCGGCGATTTGTTTTACTTCATTTTGTTTTTCGGCATAACTTACAGCCTTTGATGATGTAAACTTAAAGGACGATTCATTAAAAACAACCACATACTGTCCGGGAATAACATCGCCATTTCCAGTATTGTCTTCAAATAGAGCTAACTCATCAGTCTTAATAATTTCGATTGATTCGTCTTTCTGGCAACTATTAAAAGCAACCATTCCAGCAATAACCAATAGGAAAAATAAACTTTTTTTCATGGGTAATTTTTTTTAGTTAATAAAATTTAGTTGTAGAGTAATATGATGCAATTAATAAAAAAAAACATAACGTACAACGACTTATAAAACATTGATAAAAAGGAGTTTATTGATATTCAATAATACTATTTTTCAGATATGTCAATATATCAATATTTTAATAAATTATTTAGATTAATTCTAAATTTTGCATATTTATACTTATTTTTGAAACCCTAAAAGATATTTGACGTTTTAACGCCCTTTTATTACGAAAATTGCTCGAAATAATAAAAACATCCGATGGGTCTTCAACCTTGTATAACTCTGAGTTAAATGAGCATTATCACTCAACATTTGGAGCTTATAACGAGTCTATGCACATATTCATTAACAATGGACTTCTCGCGATAAATAAAACAATTATTAAGATTCTGGAAATTGGATTTGGTACTGGACTAAATACTATATTAAGTTACGAAACGGCTTTAAATAAGGACATTAAAATTGATTACACCGGGATTGAACTTTATCCCTTACCTGTTGACTTAATAAAGCAGCTTGGGTACCAGGGTTTTATAAACCCAAAAAATCTCGAACAGTATTATAAAATGCATACTGTTGATTGGGATAAGGCAAATCAAATAACCTCAAATTTTAGCCTTAGAAAAATACAAGGAGATTTTAATGTATTACCTTTGGATCAATGTTACGACCTTGTTTATTTTGATGCGTTTGGTCCAGATGTGCAACCAGAAATGTGGAGCCAGAAAAACTTTATAAAGATCTTTAATTCCTTAAATAACAAAGGAATTTTGGTGACGTATAGTTCTAAAGGCGATGTGAAAAGAAACTTACGCGATGCGGGATTTGTAGTATCAAGATTACAAGGACCACCAGGCAAAAGGCACATGATTCGTGCTGAAAAAATAGCTTGATAAATTTTAACAAAATTTAATCTTTTCCCTTTTTGACAATCAAAATAATTTCATCACCTTTGCAATTCTTAAAATTAAAACTAACATTTAATTAAAAACATATGAAAATCAGACATTTTTTATTAACAATTGTTGCTCTTGCAATTATTGCTACTTCTTGTGGTCAAAAAGTTAAAACAAACTTAAAACTTACCAACTCAGGTGATACTCTTAGTTACTGCCTTGGTGCTGATGTAGCCAACAGCTTAAAAAATTCGAATGTTGAAAACATCAATTACGATGCATTCATTAAAGGTTTTGATGATGTGTACAAGGATAAAGAACTAATGTTGAAGAAGGATACATTAAGAGTCCTTATCAATAAATACATCATGGATATCCGAATGAAATCATTCGAAAAAAATCTTGAAGAAGGTAAAAAATTCTTGGAAGAAAACAAAAAACGCGAAGGCGTTATAACTACTGAAAGTGGTTTACAATATGAAATAATTACTGAAGGTACCGGAAAATCTCCATTAGCAACAAGTATTGTTAGAACCCATTACAGAGGAACCTTAATTGATGGAACTGAGTTCGACAGCTCTTACGATGGCGAAGGAACTCCTATTGAATTTCCATTGAACGGTGTTATTAAAGGATGGACTGAAGGTTTACAATATATGAAAGAAGGTGGTAAATATAAACTTTATTTACCAACAGAATTAGGTTATGGAATGAACGTAAGACCTGGTGGTAAAATACAACCCAATATGGCGCTTATTTTCGAAATCGAACTTCTTGAGGTTAAGGAACAACCTGAACCAGCAAAAAATTAAACCAAAATTTAGTTCTGAAACAAGCACGCTCAAAACGTGCTTGTTTTATTTTTAAAAATTAAAAACATGAAAGCAGAAATAATAACTGAAAAAGGCACTATGATGGTGAAATTCTTTGAGAAAGATGCACCCGGAACTGTTGCTAATTTTGTAGAACTTTCGAAAAAAGGATTTTACGATGGACTAACATTCCATCGTGTAATTCCTAATTTTGTTATTCAGGGTGGTTGCCCTGACGGAACGGGTGCTGGTGGCCCAGGCTACACAATTAAATGCGAATTAACTGGTGACAATCAATATCATGATCGTGGTATTTTATCAATGGCTCATGCAGGAAGAAATACTGGTGGATCACAGTTTTTTATATGTCATAACAGAGAAAACACGCAACATCTTGACAGAAACCATACTGTTTTTGGAAAAGTGTACGAAGGACTCGAAGTAATAGACCAAATAAAACAAGGCGATATTATTGAAAAAATTATTATCCACGAAGAATAACATAACCAAATCACTGTCAGGTTAATTACCTGATGGTGATTTTAATAACTACTTTTATGAGCTTTGAAATAACAGGAAAATTAATTGAAAAATACAGTATCATTCAGGTAAATGATCGTTTTAAAAAACGCGAATTTGTTATCGAAAGTAAAGAATCTAATAACGGAATGGACTTTAAGGATTTTATTAAATTCCAGCTTACTCAGGATAAATGCAACCTTATTGAATTAATCCAAACCGGTGAAGAAATAAAAGTAAGTTTTAATATAAGAGGTAATAAGTGGGAAAAAGACGGCAAAACGAGTTATTTTAATAATCTTGATGCCTGGCGTATTGAGAAATCTCAAGGAAAAAACCAACAAGTTAGTAACGAAAGCATCCCTTCTCCTTCAATAGAAGATATGCCAATTGAAGACGAATCAGATGATTTACCATTTTAGTTGTTGGGTAAAACGTTTTAGAACTTAAAACTAATTATTTTCAATGCCGAACAAGGCATTTACTTTTTCAATTCCTTCTTCTGTATCAGATAATACGATCAGAACATCTTTTGAATTAATTATTGTTGATCCATTGGGTGTTAAATATTTATCACCCCTTTTTATCATTGCAATAATTGTGTTCTTTGGAAAACCTATTTCAACAATTTTTTTACCTATCCTTGAACAATCATTTCCTATCTCAATTTCTCTCATGATAGTTTTTGGAGGGTCATACAAAAACTTTTCGATTAGCGACAAAGGTTTTGCCTTTAAAGGAAGCGATACACCTAACCAATTAGCGACTGTAGTTAAGGAGGTTCCCTGAACAAGAACCGATGTAACCGATATAAAAAATACAATATTAAAAATCATATCTGCTTTATCGATTCCGGCAATTAGCTGGTAGGTTGCAAAAACAATAGGAACCGCTCCTCTTAATCCAACCCATGAAACATATAACCTTCTGCGTATATTCATTTTAAAAGGAATAAGGCTAATAAATACACTTATTGGCCGTGCAATTAAAATCAGGAAAACTGAAATTAACAAACCTATTCCGATTACCGGAACTATTTTGGTTGGATATACTAATAATCCTAAGGTTAGAAAAAGCACTATTTGCATTAGCCATGCAAAACCATCATACGCTTTAATAATTGCTCTTTTATGTATAATATCCTGATTACCAACATAAACGGCGCAAATATAAATTGCTAAAAATCCATTTCCTCCAATAAAATCGGTAGTTGAAAATGTTATAAACATGAGAGCAATAACTAATACCGGATATAATCCTTCAAAATCTAACTTTATTTTATTAATTACTTCTTTACTAATTTTTCCAAATAAAAATCCGGCCAAAGCTCCCAGAATCATTTGTTTTAAGAACAAAGGAATTATGCTATAAAAACTAAGATCCTGATTGACTACTAAGCTAAGAAATGCAATAGTTAATACATAAGCCATCGGATCGTTACTTCCACTCTCAAACTCAAGAGCAGGTCTTAAATTTGGCTTTAGTGCAAGGCTTTTGGAACGTAAAATAGAAAAAACTGCCGCCGCATCAGTCGAAGATACGATGGACCCTAATAACATACTTTCGTATATTGTAAAATCAGTAGCAAAATATACAAATATTCCCATCAAGGTTGCAGTAAGCATTACCCCCAGTGTTGAAAGAGTTACACCTTGCCATAAAATTGGTTTAACGGTTGACCAGTTTGTATCTAAACCACCCGAAAACAAAATAAAATTTAGAGAAATAATTCCTATAAACTGAGCTATTTTTGGATCATTGAAATAAATACCACCCAGACCATCTGAACCAGCAAGCATTCCAATTGCAAGAAAAAATATAAGTGTAGGAACACCAAATTTATAAGAAGTTTTCCCGGCAATTATACTTATAAAAAGTAATAAGGATCCAATTAATAATATATTTTCGATAGTTAAAACCATGCACCAGATATCTAATACGAACAAATATAACTAAATATCGCCAAAAGAAAAGCATGTATTACTTGCAGATTGCAATAGAGTGAAAATATCTGATAAAAAAGAATAAAAAAAACGATGAATGATTCAATTACAGATCATTCATCGTTCGACTATTATGAATAATAAATTAGTTTACACAATCTATATCATTGCCCAGGTTATCCCAGCAATGCCAGAAATCATCCTGGTAAATATGAACTGCTTTTATATGACCATAAAACTCATCAGAATTCCATTCGATGTAGGTATCAGCAAATTCTGAAATTGAAGTCGAATAGGCATGAACTCTGTAATTCAAGTCATAATAACCGTCCTGGTAACCATAAGTTAAATAGCTCCCGTTAAAATTATCTGTTTCGCGATTATCATTTAAATCTCTAACGTAGGTATAAGTAATTTGAGAAAACTCACCATTAATTCTTAACCAATCGATAACCAGCAATTCCTCTGAGTATTCGGGACTATGATATAAAGTCCACTGACCAGTATTTCTGTCAAGAGAAGAAGTTCCTTCGAACCATTTAAACTCAGCAAAGGCACCTATACCAGTTTTGGTAATAAACATCTCCCATTTAACATCGTTTGTTCTTAGTTCGCCGGTTAATCTGGCTGTGTAATCGCTAGCAAATCCACTAACAGAATAAGTCCATTGCCATTTATTATTACCTAAATATACAGGAGTATGATTAAACGAATTTGTATATGCAGCAACTGGAACAGCAATTACAGAACCTACTGTTACATCCCAAAAGTAAACGGTTAAAGCTGCCCATCCATAATTTGCAGAAGATTTTATATCTGAATAAGATTTTGTGCTACCTGAGAAATCACTAAAATCAATCACCATTGATTCCAATGGAGGCAATACGGGTGCCTTTTCAGCTTCATCTTCTTCACAACTCCACAATGCAGGTATTAAGAAAGAAGCGAGTAATAAAACTATAAATGATTTTTTCATATTCGTTAATTTAAGTTTATACCAAATTGAATTACCAACAATTGTACCATAATAAGATAATAGTGTTGGTTATACGTAAAAAACGAATTATAGTTTCTGATTGCTTATTACAGTGCCATTTTCATCGAGAAAAAGCTCGAAACGCACCAGCTCCTTATCACGAAGTATTATTTCATAAAAAGTTTCTGAAAAATTACTGATTAAAATAGCATTCATTATTTCGCCAAATGATTGTGCAACGAGAAAAACTTTTTGGGGTAAGTGATCAACAGGAATATTTGTTTTCACATTAATAAAATTGCCTTCTGTATCGTATTTGGCAATTTTCTCGAGATCATCCTCGTAAAAAATAGCTTCATAAAAATCATCCTCGCTGTGCCAATCGATATTAAAAGGATTGGTAAAAAAACTAAAAAAATGATTTTTTACCGGTTCAGGAGGATTTGTGGACTTATCGCTTAATATGTTTTTAAAAAATATATTCACAATATGAGTTATTTTTCCTTATTTTGACGTAAAAAACTATTTAAGTCACAGTAAATTAGCTTTTAATATTCTGTTTATACAAAAACACAAGCCTTGCTTTTGCTCTTTTAATTCTCATTTTTGCAGCGCTTTCGCTTACCCGAAGTGCTTCTGCAATATTTTTAATTGAAATATTATCGTTATACTTCATAAGCAGGAGTGCTTTTTCTTCGGTATGAAGCAAATCCAGTATCTCCATTAATCTTTCGTAACTAATTTCAGTTGTCAATTCTTCTGATTCATCAATAATCTCAGGGATCTCATTATCCCTATTCCATTCTGGATAATGTAATTTTTTCTTATGTCTTAAATAGTCGATACAATAATTATAGGTAATTGAATATAACCATGAAGAAAAGGAAGATTTTCCTTTGAAGGAGTTTAAATTTTCATAAACTTTTGTAAAAATTTCAAGAGAAGTTTCTCGCGCTAATTCCTTGTTCTTAAGCAAACTATAACACTTATCATTAACTCTCGAGTGGTACTTATCATATAAAATCTGGAACAGTTCAGATTGTTTCTCAACAGTAATCTTTGAGATTATTTCTTCATCTTTAAGTGGTTTATAAAGATCTAAATACATTAAAAGCAAAGTAATGTAGTGAATTTGTAAAGATAAAAATGGTTTTAATAAACGAAAACATTTTGAAATGTTATTTTATAACTCCTAAAAAGATTTCATAAAATATGAATATTTTCCTTTTTAGTTTTTTAACAAAATCAAAAATATTTTTAAAAACAATGTTACTTTAATAAAAACTTGCGTCTTAATAACAAATTTTGAATTATAAAAAGTCAAAATCACTTGTTTTTGAGCTGTTTATATTCGATATTTGCAACAATAATTAACAATTTAATCCAAAAAACAATTATGAAAAACAAATTATTCCTAGGTCTAGTAGCAATTATGTTTGTTACAGTATTAGCAAGTTGTGACAAAATTCCACAAGCAGAAATAGATGCAGCAAATGCAGCATTAACTGAAGCTCAGGCTGCTGGTGCTGAAATGTATGTTCCACAAGATTATTTACTTGTGAAAGATTCATTAAATGCAATTTTAGCTAAAGTTGAAGTTCAGAATTCAAAATTCTTCAAAAAATTTGGCGAATGCAAAGAACAATTAGTAGGCGTTACTACATTAGCTAGCGACTTAAAAGGTAAAACTGCAACCAGAAAAGAAGAAGTTAAAAAAGAACTTGAAACAGCTTTAGAAGAAATAAAAGTTGTTATGGAAGAAAACAACAAACTTTTCGCAAAAGCTCCAAGAGGTAAAGAAGGTAAAGAAGCTTTAGAACAAATTAAAGCTGAATTAGGTGTTATCGAAACTACAGTTGGTGAAGCTACTAACATGTTAGCAAGTGGTGACTATTTACCAGCATTAGATAAAGTAAAAGCTGCAAAAGAAAAAGCTAATTCAATTCTTGAAGAATTAAAAGCTGCTATTGCAAAAGTTAGAAGATAATATTTTATTTCTAAATTTAGAAATAATGATTACGGGTGTCTCAAATTGTATAACCTATTATTTGAGACACTCTTTTTTTAAGTTTTTTTGCTACATTATTTTATGAACAAAAACATAATAAAGTTTATACTTGTTTACTCTCTAATAGCCATTGCACTATTCGGAATGGTATTAACCGTTTTAATAATTACAAGAGACGAACCTCCTGCCAAAGAAATAGATGAAGCCCGAAGAGCCCTCTTCGAAGCAAAAAAATCTAAAGCCGACCAATATGCCATCTTAAAATTTAAGAATGCCGAAACTGATTATGATTCAGCCCTATATTACTTAAAAGTTGAGAATCAAAAGATTTTTTTTAAACGAAATTATAATTCGTGCCGACAAAGCGCACGTAATTCTTATACTAAAGCAGTTGAAGCCAAACAGGATGCTATAGCTGTTTCTAAGAATTTTAAAAAATACCTCGAAGAAAAGATCGATTCTATTGATAGTTTTCTTAATCATTTTAAGGATATTTTTATTAAACTCCCTCTAGATACCGATATCTTTAAAGATTTTACCAAAGGAAAAATGTTGTTGGCTGAAAGCAAATACGCCTTTAAAAATGAGAATTATAAAAGTTGTAGTAACAAACTCGAATTAGCCTATCAATATTTAAATAAATCGTACGAAGTTGCTAAATCACTGTTAAACAATTATTTTGCACTTTATCCTAAATGGATCTCCTGGGCTGATGAAACTATTAATTATTCGAAAAAACAAAATACAAATGCCATTGTGGTTGACAAATTTTCTAAGAAATTATACCTATATAATAATGGTAAACTAAAATATTCGACTGAAATTGAATTAGGTAAAAACTGGATTGGATTTAAAGTTTTTCAAGGGGACAAAGCCACGCCAGAAGGCAGATATACCATAGTAAAAAAGAAAAATCATCCGCAAACAAAATATTATAAGGCATTATTGCTAAACTATCCGAACAACGAGGACAGACAACGTTACAATGAATTAAAAAACCAGGGACAGATACCCAGAAACAAATCTATTGGCAATCTTATTGAGATACATGGAGGTGGTGGTCAAGGTGCAAACTGGACTGACGGATGTGTGGCTCTCTCAAACAAAGATATGGAAAAGCTTTTCCAGTTGGTTGGTGAAGAAACTCCTGTTACCATTGTGGGTTCGCTATTAAGTCTTTCAGAAATTTTGAAATCAAACCTGTTATGAAAAATGAATTAACCGATTCGTCAATCCCTGATAAAGAGTTAGAAGACATATCGATTAGCACTGAAAAGGATATTACTAATCGGGATTTTAAAGAATTTATTACGCAGATTTGGCAAAAATGGTTAAAAAAATTAACCTTTTTTTTGGCAATTACCTGTTTTATTGTAGTGGGTTTATTCTGGCTTCTTCTTTATTTCATTCCTTACATTCAGGAAATGTCGTTTGTTTTGATACCCGAAACTCATAAGGAATATATTACTGCTGACTCAAAGGCTTTTGATAAATTTAAAGATAATCTGATTAAAAATACAGTTAAACTTCAACGAAAATTGGATTATAGTACACCTAATTCATCTTATATGGTAATAAATACAACTGAAAACACTTTTCATTTGTATTCCGGAAAAAGGTTAGTACGAAAAGGCTCCTGTTCGACAGGAAGTTATACGCTATTGCAAGCCAGTGATGACAAACAATGGATATTTAAAACTCCACGCGGAGTAAAACATATACATGGTAAAACAACATCTCCTGTGTGGAAAAAACCAGACTGGGCATTTATTGAAGAAGGGTTACCTGTTCCTCCACCAAATGATAACTCGAGATTTGAATACGGAACACTTGGTGATTATGCACTAAGCATTGGTAACGGTTATTTAATACATGGCACCTTGTATCAGCGACTTCTTGGTTTGCCTGTAACTCATGGCTGCGTTCGACTCAACGACAAAGACCTTGAATCGGTATATCATACGCTTAGTATTGGCTCAAAAGTTTATATCTATTAATATCAGTAAAATGGAAGATTTGTCAAACAATAAATCATTATCAAAAAGAAAACTAACTTTAGTTGGCTGGCTTAAGATAATCTTTGCAGTTGCGATCCTTTACCTGGTATTTTTTTCATTTTACTTTCCGGTAAAACAACTCAGGGTATTCAACAATACATATTCTGATTCTTTATTATTTAAAGGCGAAGAAAAAGAAATTATTAAGGATGATTCGATTGCTGATTTAAAGATAAAAGAAGCATTTCTGCAATCGCGTCTTAGTATGGCAAAAACAGACTCAATAAGTTTTTCGGTTGATTTAAAAGACAGTTTATTGTTACTCGAAATTAGAGGAGTGATTGTGCATGAGGCAAAAATTAGTAAGATTGTAAAAAGTCGTTTTTTTTCACGAGTTGAGAATGCAGCTCTGATCAACTATTTATCGGAGCCATTAAAAGTAGATCGCAAATTAGCCACAATCGAAAAAGAACCGATAATCGTTAAAAAAGCACCCAAAGACACCATTGAAGCTGCTACGCAGATATTTACACCTGATACACTTGTAAACGAAGTAATTTGCATTAATATGGAATTTGATAAAAACTTATTACTGGAAATAAGCCAATCTGAAGAAAAACCACAATTTAATAATCTTTGGTTTTTAATTAAAAAACGTTCAAAAAACGTTGTTCAGGTTGCTAAAAATTCTATATCATTTAAAGAACCTTATTACACACCAAAAATTTTGATTGAAGTACCTAAGGATGATATTAAATCAATATATCGAGCCTTACCATACAAACCTCAAATGGCTTTACAACTATAAAATTGCTCAAATGACATCTTCAACTAATATTACTGAAAAAGAACGAAAACTGGCACGATACTCCAAAGCATTATCGCACCCAATTCGTGTACATATACTTGAAATACTTTCAAATCAATCTTGTTGCTATAGTGGTGATTTAACCGAAATACTGCCCATTGCAAAATCTACCTTATCGCAACATTTGAAGGAATTAAAAAACGCTGGATTAATTCAGGGCGAAGTCGAATTACCTAAGATTAAATATTGCTTAAACAGACAAAATTGGGATGAGGCAAAAAAAATGATGACCAGTTTTTTTGAGAAATAGTTTTTTTTAATATCTTTGTTCGCATTTCTACGAACTACGAAATAACAATAATTATGGAAATAAAAGTATTAGGAACAGGATGCCCTAAGTGTAAAACGCTTGAGAAACTTACCCAAGAAACTGTTGAGAAATTGGGTATTAATGCAATAGTATCAAAAGTTGAAGATATTGTTGATATTATGAATTATGGGGTTATGCGAACACCTGCATTAGTTATTAATGGTAAAGTTGTACTAAGTGGCAGAATTCCGTCAGAAAATGAGTTGACAGAAATACTAACATCAAATAAAAACTAAAATGAAAACAGTAAAAACAATGTTGTTAATTGCTATTATTGTGCCTGTAATATTATCTTGTAATGCAAAAAGTGCTGAAAATAAAGAGGACAATAAGGCAACAGAAACAACAATAACAAAACAAATCAATGTGTATTATTTTCATTTTACCCGACGTTGCGCAACCTGCAATGCAGTGGAAGAGAAAACTATTGAATTTTTAAAAGAGTTATATCCTGAAAAAATGGAAGGTAAAGAAATCGTTTTCCAATCACTTAACCTTGATGAAGCTGATGCAAAAGAAGTGGCTGAAAAAATAGGTGTGTCGGGACAAGCTTTAGTTTTTATTAAAGGGGATGAAAAAATTGATTTAACCAGTGATGGATTTATGTATGCCCGTTCAAATCCTGAAAAATTAAAAGAGAAAATAAAAGAAACTATTACCAATCTTATGCTATAATCGATAAATATGGACTTTTTAAATTCATTAATCGAAAATAGCAGTTTACCCGTACTTTCGGCATTTATACTTGGACTGATGACAGCCATCAGTCCGTGCCCTTTGGCTACCAACATTACAGCAATTGGATTTATAAGCCGTGATATCCAAAGTCAAAAGAAAGTATTTATAAAAGGACTTATTTATACGCTGGGCAGGGTTATATCATATACCGGACTTGCTTTTGCTTTATATTTCAGTGCCAGTACTTTTAAAATATCTGGATTTTTTCAACAATACGGAGAAAAATTCTTAGGCCCGCTTTTAATCATTATCAGTTTATTTATGCTTGGACTGATAAAAATTAATATCCCCGGATTCGGTAAGTTCTCTGAAAAAATGCAGCAGAAAGAAAAAACAAACTACTGGGATGTTTTATTAATAGGAGTTTTGTTTGCACTCGCATTTTGCCCATATAGTGGAGTTTTATATTTTGGGATGCTTATTCCCATAACAATTTCAAGCACTTCGGGATTGTATTTACCTATATTTTTTGCAATAGCAACAGGTTTACCTGTTATCCTTTTTGCATGGGTAATTGCCTATACAGTTTCGGGAATTGGTAGTTTATACAACAAAATAAAAGTATTTGAACTATGGTTCCGCCGAATTGTTGCAGTGCTATTTTTGTTGGTTGGTATTTATTATACAATAATCGTATTTATTTAAAAAAATTTAAAAACATAGTTCGTCTTTTTACGAACTAACTAAAAATTATGGAAACAAAAAAAGAAATAAAAATCCTGGTATGGATTGCTATCGTTTTTGGAGTGGCATTTTTTCTGCCAATAGAGAGTGCAAGATTTAATACAGCAATTGCTGCTACCTTTGATTTGGTAAAATGGTATGCCCGCGAACATGTGGTGTTGTGTTTATTACCAGCCTTTTTTATTGCAGGAGTAATCTCCATTTTTGTTAGTCAAGGCTCTGTTTTAAAATACTTTGGTGCAAATGCAAAAAAATGGCTGGCTTATACTGTAGCAGCGGTCTCAGGTACAATTCTGGCTGTTTGTTCTTGTACTATCTTACCCTTATTCTCAAGTATTCATAAACGTGGAGCAGGTTTGGGCCCGGCAATTGCATTTTTATATTCAGGTCCAGCTATAAATATTCTTGCGATTATTTTAACTGCGCGTATTTTGGGTTTCGAAATGGGAATAGCCAGAACGATTGGTGCAGTTGCATTCAGCGTTATTATTGGGGTTGCCATGTCGTTAATTTACCGAAAAGAAGAAAAGGTAAAACGTGAAGAACAGATGAATATTCAAATGATGCCTGAAAAACGACCCATGTGGCAAACATCATTTCACTTTTTCACCCTCGTTTTAATACTTGTATTTACCAATTGGGGTGCTCCATCAAGCGGCGATACTACAAGTACCTGGTATTACATTTGGGCTTACAAATGGTATATTACAGGATTTTTTAGTCTATTCCTTGGATTTTCATTAATCTATATCTTAAAAATAAAATGGCAATGGGTTCTGTATGCAGCTATTGCAACAGTTATTTCAGCCTTATTAGCAACTAATTTTATTGAAAATCAAAAGTTAAGTCCGCTTGTTCCAATGATTGTTGGAATTGCTTCGTTGAGTATAATAACTCTTCTTGATAAGAAAGACGAAGACAACAAAGAATGGACCCTTTCAACCTGGGGATTTGCCAAACAGATTTTACCCTTATTAGCAATTGGAGTTATTACTGCCGGTTTTTTATTAGGATCGACACATGATGGGCAAACTATTGCAGGAGTAATTCCGAACGAATGGATTTCGGCATTGGTAGGTGGAAACTCAATTTTTTCTAATTTCTTTGCATCGATCGTGGGAGCCTTTATGTATTTTGCAACATTAACCGAAGTACCAATTCTACAAGGACTTATAGCTTCAGGAATGGGTAAAGGTCCGGCATTAGCATTATTATTAGCAGGTCCGTCACTTTCATTACCCAACATGTTAGTTATTCGAGGTGTTATGGGTACACAAAAAACAGTGGTTTATGTTTTACTTGTTATAATTATGGCCACTATTTCCGGATTGATTTATGGAGGATTATTTTAACTTTACGTTTATCTTTATGGAATTCATTCGTTAAACTACGATTAACGGATTAACGATTGTCCGCTTTTATTCATAATTGTTGTTAATGATTTTCTTCATTTGCCCCGTCCCTAAAGGGTGTGAAGAAAATCAATTTGCACCCTTTAGGGGTTTGGGGCAAACAAATTGATTTTCAATTTATTTACATAATATTTATGACATAAAACGGACATTCAAAACGGATTTTAATAAAAGTTAAAAGCAATGAAACTTTTACTAATTCTTGCCATAATTTCGATACTTATCTCACTTTTTTCGAGCAGGGAGAAAACAATGCTTGGAATAAAAAAGGGACTAATTATGTTTCTGCGAATTTTACCAGCAATACTATCTGTGCTTATGCTGGTAAGCGTTGTTTTGTTTTTGATCCCAAATGAGATTATTCTGGAATACCTGGGAGAAAAGGCAGGTATCTTAAGTTATGTTTTTGCTGCAATCGCAGGATCTATCGCTTTAATTCCTGGTTTTATTGCCTATCCCATGTCGGGAATGTTGGTTAACAGTGGGGTTAGCTACCCTGTTATTGCTGTATTTATTACAACACTCATGATGGTTGGCTTATTAACATTACCAATAGAAATAAAATACTTTGGAAAACGATTATCTATATTACGAAACCTGTTGTATTTTTTTGGTGCAATAATTATAGGCGTTTTAGTTGGATTATTTTATTAGTTAATGAAAGAATTTATTACAAGAAACAAAGTAAATTTTGCAGTAATAATAGCATTTACAGCATTTATCATTGTATCGTTTAGTATTAACCTCGATAGCGGTAAAACCATCTACAATAACTATTTTTTTAGTTTTTTAAAAGAGATGATACTATTTCTGCCCATAATGTTTATTCTTATTGGTTTGGGAGATGTTTGGATAAACCGTGAAAAGGTTGAAAAGCATATTGGTACTGATTCAGGTATTAAAGGGATAATATTGGTTATACTTTTGTCGATGGCACAGGTTGGCCCACTTTATGGAGCTTTTCCTGTTACCTATCTGTTGTGGAAAAAAGGTGCCAGTATTCGTAATATTTTTATTTATATCGGAGCTTTTTGTACCATAAAAATTCCCATGCTTGCTTTTGAAATTGGTTTTCTTGGGTGGAGATTTTCTTTGCTCCGCATGCTTTTCTCAATTCCGTTTATTATTCTAATTTCCATAATCATCGAAAAAATAGCAAAGAATAAATCCTTTGAGATAAGAAACCCATAAATCGAAAAAAATATGAAACTAAAACACACTCAAAATGGCGAATGGCATTGGTTTACCGGAGGGCTGGTAGTTTCCATGCTATCCATTGCAACGTACATTGTATTCGAAAGACTAAGCTATAAAGATTACCCCTTTGGCATTACCGCAGGTGTTGCGTATTTAACTTCCAGTTTAAAATTTGTTTTTTCGTCGCTTGCCGAAAATCCGGTAATTCAGAAAAACTGGAACAGTTCTGCATCTTTCCTTGAATTTATTATGCTTGTCGGAATTGTTATTGGAGGTTATATTGCAGCTAAACGCAGTAAAACTTTCTCTCCACAAGTTATTCCGGCCGTTTGGGAAAAATACCACGGTTCAAATGTTTGGAAACGATTTGCCGTTGTACTTGTCGGAGGATTCTGCTTAGGACTTGGTACTATGATTGCTGTTGGTTGTACTACAGGAAATATTCTACAGGGATGGGCTCACCTATCACTTGGAAGTATGGTTGCCGGAGTGTCATTCTTTGTAGGTGGAATTATTGTAGCAAAATTACTTTACCCAAAAACAGGAGGAAAATAACATGATACTTCAATTTATTATCGGGATAACTATAGGCCTTATTTTTGGCTACACCTTACAACGAACAGGTATTACAAAATATCCAAGAGTAACAGGAATGTTATTGCTGAAAGATTTTAAAATCCTCAAATTCATGCTTACTGCTGTAACTCTATCGATGATTGGGTTTTATACATTAAGTAGTTTGGGAGTTATAACCCTTCATCCAAAATCGCTTGATTGGGGAAAACTTGTTGGAGGATTAATTTTTGGAGCTGGAATGGGTTTGCTGGGATATTGCCCCGGAACATTGTTTATACGAATTGGCGAAGCTAAAAAAGATGCCTGGGTTGGATTAGTGGGAATGGTTCTCGGAATTTTGTTTTTTGCAATAAATGTAAAGTTTTTTAAATCAACCTTTTCTGCAAAATCAATAAATGGAGATATTTCGGTAGCTTTAGGTATCAACCAGTGGATCATTGTTCCAATAGCTGCAATTATTTTTATAGGAATTATATACTTTGCTAATAAAGTGGATGATTTTAGAAAGAATTTTTAGGTTTGATTATGAAGAAATTCTTTACCTGGCTCTTTTTGGGAATATGCATTTTGTTTTTCATTTTTCTGTTTGTTTTTAAGAACAAGCTCAATAATGTTGCATCGACTCTGGTTTATGCACAACTTGGGGAAAATGAAAAGCAGAATGTATTGGTTTCGGTTGATTCCTTATTTAATTATGAGAAAAACAAACAGAGCCATCAAATAACTTTTCTTGAATTTGGCTCAACAGGTTGCTCGGCTTGCAAACGAATGGAAAAAGTAATGGAAGATATTCGCCAGCAATATCCCGATAAAGTAAATGTAATATTTGTTAATGTTACAAAAAAGGACAATCACGATTTGCTAAAGTTTTATGGAATAGCAGTAATACCTACACAGGTTTTATTAGACAAAACAGGGAAAGAGTTTTTCAGGCATTCGGGATACATATCAGCCAAAGAACTTATAACTCATTTTGAATAAATAAAGACTGTTTTTTTCTAATTTACCAAAATACATCTTCACAACTAGTCAAAAAGTTATTGCAACTGATTTAAAAGTTTAAATTTGTTTCAGTTTGTTTTATTTAGTTGATTTTACCTGATATGCCTCACAAAACAACCCTGAATAATACATGGTTAAAAGCGTCAATTTTAGGTGCAACATGGGCTGCATCCGAGATAATTCTTGGAAGTTTTTTACATAATCTTTATATTCCTTTTAAAGGCAGTATTCTTACAGCAATAGCATTTACCTTATTAATTGCAGTTAGTTATAAATGGAACGATCGTGGATTATTCTGGCGCTCAGGTCTTATTTGTGCGTTATTAAAAACCATGTCGCCAAGTGCCGTTATTTTTGGCCCCATGATAGCCATATTTATGGAAGCATTATTGCTCGATGTATCAATTCGTATTCTAGGAAGAAATTTTTTGGGATTTTTTCTTGGTTCAACGCTTGCCATGTCGTGGATTTTGGTACAAAAGATTTTTAATCTGGTTCTTTTTTATGGAACAAACCTGGTAGATATTTACACCCAACTTATGAAATTTGCTGAAAAGCAACTTCAATTTCAATCTGATTTGGTTTGGTTGCCTATACTGGTTTTGCTGGGTTTATATATTGTTTTTGGAATAATTGCAGTTTTTCTTGGAATGATCACCGGAAAAAAGTTAATAAAAAGTAATAAAATAGACTCCTTCAATTCATCACTAAACTATTCTGAATTTCAAATAAATAAGCAGAATAATTTTTCTCATTCGATTGTTTGGTTAGTAGTTGATTTTGTTGCTTTGTTCGGAATGTTAATCCTTTTAAATTTTGGTTCAATTTGGATATGGGCTCCCCTAACCATTATTATTGTTACCATCTGGGTTATACGTTACCGAAGAGCCATGAGACAGTTATCGAAACCACGATTCTGGATTTTCTTTGCAGCTATAACCATGATATCCGCTTTTATAATCACAGCCATACAAAAAGATGGAACCAATTGGATAGATGGTTTGCTTATTGGCGTTCAAATGAATTTCAGGGCAGCCATTGTAATAACCGGGTTTACTGTATTGGGAACTGAACTATATAATCCAAAAATAAGACATTATTTTGCCCAAGGCTCATTTAAACAAGTACCAATAGCATTGGAGTTCGCTTTTGATTCACTCCCATTAATAATAAATAATTTACCCGAACTAAAAACTATCATTAAAAAACCACTTGCAGTTATAAGATTGCTGTTTGATTATTCTGAAAAACGATTTAACGAATATAGAAAACAACAATCGAAGCCTGTTTTTATTGTTGCCGGAGATATTGCTGCAGGAAAAACATCGTATTGTAAAGAATTAATACATCAGTTTCAATCCATGAATATTTCTGTCGGCGGAGTGTTATCTGAAAGAATTATTAATAACAATATAACTATTGGCTACGATCTGGTTGATATCTCGAATGGCAAAAAGCTCGATTTTCTTAGGGAATCTGAAAAAAAATCGGGAAATACTATTGGGAGGTTTGAAATCAATAAAGAAACCTTAAAAGCAGGAATCAAAATTCTTTTACCAGAGAATCAGACTGCTAAACAGATTATAATTATTGATGAAGTTGGCTGGCTCGAACTCAAAAATGATGGTTGGGCAAAAAGTATTGTTAAATTAATTAATGAATCCGCTGATATCATTTTAATACTTTCTGTCAGAACAGAATATGTAAATCAGGTTATTGCAAAATTTGGTTTTAAAAAACCTCTAATTTTTGATGTTTCAATTAACTCAACAAGCGAGGTTATACACGAAATAATTCGAAATTCATCATCTTACAAAAATGCAAAAGCATAAGTTTCAAAGTTAAACTGCATTTTGCAAAACAATTATCTTTTGATTTATTAACTGTAATAATCTGAAATTAAAATGAGTAGCAATATAAGCAAAGGTTTTAGAGTGATAAAAAACCACATGCGTAAAATCTCTCATGTACCACCAATCTTTAAAATCGAACACAGAATCCCAAAGCTCTGTCATTATAATTAAATACCCATTATCTTTTAGGTGAGATTTTATTATTTGTAGCTCCTTCGCCGGATAAAAAAAATGCTCAAAACACTCTGTAGCAAAAATGAAATCGTACTTTTTATCGGGGATTTCGGGATAAAATAGTGGATCGTAATTATCGCAAATAAATCCTTGCTGCTTTAATAAAAAACTTAGCGTTGGATTTGGGCCACAGCCAAAATCAAGGCAAACTGAATTATGGTTAATTAATTCTATAACCGGGCTTATCGCCTGATTTAAAAAATTAACATATCCAATATCATTAATACTGTTTTTATGCTTAAGATATCGCTCCTTTTCAGCAACTATCTCAGGCCAAAATTTTCTTACTGTAAAAATAAGCTCACAGTTTGCACAGTACCTATATTTGCTAGGCAAATTGATTTTAACTTCGTTATCAATTATTACATTTGAACACAATGGGCAAATAACCATAAATTTAGCCGCTTATCGGATTAAAAAACTGAGTACAGATTGTAATTGTACTGATTCATTATCAAAATAATCAATATAAAAGGATTTAACAAAAAATTAACGTTCAAATTTTTAATCTCTCAATTTTATGTCGTATGTTTACGTCATAAAACATAAAATAAATGACCTATAAAAAAACAGAACTATTCGATAAAGATTTGCAGCACATTGCTGAGATAGCCAAAGTATTGAGTCATCCGGCAAGATTAGCCATACTTCGCTATTTAGCGAACTGCAAAACCTGCATTTCTGGTGACATCAGCAATGAAATTCCATTAAGTCGCACAACGGTTTCGCAGCATTTGCAGGAACTAAAACGAGTTGGATTAATCCATGGTGAAATCGATGGTTTAAAAATTAATTATTGTTTATGTAATACATCAATAAATAAAGAAAAGGAAAATTTAAATTCTTTTTTCGAAGAAATATTGAAAGGGTCTGACATTAACTGTAAATTATAGATATATGAAAATACTAATACTTTGTACAGGAAACTCATGTCGCAGCCAAATGGCTCATGGATTTTTGCAATCGTTTGATAAAAAATTAATTGTACGTTCAGCAGGTACAATCCCCGCAACAATGGTAAACCCAAAAGCTGTAGTAGTAATGAAGGAAGTAGGAATTGATATTAGCCATCATACTCCGAAAATGGTCGATGAATACCTGAACGATGAGTGGGATTATGTAATAACCGTTTGCGATGATGCTAACGAAACCTGTCCAGCCTTCTTTGGTAAAGTAAAACATCGATTACATAATGGTTTCGAAGATCCATCGCATGCAACTGGAACAGATGAATTTATATGGAGCGAATTCCGAAGAGTACGCAACCTGATTAAAGATGCATTCTACAAATTATATATTAATGATTTGAAAATTTGAAAATTAATTGATTTGAAGATTTGAAGATTAATTGATTTGAAGATTTGAAGATTAATTGATTTGAAAATTTGAAAATTAATTGATTTGAAGATTTGAAGATTAATTGATTTGAAGATTTGAAGATTAATTGATTTG
The DNA here is from genome assembly GCA_050179935.1 of Bacteroidales bacterium. Lineage (GTDB taxonomy): Bacteria > Bacteroidota > Bacteroidia > Bacteroidales > UBA12077 > UBA12077. The sequence goes on along the minus strand of JBFXEQ010000011.1, from coordinate 29,781 downwards.
AAGATTAAATGAATTAAATAATAAAGTTCACTTTTCAAAAAATATAACTATGAGAAATGATAAAGACAACTTAATAGTAACACTTTCATTAGAGTTTGCATTACATATTATTGAATATGCAGAATTACTAGAAGAAAAGAAAAAATACGTTGTAGCCAAACAACTGCTTAAATCAGGAACTTCAATTGGAGCAAATATTCGAGAAGCACAGAATGCTGAAAGCAAAGCAGATTTTATTCATAAATTAAAAATTGCAGCAAAAGAAGCAGATGAAACAGAATATTGGTTAATTCTTTGTGAATTATCCAAAAATTATCCAAAAGATGAAAAATTGAAAGTTAAACTTGAATCAATAATTAAAGTTCTATCAAAAATTATTAGTACATCAAAAGCAAAATAATACATTATCAAATTATCAAATTAAAAAATTTGAATATCCGTTTTATGTCATAAATATTATGTAAATAAATTGAAAATCAATTTGTTTGCCCCAAACCCCTAAAGGGTGCAAATTGATTTTCTTCACCCCCTTTAGGGACGGGGCAAATGAAGAAAATCATTAACAACAATTATGAATAAAAGCGGACAATCATTTAAAAAATCATCAAATTAAAAAATATGAAAGATTTTAAAAAGATAGTACAGGAAAAATACAGTTATATAGCCAAACAATCGAAACAACAAAATTCAGCATCATGCTGCGGATCATCAGGTTGTTGCGGTGATTCAGAAATAAGCATGATCGGTGATGAATACAAAAACATTAAAGGGCATAACCCCGATGCAGATTTAGGTCTTGGTTGTGGATTACCCACAGAATTTGCAGGTATTAAAGCGGGCAATTCGGTTTTAGATCTTGGTTCTGGAGCCGGAAACGATTGTTTTGTTGCACGTGCCATAGTTGGTGAAACCGGAAAAGTAACAGGAATCGATTTTACCGAAGCAATGCTCGATAAAGCAAAGGAGAATACAACAAAACTTGGTTACACAAATATTGACTTTATAAAAGGCGATATTGAGGAAATGCCTTTAGCTGATAATACGTACGATGTTGTGATATCCAATTGTGTGTTGAATCTTGTACCTGACAAACAAAAAGCATTTAAAGAGATTTACCGCGTACTAAAACCAGGCGGCCATTTTTGTGTTTCGGATGTAGTAATTTCAGGCGAACTGCCAGAAAAAATGAAACAAGATGCTATGATGTATGCTGGTTGCGTATCAGGAGCAATTCAAAAAGACGAATATTTAAAGATTATTCAAGAGAATGGCTTTATAGAAACAACTCTCCATAAAGAAAAGGAAATTGAAATTCCAAATAACATTCTGCTCAATTACATAACACTTGATGAGTTGAGACAATTTAAGAAAGAAAAAACAGGGATTTACAGCATAACTGTAACAGCAACCAAATAATTTCACTTATTAACCAATTCACTATAAACCATTTTCAATTAAACTAATTTACCAATTTACCAATTAACCAATTAACTAATAATTATGCCATCACAACCACGACTCAAATTTCTCGATCGCTATTTAACCATCTGGATATTTCTGGCCATGGCGATTGGTGTTTTAATGGGATATTTTTTTCCTGCTATTGCTGATTTTTGGGAATCGTTAAAATCGTCACCCGAAAGCACAACGAACATTCCTATTGCAATTGGATTAATTCTGATGATGTATCCACCATTGGCAAAAGTAAAATACGAGGAGCTGGGTGATGTATTTAAAAATTACAAAATACTTACCTTATCGTTATTACAAAACTGGGTAATCGGCCCTGTGTTAATGTTTGCTTTAGGAGTTTTGTTTTTTAAACTTTTTCCGGGCGAAAACAATGCAAACCTGCCTTACATGTATGGTATTATCATGATAGGACTCGCTCGATGCATTGCAATGGTTATTGTATGGAATGACCTTGCAAAAGGCGATACTCAATATGCTGCAGGCTTGGTGGCTTTTAACTCTATTTTCCAGGTCTTGTTCTTCTCAGTTTATGCATACTTTTTTATTGCTGTTTTGCCCGGATGGTTTGGAATACCAACAAACAATGCTGTAGAGAATATTACCATTGGTCAAATTGCGGAAAGCGTTTTTATCTATCTTGGAATACCATTTATTGCAGGTTTTTTAACACGATATGTTTTAATCAGAGTTAAAAGTAAGGAATGGTATCATATCAAATTTATTCCTAAAATAAGTCCGATTACGTTAATTGCATTGCTCTTTACTATAATAGTAATGTTTTCGTTAAAAGGAGAATACATTATAAAAATACCGTTTGATGTGGTTTTAATAGCCATTCCCTTGCTAATCTATTTTATCGTAATGTTCTTCCTATCCTTTTATATGAGTAAAAAGACGGGAGCAAATTATGAGCAATCAACAACTCTTTCGTTTACCGCGGCAAGTAATAATTTTGAATTAGCTATTGCTGTTGCAATTGCGATATTTGGAATGAACTCGGGAGAAGCTTTTGCTGCTGTTATAGGACCATTGGTTGAAGTACCTGTGATGATAGCCTTGGTAAATGTTGCATTCTGGTTTAAGAAGAAATATTTTTAATCAGCACAAATAAGTTTTAAGAACTAAAAAACCTGTCAACTAGCTACCCTGACAGGTTTTTTAGTCGTGTCGTAATGCATGAACCGGATCAATACGGGCAGCTCTGTATGCTGGATAAATACCGGCCAACAAACTTACAAGTATTGCAAACAACATTGAGCCTAAAATAAGCCACCACGAAAAGTAAAACATATTAACACTTTTTTCTCCAAGTGGAGTCATTTGGGCATTAATAACCAGGTTTGCCAATCGGGTAACCCCAAAACCGAGAAGTAAACCAAAAAATCCTCCAATAAATCCAATAAAAGAAGACTCTATTAAAAAAATCCGCCTAATATCCTTTTCAGCTCCACCAATTGATTTCATAATACCAATCTCACGTGTACGCTCGAGAATAGACATTAACATGGTATTTATAATACCTAAAGCAGCCACAAATAAGGCAATTGTTCCTATTGCGCTGAGCACACCATTCATAATTAAAAACACTCTTTTTATCTCCTTTAACTGATCTGAAATCGAAAAAGTACTGTAACCCATCTTTACTATTTCGGCTCCAATCTCATCCACATCGGCAATACCTTTTACTCTAACATACAACGAATTATACTTATTTTGTTGTTTTTCAGTAGAGAGTAAATCCCAAACTGAAGAAAAACTAAGCTGAGGAATTCCGGAAGATGTTTTTATTGGAATAATCAATCCACCTGTAAATCCATATTGCGAAAATTCTGAACCATTATCTAGAATACCTACAATTTTCACTTTTGTTTTTGGTTGACTAAATGCTGGCGTACTTATAAACGAACCCATTGTCGAAAGACCTTGTGCAGCAGAAAAGATCGTTATTGTTTTTCCTAAAATCGAGTCGGGACTAATTAAAACACATCCTTTGGCTGAATCCTCGGGCGAAAGAGTATTATTATCTTCATCAATTTTTAAAATGATATTTAACTTTTTTAAGGTTCTTTTATCAATTACAGCCTCGAATGCAGAGTCAGACGAAAAAAATTGTCCATACGACATCTCACTATAAGGCTTGTATTGATTCATAGCAACAGGCATAGCCTGCATACTAATAGTTGTCTGAAAGTTGCCAAGCTTTATCCTAACAGGAATAAGAATCTCTGGGAAAGCAATATCAACATTTTTTAGTTGCTGAATAATTGTCAATGCAGAATCATTTAACGGAGCACTAACATCTGGTTGGCTTTCGAGCGAAATATTTCCGGAAGCAATTGAATAAGGATTTACATTTTTAGGCATAACCCGTATGCTCGTAAATAAATCATTTTTAGCAAATGTATCGGTTATGTTTTTTTGCATTCCGACACCAAAAGACACCATTGACGAAAGTGCACCAATACCAACAATTACACCAACTACCGTTAGTATAGTTCGTATTTTTGTACGCCAAAGATTTGAAAACGAAATATTTAGTAAATCAATAATATTCATATTGTTAAGATCTAAAGTAAGCCATCAATAATTTGTCCGTCTTTTAGTTTTATCACCTTATTCGAAATAAGCTGAGCAGTTTCGAGGTCGTGAGTAACCATAATAATTGTTACACCTTTATCTTTATTAAGAGTTTGCAACAACTGAATTATTTCCTGTGAGGTGGAGCTATCAAGATTTCCTGTTGGTTCATCAGCTAATAACATCTTAGGATTATTTGAAATAGCCCGGGCAATTGCCACACGTTGCATCTCGCCGCCCGACAATTCTTTTGGCTTATGTGTTAATCGATGTTCCAACCCAACATGCGTTAGTAATTGAGTAGCTATACTTTTTCGATTTTTCCTTGGAACACCACCAAATGTAAGAGGCAATATAACATTTTCAAGCGCTGAGAGATGGTTAACAAGATTAAATGACTGAAAAATCATACCCACATCAAATCTACGATACAAAGCTTGCTCGTTACGTTTTAGCTTCGACAAATCGTTTCCGTTAAATAGAATATAGCCCTCATCAGGTTTATCGAGCCCTCCAATAATGTTTAACAAGGTTGATTTACCCGAACCTGACTTTCCTACAATGGAAACAAAATCGCCCTGATCAACCGTAAAGTTTATATTTAAAAGAGCATTAATTTCTATACTCCCCTTACTATAAGACTTTCTTAACTGATTTATTTCTAAAAATCTCACTTTTACATTTTTTTTAAAAATACGAATTTATTTAAATGATTAGTACAAAATTTAAAATACAATATTGCTTGGAAATTAGAAAAAAGTATTAATTTTAATTTCCTTTTAAAAAATGAAAATATCTTATCGGTTTTAAAACAGGAAGTTGTGAGCATTAAGTGGAGATCAGTTTTAATTCATCCGTTGGTTCTGGGGTTTATTTTAAGCACTATTGCCATTGTTATATTCTTAAAAGTTTTACCTCACTATAAACTTGCGATATCAGAAAAAACAGTGATTAGCAATAATGGCAGTGTGTATTTTCATGATTTAAACGCTGATGGCATTTCGGAAAAAATAAACTACTACCAAAATGAAGATCAAAACTTACCGACTCTTTATTTATATGACTCACAAGGTAGTTTTATTTCGCTTTTTGCATTTAATGATAAACCAATAAAAAACCTGCCATTAAAGTTTGCCGACTTTAATTATAATAAATCGAGCGAAATATATGCACTCAACCAATTTAATGATTCGTTATTTTTAAATGTAATTGATTTTGCAGCACCTAAAGAATTTCTTTTAAAAAGGCAGTTTATTTCTCAGCTACCAAAAGATGTTACCATTTTACAAGTAGAGCTTGCTGATTTTAATAACGATAGAAACAAAGATGTGGTAATTATTTTTAGAAAAGATACCAATCAATGCTCAAGTCGAGTGGTTTTATTTGATATTACAAACAGGACAGTTATTCAGTCTGCCAGCTTTGACCTTTGTATTACAGATTATTTTATCGCTGACGCCAATAATGACCAAAAATCTGAAATATATTTATCGAATAAATCTAAAGATATTAATGGTGAATCGGTAAAATCAGGATTAATAGTATTAGATCAATCATTGAATTATGCATTTAGCCCGGTTTATTTTATTGGAAAGGAATCAGAAGTAAAACTTGCACTTTTAAAAGAAAAGGGAAATTATCAGATTGCTGCCATTCAATCGGGGAAAAATAACCAAAAACAATTCGTTAATCTGGTACTGTTTGATTTTTACGGTAAAAAAATAAAAGAGACTAAGCTTGACACAGATAAAACATATTCGTTTATACCTGTTAATGATTTTAAACCATCAATCCGATTATTTACTGGCAAATCGATTGAGGTATATAACGAAAACCTAGAGAACATTGAAACAAATTCGCTTGGTAACAATACCTATTCATTTATTGCCCGCGAAGATTTAAATAATAACCATAAATGCGATTTTGTTCTGAAATCAAATTCTGACCTAACGATAATACTCGATAACTTTAGCGAAAAGGCAAAACTTAATATCGATGAAGGAAAATTAATGCATTTTAGCATAAACAATAACCACAACAAAAAGACCCAATTAAGTTATATCATTGAAAACGAATGGTATTTAGTTGATTTTTATCCTCATCAATCCTATTTAAGAAATCCATTATTTCACCTTTCGCTTTATATTATTATAACCTTGATCCTTTTTGCAGCCACTAAATTTTTTAACAACTACAAACATAAAAGAAGAGTTTCTAAATTTATCGAAAGTGAGGCAGTACAAGATAAAACCATCAACGAACTTGAAGATAAACTAGGAAATAAGATTGAAGGATTAAAGAAAAAAATACAAAGCATAAAGAAAGGCAATGATAATGAATATGAGTATGTTATTGAACAAATTGATGATACTTATACCCAGTTAAAAACCATATCTGAAAAAATTACACGTGAAAATACCCGAGGTATGCAGATTCATGATTTCTTTAATCATTTAACCGAAACCTCATCAGCAAATAAAGTTACAATCAATTTGTTTCCAAATGATGATTGGTATGAGATAAGCACTGATCTTCAAAATCATCTATATAAATTATTTGATGACACCTTAAATCATATATGTGATTATATACGAAACACAAACATCTCAATTTCGCTAACCCGCCATGTAAATTACATCAACTGTTTAATTGAAATAGATAAAGAATACATCGATATTTTGAAACAAAAAAGCGAAAAGCTTAACGCAATTATTTCGAGAATGCTTTTGCTAAATGTTAAATACGAAACCGATGGCAACAAAGGCAAAGGAACCATTTTAAATATTACTATTCCACTTAACTCAAGTTTTACTGATAAAAAAGCAGAGAAGAAAATACGAATAATTATTGCCGAAGATCACGATGTTTCGTTATTTGGATTAATAACCCTTTTTAAATCGAAAGAAGATATCGAGGTAATTGGAACAGCAAAAAATGGGTTGGAAGTTTTAAAAATACTCGATGAAAAAACTACCGATATTGTTATAACAGACATTTCGATGCCCGGAATGGATGGTATTGAACTCTCAGAAAAACTAAAAAATGATTACCCTGATATTAAGGTTATTGTGTTTACCATGTACATGGAAAACTGGTTTATAGAACAACTTACCAAAAATGGAACTCGTGGATTTGTCTCTAAAAATTCGCGTATTAGCGAGCTGGTTGAAGCTGTTAGACAGGTTTTTAATAACAATTATTTTTATTGTCATCAGTTTAAATCGAAATTTGGATTAAGTAGTACAAATGGATCCGAATCTCAATTAAACATGCTTAATTCACTTACATCAACAGAATTGCAGATTGTTGAATATTATGCCAATAACTTAAAGAGAAAAGATATTGCAGCCAAATTAAGCGTACATCAAAATACGCTTGATAGTTACCTTGCAAATATCCTGTTAAAGCTTAATGCCGGAGACGAAGAGGAAGTTATAAGGATTGCTAAAAAGCAAAAATTTGTTACTAACGTGGATTAGTTTTATAAAAATTTACCATCTTTACTTGCTAAAATTTCTGAAAAGTTAGGATTCATGTATTATCGCTATTTCTCCTCCACAAACGATCAGGATTACCTGGGTAGGATTATTCTGTTTTTTAAGCGAAACTGGGGGCTTTACATTATTGATTTTATTATACTTATATTGTTGGCTCTTCCGCCCTATTCATGGCACGAAGCATCTATATTAATTACAACATCTCTGGTTTTGTCTGTTCGCGATATACTTTTATTAAAATATGCTACCTATCATTTGGGAAAATTCATTGTTGATAGCGATTCTGTTTCGATAATTACACTAAAAAAAAACAAATTATTTAAGAAATATGAAGGTTTGATTTCAGAATTTGATATCGTTATAAAAGGCAAATTATGGTTTACCAAAGCACTCATATACAAAAACAATGAGTTAATACACAGCCAGTATGCTATTGGAGATTGGTCGCCATTTAAATTAAGAGAATTATACGAGCATTTTTATCAGATAAAACGCGACATCGGTTTTTGGAAAATGTTTAAAGGACCAATGGTTAACTAATTAATTATGGGAAAATCTGTTTTTTTAGATTCTGTAAATATAAATCCAAGCTGGAATAGCTTTTTAACACCTGATATAATTAAATTACTAAGCACAATTGAACGAGAGATAGGATCATCAAATTATACTCCCCCATCACCACGCGTTTTAAATTTCCTCTCTGTACCCTTGGAGCATGTTAAAATTATAATTCTTGGCCAGGATCCGTATCCACAACAAGGAGTTGCGACCGGCAGAGCCTTTGAAGTAGGTACATTAAAATCATGGAATCAACCATTTAATAATATCTCATTAAAAAATATTGTAAGAGCAATTTATTATGCCTACAAAAATGAATATTTAAAATTTAGTGAGATAAAAAAACTCATGGGTTCATCGTTGCAGATAAAAAATCCTGATGAGTTATTTGTTGAATGGGAGAAACAAGGTGTTTTATTACTTAACACCTCATTTACATGCGAAACTGGTAAATCAAACAGCCACGAAAAGTACTGGGGCCCTTTTACATTAAAACTTCTGCATAATATATCTGAAAATCATCCTAATATCATCTGGTTTTTATGGGGAAACAATGCCAAAGAAATTGTTTCGGGATTGAATTTAAAACATAAATTTGAGACGATGCACCCAATGATGTGTTACAATGCTCCCGGACGTGATGATGATTTTTTGTTCGGAAAAACCAACCCTTTTGCAGAAACCAAAAACATCATAAACTGGCTTGGTTAGCTTTGGGTTTTTATGTAATCCTCGATGTATTTGTCATACAGAGTTATTAACTTAGTAAGCAACGGATTATTAGTTAAAAAGGAGTAATTTTCTAAGTTCGCTACTGGTAAAATCTTCAGCGAAGTTCCGGTAAGAAACATAGCTTCCATAGTATATAAATCATCTTTATGAATTCGCTTTTCAATAAAAGGAATTTTATTCATTAAACATATCCGTTTTACGTTTTTACGTGCAATACCCTGTAAAATATCTTGTTCGGGAGCACTAAATACAGTATTTTCCCTAATAAAAAGTACATTCGACCGACTTCCTTCAGTTATATACCCTTCATTATCAACCAACAAAGCTTCGAATAATTTGCTTTCAGTAATAACCTGATTTGCTTTTCTGCGTGTTTCGGTATTATGCATTTTTGCATTTGGAACATCACGCATTGCATCGCAAAACCCTATAGTAACTCCATTACTCAACTCCTCAGCAGTTGGAAAATAATGAGGATTAAAGTAAAATAATATATTCTGTTGCATCTTAGAAGTAGAATCGAAATGAATTAAAATCTTTATTTTACCCAAATCGGTTTTGTTTATTTCGATAAGTTTCCTAATTGTAGATTTAATCTGAGATGCATCTGCTCTAATATTCAGTTTTAAAATACTGGCCGAATTAAATAGTCTTTCAATGTGATCATTAACAAATAGAGCAACCCCATTTTCAATTCGAATTACCTCGTAAACAGAAACACCCGTTTTAAGCAGAACTTCGTTAAAATCATCACAGGATTGGATTTTGTTATTATGGATATAATATTTTAGAAAACATTCCATAGATTATAGTTTTAGCTTATAAAGTTACCAATTATTCAACAAAATTATAATTATATTTATTTAGACCTCCACAAAACACCATTTGTCCGATTACGTACGTTATTTGTTCAGATTCGTGCAAATAAAATTGGTTTAATAATTCTTTTTTATGCTGTATATATCTGATTTAATTAAATATACACGATATGGCATAAGATTTGGTTTATGCAATATCGTTACTCAAAATTTGTAAAGCAGATGATTCATTTATCAAATATTCATAAATCCTACGAAATAGGTACAAACAAATTGCATGTATTAAAAGGAATTGATTTAATTATTGAACAAGGAGAGTTAGTTTCTATTATGGGGGCATCAGGCTCAGGAAAATCAACCCTTTTAAATATATTAGGAATTCTAGATTCTTATGATCTGGGACTTTATAAGCTGCATGACACCGAAATGAATAATCTTTCGGAGAAAAAAGCAGCCTATTATCGCAATAACATGTTAGGATTTGTTTTCCAATCATTCAATTTAATCTCGTTTAAAAATGCCATGGAAAATGTTGCGCTTCCATTATATTATCAAGGTGTTAGCCGAAAAAAGAGAAATACCCTAGCATTGGAATACTTAGATCGCATGGGATTAAGAGATTGGGCAGAACATATGCCAAACGAACTCTCAGGTGGACAAAAGCAACGAATAGCTATTGCAAGAGCCATGATCAGTCAACCTAAAGTGATACTAGCTGACGAACCAACTGGTGCACTTGATTCCCAAACATCGCTGGAAGTAATGGAATTATTCAGGGAAATTAATAAATCAGGAATAACAATTATTATTGTTACACACGAAAAGGATATTTCTGAAAGAACTGACAGGATTATACATATAAAAGATGGAATGATAGAATCTGAATACTTTTCAAAAAATTAACCCATGTTTGATATAGATAAATGGCAAGAGATATTTTCGACTATTAAGAAAAATAAGTTACGTACTTTTCTTACTGGTTTTAGTGTAGCATGGGGAATTTTTATGCTTATTGTATTATTAGGCGCCGGAAAAGGTCTGGAAAACGGTATCCATTTAAATTTTGATTCTGATGCTGCAAATAGTGTTTGGATTTATCCCGGACAAACAAGTAAAGCTTATAAAGGGATTCAACCTGGAAAGTTTGTAAGACTAACAAACGAGGATTATGACAGATTAAAACTGGATTCATTAAACATAGAAAGAATCTCGAGTCGATTTGAGATTAGGGGAAATGATCTCATCTCATATAAAAATCAATCTGGTAGTTTTGGAATAAATACCGTTCATCCTGACATGGAGTTTATTGAAAAATCCTTTCCAATAAAAGGCCGATTTATAAATAATATTGATATAGAAAAATGCAGAAAAGTTGCCGTTATTGGAGATTTGGTTGAAGAAGCTTTATGTAAAAAAGGAGAATCTCCAATTGGCGATTATATAAAAATTCAGGGTGTTCCATTTAAAGTGGTTGGTATTTATTCCGAAAATTCCAATAACGACGGAGAAAGAAGACGAATTTACATACCTATTTCTACGGCTCAAATGGTTTTTAATGGAACCAATAGAGTTAATAATATTGCTTTATCGGTTAAAGATATGACTCCTGAAGAAAGTAAAAAATTTGACGAAAATCTTAAAGCTCTTTTTGCTGCAAACCATAATTTCGACAAAGAGGATGACAGAGCAATATACATACAAAATAATCAGGAAAACATCAAAGAATTTCAGAACGCATTTAAAGGAATCAGGTTATTTATATGGATTATTGGTATTGGAACCATTATAGCCGGAATTGTAGGTGTAAGTAACATTATGCTCATAGTAGTAAAAGAAAGAACAAAGGAAATCGGGATTAGAAAAGCAATTGGGGCTACTCCCTGGTCAATAATTGGGTCTATTCTTCAGGAATCAATTTTAATAACAAGTTTTGCAGGATATATTGGACTTATTTTAGGAGTTGCGGTTATGGAAATTATTGCCATGAATATTCCTGCTGATTCAACCATGTTTAAGAATCCCGAAGTTGATATGAGTGTTGCTATAAGTGCTACCATTCTATTGATAATTTCAGGAACTTTTGCAGGTTATATACCAGCAAGAAGAGCTGCTAAAATTAAACCGGTGATTGCATTAAGAGATGAATAAAATAAAATTAGATCATGTTCGATAAAGAAAAGTGGCAGGAGATTTTCAGTTCGTTAAAAAGCAATAAAATGCGAACTACACTTACTGTGTTTGGTGTTTTTTGGGGAATTTTTATGCTCATCATCATGTTGGGGCTTGGTATGGGCTTTAAAAATATGATTCAGGAAGGTTTTGGGAACTTTGCCACAAATAGTTTGCTAATATGGCCTCAACAAACAACCAAAGCATATAAGGGATTCCCAAAAAATAGAGCTTTTATGTTTACCAATGAAGATGTTCAGATAATTAAAGATAAGTTTCCGGAAGTAGAATTTATAGCTCCTAAGTTAAGTGCTTTTGGTGTTGAAGGAGCCAATAATGCTACCAGAGGAACTAAAACAGGTGCTTTCTCTGTTGAGGGAACTTATCCGGAATATAACTTGATTGATCCTTCGAAAATACTTAGTGGAAGATTTGTGAATGATATTGATATTAAAAAATTTAAAAAAGTTGCCGTAATAGGTAAGTACGTTAAAGAGGTATTATTCGAAAAAGATGAAAATCCGATAGGACAATATATAAAAATTAATGGTATTTATTTTCAAGTTATTGGAGTAATGTCCAGAGGTGCAAGCAATATAAGTTTAGGCTCAAATAAAGATAGAGCTATTGTAATACCCTTAACTACATTTCAGAAAGTGTACAATAGAGGAAATGATGTTGGTTTTTGTGCTGTTACCGCAGTAAAAGAAGCAAATGTTGCATTAGTTCAGCAAAAAATAAACACTTTTTTACGCAGTCGTCATTCTGTTGCCCCAGATGATCTTCAAGCCGTTGGTGGTTTTAATCTTGCTAAAGAGTTTAAAAAGATTTTTGGAATGATCTCAAGTATTGGCTTATTAATCTGGATTGTAGGAACTGCAACACTTATAGCCGGGGTAATTGGTATCAGTAATATAATGCTGGTTGTTGTTAAAGAGCGTACCAAAGAAATTGGAATACAACGTGCATTAGGGGCTACTCCTTTTAGAATCATAAATAACATTATGACAGAAGCCATATTTCTTACTGCTAGCTCAGGTTATGTTGGTATAGTTTTAGGAGTAGGAGTAATCGAACTTATTAAAATGATTGCTGGGAAAACTGGTTCCGATAATCCTTTTTTTACTCATGCAGGAGTTAATCTAAATACAGCATTAATGGCATTACTTATACTTGTTATATTTGGTGCCCTAGCAGGTTTTATACCAGCAAAGAGAGCAATCAGTATAAAACCAATTGATGCATTAAGAGACGAATAATAATAAATCTAAAAAAGTTAATATTAAAAACCATAAATAATGAAGAAATTTTTTAAAATAGCTGTTTGGCTTTTTATAGCAATAATTTTTATTGGTACACTGGTATTTTTGTACAATAAATCAAAGAAAAAAACCGAAACATTTATTACCGAAAAGCCATTTATTACAAACATCGAAAACAAAACAGTGGCTACAGGATCAATTGTTCCTCGTAAAGAAATCGAAATCAAATCTCAGATTTCAGGTATTGTTCAGGAAATTTATGTTACAGCCGGACATATAGTTAAAAAAGGAGATTTAATTGCAAAGGTTAAAATTATCCCCGAGATGATTAGTTTAAATAATGCTGAATCAAGGCTGCAAAGAGCTAAAATAAGTTTTGATAATTCATTGTTGGATTACGAACGTCAATTGAAGCTTTATGAAGAAAAAATAATACCGATTGCTGAGTTTCAAAAAGTTCAGTTAGCTCATTCAAATGCTAAGCAAGAACTAGATGCTGCCGAAGATAATTTACAACTTATTAAAGAAGGAGTTACTAAAAAATCAGGGCAAACAACCAATACATTAATCAGATCAACAATTGATGGAATGGTCCTTGATGTTCCAGTTAAAGAAGGTAACTCGGTAATAGAAAGTAATACATTTAATGCAGGAACAACCATCGCAAATATAGCCGACATGGGTGAAATGATTTTTGAAGGCAAAGTTGATGAAACTGAAGTTGGAAAAATTCATGAAGGAATGAACCTTTCTCTGTCAATAGGTGCAATAGATGAACAAAAATTTGATTCAAGACTTGAGTATATCTCTCCAAAAGGAGTAGAAGATAATGGAGCAATAAAATTCGAAATTAAAGCTAAGGTTAAACTAAAGGAAGATTTCTTTATTAGATCGGGATATAGTGCAACTGTAGATATTGTTTTAGAACGTATAGATAGTGTTATGGCTATAAAAGAGAGTCTTATTGAATTCAGAAACGATTCTGCCTTTGTTGAGGTGGAAACCGAACCTCAAATTTTCAAAGAAAGAAATATTAAATTAGGCCTTTCTGACGGAATTAATATTCAAGTACTTGACGGATTAACGAAAGATGATAAAATCAAACAAAAAATTGTAGAAACAAAAAATCCATTCTAATTAGCTAATAACAAAAAAATATAGCCCGGTAATTGAAATTATCGGGCTATTTTTTATGAATTAATTATCAGATTTGACATTTCACATTTTGATCTTTGGCAAGAATTGTTACATTTGTTTTTCTGTTCTTTTTTTCAAATAAAATAAATAATTATGCAACAGATTAACAACTTTTTTATAAATCTACACAGCTATCTGGGTGGGCATTTTTGGTTTGTTTACTTTTTGGTGGGTACTGGCATTTTCTTTACAATTTATTTAAAATTTCCACAAATAAGGTACTTTGGACATGCCATAAAAATTGTACGAGGGAAGTTCGATAAAAAAAGTGATAAAGGCGACACATCCCATTTTCAGGCATTAGCAACTGCTTTATCGGGAACTGTTGGAACAGGTAATATTGCAGGAGTTGCACTTGCTATTCACCTGGGTGGACCTGCTGCCTTATTCTGGATGTTAATAACCGCATTTCTTGGAATGTGTACTAAGTTTGTCGAAGTAACATTATCTCATAAATACAGAGATTTCGATGAAAAAGGAATGGTTTCAGGTGGCCCGATGTATTACATGAAAAAGAGACTAAATATAACGCTGAAAAACAAAAAAGTAATACAAACAGGTAAGTGGCTCGGAATCTTTTTTGCAGCAGCAACGATACTTTCTTCATTTGGCTCTGGTAGTTTACCCCAAGTAGTTAGTATCTCCGATTCAATGTTTGCAACCTTTGGTATTAAGCATATCATAACTGGCGCAGTACTTTCGGTACTATTAGCATTAATTATTATTGGAGGAATAAAACGTATCGCCAAGGTTACCGAAAAACTTGTTCCTGGAATGGCAATAATTTATTTAATAGGTGCATTATCGGTCATCCTTTTTAATTATGAAAATATTATTCCTTCATTCTTTTCGATTTTTGAAAATGTATTTTCTGGAACTTCGGCTGTTGGAGGATTTATTGGAGCAAGCTTTGCTTTTGCTTTTAATCAAGGCGTTAACCGGGGATTATTCTCTAATGAAGCGGGCCAGGGCTCTGCTCCTATAGCTCACTCTGCAGCACGTGCACACGAACCTGTTTCGGAAGGAATGGTTTCAATTTTAGAACCTTTTATCGATACCATAATCATTTGTACATTAACCGGATTAGTTTTGTTATCATCGGGAGTTTGGAATGAAAAAATAAACAATAAGTTTCAGGTAACTGACATTGAAATACTTGCAAATCAATACAATCAATCAAATTCAATTCATATTGATCAAATTAGAGAACACCTTAATGGAGGTAAAAAACTGGCAGTATTTAGTGGAGATTTAAAGATCGAAAACGGATTAATAGCAGAACCTGTAACAATGATTCATGCCAGATCTATTGCCGAAAATATAAAGATCACAGCCAAAAACGATTTATTTACAGGATCAATTAAAGTTAATTCAGGTAAAATTATTGGTTTACCAAGTTCAGTTAAAATTGAAGGCGAATCGCTTGTTCACAGCGCCCAACTTACAACCAATGCTTTTACACGTAGCTTTTTCGGCCAATGGGGAAAATATATTGTTGCAATTGGTATTATGTTATTTGCATTCTCCACAGCTATCTCATGGTCGTATTATGGCGACAGATCAGTTACCTTTTTGTTTGGCGCAAAATATGTCATTTTCTACCGCATTCTTTTTGTAGTTGCTTTCTTCTTTGCATCATTTACTGATACTACTATTATCTGGAACTTATCATTATTAACGGTTGTATTTATGGCAGTACCAAACCTAATTGGTATACTGCTCTTAAGAAAAGAAGTGAGATCAACAATTAAACAATACTGGGTTGATTTTAAGAATGAAAATCCTGAAGTAAAAATACCTGAGAAGGTTTGATGATAAGGTAAAATTAAAAGAGGCTGCATCAATAGGCCTCTTTTTTCTTATTCACACTTCTACATTCTTCGACACTCTTCGACTGGCTCAAAGTGACATCTCTCAGGATGAATATTTTCAGCGTTACATTTTGATTATTAGATCGTTGTTTATTTTTAGCTAACTCTGAAACCAAGTATCAAAATATCATCCACCTGATCGTATTTTTTACCTAACCATTGCTTTAGATTATAATCGATCAGTTTATATTGATCTGCCATTGGTTTATTGTATAATCCCAGCAGCATATGGCGAAACCGGCGCGATCTGAATTTCTTTCCGCTATCGCCACCAAACTGATCGATATATCCATCGGAGAACATATAAAAAGTATCGCCAGGCTGCAATTCTATCTCGTAATTCTGAAAAGGTATTTCAATAGGCGATATTCCAATCGGATTGCGTGTTGCTCTATATTCAACTACTTTATCATCTCTTAAAAGGTACAATGGACTATTGGCTCCTGCATATTGCATAATTTTTTTATCTGGTTCAATAACACAAATTGCGATATCCATTCCAATATTCAGCGAATAATCTGTAGATGAATGACTTAGTTGTCTCTTTATCTCATACCTTAATACTTCAAGTAATTGATTTGCTTTTTTAATTTCTTTGCGATTGGCTATTTCATTAATAAGAGATATACCGAGCATACTCATAAACGCTCCAGGCACCCCGTGTCCTGTACAATCAGCAACCACAATTACGGTATAGTTATTTACTTTTTTTACCCAGTAAAAATCACCACTCACAATATCTTTTGGTTTATAAAATACAAAATGGTCAGGGATTATTTTCTTTATGTAATTCGTATCGGGGAGTAAAGCTTCCTGAATAGTGCTGGCATAAGTTATACTATCGGTAATTTGCTTTTTTTGGAATGTGATTTCATCATTTTGTTTGTTTGCAATAGTTCGTTCATCGCGATAGCTTCGAACCAGCACTACTACAACAAAATAAATAAGTATGAATGAAAAAATAAATGTGATGGCTATATCGTAAAACTTAATGCTATTGTTCTCGTAATGAGTTATCCATTGTGGAAATTCTCCTTCGAGGTACAGAATAAGTAAAATATCAATAATAAACGCAAAAATCACAAACGCCCTGGTTTTACCATCAGTAATAATAACAAAAAACACCATGGCTACTAAATAAATAAAAACCACAGGGCCTTCGGAACCTGAATTGAAGAAATATACAAAAGATAAACAGCCCAGAGCAAAAACTATAAAGAAGGGTAACAGAATTTTGTAGTTTTTATGAATACGCGAAATATAATAAAACAAAGACATAATTAATCCAGCAACAAGAGTAATGGAGGTTAAAACCAAATTTAAACCTAGTGCTATATTTGTTACAGTAGCAAAAATAGCAGCTAAGGCTGAAAAGAAACTTACCGAATTAAAAAATCTATGTTCTAAGCTAAATTCATTGCGGTTTCCAACAAGCAAATTTACAAGATGTGTGCTATTCAGTTTTGTTTTATTCTGATCTTGCTCAGTCATATATTAAATTACCAATTTACCCTAGGTTTTAGATGGGTTATGTTTTATAGCGAATATACCTAAATAAATTTAATTATCAAATGGAATAACTGTATATTAATGAAATAACGTTTTGTTGGATTTTTATACTCTTTTTTCTAGAAGAACAATATTTTCAACGTGATAAGTATGAGGAAACATATCAACAGGTTGAACTTTTGTTACTTTGTAAGTTTTATCCAATAGCTGAATATCACGAGCTTGTGTTGCAGGATTGCAACTAACATAAACAATTCTTTCGGGATTAGCTTGTAGAATAGAATTTACAACATCAGCATGCATTCCGGCCCTTGGTGGATCAGTAATAATAACATCTGGTTTACCATGTTCCTTTATAAACGATTCGTTTAATACATCTTTTAAATCTCCGGCAAAGAATAGTGTGTTGGAAATGTTATTGATTGCCGAATTAACTTTCGCATCCTCTATTGCTTCGGGAACATATTCGATACCAACTACTTTTTGAGCTTTCTTAGCAATAAAATTTGCAATTGTACCAGTACCTGTGTACAAATCATAAACAATCTCATTACCTGTTAATCCGGCAAATTCGCGTGCAATTTTGTATAAGTTATAGGCTTGCTCTGAGTTGGTTTGATAGAATGATTTTGGACCAATCTTAAACTTCAAATCTTCCATCTGTTCAAAAATATGATCAATCCCACTAAATAGAATTACTTCCTGATCAGTAATCGAATCATTTGATTTTGAGTTAATAATATACATCAGTGATGAAATCTCAGGAAATTGATTTTTAATATGAGTTAAAAGCTTAACCCGTTGTTCTTTATCTTCGTAAAAAAACACCAAAATAACCATTAGCTCACCGGTTGAAGAAGTACGAATAATAAGAGTACGCAAAAAACCTTCCTGCTTACGAAGGTCAAAATAACTTAGCTCGTTTTGGTCCGCATATTTTTTTACCTCATTTCTGATTTTATTCGATGGATCGGGCTGTAACCAGCATTTATCAATCTGAACAATTTTATCCCAATATTTAGGAACATGAAAACCAAGAGAACTGTTTCTTTCGAGTTTACCCTCGTTAGCAATTTCTTCTTTTGTAAGCCATCGACTATTCGAAAAAGTAAACTCAAGTTTATTCCTGTAAAATGTAGTATTCTCAGAAGGAAGAATATAATTTATTTCGGGTAACTCAACCTTTGCAATACGCTGTAAATTATCGATTACCTGTTGATGTTTGTATTTTATTTGCTCGGAATAAGGCAGATTTTGCCATTTGCAACCACCACAGATCTCAAAATGCTGGCAAAATGGTTTTTCACGGATATCAGAATACTTTTTAAATGCAATAGGAACAGCTTCCATAAAACTTTTACGCTTGCGTATTACCTGCACATCAACAATGTCGCCAGGAACAACTTGTGTAACAAAAATTACTTTATTATCAATTTTTGCTATTGCTTTTCCTTCAGCAGCAACGTTTGTAATCTCAACGTTTTCAATTATTGGCAGCTTTCTTCTATCTCTTCCCATTTAGTTACAATTTGGTGCAAATATAAAAGTTATTCCGGCTTATTTAACAAAATAGTTATCTGAGCAATTTCTTCAATTCATTTAGGTTAAGAATTCGTATTTCTTTTCCTTTTGCTGATATCAATCCTTCCTTATCCAGATCACCAATAACTTTGGCTAGAGCTGGTCGGGTAACACCAAACAATTCAGCTAGTTCTTGTTGTGATTTATTAAGATTAATCCGTTCTGATCTTGTCTTTTCTGATAATCTAATTAGATAATGGGCAAATTTCCCTTTTATCGTCTGAAAAGTAAGAAATTTAATTTTATCCGATAAAAATTGGGCAATATCCGAAATAAGCTCAATGTAATTTTTTAATACCTTTTCATTATTCTGTAGTAAAACGATAACATTTTCTTTTGATATAGAAATAAGTGATGCATCTGTCGAAGCAATCATAGTTACCGGGCATTTGTTTTGTTTGCTGAATAAAAATGCTGGTGCCAGAACATCACATGGTTGCATGGAAGCCATTTTTATTGTCTTTCCGGTTGAATTTAACATTTCGCCATGAACCACTCCTTTGGTTAAAATAAATAATTTCCTGCATTGTTCCTCCTCCTGAAAAATAACGTCTCCTTTCTGATACGTTTTTTCCTTAAACTCAATTTTAGCTATCAAATCATCTATTTCATTAATCGTAAGCCCTTTAAATAATTTGCAATTTCCCAGATTTAACTCCATTTGCTAAAAAATAATAGATTGTAATATATATTACAGAATTTAATTACTTTAATACCTTAATTTTGTATTGTATAAATAATAAACAATAAAATTATGGAAAAGAACGATATTAACAAATCAGAAGTTTTCGAATTTGCATCGATAATTGAATATGCAAACTCGTCAATTGTAAGTAAAACAATTGTAAAGTTACCTACCGGAAATGTATCATTATTTGCTTTTGATAAAGGCGAAGAATTAAGTGAACACGTGGCTCCCTTCGATGCCTTGGTTCAGGTAATTGATGGTAAGGCCGAAATCATCATTAATAAAACACCTTATCAATTGGTTGCTGGGCAGAGTATTATTATGCCTGCCAATGTGGTGCATGCGTTAAAAGCGATCGAAAAATTTAAAATGATTTTAACCATGATTAAGCAATAAATAATTATTAACCTATAAAACTTAAGAAAATGAAAACAAAATCTTTAACACACAAATTTGCAGTATTAATACTGCTTACCTTTTTGGCAGTTTTTGGTGGTCAAAAAAAGGTATTTGCTCATTGTGACTCTTATGATGGGCCAGTTATTCTGGATGCTGTTAATGCACTAAAAACGAACAATGTAAACCTGATATTAAAATGGGTTGAGCCTAAATACGAAATCGAAATAAAAAATCTATTTAGTAAAACGTATTCATTAAAATCGGGAGACAAAGAGATTTATCAAATCGTCGAAAAACATTTTTTTGAAACATTAGTACGATTGCATCGCGAAGGTGAGGGTGCACCATTTACTGGTTTAAAAGCCGCCGGAACCACAACACCAATAGTAAAAATGGCCGATGGGGCACTGAATGACCAAAATATTGATGATTTACTTAGCAAACTAAACGCTCATATTAATAAAGTTATTCAAGAAAAATACAAAAACGCTATTGAATTAGGTAAAGTAAAGGAAGAATCATTAGAAAAAGGACGACAATATGTTAAAGCATATGTAGATTATGTGCATACATTAGAAGCTATCCATAAAGGCATTGAAACAGATCATAGTAGTCATAACCATTAAAAAATAGAATTTTAATTTGAGCCTGGCATTATCATAGAATCTTGTCAGGTTTTTTATTTTGGATAATTAAAAAACATTTTTAGGATCCTTAATCAGGAGATTTATAATCTTATCTTTGCGAATTAAATTAAGATTTTATGATTTCGGTTGATCAGCTTACGGTTGAGTTTGGTGGATTCCAGTTATTTAATGATGTTTCCTTTATGGTTAATCCTAAAGACCGTATTGGTTTAGTAGGAAAAAATGGATCGGGAAAATCAACTTTGCTGAAAATATTTATGCGCTTGCAAACGCCTACCAAAGGCAGAGTAACCATTCCAGAGCGAATAAGAATTGGATATTTACCTCAGCACATGATTTGTACCGATAACAAATCGGTTTTTGAAGAAGCACGCGAAGCATTTTCTGAAGTTTTAAAACTGGATAAAACAATCAAAGAAATAAATATTCAGTTATCGAGTCGCACTGATTATGAATCAGCTGAATATTTAAAATTGATCCATGATTTAACCGAAGCATCAGACCGTTATCAAATGATGGGTGGTGGTGCCATTGATGCCGATATTGAACAAACATTGCTCGGTTTAGGTTTTCAGACAAAAGATTTTATAAGACAAACAGCTGAGTTCAGCGGTGGATGGCGTATGCGAATAGAATTAGCAAAAATCATTCTGCAAAAGCCAGATGTACTTTTACTTGATGAGCCTACAAATCACCTCGATATTGAAGCTATTCAATGGTTCGAAGATTTTTTGATCGCTTATCCAGGTGCTGTTGTACTTATTTCTCACGATCGTACTTTTCTCGATAATGTGACAAAACGAACTGTAGAACTTTCGCTTGGTAAAGCTTATGATTACAATGTACCTTACTCCAAATATGTTGTGTTACGCAAAGAACGACGCGAGCAGCAAATGTCGGCATACCGTAATCAGCAAAAAATGATTGAAGAAACAGAAGAGTTTATCGAGCGATTTAGGTATAAAGCTACTAAAGCTGTTCAAGTTCAATCGCGGATAAAACAACTTGATAAAATTGATCGCATTGAAGTAGATGAAGAAGATTTGGCTTCGATGAATATTAAATTTCCTCCTGCTCCTCGCTCAGGTGATGTCGCTATTACTGCCCGTGGATTAACAAAGAATTATGGCTCGCTTACCGTTTTTAAAGATGTGGATTTAACCATTCATCGGGGCGAAAAAGTGGCATTTGTTGGTAGAAATGGCGAAGGGAAAACAACTCTTTCAAAAATTATTGTCGAAAACCTGGAACATACTGGTTCGTTAAAAGTTGGTCATAACGTTTCGATTGGGTATTTTGCCCAAAACCAGGACGAAATAATGAGCGAAAACAAAACCGTTTTCCAAACTATTGATGATATTGCCGTTGGAGATGTAAGAACAAAAATCCGTGATATCCTTGGAGCCTTTTTATTTAGCGGTGATGACATTGATAAAAAAATAAAAGTTCTTTCGGGTGGCGAAAGATCGCGACTTGCTATGGCAAAACTCCTGTTACAGCCATACAATCTGCTTGTACTCGATGAACCAACCAATCACCTCGATATGCGATCGAAAGATATTCTGAAAAATGCATTGCTCGATTTTAAAGGAACACTTATTTTAGTTTCGCACGACCGTGAATTTCTGGATGGTTTGGTTGACAAAATATATGAATTTAGAAATCAAAATGTAAAAGAACATCTGGGAGGAATTTTTGAATTTTTGCAGAAACGTAAACTCGAAAACCTGAAAGAGCTGGAACGTAAAGCGCAACAATCATCAGGTAAAGAGAAAAAAGAATCTGACAACAAATTAGCTTATATCGAGAAAAAAGAATTTGATAAGCAGATTAGAAAAGTTGAAAATACAATTAAATCCTGTGAGCTTAAAATTAGTCAGCTCGAAACTGAACTTGACAAAATGGGGCATCAACTGTCTGACCCAATTATTATTGCCCAGAAACCAACCTTGTTTAAAGATTATGACTTACTGAAACAACAGCTCGAAAATGAAATGAAAACCTGGGAGCAATTGCACGAAGAGCTTGAAAAAATATTGCTCGAAAAAGAAAAATAAGATTTTAAGGAATTCATTATTTCCAATTTCTTAGATTTGTATAAATAAAATGCAAACCTGCTTATCAACAAGTTAAAACTTTTTATTTTTCACCCTCCGGTCTTCGACCACCTCCCTCGAGGGAGGAAAAGTCAGACATATTCTCCCCTGCCTGCCGCAGGCAAGCTTGAGGGAGATGCCCGCAGGGCAGAGGGTGAATATTCCTTTACTAATTGACATGGATTGACAGGCAGGTGACACAGATTATTATGATTAATAAAGAAGTCATTAGGATGAGATTAAAATTTGTAGGTTCATTG
The DNA here is from genome assembly GCA_050179935.1 of Bacteroidales bacterium. Lineage (GTDB taxonomy): Bacteria > Bacteroidota > Bacteroidia > Bacteroidales > UBA12077 > UBA12077. The sequence continues at coordinate 6,447 of JBFXEQ010000011.1, read as the reverse complement.
GTTACAATTATACTGTTAGCTTTGCTAATTTCATGCTCCTCATCAAAAAAAACATCAAAACCACGAAGTTTCGATTCACTTTACGATCCAAATTTTATATCATTATTTCCCGACATTCGTATTTATAGCAAAAATGATGATTCATCAACCATTTACATCCGCATCCGACAGCAAGAGTTATTATTTAATCAGGCGAATGAAGAAAATAAACTACAGGCAAGTATCAATATAAATTACCTGTTATACGAAATTATTGATAACCAGCAGTTTATTGATTCGGGGTATGTTTTTCAGAATCTCGAGAAACAACCATCTGAATATTTTATCTTCGAAATACCTGTACCCACTAAAAAACAAAGAAACTATTTAATTGAGATAGAAGTTTCGGATCAAAACAGAAATACAAGCCGAATACTTTTTGAAACGATTAGCAGAACTGAACAATTAAACCAACAGGATTTTGTAATTACCGATTCTGCAACCAATGAAATCTTTTTTGAACCCTATATAAACCCCAATAAACCTTTTAAAATAAAGCATTACAATCAGAAGTTTGATTCACTTTTTGTTTCGTTTTATAAACAGGATTTTATAACTCCACTCCCACCCAACGATCAAAGAATTATTATAGATTCATTAAGAATACCCGATACTATCTTTATTTGTTACCCTGATTCGATTAATTATGAAGCTTTTATTCAGGAAGGCAACTATGTTCTTAATCCTTCAAAAAATCCTGAAAATGGATTTTTACTTCAAAATTACGGAATCAGTTTTCCAAATGTAGTTACACCATGTCAGTTGATTGAACCATTGATTTATATTACATCGATTGGTAATTGCAACGATGATTCAACCAATGGAAGAACAACCAAACTTATGGTAGATAATTTTTGGTTATCGAAAGCAAAAAATGCAAACCGATCACGTGAGCTGATTAAGATTTTTTATACCCGGGTAATGTATGCCAATAAATTCTTTACATCGTATAAACCAGGATGGCAAACCGACAGAGGGATTATCTATATCGTTTACGGACCACCCGATTACTTGTATAAATCAGCAAAAGAAGAACGATGGATTTATAGTCCCAGAGATATGGGCCCTGGCGTAGTTTTTAACTTTGAGAAAACAAACCATAATCTTACAACTAACCATTTTGTTTTGAATCGTGCAAAACAGAAAATTACAGGCTGGGACGAGAATGTAAAAATGTGGAATAGCGGTGAAGTATATTATTTTCAACCATAAAAGTGATGAAAGAAGAAAAAGATTTTATTTTCGGCATACGTGCCGTTATTGAGGCAATAAAAGCAGATAAACTAATCGACAAATTAGTTATTCGTCGAGGATTAACAGGCGAATTAAGTCATGAACTTATGACCCTGATAAATGAACTTCAGATTCCTTATCAATTAGTACCAAACGAAAGAATAAGCCGAATTACACCAAAGAATCATCAGGGAGTTGTAGCTTTCATTTCTCCTATTGAGTTTCAGAATATTGAACAAATAATTCCTTCGTTATTCGAAGCTGGAAAGACTCCATTTGTAGTAATTTTGGATAAAGTTACCGATGTGCGAAATTTTGGAGCCATTACGCGTACAGCAGAATGTGCGGGAGTTGATGCAATTATAATCCCCGAAAAAGGCTCAGCACGAATATCGGGAGATGCTGTTAAAACATCAGCCGGAGCTTTACATAAAATACCCGTTTGCCGAGTTCAAAATTTATTACAAACAATAAAATTTTTAAAATCAAGCGGACTGCAAGTTATTGCAGCAACCGAAAAAGCAGCAGACTATTATTACGAAATCGATTTTTCTGTTCCAACAGCAATACTCGTTGGCTCTGAAGACCAAGGTGTGGAGGTTGAATATTTGAGAATAAGTGATAAGTTGGTAAAAATACCTATCCTTGGCGAAATTGAATCGTTGAATGTTTCTGTAGCTGCAGGAGTGTTAATGTATGAGGCTGTGAAACAAAGGTTATAAACCTAATTTGCTTTAGAAAAAGGCAGTGTAAATGAAAACGTTGAGCCTTTGTTCAAGTCGCTTTCGACCCAGATTTTACCACCATTACGTTCAACGAACTCTTTACATAAAATCAATCCTAATCCCGATCCAGCTTCGTTTGATGTACCTTGTGTTGTGTGGTGTTTATTGATACGGAAAAGCTTTTCCTGATCTTCTTTTCTCATTCCAACACCATTATCAATAATCGAAACGGTAACCTGCTCGTTAATACAATCTGCCTTAATTTTTATTAATCCATTTATATTCGAAAATTTGATTGAATTGCTCAGTAAATTTCTTATAACCGTGGTAATCATATTTTCATCGGCAAAAGCCTTACATTCACCATTAACCTCAATAGACACTTTTAGTTTTTTGTTCTTGATATTCATCATTAACAGATCAATGGTATTTTCAACTACAGGCTTTAAGGTAACTATTTTGGGCTCGTAGGGAATACTACCGGTCTGCGATCGCGACCATTGCAACAGGTTCTCTAGCAAATTATAAAGTTGTTTCGATGCATGGTTCATCAAATCAATAAACTCTTTACTTTCTTTCTCTGAGAAAGAAGAAAAATTTTCAGATAAAATATCGGTAAGATTTAAAAATCCTGCAATTGGGTTGCGCAAGTCATGTGCAATAATCGAAAAGAATTTGTCTTTACTTGCATTTAGTTCATGTAGTTTTTTTTGTTGCTGTTCCAACTCATCGTTTTGCAGGCTGATAGTTTTTTTTGCCTTTTTAAGATCAACCATTTTACCAAACAACTCAATGGTTCGCTCTCTGAACTTCTGGTTCGTGCTTTCGAGCTGAATCTGCTGAATAGTTATCTCGTGTTGCTGTTTCTCTAGTTGCTCGTTTTGCTGGCTAATTATCTTTTTTGCCTTTTTAAGATCAACCATCTTACCAAATAACTCAATAGTGCGACAACGGAACTTTTCGCTCGACTCTTCGAGTTTCTTTTGTTGCAATTCGAGCTCTTTACGTTTTATTTCTAAGTCTGTGTATTGTTTTGAGAGAGTAAACTGAACATTTTTTAAATCTTCAACGCGCTCAAGAGTGCTTAAATCTTCGTAAGGAACTGAAAGACTATTATCATCAGAATTATTAATATCATCAGAATTCTGTTTTTGCAATTCAGATTTGTCTGTTTTATTTTTTGATTCTGATGTCATGGGAAAAATTTTGTTCTATCTTTTATCTTTAACCTTATACTATCTTTTTAATATAAAAGATGCATTTTATTCTGATTTTTCCATTTTGCCTGATAATTGTACTCTACAAAATATATTTTTAAATCAGCTTGATAATCATATTGAGTAAAGAAAATCTTTTTATCTGCCTGATAATCATAATCAGTGAAAAACCATAAGCCTTGGTTTTCTTTTGCCTGATAATTGTATTTCACTTTGTACACGAGTAGGTCAGCCTGATAATCGTAATTTGTTACAAAAACCTTAACATCAGCCTGATAATCGTACTGAACCGAGAACACCTTTTGAGCCTGAAGTCCAACAGCTAAGTACATCAATATAATTACAAATAATAATCGCATAAAAATTAAGTTAATGTTGATAGTTTAATTTGGCGTAAATCGTCGCCTGATGGAATCTGGAACACTCCTAGATCAAACTCAGGGATAACAGCTAAAATATGATCAAAAATATCGGCTTGCACCTTTTCAAATTCAACAAACGATGTTTCTTTACAAAAAACATAAATCTGAATGGGTATTCCTTTCTCCGAAGGTTGCAAATGCCTAACTAGCAGACTGTAGGGAGAATCGAGTGAATATAATTTAGGATGATTATTCAGATAGATTTCACAATACTTTCTAAAAACACCAATGTTTGTAAGATTTCTTCCACTCAACCGGTCATTTTCTACTCCCAGCTCTTTGTTATAGGTTTCTATCTCTGCTTGTTTCTCAATAATATAATCTTTTATTAGTTTTATATTTTTAAATCGTTCTAGTAATTTATCGTCGCAAATTTTTATGGTTTTTAGGTCGATAAATATCGATCGCGCAATTCTTCGTCCACGTGCATCCTCCATACCTTTCCAGTTCTGAAACGACTCCGACATAAGTGCATAAGTAGGAATAGTAACAATAGTTTTATCAAAATTTTGAACTTTTACAGTATTAAGAGTTATCTCAAGTACATCACCATCAGCATTTCTGTTTGGCATGGTAATCCAATCGCCGATTTTTACCATTTGATTTGCCGAAAGCTGAATGCCCGAAACGAGCCCAAGAATACTATCTTTAAAAACTAATAAGAGAATAGCAGCAACAGCTCCAAGGCTGGCCAATAATTTATAAGGCGATTTACCTATTAATATCGATATAATAAATATACTACCAATAAAAATCACGAAAATACTTATTGTTTGCAGATATCCTTTAATTGGTCGTTCTTTAGCAACAGGAAGTGTTAAATAAACCTCGTGTGCTGCATCGAGAAATGCGTTAATTATCAGCATTCCGATGAATATCAAATAAATATTAATTGCTGATAGGATTTTGGCTTGCCAAACAGGAAATTCAGTTAAGCCATTCACGGCATATCCATAAATAATAATTGCAGGAACCAAATGCGATAATCTATTTAAAAGTTTTTTGTTTAATAAAATATCATCCCACTCCGACTTGCTTTTTTTGGCGAAATTATGGATGATATTTACAAGGCTTGTTTTTGTTATAAAAAATGCAATAAATGCAATTATAAGCACCAATAATACTATTACGGCTGTTTTTGCATAAAAGGCATGCTGATCGGTAAATCCATAACTTAGAAACCATTCTTTTATTTTTAATCCTAATTCAGAATTCATAGTCTAATAAATTGATTTGGAGATTTAATTGTAAATTAGGCCTCAAAATTACTTTATAAATTCTATTAAACAAAACCTCCATTTATGAGACTCATACAAGCTGTCTTATTCGTTTTATTAGCACAGGTTACTTATTCGCAAAGTAATTATTCAAAAAATTTTACCGATGAAAGAATGCGTGTCGATTTTATTTTCGCTGGTAATGCAAAATCTGAAAAACTCTATCTTGAACAAATTAAAAGAGAGCCCATTTGGGGAGGTTCAAAAAACAACCTTATTGATTGGTTTAATTATGGCGAATATAAATTCGAGGTAATCGATCCTAAAACTGATTCCATTATTTTTTCGCAGGGATTTTGTACTCTTTTCGAAGAATGGCAAACTACAGAAGAAGCCACTAAGGTGGACAGAAGTTATTATCAAACCATAATTTTTCCTTATCCTAAGAATACTATAAAACTTAAAATTTTTAGCAGAAAATGGGAAGGAGATTTTACTCAGGTATTCGAAACAATCATTAATCCGAAAGACTACTTCATTAATCCCGAAGTAGAAGGTTGGGCTTATAAAAAACTAATAGACAATGGCGATCCTGCAAAAAATGTAGATATTGCCTTCTTGGCCGAAGGATACACGTTAAAAGAGATGCCAAAATTCGAAAATGATGTAAAGAGAATTGTTAATTATCTTTTTAGTCAGGAACCATTTAAGGCAAATGCTGATAAATTCAATATCTGGATTATTAATTCTGCTTCACAAGAATCAGGAACGGATGTTCCCGGAAAAGAAATATATCGTAAAACAATTATTAACAGTAGCTTTTATACATTCGATAGCGAAAGATACCTTACAACACCAGATATAAAATCGGTTCGGGATATTGCAGGCCATATTCCTTACGATGATATTTGTATTATTGTAAACACAAATAAATATGGAGGTGGAGGTATTTATAATCATTTTGCCGTTTTTGCTGCCGATCATGTTTTATCTAACAAAGTCTTTATTCACGAATTTGGGCATTCGTTTGCCGGTTTAGGCGATGAATACTATAATTCATCAACCTCGTATAATGACTTTTACAACACAGCCATTGAGCCTTGGTCGCCAAATTTAACAACCCTGATAAATTTTGATCTTAAATGGAAATCGATGATTGATTCGGGAACACCAGTTCCTACTCCACGAAAAGTTGAAAACAAAGATATTGTAGGTGTTTATGAAGGCGGAGGTTATGTAAGCAAAGGGGTTTATAGTCCAATGATGGATTGCCGCATGAAAAGCAACGAAGCTACTGGTTTTTGTCCGGTATGCAGCAAAGCAATAGAAAAAATGATAAAATTTAAAACTGAATAGTTTTATGGTGCATAAAAAAGAGGTTGTCTCAAAAGGATGAAAAAAGTCATTCCGAGCAAAGCGAAGGAATCTTTATATACTGATTATTAAAAGATTGCTTCGTCATTCTTCCTCGCAATGAACTGTGCTAAAAAACAAATTTTTTAACATAATTCTGCATTATAATAGGCCATATTATCAATGCAACCAAAAGCCTGTCGTATTAATTTGTTTGCAACAGCAATTAATGCAACCTTTT